>JAKVBG010000001.1:0-214061 GCA_022447605.1 Mariniblastus sp.
GATCGCCTTGTAAAGTTCCATACTGGCCCGCAGCTGTTCCGGGTTGAGACTCATGATCTGCACGATATTCCAGACCTGTCCGGAACGGGCAATCGCCGCGTCAAATTCCTGTTTCAAGGGCCCGGTCGCTTGTTCTACCGGCACCTGTTCAATCCATGGCATGTTCGATCTCCTGTCTTATGACCCGGGCCACTCAGGACTTCCAGGTACCACTTTTCCGTCAAACTGAAGAATGTAGGCAGGTTTTCTGCCGGGCGACCTGAACTTTTCAAGTCTTCCCCCTGGCCAACCGAATTTTAAATACGATACCCTTGGCCACCCTCATCCTAACAGCTAGCAATGGTCTGGTCGCCAGGCAACTGAAACGGATTCTCGCATGACAAGCTGGATTTTTCTGTCGTTGATCGGTTCGCTATTGCTCTTGGCAGGATGCGCTTGCGGTTTTCTCGTATCCAATCGCCGCGCTGCCAAGGCGAAAAATTGCAGAACTGCGGCGGAGAATACTCCGTCGCTATCTTTATTACCGCCTGGTCAGGATGGTGCGGAATGCTGCCAGCGCGAACGGAGCCAGCTGAACGACCAATTGAAGATGCTGCAGGAACTGTGTGACGAACTGTTGACCGATCGTGAACAATCCCTTCAGGAACGAGCTGAGTTGGAAGCCCAGATTCAACTCCATCGCGAGCTGGTGTTTGAACTGGAGACGCTTTACCTGAATGAGCACCAGGCGCGGCTCGCATCGGTCGAACAGATTTCACCAACCCGGGAAAGCCAACACACGTTGCGATCCGGCGTCCACAGCAGGGCATTGCTGATCGAGCTGGGCCGAGAGTTGAATGACCAGCAAAACCGACTTCCCGAATTGCGACAGGAGCTGGCAGAATGCCGTGATCAACTCCAACAGCAACAGCAACAGAATGCTTTGCTCAGTAGTTCGATTACCGAACTACAGGATACGGTTGCCGCCAGCCACGTCCAAATAGAAGAGGCTCGTGCAGAAGAGCGATCAAGAGCTGATCGCCTCGCAAAACAATTACAGGATACGGAAAACTCGCTACTGGACATGACGACTTGTGCAGAAAACCTCAGCACACGGTTGAATTTGACCCAGGCCGAACTCGTTGAGGTCACACACCAGTTGGCAGAAAATCACGTGTCCCGGGAAGCAGACCACCTTGAACCGGCCGAACGGCAGGAAAATACGGGCGTCCATAGCCCCGAGCAACTCGGCCTGGACCCGGCCGAAATAAAACAACGATTGCACATGCTCCTGCAGCAGAGAGACTCGGCACTGGATCGAGTCAACCACATGCGCAAGGAGATTGAGGCGCTCAAATCTCAGGCAACAGTCAGCGAAGAGACAATCGGAGATTTGAGGCGCGAACGAGATGCACTGCGGAAGCGGGAAGCAACGGCGACTTTGAAATTTCCGCGCCTGCTGGAAACACCCGCAGCCGGCAGGACAACCCCGCCCACGGCGGCAGGCCCCGAACTGAACCCGGTTCACTACGGTGGCACCACAGAAATCGACCCGGTACTCGGCCTGCTGTACACCACCCGTCCTGATTTGACAGACGACCTTCAACAGATTTCCGGCATTGCTGAAGTGCTGGAAACAAAACTCAATAAGCTTGGGGTCTATACCTACGAACAGATCTTCTCCTGGGACGGGCAGGCCATCGCAGAATTTTCGAAATTACTCCGTTTCAAAGACCGGATGACCCGGGACAACTGGCAGGCACAGGCTCGTCAGCATTACCACGAAAAATACGTAGCCCGCGCGGCTTAGCCAACCGCTCCCGGAGACGGGAATTCCGTCACCCACCGAAGACGCTCAAGCAATCGATGCGGCCGGCTTAACGAGCAACCCGCCAGTTCCACTCTTCACCGGCTGGCAGTCACCGAAAGGGCAGAGATTACCGCCATCGGCTCGCCATCCTTTTCCAGCCGTCAAACTTTATCTAACCGTTGCTTCCACGTCCAAAAAACGCTTTCTGTCCACGAAAACCACCTGGAATTCATGGAACTCATCAAGCGGAAGTAATAATTCCCCAGCACCGGGCACTGGACGCCACTCGAAATTGACACCCCACGAAACAACCTTTGAATATTGACCGTCCCGACCTGGAAACATCCATGAACAAGTTCAAGTACATCACCCTTGGAATCCTGCTGGTTGGCACCACACTGCTGTTAAATCATCTGCTGCAGTTGGACTGGCCGCTGCAGGAGGACCGCGGTTCCGAGATTGTGCAGAATGATACCCGCAACGCGTCGTTGATCGACGACCAACCGGAAGACCTGATCGACGGGGGCCAGGCACCGTCATTACGGGATCGCATCCTGGGCAGGCGCGAGACGGAGATGGGCAATTCCGCTAATCCCGAAACCCCTTCCGACCAGAACGGCGCATCACCCTTCCAATTGCCCAACGGATCACCCTCGCTGGCACAAGCACCCAAGGATCGATCACACAACGAAAGTCCTGCCGGACCAACCCCGGTCGACAAAGATACGATTGACGAAATCGTCGTACCCGATTTCTCCCACCTGGAGACGACGATCCTGGATACCGATGGGCAATCATTCGTAGCCCAAACCGACCCTCCGCGGCTGATCAAAATACCCGATCCACCGGAGTTGGACCGGAATTGGGCCCGCGATAACGCCGAGACAGCAAGCCCGGCCAATGCGTTTGCCGACCGACTTCAGCTACCGCCCAGTCACAACATCACTCCACGACAACTGGCACCTTCTCGCGCGGGGAGCAACCCGCCGGGGCGCAACAATCGAACCCGTTCTTTCAGTCGAAAAACGGGGATTCCATTCGGCCTGAACCAGAAAGCCCACAGTGAACTGGCCGCAGTCCATCATCGCAGCGAGCAAGTCAAACCGGCGACGACGAACTTCCTTGACCACAAAACAGAACCTGGCGATTCGTTACAGTCGCTTTCCGACCAGTACTACGGTCGGCCCGATTTCTATCTCGACATCTACCTCGCCAACCAGGACAAGTTGGTCAACCCGTCGACACTTCCGCCAGGCATGACCATCAAGATACCGATCTTCCAAGACTAACCGATGGGGAACACCAGTGCGGGATTTTGATGGGAGAAACCGGTCTCATCCATTCTGATACCGGTTGACTATTTGCGGCTGCGATCCTGCCAGCGAAAATCATCTTTGCGACCGGCGACCTTCTTCTCGATAAACAGCCCGATATCGGACGACATCCCGTCCCCCTGTTCTTTCAGCAGGTTTCGTCCCGTCAGGTTCGATTTGTATAAAATTTTGAACAGTGTTTGCTTTTTCCACCGTTGCTCAACCGGGAGTTTACTCGAGACTTTTTCCCGGCTGCCAGACAGAGTCGAGTAGATCGAATTACCTTCCCTCGAAGACGACGAGTGACGCGATCCCCAGGTCAGGTAAATCGGCAGAGGCTCCGCATTCCTTCCACTGATCAGCGGGATCTTAAAAGCGGGTGTCATCGAGGCACTCTTAAATTTCCTTTCAGGAGAGATCATCACGATCGCTTTGACATCCTGTCCCTGTTTGATCCCTCCCAGCGGCTCCCAAGTCCAATCCCGCAACGCATAATCAACCGCAAACGGCGACATCTTCCCCACCGCCCCAATCACCAACAAATCGATATTGAGGTCACCCAGGTTGTTCTTGGAAACCAGAAAGCGTTTACAAGTTTCAATGTCCTCGACAAAACCGAGAAAATCACTCTTCCGAAACTTGTCTCGCTTAATCGTCTCGTCACTGTTCTTGAGCGAAATGCTGTCACCATGACCCCGCATGTCGGGCACCAGCACGGAACATCCCCGCTCTCGGTGCAGGTAGGTTGCCAAACCATACAGATCTTGACGACTCCCGTTCCAATCATGCAGCAGGATCACGGGTACCGAGTTCTTGCCAGGCTTGCCCGGGAACCACTCGGCCCGCAATTCGACACCATCCTTGGTCACCAGGAAAACGGTCTCCGGATCAGCAATTTCCGTCTTTTTGCTCTCCTGCCCGTTCAATTCGCCAGCCCCGCACAAGGCAGCGAGGATCAACAAGATAGACAGTTGGTACCTTTTTTCAGTTCGAATGATCATGCGTACTTTCATGGCTAGGATGTCGGACCGTTAAATCGTAGAACAGCGGGAAAAATGGGTCAAATTCAGTTTTGTTACAACCTGGCAATAACTCATTTTCTGGGGAACCGAATCGCCAAACAATCCGTCGAAATTAATTGAAAATTTGCACAAAAACACTGGAAAGCAGCTAAAAATTGGCTTTCCAAAACTGTCTGCGGATGATTTGGGTTGCCATTTCCCTTTTTTCGTCCGAAAATATAGATACTGCCTCGAGCAAATACCGCTCAACTGCTTCCATACTGCGGTAACGGACATTGAAGTCTTCGACATCTGGCTTGATTTCGAGCCTGGGAAACAGGGACCCACAAAATGATCAAACGTTTGCGAAGGTGGTTGCAGGTTAAAACGGGCCGCGTAGAGACTCCGATCGATGGAGATGCTCCTTTCTGGGTCGTCAGTGTTGGCTTTCACCTGCTTCTACTTGTCCTGCTGGCCAAGTACATGATCGACCCCAACGTGCCGGATCATCCCAAACTGGTCGTTGACACCAGTGAAGTGATCGACCTGCTCGAACTTCCACCCGAAGTCGCTTTCGACGACGAGACCATGGAAGAATTAGGGGCCAAGGACGACGACGCCTTTGAGTTGGCTAACGCTGAAGCCCCGGAGGTCTCGATTGAAAACGAAGTTTCCGAGGATTTTGACGTTCCCGTGATGGAAGACCTGGGTGAAATCGTCACCAAGAACGATGATTTTTTCACAGATACTGCAGAAGTCCTGACCGAGGTCTCCCAGACCGGCGCCGCCGGCTACAGCGTCAAGGGTGCATCCGGGGCGGTTGATCGAATCACCGAAGAGATCCTCCTTTCGCTTCAGGAGCGGAAAACGACCGTTGTCTGGATGTTTGACCAGTCAGCCAGCCTATTGCGACAACGGGAGGAGATTCAGGATCGGTTCGAGCGAATCTACCACGAACTGGGCGTCCTCAAGGCCTCAGGGGATAAGTCCTTTGCGAAACATGATGACCGACCTTTGCTGACACAGGTCTGGGCCTTTGGGCAGACAATCAACCCGATGCTGGAAGAAGAAACGGACGACCCGGAACTGATCAAGGCGTCGATCGGAAAAATCCCCCGCGACAATACCGGAGTCGAGAACGTCTTCTCAACGGTGCTGCAGGGTGTAGATTCCTATCGAAAATACCGTCGCATCAACCGCGCCAGCGGTGACCGCGACCGGAATATCATGTTCATCGTTGTATCCGACGAAGCGGGTGACGACGCGGCGCGACTGGACGATGCCGTCGAGGCTTGTAGCAAGTATGAAATACCCGTGTATGTGATCGGTGTTCCCGCACCGTTTGGTCGTGACAAAACCTACGTGAAATGGGTTGACCCGGATCCAAAGTTTGACCAGTCACCACAATTTGCCGAGGTTTCTCAGGGCCCTGAATCACTGTTTTCCGAACGTCTGAAGCTGGAGTTCAATGGTGGTGATTTCGAAGATCTTGAGATGATTGATTCCGGTTTTGGACCGTTCAGCCTGACACGACTCTGTTTTGAAACGGGGGGCATCTACTTTGCCGTCCACCCGAATCGTCGTGTGGGCAGGGTGCGACGAACGGAGACGGACGCGTACTCGGCCGATCTGAGGTACTTTTTCGACTCGAAAAACATGCGGAAGTACCGGCCCGATTACGTCTCCCGACAAGAGTACATGAAGCGATTGAAGAAAAACGATTGCCGTTACGTCCTGGTACAGGCTGCGGAAGCTTCCGCGACAGGCCAGTTGCAGGCACCCCAATATCGATTCCCCAAGCTGAACGAAGCGACCTTTGTCAATGCCATCAGCCAGGCCCAACGGGCCGCGGCCGTACTCGAACCGAAGTACGAGCAACTGTATGCGATTCTAAAAGCGGGCGAACAGGATCGCGAAATGGAAGCTTCGCCACGATGGCAGGCCGGTTACGATCTCGCCTTTGGCCGGATCATGGCCAGCAAGGTCCGTGCTGAGTCTTATAACGCCATGCTGGCGTTGGCCAAGACCAAATTGAAATTTGAAGACGAGCAGAACAACACCTGGATTCTCGAACCGGCCGATACGATCAGCACCGGGAGCCAGGCAGCCAAGTTGGCTGAAAGAGCCAGGATTTATCTGGAGCGGGTCATCGACCAGCACCCCGACACACCCTGGGCGATGTTGGCCGCACGTGAACTGGAAACGCCACTCGGTTGGCAGTGGACAGAAGCCTTCACTCCGCCGCCAACCCCACCCGGACCACGGGCCAACAATAACAACAACAATAACAATCCACCCAGGGCGAATCCCCGGCCGCAGGCCAACGCAATGCCCAAGGTGAAACGGCCACCCCCCAAGCTCTAGCCAGCTGCTATGGGGGTGTTGCCTCGTGAATCCTACAAAAAAAGTCGGTCCCTGACAGACCGACTTTTTTCTGTTTCCACTCGTGATTAGTGCATTAACGAGGCATCATCAGCGACCATTTCCAACCGGTCGTAGGCACAGAAACGCCTGGAAATGAACTCGGTCAACTTGGCCAGAAAGACCGCTTCAAATTTCCGGTCATTCGTTTGGATGGCAGGTCGGGGCTGCTCCGGAAACTGAAACTCATCAGGCCCGATCGAATAAGATACCTGGCCTTCGTTCTCGATATCAAAAACGGTAGCAGTCACTTCACAACGGCCCTGGTAAAGGGTCGAACCCTCCTTGATCGAATAATCGGCAATCTGGATTCCGACCACGACGTCCGCTTGAACGCCCTGGCCAATCGCGTAGAAGTCGGTTTCATCCCAGGTATTCCTGTCGGCCCAATCTTCAATCGTCTTGGCGGGAATGATTTTGATACCTTTGACGCCATTCTGCAATTTCATACCAACCAACTTGCTGATGGTGTCGGTCAAGGTATCAGGACCGTAGGCCGATGCGTCGGAAATACAGACAACCGCTACGCGTTTCCCTTCCAGATCACTGTACTCGGCGGGAATTTTGTGCCCCTTCATGACATAAAGCAACTGGGCCAATCCACCCATGCATCCGACGCTCGAGATCAGCGATACGATGGTCAAACCGCAAACAAAAAACTTCACCCAACTGCCGTTTCTTGACATCTGATTTTTCCTTGTTTTGGCACCGTTATTCTACCGGTAGGGTTTCCACCCTTTCGCCACGAGGAAACTCGGCATCCTGCCGTCGGGAAGGCCCGAAAAACGTCTCGCAAGTGAACGCAAACCGGAGCGTGATGATTGAAAGCAAGTGGATCAATACTGGCTGTCAATCCGGGCCGGTCGATGGAAATCGCGGGAAGATTAGCGATTGGGCGTTACGCGTTCAAGACCAACTGGAGAGGTGATAGCAACGCGTTACCTGGCATTGCTCAATACTCTTCCAGGTAATGGTCGGCATCCTTTTCGCGGACAGAAAACCGCCTGATTCCCTGCGCCCGGCCCGTTTTGGGATCGATATCGACAATGGCACCATTCAAGCGGACATCGTTTTGGGCGACCAGGAACGGGAGCGGCTTGAAAGTAATCGTAGCTTCCATGACTTTATCGATCTGACGGCCCAAGATACTTTCGTGTGGCCCGGTCATCCCGACGTCCGATTGAAACGCCGTCCCCCCGGGAAGAACCTGTTCGTCGGCTGTCGCGACATGGGTGTGGGTACCCAGACAGGCAGAGACCCGACCATCCAGAAATCGACCCATCAACTGCTTGTCACTCGTTGCCTCGGCATGAAAATCGCAGAATCGAATCTTCACGTCGGCCGGCAGCTCTTCCAGGATCCTGTCGGCAGCCTGGAACGGGCAATCAACCGGCCGCATGAATACCCGCCCCATCAAGCTGAATACGGCAACCTTACGACCGGTTTCCGATTTCACCACGACCCATGGCTTTCCAGGAGCCTGTTCCGGGTAATTGGCCGGTTTGACAATATTGGACTGGTTTTCCAGGATATCGATGATCTCTTTTTTCTTGTAGATATGGTCGCCGAGAGTGATGCAATCCACCCCAGCCGCGACCAGCCGGCGGTAGATGCCCGGGTTGATCCCAGAACCTCCGTCAGCATTCTCAGCATTGACCACAGCCAACTCGATCGACTCCTGGCGTCTGATGCCAGGCAGGACACCTGTCAGAAACTGAACACCAGGCTTTCCCACAACATCGCCGACAAAAAGGATCCTCACGACACAACTTTCCAGTGCCCCAGGCACGTGATAGTAATCTTATTTTGCCAATTCGGTAAAACGTGACTCACGAATCACCGTTACTTTAACTTCTCCGGGATACGTCAACTGTTCCTCGTAGGCATTGGCGATGTCACGGCAGATTTTTGCCGCGCGACCGTCATCGGCCTCCTTGGAACTGACGATCACGCGAACCTCTCGGCCAGCCTGGACAGCAAAGGCCTGCGTTACCCCCTTCAACTCGAGGGCAATGCTTTCCAATTCCTCCATTCGCTTGATATATCGATCGAGGGATTCCCGCCTGGCACCCGGTCGCGAAGCACTACAGGCGTCGCCGGTAGCTACGACAACCGTGTAAGGATGTTCGACCACGATTTCATCATGGTGACCCAAGGCAGCGTGAACGACTTCCGGGCCTTCCCCGTGGCGCTTCAAAATTTCCGCGCCAATCTTGGGGTGGCCACCTTCCCTCTCATGATCGGCTGCCTTGCCAATGTCGTGCAACAAACCGGCCCGACGAGCCAGGTCTCCATCCAGGCCAACCAACTCGGCAACCATGCCGGAAAGAAAAGCAACCTCCACGCTGTGTCGCAAGACATTCTGACTGTAGCTGGTTCGAAAATGCAAACGGCCCAACATTTCAATCACGCGTTTATGCAGGCGCTTGACGTTCACCTCCTCGGCCGCTTCGAGACCTTTTTTGCGGATGAACTCCTTCATTTCCTTGCCGGTCTCAGCCACGACCTCTTCGATCCGTGTGGGGTGGATTCGACCATCATTAATCAGCTTATCCAACGCGATCCGGGCGATTTCCCGTCGTACCGGGTCGAAACCACTGACGATCACGACCCCGGGTGTGTCATCGATAATGACATCGACCCCTGTCTCTTTTTCAAAGGCCCGTATGTTGCGGCCCTCGCGGCCGATAATCCTGCCTTTCATGTCATCGTTCGGAATGTCAACGGTACTGGTTGTCGATTCGGCCGTCTGGCTCGCCGCAAAACGCTGCATCGTCATCAGCAGAATTTCGCGCGATTTGACCTCGGACATTTCCGTAATCATTCTTTCATGTTCCAGCAGGCGACTGCCAACCTCTTCTCCCAGTTCGTCTTCCAACAGTTTCAACAGGCGCGCCGTCGCATCTTCCTTGCTCAAGCCGGTGATCTGTTGTAATTGTTTCCGCTGTTTATCAAAAATCTCGTTCAGGTCATTCTCGCGCTGGGTCGCCTGATCCAATTTGATCTTCAGCCGGTTCTGGCTCGATTCAATGATACCACTCTGCTTCTCCAGATCCTGCGACAACTGGCTGGCCTGCGCTTCTCGCTTGTCAAGCAACCTCTCTTGCTCATTGAGTTTCTGTTGCTTCTGGTTGATTTCCTGTTCTGCCTGCGCTTTCCGGTTGAGAGTCTCTTCTTTGATCTGGAGTTCTGCTTCTTTACGATTCCCTTCAATTTCGCGCATCGCGTCGTCCATGACCGATTTCGCTTTGGACTTGGCATCCTTTCCAGCCAAGAACAGATAGAAGAAAACCAGTCCGCCTCCCAGAATCAGCCCTCCGGCCGCACCGACAATTAGGCTCGTGCTTTCCATTTGGCTCGTTACCCCAATATTTGAGCCACCCGGCAAGGGGAGCGAGGACGGGGGAAAGACAGGAACTCGTAAAGAGTCAGCAAGCCGCTCGAGCAAGACGCTCAATCGACTCGATCACAGGCTTCATTTAATTCGCCCGCTTTCGCAGGGGGCCCTGATCGATCATGGTGCGGATGACTCCTGGATTCGAAGTTGATCCTGACCAGTCGCCAACCCGGGGAATACGGTGGCCCGCAATCGACGAACCATGCCGAACCCCATCCCAAAAACGGCATCCATATGGCATACTCCACCAGGCGAGCCCTCGGGGAGACGCATCGATTGTTCGATTCTCTCCCCTTCGCGGGATACTTACGGAATTTGAAAGGCCAAATCCCCAGCACCATGCCCAATAGGTAAAATAAGATCGCCATCGGTAAAGGATACCTGTCAAGGCTGAATTAAAATACGTGCCAACTTTTACTGTCGATTCACCTTAGCCATCGCACCCGGAGTTCACCGAATCGCAATGTTGCTTTGATATAAACCCGTTCACCCTGCCAAATCAGGCGAGAGAACTGTGATTCATCTTACCAGACCCTTCTGGAAACGCAATCTTGCACCCGTCACCTTTCGATCGACGTTGGTAACCCCATGATCCCGCCCAACAATGAACCACCGAATTTCGTTAGCATTTGCCAGTCACTGACGGACCGGTGGTCTGCCGAGTCCTGGTTCCAGCAACCTTTCATGGTCGCTGTTTCCGGTGGTGCGGACAGTGTCCTGCTATTGCGCGTCCTGGTTCAACTGAGAATGGCTGTCGAAAAAAGCCAGGAGTTAATCGTCGCCCATGTCGATCATGCAATCCGGGAATCGTCGGCCGACGACGCTGAATTTGTCAAGCGCCTGGCCGAACTGCATGGCCTTCGCTTCGTCAGTCAACGCCTTGACCTGGACGACTTGAACTCGCAATCCCCATCGGAAGATTTTCTGCGGCAAGCGCGGTACGAACAGCTCATGCAGATGGCCAATTCTTGTGGAGCGCGTTACCTGGCGACCGGGCACAACCTGGAGGACCAGGTCGAAACGGCCCTGTTTCGCATCTTCCGGGGTACCGCTTTTTCCGGTTTGCAGGGAATCCCGCCATTGCGGGTGGACGGAGCGGTGAGTATCGTCCGTCCGTTGTTGCACGTTTCGCGCCAAACCATCCTGGCTGCGCTGGACGAAATCAATCAACCTTTTTGCACGGATTCATCCAACCAGACATCGGACTACACCAGAAACTTCTTGAGGAATGAAATTTTACCTCCGCTCCGTCAAAGATTCCCGGCAGTGGATGGCGCGGTGATGAAACTGGTCGAACTGGCGACAGAATTCGAACAGTATCTTGATCGACAAGCCGAAACCTTTTCGAATGCGTTCATCGAGCATGACACACAAAGTCTGACACTCGACAAATCCATCTTGGAACAGGCCGATCCACTCGTGATCGCTCACTTGTTGACCCGCGCCTGGCAAGACCGTGACTGGCCCCGCCAGGATATGAACCGCGATTGGTGGCGGAAACTCTCTGACTTGACCCGGCAAAAAGATGAGCAGGTCGTACTCAACCTGCCTGGCAATATTCGGGTCGAATCCGACCGACACAAACTCCGTATCAGAATCCAGACGCCGCCGGGTAAGTAACCGACTTGCAGGGTCAAGTAAACTGGGAGAAACCGAGCAAATTACCGACGATAAGAGTCGGAAATGCCGGGGCAAATTGTTTACTTCACAGACAGAGTCATTTATACTCTGTCGACGGTAAGCCACCCCACAGTCGAGGGGCGTTTATCAGACGCTAACTGCATTGGTAGCTGGCAGGAGATTGAACCCGCGATACGCCAACAACTTCGAACCAATGCCCACTCAATTCAATCACGCCCGGTGGAGGGGTGAAATTCCATGAACGACCGAAATAACAAGATCGTCTTTTGGGGATGCTTCGTTGCACTGATCACGACGGCCTTTGCCTTTTTCAGCCGAATCTACCTCTGCAATGTCCGTTTCAATACTGATTTTGGACTCGATGCAACCCAGGTAGGCGAGTTAAGCGGCGCCGGCATTTGGCCGTTCGGTATTTCCATCATCCTGTTCAGCCTGATCATCGACAAGATTGGCTACCGCGTCGCGATGATCTTTTCCTTCCTCTGCTACGCAGTCTACCTGGTCATGGCCTGCCTGGCCTATGCCGCAATCCAGGGGGTTGAGGGAGCCGCGCTGGAAGATGCTCAGTCCCGTGGTTATTTCTTTCTTTACTGGGGCAGTTTTATCCTGGCCCTCGGTAATGGAACGGTCGAGGCGTTCATCAACCCGGTTGTCGCCACGATGTATAACAAAGATAAGACGAAGTGGCTCAACATCCTGCATGCCGGCTGGCCCGGCGGTCTGGTCCTGGGCGGGATGCTGACCATTTTCCTGGCCGATACGGCGGCGACAGGTGACTGGCGAATCGTGCTAGGCATTGTGGCTATCCCGGCGCTGCTCTTCCTGGTCATGCTGATCGGGGTTCGATTCCCGGTACAGGAACGGGAAGAGGCGGGGGTCAGCTACCGCGAGATGCTGGCCGAGTTTGGCGCGTTTGGGGCGCTGATCGGGTTTGGCCTGATTTTCTGGCAACTCGGTGACGTCGTATTCAAGCCGCTTTTTGCCTACCTGGGCATGGATGAGGTGCTGATCGCTGGTTATGGTTTACCCGTCGTGGTTCCGATCCTGTTGACGGCCCTCGCCGTCCTTTTCTTCGCGGTTTACACCCGCAGTTTCGGGCGACCGATCATGGGTTTCCTGATCATTATCATGATGCCCTTGGCGATCACTGAAATTGGCACCGACGGCTGGATCAGTGGCTTGATGGAAAAACCGATGCAAGCCCTCGGCTACAATGCCGGCTGGGTCCTGGTCTACACGTCACTGATCATGATGATCCTCCGGTTTTTTGCCGGGCCGATTGTCCACAACCTGTCTCCCATTGGCCTGTTGATTGTCAGTTCGCTGTTGGCCATGGCTGGCCTGTACACCCTCTCTCTGACCGGTGATGCGGGAATGTTGGCAATCTTTGCAGCCGCTACCCTTTACGCGTTCGGCAAGACGTTTTTCTGGCCGACCATGCTGGGTGTCACGTCCGAGCAATGCCCCAAGGGGGGGAGTCTCTCGTTGAACGCCATTTCCGGCATTGGCATGATCGCCGTCGGTGTGATCGGTTTCCCGATGATCGGGATGTTCCAGGATATCAAGTCGAGTGCCGAGCTGGAAAAGAACGCACCGGCAACAGCCGCGATCGTTGTCCAGGAAAAAGAGACGTTTGGATACCCGTACAAATCGATCGATCCGGATAAGACCGCCCAAGCCATGGAGACAGACGGTGACAAGGTCGGCGCGGAATTGGAAGCGGCCAGCAAGGCAGGGCAGTTCACCGCCCTCGGAACGATGGTCCTGTTCCCGACTTTCATGCTGGTCTGTTACCTGATCCTGTTCTTCTACTTCAAGAGCAAGGGAGGCTACAAGCCAGTGGAACTGGTGACCGACTCCGGATCGACTGACGACACTCCCTACCACGAATAGGCAACCCGGCTGTTTCAGCCGATGTGACCTAAAATGAAACCTGAGGGCGGCAAGCGGTGGCTTGCCGCCTTTTTCGTTTTTGTCTTGATGATTCTGGTAGCGAGCCGATCAAAACGGCCCCGCTTCCCAGTGTCTCCAGCCCAACGGCGCAGTGTCCAATCGCCAGGTGGTGACCACACGACCAAACAGATGGGGCACCGTCCTGGCCGTAAAGCTAGCTGCTGGCAACCGCTGTGCGTGACCGCCGGCCAGCCACCGAAGCGCTCGTTTTCCCCACAGATTCTGGCCTCATTTTGCGATATGGCAACGTCCATCCGACTTTGAGACAAGCCGCCGAGAAGCGTTGCAGCCGGCTCGGCCTGGCAAACGGTTCCGTGTTGGTCCGCAGCCCGGAATCCGCTACTATTTCGCCGCTTCCACCCACCCCCTGGTCGACCGATGTCGCTGTTTCGAAAACTTCCGGTACTGATATGCCTGGCCGCCTTGGCAGCCTTGGCCGGCTATCTCTACCTGCAGACCCAGGTCGACTCCGTCGTCACCCAAAAAATCTCGACTCTTCTCAACCAGCAACTGAATCGAATCGGCTTTCAGGCAACCCTGGATAACACGCAGTTCGTCGAGAAACAGGGGCTGCAGCTAACCGACCTGCAGGTGGTCGACCCGGCCGACGGGGACTCCCCAATCCTCGAAGTCTACAAGGCATTTGTGCAGATGCCCGTCAGCTTGACCGAGCTGGTTACCTTGCACCCGCAACCGCAAAGCCTGGAGCTAAAAAGGGCAAAACTGCGGCTCGTGCGTTACCCCGACGGTCGTTTCAATATCGAGCCCCTGATCCACCAGTTCCAGCAGATGACACCATCGGCCTCGATACTACCCGTCCGGCTCGTCGATTCCACCGTTGAATTCGAGGACCGGCTGAATGGTCAATCGTATACGCTGCAAAAAGTATCACTGAAGCTGGAACCGACGCAGATCAAATCACGCCGGGTTGCCAAGATCACTGTCTCATGCAGTGGTGAGTTCATCGATGATTTCCTGGGCACCTTCTATTTTGATCCGAGCAATGGAGAGTGGATTGCCGACTTGAACCGCGTACAAGTCGACGTCTCGCAAAAGCTGCTGGCCTGCCTGCCCGACTCGGCGATGTCGGTTTTACCAATTCGGAATATCCAGGGGCAGCTTCAACTCGCTGGCCGCGTGTACGGAGAGGCTGAGCTACTCGAAAAAATGCCGACGTTCGACCTGCAAGGGACGATTCGCAACCTGAGTGTCAGCAGCGACCAACTGCCGGTCGGTATCCGTTCAGTCAACGCCCAATTCCAGGTCAACCAGCATGGGTTTTCCATCGACCGGGCCACGGGAAATCTGGACGACGGCAGGTTCGAGTTAAGTTATCGGCAGACAGGCCTGCTGAATCGAAGTGGTTGGTCGGTGTCCGGCCATTGCAGGAATGTCAACTTCCGGCCAGAGATACTGAACCTGTTCCCGAAATTTGGCCCCAAATTCTGTCGCGAGTATTCCCCGGAAGGGCTGTTTGACCTGCAATTTGAGCTTGATTCCAACGGTCACAAACAGGTGCATGCCGACCTGCTCCAAATGTCGTTTGATTATTGCCGTTTTCCTTACCGCTTAACCAACTGCCAGGGGCAATTTGATTGGCGCGGCGAGTCCTGCCAATTCAAGTTGACCTCGCGCAATGGCCAACAACAGGTCAACCTGACAGGGCACGTCCACAACCCGGGCCCCTTGGCCACTTACCGGTGTGACATTGCAACACTGACCGATTTCCCGATTGATGAAAAGCTGATGAAGGCTATCGACGCCTATCCTGGCATGTCACCCATCGTTCGCGCATTCAACGCCACCGGTCGAATTCGTTGCCAAGGCAGAATTGAAAAAACCGATCCCAACAATCCATTGGCTGACAAGACGTTCGATATCCAACTCTCTGACGGCACCACCCGCCACAGCCATTTCAACTACCCGGTGAACGAGGTAGCAGGCACCATTCAGATGAGGAACTCGGACTTTTATTTCGAGAACATTACAGGGCGCAGCCACACCGCGCGGGTCACGTGTGATGGAATCTGGAACCAGGCAGACGGGCTGAACCTGAGGTTCCTCTGCCAGGATGTCAAACTGGACACGCAATTGCGAGCGGCCCTGCCCGAGAATATCCAGCAGATTTGGGACGGGTTTCAGCCGACCGGAACGGTGGCGCTGACGCGGGTGGACCTGCTGCTGCCACCCCAGGCGACCGAGGTCGATGTACGGGTAGATGCCCAGTTGACGGCCGGCATCGATTCCGGCTCCCATCCTACAGTAAAAGTGGAACCGACCTGGTTTCCCTACGAGCTGAGCCAACTCAGCGGGAGAGTCCGGATTGGCCAAGGCCAGGTTCAATTGGAGAAAATTCGTGGAAAGCATGGTCGGGCCTGGCTGTCCACCGATGGGAATGGTCAGTATGACGACCAGCGCTGGGCTGTCCGATTGCATAATATCCTGACGGGCGCTTTACCGGTTGATGAAGACCTGGTTTCCGCTTTACCAACAACTCTCGCCGAATCGATTCGCCAACTTGAGTACAAGGGTCTCGTCTCGGTCAGCGGCGAAACCACGCTATCCGGTCAACACAGCGGCTACGCGCAACCCGAGTTTGCCCAGGTTTCGTACCCGGCACCGGGCCCTGTCTTCGACCCCAATTTCAAGATGAGTTGGGATGTCCGGTTTGACATGGAACAGGCGGAAATCCTGCTCGGCTTACCAGTCAAAAACGTGTTTGGTCAGCTGTCGGTCCAAGGGCAGTACTTTCGAGAACAAACCGAGTGCAAGGGGGAAATTGCCCTCGATTCCCTGACGCTGTACGGGATTCAGATCACGAATGTCAACGGCCCGTTCTGGATTGACAACTACCGCGTCCTTTCCGGGGCCTACACCAGCCAAATCAACCCGGATGACCAACAGCGGTCCCTGGTCGGAAATGTCTTCGGCGGACAAATCCGTTTTGACAGCCACCTACGGTATAGTGAAGACATGCCGTTTCGAATCGACGCCACTTTGGCCAACAGTAAACTACAGGACGTTGCCGCCGAGGTTGCCCCCCAGTTCCAGGAGATGAGCGGCAAAGGTTTCGCCAGTTTTCAAATGGTAGGCAACTGCATCGATTGGAATTCACTGCATGGACTGGGAACGGTTCAACTGCGGGATGCCGAGATTTACCAGCTGCCTGTAATCCTCTCACTGTTAAAGATACTGCGCGTCAAGGAAGTAACGACCAACGCGTTTGACACCAGCAATATCAATTTTCAGTTACAGGGTGATCGAATCAACCTGCAACGGATCGAACTGATCGGTGACGCGATCAGCCTGATTGGCAATGGCAAACTGAGCATGAACCGGGAAATGGACTTGAACTTCTACTCGGTCGTCGGACGAAACGACTACATCCCTCTGCTGTCGGAAATCGTGGAATTGGGAGCTCAACAGATCATGTGGATCAATATTCGTGGACCCCTGGACAATCCCCAGACCTACCAGAACTTTCTCCCTTATTTGAATGAATCGATCAAACAGTTATTCCAGGCCCCTGCCGCCAACAGTTTTCCTTCAACGCCAATCGAACCACGGGGCGGGGGGCAATAATCATGCAGGGTCGCTACAGGACGAAACCCGTACCGCCCTGGGGACCAATAACCCGGAATGAATGGGGGAGCAGATAAATGGACCCTTCCGCATCACCCATCACGGCCTCGATGGCGAGTCCACTCGTCTCTCAGGATGTGGCCGCCCATGTTCGCAACCGGCAGAACCAACTGCCCCAGCTAAAAGAGACCGGGAACCCGATCAGTGATACCCTGGAGGCCCAGGACCGGGAACCAGACGGCAACGCGGCCAGGAACAATGCACGGCAACCGGGCAAAGGCGAGGCCCAAGCAGGGCCGGCAACCGGGGATCTACTGGACCTGACCGGTTAACGGCAAGCAACTGGCCACCCGGGACATCGCCTACCTCTCGAAGAGTACCGATAAAATGAAATTCACGAAAATGCACGGCGCAGGAAACGACTACGTTTACGTCAATTGTTTCCAAGAAAATCCACCCGACGACCCCGGTTCGCTAGCAGTTGCCGTCTCTGATCGCCATTACGGGATCGGTTCGGATGGTCTGATTTTGATTATGCCCAGCGACCAGGCCGACGCCAAAATGAAGATGTACAATGCCGACGGAAGTGAATCCGAGATGTGCGGAAACGGCATTCGCTGTGTCGCTAAATACCTGGTCGACCATGACATCTGTGACAAACCCGCGTTACGGATTGAAACAGGGGCCGGGATCTTGGCATTGGACGTGTTTCAACAAAACGGTAAAGTCCATCAGGTGCGTGTCGATATGGGGCCGCCCAAACTGGCTCCCCGTGAGATACCGATTCACTTACCTGGGGAGACTGGCGAACAGGTCGTCGATATTCCCCTGGAACTGGATGAACTCCCCTTGACCGCAACGTGTGTTTCCATGGGCAACCCACATTGCATAATTTTTGTGGAAGCCCTGTCCGATGAACTGGTTTTGGGACTGGGCCCTCGAATCGAAAAGGATCCCCGCTTCCCATCACGGGTCAATGTCGAATTCGTCGAAATTTTATCACGCTCCGAGGTACGTCAACGGACCTGGGAACGAGGTTCCGGGGAGACATTGGCATGCGGTACGGGCGCCAGCGCCGTCTGTGTGGCAGGTGTCATTTCAGGCAGAACCGAACGAAAACTGACCAACCATCTACGCGGTGGAACATTGCTCCTGGAATGGTCCCAGGAAACCAACCATGTTTTCATGACCGGGCCAGCAGCCGAAGTTTTCAGCGGCCAATGGCCAATTTAGAACATTAACGGAATACAGGTTTTTCAGGTAAAAGAATCAGGCGTGTCACAACAGGATCCCACCTTAGCGCAAAAGATGATCGGTAAGCTGACCGCACTTACGGTACCACCCGTGATGGCGCGCCTGGTCGATTTCCGACTTGCCTTCTACGATCCATCCACAGAACTAGGACGCCCTATTTTCAATGAACACGTGATTTTCGTGTTCTGGCACGAGTATATTTCGATCGCCCTGGGCTGTTGGGGACACCTGCCGCTAAGCGTCCTGATCAGCCAGCATCGGGATGGCGAGTGGGTGTCCCAGGTGGCAGAGTCGATGGGGATGCAGGTGGTCCGAGGCAGCTCGACAAGGGGTGGATCCGGAGCCATTCGCCAGTTAAAGAAAAACTCCCTTTTTACCAGCCTGGCCATTACCCCTGATGGACCGACAGGCCCCCGTCGAGAGATGGCCATGGGCCCGATCTACCTGGCAAAGATGTTACAGATGCCAATTGTCCCCATCGGTATCGGGATGGAGAACCCCAAGCGTTTGAATACCTGGGATGAATTCGCGCTGCCTCGACCCTTTTCCCGGTGCCGGGCCATCTTCGGGCCGAAGATCCGGGTCGACCGAAGAGCGAGTCGACAGGATCTGGAATCGACCAGGAAAAAGAGCCAGGCCCTGCTCATCGATCTGGGCAATTGCGCTGAAGAATGGTCCCAACAAGGTTACAGGATGCGCGGGGAGAAGCGTTTCGCCCGGGTCGGGCGCCGCCGGCGACTCGTATTTACGCCCCCCCCCAAACCAGTGGCCCAGCCTTCGTCGCAGCCTGACTTGTCGATCGATCGAGTCCGCTCAGCCGCCTAGTCTTTCCCCGGCGTTTATCGGGGAAACCGCACCGAGATCCTCACCATCGGATCGCGCCTGACCGCTTTGCTCCGGACCGGCCAAAGCCGACCCGTTAACTCGACAGGGCGTCCAATTTATGGGATTTTTTTCCAATATTAAGGAATTTATCAGGCCGACCAGAGTGCTCACTGTTTATAGTGGAGAGGTTGGCGAGTCACCTCAGGTTTCCCTGGGTGGCCCGCCGGAGGGATTTGTGCCGCTTGCAGCCTTAACTGCTAAAGAGCATCTGGTCGCCGCAACAAGTTTGAAAAACGCTGTTGCCTCTGCTTCTGCTAAGCGTGCGAATCCGTTTTTGAACCCTTAGTTCGGAATACGGAAAATGTTAATACGAGCCATCGACGCGATTAACCAAGACGAGCAACACGTTCCCGGAAGACCCAAGAGCCTCGAGCCCGGATTTTCTACCCTATCGGTGCATGCCGGTGAACAGCGCCAGAAACCGATCAACTCGATTACCGACCCGATCGTTTGCGCCTCAACTTACACCTTTCAGGACACGCAGGCCGTTATTGACTATATCGAGCAGGACCAGGATCGGGGTGAGTACGGACGCTACGGCAACCCGGGCGAACAGGTTGTCGAACGAAAACTGGCAGCGCTCGAGGGTGCCGAAGAGGCGATCCTCTATTCGAGCGGCATGGCGGCCATGGTCGGACTGCTGACGGCCAAACTGTCGGCCGGCGACGAGGTCATTTTCTTTGACGAGTGCTACCATCGCAGTCGTCAGTTTTGCACCCAGCATCTCTCGCGATTCGGAGTCGTCACGCGAACGGTAAAGACAGGCGATTACCGGGCGATGGAAGCGGCCATCAACAGCAACACCAAAATGCTGATTTCGGAATCACCCACCAACCCGCATTTGAGTATCGTGGACCTGGAGCAATTTGCCGCGATCGGGAAACGACATCGAGTCGACACCCTGATCGATGCTACCTTGGCTACCCCATTCAATGTCCGACCGATTGAGTTTGGCGTCGACTTCGTGATGCACTCGGCAACCAAGTACTTTGGAGGCCACAATGATCTGCTGGCCGGCGTCGTGGCCGGAAGCAAGCAAAAATTGGCCGAGGTCCGCGACCTGCGCGGAATCCTGGGATCGGTCAATTCGGCTCATAACGTCTACCTGCTGGAACGGGGATTGAAGACGTTTGAGCTGAGGATGCAGCGGCACAACGAAAATGGCCAGCGTGTGGCGGAGTTCCTGGAAAATCACCCGGCCGTTTCCCGCGTTCTCTACCCGGGTCTCCGCTCCCACCGGGACCATCAGTTAGCCCAGCAAACGATGAGAGGGTTTGGTGGGCTGATCACGTTTGAACTGGACCAAGCAGACTGGCGCCAGACAGCGCAAGTCGTCGACCGTGTCCAGGTTGCCCGTATCGCTCCGAGCTTGGGAGGCGTCGAGTCACTGATCGAACAACCGCTGGTGATGAGCTATTACCATTACCCGCCAGCCGAGCGAGCCAAGTTTGGAATCAGCGACAACATGATCCGCCTGGCATGTGGCATTGAGAACAGCCAGGACCTGATTGATGATCTAGCCCAAGCCCTGGCACGGGTCGACCGGACCTGATTGTCGACGTTGAACTCAGGTTGATTGGTAAACAGCGCGATACCAGGACAACCTTACGCGAGCCGGTTTAACGTCGCTGCACTGGGGCAGCATTCGCCTCTTGCGATCGGCTCCGTTGATTCGGGCGGACAGAGATCAAACCCTCCCTCGTGGCAAAACGTTCGCCAAAACTGGCAGGCGGTGCCGGAACCGCTCCCGCTGAAGACTGGCCAACCTGGCCTCCGCTGCCGCTGGCCGGGCGGACCTGGCGATCAAGCTTGATCTTAGCGGAGGACTCCGTTTTCGGCTGAGGTGGCACGGGTGGCTGATGGGCTGCCGCTGGAACCGGCGAAGCCGGGTGCACCGGCGCGATTGTCCCGTCCGACGAGCAGCCGCTTTGACAATCACCACCATTGCTACATCCTGTTTGACAACCTTGGCTGCAACTGGCCGCACATGGCCCCACACAATTGCAGGAAGTCGGCCCCATCGAGACAGAGCTGTTGCTACAGCCGGAACAGCCATCAATAATCCTCTGCTTGGCTGCCCTCCAGTCGCGATTCAGCTGGTACGGAGTGATCGGGCAGGGCGGAATCGGATCAATCGTCTGGTATTTCCAGTAAATATAGGGAGAGTACCGTTTCTGTTCCTCTTCTTCACAAGGGAAGAACAATCCTGTACGCCCCGCCTGCCAGTTCCAAATAACACTTCGCGTCTGGGGATCATCCGGCTGGAATTGGCGAAACGGGTTGAGGCAATAGTCCTGAATCGTCTTGACCAGTTGTTGAGCCTCGCATTCCGCGTTGCTACCTGAGAAAACCAGCAGAATCAGGCCGAAGAAAACCGCTCTTTTAAGCATGTCGAAGGTACCCCATGGAAGTTGCGTACGTTCCTGCTGATCGTCCCCGAAGAGTCCATTTATCCGATGTTTTTATCCGATCCATTAAACTCCGGCTTAGTTGATTGGCTTGACTGGTTTACCCAGTCTCAAAGCGATTTCCGCACCGAAACGCGTTGCTCAACGGCTAGAAAAATGTGCAAACTGCAGCTATCCAAGGGGAAATGAGTTCAATCCGGCTGCCGATGTCCCCATCCAAGGGGTGGAGAGTCGGGAACGGGCCACCACCATTGCAGCATCCAAGTATCCCCTGCCACTGCGGAAAATTGGTGCCGTTTCCTCTCTGAACACCGAACCGCCAGTCTGCGGCTTGGAATCGCTAGCAGGTGGTTATGAGATCATCTACGACCTGCCCAGTCGGGATTGGCCGACGGGCTGCGACGGACTGGAAACGGGCGGGCTGGCAACGGGCGAGCTGGACGTCGCCCTGCTCCCCGTGATGGAAGCGGTTTGCAACCCGCAATACACCATCATTTCCGATGGGACCCTCGCTTGCCGCGGACCTGTGCGGAGCGTCAAAGTGATCGGTCGCGTTGAACCAGAACGGATCGAACCGCACGCGCTCGACGACAGCTCACAAACGAGTATTGCCCTGATCAAAATCCTGCTGTTCGACGGATAAGAGTCTCCGCTATCAAACATCAGCTGAGGAATGCTTCAATGGCAGCTGTCTATTTTGGTTTTTTAAGGTGGCCATTAAAAACGCATGGCCAATGCTGCAAAGAAGGACTTGTTGTGTTTAGCCCGAAATAAGCCGTTGCAAGTGGATTCGATCAGGTTTGATCTGTGTGTCGGTGCCCGAAGGCCAAGGATGGATTTCAAAAGGCACTTCATAATTTGGGAGCAACTGCATTATTTTTTCTTTCCAGTCCATTGGCAATGTACCATCAACGAAAGCGACAGGGCGCGCACCGAATTCTTTGTCTGGCGATGGAACGACAATGACCTGCTCAACATTGAACAAGGTGGTCATCGCTCGCTCAATATTTTCCGGATGGATGTTCTCGCCTCCTGAGATGAACATGTTGTCTATCCGACCGCTCACGACAAGTTCTGAATTTCCATTGAGAGCTCCGATATCGTTTGTTTGAAACCAGCCATCTTGGTTGACCAAGGATTGGATTTCACCTTTCTGCAAGTAGCCAAGGGCCAGTGTTTCACCCCGAACAAGGATTTCACCTGTTGAAGAGATCTGGAGCTGTCTGTTTTCGAGTAGTTTACCGCTTGCTTTGGGAGTCCCATCTGCTGCCGAAGTTGTTACTTGTGATGCCATTTCACTTAGTCCATACGTTGTTCTTACATCAACACCCCGATTTCTCGCCGTCTCTACCAGTTTTGGATCAATCGAGCTTCCACCGAGAAGAACGGTGCGAAGATATTGAGAAGGAAACGTTTTTTCAGCAAGCAACCGGCGCAGCTGGGTTGTCACCACAGAGAGATGTGTGACTTTCAGTTTTTCCAGCGCATGGGCGTTAAGTTCCTGGTCGACAGGCAAGCCGACAACGGTCGCACCGGCTGTCGCGCAGCGAATGAGGATCGACAATCCGCTTATATGATAGAGTGGCAATGACCACAGCCACCGATCGCCCGATTCCAGGGGGATGATCTCAGCGGCTCCCGTCGCACTGGCAATATGTGCCGACATCGCGTGCACAATTGCTTTAGGCTGTCCGGTACTTCCGGAGCTGAAAATGAGAGTGGCCGGCTGCTGCGGATCGCCATCTGTTTTGGAATTAACAAATGTGCGCTGCACCTTGTCCTTGCTGTTGAGCATCGATTTCAGCGACTTTGCATTAATCTGTTCCGCCATCTCGCAGCGTTTGCTGTTGGAAATGCGAGAACTGATGGGGCAAGTGACGCACCCTCGTTGCTGCAAGGTCCAGAAATTTAAAAAAGAGTCAAAATCATTCTCAGGAGACCAAGCGATATAGTCCCCAACATCGATATTTGCGAGTTGCATGATGGCAGATTCGGCGAGTGCTGCTTGAAGCGAGCCGTATTGAATTTGGATTTTGCCGTCGTCATACGCCAGCTGATTCCTGTGGTGATTGATTGAAGATTCAATAGGCGAAATCATAATACGATCTCCTCTAATTCAATCGTATTTACATCGACTTGTCGTGGAGTGGTGAGCAGGCCATCTTGTTTTTGCAGCGACTCCGGAAAAACGTCATTGGCCAACCAGTCGAGCGTGTCCAGGCCTGCTGGTATGTCAGGCGAAAATTCGGCGGCCAATTGCATGATGCGCCTGATCCCTACGCCTGATTCAAATGCAGCACTGAAGACAATCGGCTTGCCTGACAGGGCGAGTTTCGCTACGGCTTGTCGTCCCCCCAGAAGAGTTGGCTTGCAAACCAAGGCGGCTGCGTTGGGCCAGGGGTCAAGACAGTCAGTCTGAACAAGTGATTCATCAAGTGCATAGCTGACGCCTGTCAGGTGAAAGAGTTCTTCCATGCGGAGAGGATCTCGCAAGGGCTCTTCGATATACTCAAAATCGAGATCGCCAAGAGATTCAATGAAGAATACTGCCTCTTCAAAATCCCATGATTGATTTGCATCTAAACGGAGTTGGATATTGCCAGGGAGAGCTTGACGCACCTCCTTTACCAGCTTGACATCCGATTCGAGTGAATCTTGCCCCACCTTCATTTTGACAGCTTTGCATTTTGAAAGCTGGCAATCGATTGTTCTTTCGGCGATCTCTTCCGAATCGCCCAGTAGCAGAAAGTTATAGGGAACGGAAATGGGTGCCGCAAAAGGTTCGTTCAAGGCTGACAAGGCAAACATGAGTGACGCGGGTGGCTTTTGTTTGCCGCGAAGTTTGCCGCGAAGACTGGCAACAACGTCGTCAACCGTTTCCAGGCTGAACCCGGGCAGGGGCGATGCCTCTGCCCATTGTCCATTGCGTTCCAGCAGCACACCTTGTCGGTCTGCATAAATCCGACCTTTTAAAAGGATCGGATTCTTGAAGGGGATTTGAAATCGAAAGGCTCTCATCCAAGCCCCAATCCGAAACAAAACAGTATTGTGAAAAGCAATAGAATCCCAGCCGTCATTCCCAAGCATGGGCGGAGCTCGGCTCCACTGGAACGCCAGACTTTTCTAATCAACAGCAGTCCGGGAATGATAATCAAAGAGGCAATCGCTGGGGGCCAGGAATTTTGGTTGATGGCAAAGATTACAGGAACAATCGCAGCACCCAGCATGCATGCCGCATATTGATAACGACTGAATGTTGCTCCGAAGCGGACGGCCAGCGTTCGTTTGCCAGCGATTTGATCTTCATCAATATCACGCAAATTGTTCACAACCAGTAATCCAGTAGATATTAACCCGGGGCCAAGGCCCGCAAGGATGGTTGTTTCGTCAAACTGAAGAGATTGAATGTATTGCGTCCCCGCAACAGCGACAGGTCCGAAAAAGATGAGGACAAAGGGATCTGCGATTCCCAGATAGGCTAATGAGAAACGCCCAGCTGTGTAGGCAATCCCCAGAAGGATGCTTAATGCACCTAACAGCAGAAACGGCCATCCGGCACGGAGGTACAGGAGCCACGCAGAGCCACCAGCAATTGCAAAAGCAATGATGGTTGCGACCAGCATTGCTCGCGGTGAAATGAGTCCTGACTGAACGGCTCGCGCCGGACCTTTGCGAGATTCGGTGTCTGCTCCTTGGTGAAAATCACAGTAGTCGTTGCAGAAATTGGTTCCGACTTGGATTGAGACTGCACATAGCAATGTTGCCAGCAATGCCAGCAGATAAAACTCACCATCGACCAGTGCCATCTGTGTTCCGATTGCCACTGGAGAGAGAGCCGCCAAGAGTGTTTTAGGCCGTGCAGCAAGGAGCCAATGTTTCATGATCGAATGTTTGATTCTTCAAGTCATTGATACTGTGTTGGCAATTGCCCCGCACCGGCTAAAAGTGGTAGGGATAGCCGGACCAATTCGGCTTCCGCTTCGCTAAAAAAGCATCTCGTCCCTCCTGGGCTTCTTCGGTGCCATAGGCAAGGCGAGTCGCTTCCCCCGCAAATAACTGCTGGCCAACGAGTCCGTCATCGGCAAGATTGAAAGCGTACTTGACCATTCTCTGAGCGGTCGGGCTTTTGGCACAGATCTCATCAGCCCATTGCAGAGATGCCGTTTCAAGTTGTTCATGCGGCACCACCAAATTGACGGCACCCTGATCTTTTGCCTCTTGAGCAGAATACGTTTTCCCCAGGAAAAATATTTCACGGGCAACTTTTTGACCAACCTGTTTAGCCAGATAGGCCGATCCAAATCCGCCGTCAAAACTGGCGACGTCCGTATCGGTCTGTTTGAACTTGGCATGTTCCCTCGAGGCTATTGTGAGATCACAAATCACATGCAGACTGTGGCCACCTCCAACGGCCCAACCAGGCACGGCACAGATAACGACCTTTGGCATCATGCGGATGAGTCGTTGGCATTCGAGAATATGCAGTCGACCCGCACGAGGTGCTGTCGTGGCTTGATTTTCGTTTTGCTCGTATTCGTACCCCGCCTTGCCTCTCACCTTTTGGTCGCCACCGGAACAAAAAGCCCATCCTCCATCTTTGGGCGAAGGCCCATTGCCAGTGAGAATAACGGCTCCTATATCACTTGACTGGCGAGCGTGATCCAATGCGGCGTAAAGTTCATCGACGGTATGTGGGCGAAAAGCATTTCGAACTTCGGGGCGATTAAACGCGATGCGAACCGCGTTGACCTCTTTGGCTCGGTGGTACGTAATATCTGTGAAACGGAATTGCTCAAATTCATTCCACAGGTTTGGATCAAAAATATCAGAGACTGACGCTGGCATCGGAATGCTTACTTAATGAACGAGATGAAAAAAATTGCAAACCAGGGTGCAACAATTTTGAAATTGGATGATTTAGGATAACCTTCAGGTATCGATCGCACCATCTATCTTAGACAAGATAAGTATTCGCGAATTGAATCGGTAAGTTTTCCGGGCTGCTCGCGGTGAACGACGTGTCCACATTCGGTAAAGATCTTAACTCGCGATAGCGGGGACTGGCTTCTTTTGATACAGCGAACCGCAATTTTGGCGTACTTTTCATCGGCTTCTCCGGCAACCGCCAAAACGGGAATGTTTAGATTTTCTATTTCTGGCCAATAATTCGGTTGCTTTGCGATTGAATTGACGCGCATTACTTTTGGCCAAGCCTCGGAGCAGTAGGTTGATTTTCGAATGATCTCATCCGATCGTACGGCAATTGGTGTATGAGAGAATACGTCTTGTTCGTACCAGTCCCGCAAAAAGGAAGCCTTGCTCTCCGATTCAATTCTTTGCGCCCATTTCTGATCCGCTTGCCATCGTTGTTTGCGATGAGAATCAGATTCCAGGCCGGGATTACCCGAGATAAGAACCAGTCCGATTGATTGGCTGTTTGCCAACAAGGATGTTCCCAGGGCAAGTCGAGCACCCATGGAGTACCCGATCAGGACTGAATTTTGCGGAACCGCATCAGCCAAAATATGGATGTTGTCTTGCCAACTGTCTGCCGTTGGAATTTCCAAACCAATCGAATCATAACCGGAGAGTTCGCTCCGCAATTTGTCAAAGTCACAAGCGAGCCCCATGAATCCGGGCATGAAAATTAGAGTTGGACGCTGCACTTGGAAATCTCTTCTCTGATTTTTTGTCGGACTTCGAGATTCTGTTGACGATGGGTCACTAATTCAAGCATGACAGACTGATTGCTTGAGAGTGCTTCGGCGTAATTTTTTGAAAGGTCATCCATTGTTTCGATGCAGCGGTAATCGATACCAAACATTTCGGCCGCGCTGTTGAATTGATATGTGTGGGGTGTTGCGAAATATTCTTCGAAATGGGCAGACTCCCGCACCGGCAATAAATCGAAGATATGTCCGCCTCGATTATTGACAACCAAAATGATCATGGGCCAATCGGACTTCGCTGCCAGGGATAGAGAATTAAGGTCGTGCAATGCTGAAAGATCTCCGAGCAGAACAGTTGTCGGCTGTCTGAGGCCGGCACAGTAGCCGGCGGCTGTCGCTATCAGTCCGTCAATGCCACTGGCGCCGCGGTTAGCCATAACCGAGCGAGGATCATTTGAAGTTCGGGCGCTGAACCAGTCCATGTCTCTGATGACCATGCTGTTTCCAATGAATAGTCCGTTGGATTTAGGACAGTTCTTACTCAAGAAATAGGCAATGGCCGGTTCGCTAAAACGTGTCGCCTGGTCCAAGTGGTGCTTGAGAATTTCGTCTCGGTTGTTGGCCGCTTTTTGCCATTTGCATGAAAATTCAGCTGTTGTTGATGGCCCAGAGATCTTGTCTGTCAGATCTGAAAGAGGACTCACAAAACGTCGCAGATCAAGATGCTCTGGGTTAACCACCAAATCTTGTGGTGTGATATGGAAGTACTGCGTGTTTGAATCTCGCAGGCTGCTCGTCCATGGGTGCCACGATTTGGAGACGATTCGTCCTCCCAGATGCAAAATGGTGTCGGGAGCCGGAAGTGAAAATTCGGTCGGCAATTCGAAGGATGATTGGGTGAGGCCACTGGTGATGTCCGCAAGCAGAGGAGCTTGTAATTTTTGTGCCAGCTGCTGAGCTTCTTCGGCTTCTTCCGGATTGCATCGCCCCAAAGCGATGACCGTGTTGCCAGTCAATTCAATGCAAGTCTCATTTTTCGATTCGTCTCCGGGTGCGATGTCGAGCTGGCTTGCATCCGCAGCAGAATGCTTTATGTGATCGTCGTGATCGATCGAAAACGGTTCGCGAAACATCCAGTTGAAATGAACAGGCCCTTTCCCAGCTGCCTCGAGTCCGGTCGTTAATTCTGTTAAAAGATACTGCAAGCCGTGCGGATCATCTTCGGTTTGTTGATCTTCTGGAACGGGCATGTGGCGGAATAGCTCGGGATATTCACCAAAGATGTTTTGCTGTTGAATTGTTTGGTTTGCTCCAACACCAAGCAGCTCCGGTGGGCGATCCGCCGTATATAACAGCAGCGGAGTTTTTTCCATTGCCGCTTCGATGACGGCCGGGTACGCATTGGCAACGGCAGTCCCCGAGGTGCAGACAAAAACACCGGGCCGCCCGGTCGCTTTGCCAAATCCCAGGGCAGCAAAGGCGAGCCCTCGCTCGTCATAATGTCGGATGACGTGGGCGTCCGCATGTCTTGCGATGGCGAGCGTCAGTGGAGTGCATCGCGAACCTGGGGCAACGAAAAAATGATCGATGCCATTTTGAATGCAACATTCAGTTATGAAATTGGCCCAGATTTCGTCAATCACTTTGCCGACTTTACCTTGATCGTGCTTTAGGATTTCAGTCCCGATGTTTCCTGGAATCCCAACATAGCAGGACCTTCGCGACCGCACATCACTCTAAGTCTACTTGAGGACTATGATTGTCCAAGCACGTTGATAAAGTCCTGAATCTTGTTGTCCACTTCTTGCCATTCCTGAGCCGGTTCAGAGCCTCGCACGATTCCGGCTCCAGAAAAGAGACTCATTTCGTCATTGTTTACCAGCCCAGAACGAATCGCTACGGCGAAATGAATACTGTCGCTGCCGATCCAGCCGAGCGGGCCAGCGTACCAGCCACGGCTAAATGGCTCGAGACGGGCAATTTCAGGTAACGCATTGTCTGTTGGGTAACCGCCCACGGCAGGTGTGGGGTGCAGTCGTTTGAGAAGCATCCCATCATCGACATCTGGTTTTAATGTGCCTTCCACATTCGATTTGAGATGCTGTTTCTGTGCCAAGCGCAGGATCGATGCCTGAGAATCAACGCTTAAATGATCGACAAATTTATGCAGTTTCTGCCGAATGCTTTTTCGCACGATGTCGTGTTCTCGCTGATCTTTGTCGCTTGTCAACAATTCGATAGCAAGTTTTTCGTCTGCCGATGGGTTCTCGCCTCTCATTCGTGTTCCCGCGATAACTTCACTTTCGAGGCGAACTCCCTGACGGTAAAAAAGCCGTTCTGGCGTGGCACCCACAAAGGCGCTACCCTTTTCAAAATTGAAACAGAAAACGTAGCAATCATGCGTAGCCGTTTGAAGTGCGGAGGCTAAGTGGATCGGGTTGAGAGCGTCTTCGAATTTGAGAACGGTCTTTCGAGAAAGAACAATCTTTTCCAATACTTCACTTCGAATGAGTGAAAGGGCTTCGTCAATTCGAGATTGCCACCCATCAAACGCAGGTGCGTAACTTGTCGATTTGACGGCAGGGAAATCTGAATCAAAGGGAATAGGCTGAAATGACATTTGTTGCACATCGAGTTTCGCCTGCTCGATATCGGCCGCACTGGTAACGGTTAATGTCAGTGTGTCTTTTGACAAAATGATTCGAGGCAGAATAAATCTTCCGGCACCGAATCCATCCCAGTTGGCTGCAGAGGCATTAAAGGAAAACCCGCCGTAGAACTTGAGATGCGGCTTGTCTTTCAAGATGGCACGGCACTGTGCAACGGAACATGAGAAGTCACTTTCATTTTTCAGATGGATGTCGACTGCAATGCCGAGCCCAACGGTCGCGCTGGAAGAATTGCGATCAACCCAGGCGACTTTTGCCAATGGTTGGTTAGCATTAAGCAATTCCCACACGCACAAGTCGGGATTTGGAACGCTAACTGAAACCGGGAAATCAGCATCGGTCGATGTCGCGACTAGCGATTCAAGTTTCTCCAGAATCGTAGAGACGAGGCCCGACCCTTGATCTGAGCGGACATCAAATTTCATATCGTTCTTATTCATTTGACGTCAAAATCTGGATTCGATTTTGTAGATTTAAAGTCAGGAACTTAACGCCACAAAAAGGGATTGGCAACATTAAAAGAGGGCTCACACGAGATCTTATCCATTTTCCCTTTGATTTTCGGACCCTCCAAGCTGACCGAACTTAAAGTCTCCTGATAACAGATGAAAACGCTGGAACACCGCTTTCATCGGTGCCTATGCTTGCCCCGTCTATCGTTTATACACAGCATATTCATCAGCCAAACGGAGAGACTGAGATCCGTGATTTGGAATCTTTTTGGTGAGCGAAGTCTTCCCCCTTTTGATTTTCAGCGCGCGTACGTCCGACGTGTTGTGCTTCGGCATATTTACGGTCGTCACCACTGACCTTCATCGAGCAAAACGCTGGACCGCTCCCAACGGGGCGGCCAATTTTTCGCTTAAAAAGAGAGGCACTTAACCGAGAGGTTAAAAGCCTGGATCCAGGTTGTTGAATTTGCCAATTTTCAACAGTTCCTTGAGCAGCTCGGCGGGGGTGGCAAACCGGTCTTCCGGCTCCTTGGCCAGCAGTTTCATGACAACATCCTGGAACAGATCATCGACGGCCAGCTGGAATGACTTGGGAGACTTGGGGAGCTCGGTCCGCACATTGGCGACCAGCTCGGTTAAACCATCACCACTGATGGGCGGCGTGCCGGTCAACAGGGCATAACAGGTTGCGCCCAATCCATACATATCCGAACGCGTATCGACCGTCGCATCGGAACGTGTCCGCTCGGGTGCCAGGTACGGGATATCACCGATGATCTGCCCGGGCTGGGTCACCTGTTGTGCCAGAGTTCCCTCGAGCGCCTTGGCCAGCATCAAGTCTCCCAACAGGCAAGCTTCGTCGCTCTTGCGACGGATAATGTTCATGGGTGTCACATTTCGATGGATGATCTTGCAATCATAGGCATCGTTCAGCGCCTGCCCGATATCTACCGCTACGCGCCACACTTTTCGCCAATCCAGCATACCCTCGATACCGATTCTCTCAATTTCCTCGGCCAGGTTTTCGCCCTCGATAAGCTCCATCGCGGCCCAACAGAAATCCCCCGTCTTGCCGGCGTTGTAGAGACGGATAATCCGCTCAGAGCGGACCGGAAGCATCGTCTTCATGGCGCGGACAAACCGCTGACGTTGTTCATCGTTCGAAGTATAGGATGGGGAGAGGACCTTGATCGCCGCCTGGCGACCCTTTTCCGTATCGGAACCCCGAAACACCATGCCGGAATTCCCGGAACCAATAATCTCCTCCAGCATGTAGGGCCCCATCTGGGAACCGACCAACTGAGGTAGCGAATGACTCGAAGCGGGAATCTCGGGCAATCCCTGGATCACCTCGGTAATCGCCTCTTCGTGCGGATCGGCGACGCGGAGTTCTGTGTCCCCAATCCTCACCAGGCAACCTTTCTGGATATTCAACTCTTCGACCGCCTGGCCGTCGACAAATGTGCCACTGCTACTCCCTTTGTCGACCAGGGTGATCTGGTCTGGCTGAACGCGCACCTCACAATGGACCCGCGAAACAGAGGGGTCATTAATCCGGGTATCACTCTGTTCGCCACGACCAATGACAAGTGCCTGGTTTTCATCAATGTCAAAGAATCGCCCCTTGGCAGGGCCCGAGACAACATTCAACCTGACTTTCATGAATTATCCTCTGTTGCGGTTCCGCTGATTGAACAACTGGTTTGATTGAACCTGCGTGACAATCATGATAAGCCTCTGGCGTGGCAATGGTAACCGCCGGTTTCGGATTTCCCTCCAGAATATGGAGTGAAATCAGGGGAGCAATCCGCCACCGGGTGAATGAAAATAGAAAGTCGTTGTTTTCTTCCATTTCACCCCTTCGGAAATACACGTTGCCCCGCGTGACGGTGTGAGCTTTACCGGCAACTTGTTCTTCGACCTGCATCGACCATGAATCAGCCAAGCGTTAGAATGGATATCTCGGCCAAACCAACCGGGTGGTTGCCGGAAAGGTGCGTGACCGTTTGAACCGGTATGAGCTCGTACGATGAAGATCCGTTGTGAACATTGTGATCTCGACTTACAGTACGAATCCGTTGCGCCACGATTTTGCCAGAATTGCGGCCGACCGTTAAACACCATGGCCCAACTGCCGGGCCCCCTCAACAATCCACTCGAAATGCCGACGTATGTGGAGACGGTGGCTGCAATCGCCCCGCTCGATCCAGAGGATTTCGACAATCACCCCGACATCGGATCCCGGATCGACGAGTACCGCCTTGACCGACCGATTGGTTCTGGTGGAATGGGGGTAGTCTGGAAAGCGACCGAGGAAGGAACAGGTCGAGTCGTTGCCTTGAAACGCCTGAACCACCAGATGCTTTCGGATGAAGCTTCTGTCAAAAGGTTCCTTCGCGAAGCCAAGCTGGCAGCTCAAATCTCCCATCCCCGAGTGACGTTCATCTACGGTGCCGGCGAAGTCAATGGGCAACCCTACATCGTGATGGAGTTGATGCCAGGCGACACTCTGGCTGACCTGGTGGATGAAAAGGGGCCCCTGGCAGTCCGACAATCAGTGGACAACACCCTCAATGTCATTGACGGATTGGTGGCCGCCCACCGTATGGGCGTCGTGCACCGAGACGTCAAACCCTCCAATTGTTTCCTGGATGCCGACCAGACGGTCAAGATCGGCGATTTCGGTTTGTCCAAGTCACTGGGAAGTGGTGATGCCAATCTGACCCAGACGGGGACTTTCATGGGCACGCCCAGCTATTCAGCACCGGAACAGGTGCGCGGTGAAGAAGTCGATGCCAGGACCGACATTTACGCTATTGGGGCAACGCTCTATTGCCTGCTGACGGGGCAATCACCTTTTGTCGGCGACGCGATGAGTGTGACCGCGCAAATCGTCTCCGATACGCCGCCCCCTCCACGACAGCTCAGGCCCGAAATCCCTCACGACCTGGATGAGACCATCATGCGCTGCCTGGAAAAAGACCCTGCCAGGCGGTTCGACAACCTGGAGCAGTTGAAAACGGCCTTGATCCCCTTTGCCTCACACGGGACTTCGTTGGCCAACTTCGGTCGGCGCCTGGCAGCTTTCATGACGGATTACCTGGTAGTCATTCTCGTCCCGTTGCTCCTGTTTGGCCTGGTGGGAGCGTACATTGTGTCCCAGCAGGAAATTGGCAACCCGTCTTTTACGGCCACCACCTTGCCCCGTTTTCTGGCCCTGTTTGCCGTGGTCAAGTGGTTGATGCTGGTCCTCTATTTCGCCATCTTGGAAGGTCGAACCGGTCGGACCATCGGGAAACGGCTGATGGGATTGACCGTGGTGAATGGCCAAGGTCAGCGCCCTGGACTCTGGCGCGCCCTGTTGCGATCGTTTGCCGTTCCCGGATGTTTCGGGATCACGTTGGCCTGGCTGCTCTACGACGCACTGGCGACCCCGATCAGTGTCAACCTGGCAGACTGGCTCGTCAGTGAAGGGCAATTGCTGCTCGTCTTTCTGATCCCGACCACGATCTGTGTTTCCACAATGCGCGACGGCAACCACCTGCGGGGGCTTCACGGTTTCCTGAGTGGTACCCGGGTCGTTCGAATCTCCGAAAACCCGCATGCCAGGATTTACATACCGGTCGTACAACCACAAGCCAACACGATCGAAATGCAGGAATTTGGACCTTACCGCACGCATGACCTGCTCGAAAAATCGGAAGGCCTGTCGATCTTCCTGGGACACGATGAACCGCTGGACCGTTACGTTTGGATCATCACCGGTCCGAACAACCAGATACCCAAACCGAGCCGACTCCGACTGGCGCGGTCCACCCGGCCACGATGGCTGGCCGGGGGAGAAAAGGAGGGACAACGCTGGGATGCCTACGAAGCGGTCCGAGGCGCCCCGATCCAGATTCTGACCGGAGCCAAGTACCGCCTTGGCTGGCAACAGTACCGGGACGTTCTGTGGGAGCTGGCGCACGAACTGCGCAGCGCCATCGAAGATGGCACGTTACCCGACGAGTTGTCTCTCGCCCAGATTTGGCTGGACGATGGATGCCATACCAAGTTAATCGATCGCCCGCTGGTCAGTATCGTGATCGACGATAATGAGTACGCCCACAACACGTCACAACAATCCAAGGATGACAGTTTTCGGGCCGTCAGCCTGCTGCAGGAACTGGCGGACCTGTTGATGCGAACCAAAGTGTTCCCGATTTCAGCTCAACAATTCCTGATTCAACTATGTTCCAGCCTGAGAGACGAAGACACGTTGGACTGGGCAATCAAAGAACTGGAAAACCTGGGGAAAAAAATGGGGGATATTGGCTGGGACAGCCGGATAGGAGTCCTGGCAGTCACGGTCGGCTTTGAGGGACTGCTCTACGCCATGCTGACGCTGGCCATCTTCATGATCGTCCTGTTCTGGCTCCCGATCTCGATATCCTGGAGTTTTGCAGCCGCGTTATTTGCCAGTATGCTCCTACCCTTTGCCTTGAATTTCTGGTTGCTTGGGCCCGTTTTCCGATTCATGGATATCGATATTTGCACCCGCCAAGGGAGGCGGGCCAGCCGGCTCTTATCGGCAACCCGCAATTCCTTGGCATGGCTTCCGCTCATTCTCGCCTGTGGCTGTTTCGTAGCGATTTCGGGCGCCCTGATTGCCGATGTCCGCGAAATCCAACCCGCCGAAGGGACCTTTGCCAATGAATTACTGGAGAACCGGGTGATGTTCTACGGCCTGTGCAGCACCTTGATGGTCGCCCTGGCGACCGGAATCGGCGGGGCCATCTACTCCGTTTTGAAGCCGAGCCGGGGAATCCAGGACTGGATTTTCAAGACCCTGCTACTACCCCACTGAGCGACCACCTGATGGGGCAGGTTGAGGGAAAAGGCAACCCGCAGGACCAAACCCCGAGGCGAAAAGAATTCGTTTCTGGCGGTTCATCCCCGAAGTGCAACCGTACCGTCAACGGCACCGAGTTGGCCCAACCCCAGGGCCGAACTCCGCCTACTCGTCCCCAGCCCGAAACCAGGGGGTCAGGACCGGCGTGTAGCGACAGATATCACTCGCATCAAAGTAGAGGTCGATTTCGCGGGCGGCCGCTTCGGCACCATCCGAGGCGTGGACCAGGTTCATCTGCCGGCTACTGCTGAAATCACCCCGAATCGTCCCCGGGTCAGCCGCCAAACCACTGGTCTTACCAAGCATTTCACGAACCACGCGAACCGCATCCAGACCTTCCAAAACCATGGCCACCACTGGGGCTCCCGTGATGAACTCCTCCAGCCCGGGATAGAATGGCTTGTCGACATGCTCGGCATAGTGCTGTTTGGCCAGTTCCGGTGTCACCTGAATCAGCTTCATCGCCACGATCGTCAGGGCTTTATCTTCAAAACGGCTGATAATACGCCCGATTAGTCGGCGCTGGACGCAATCCGGTTTGAGCAATATGAGAGTATTTTCCATCGGTTCTCTGTCCTCTGCTGGGGCCTGGGGGGTGCTGGATGCCGCTCAAAAAAAAACCGGCATTGGGGCAGCATAACATCTATTTCCCCCTTTCTAGAAGATCGGATTTTTGACAAACTAAACGGACTTGCAAGTGCAAATCCTTGCTTTTCCAACACATTTCGGCAGTATCTGGACAGAACATGGATGGATTGCGATTGGGCCAACTGGACCGGCCCGTGCCAACCCAAAATCGTTTCGAAATCAGCTTCGTTGCCGAGTCCGCAACTGCCGCTCCAATTACAATAAACGTCTGAAATTTCGGTACTGTTCCGCTAACCATCATCCACTGACTGACGAGAATTCCATGATCAGTACCACGGATCAATTCCCTCCCACAAGCAAGCCATCCGAATCGGTAAACGGCGTCACGGTCCGACTGGCCGGCGACTCGGGTGACGGGATGCAGCTTCTCGGTTCCCAGTTGACCAACACGTCGGCACTGTCGGGCAATGACGTGGCCACCTTCCCGGATTTTCCTGCCGAAATCCGGGCACCGCGGGGAACACGGGCTGGCGTCAGTGGATTCCAGGTGCAATTTTCTGCCGAGGAGATTTTCACTCCTGGTGACGGACTCGACGCATTGATTGCCATGAACCCGGCAGCCCTGGTCACCAACATTGAAGACTTGAAGCCAGGTGGGATTCTGATCGTCAATTCAGACAGCTTCGCCGAGAAGGACCTGAAACTGGCCAAGCTGGACACGAACCCCTTGGACAGTGACAAGCTCGAGTCGTATCGATTGATCCAGGTGCCGATGAGCAAATTGACGCGCACGGCAGTCGAGGAAACCAAGATCTCTACCAAGCTGGCAGATCGCTGCAAAAATTTCTTTGCCATGGGTCTCGTCTTCTGGCTGTACGGCCGAGACGTGGAACCGACTCTCCGATTTATCGAGGCAAAATTTCGTGGCAAAGAGGACGTTTCCAATGCCAACCGACTCGCCTTGAAGGCGGGCTGGAATTACGGTGAAACCACCGAGGATTTTGCGTCGACCTACCAGGTACCCGCCGCCCAACTGGAGCCGGGAACCTATCGAAACATCATGGGAAATCAGGCCCTCGCCCTGGGATTGGTAGCCGCTTCCAAGCTGAGTGACAAGAAACTGTTCCTCGGATCGTACCCGATCACCCCGGCCAGTGATGTACTGCATGAATTGAGCAAGTTCAAACGGTTCGGTGTGCGAACTTTCCAGGCCGAGGACGAAATCGCCGCCGTCTGCTCAGCCATCGGAGCTGCCTTTGGCGGGAGTATGGCCGTCACCACCAGCAGTGGTCCCGGGATCGCCTTGAAAGGTGAGGGAATCGGGCTGGGGTTAATCCTGGAACTCCCGTTCATCGTGATTGACATCCAGAGGGGAGGACCGAGTACGGGTCTTCCCACCAAGACGGAGCAGTCCGACCTCTTGATGGTCATGCATGGTCGCAACGGCGAATCCCCACTGCCGATCATTTCCGCCAGCAGTCCGGCCGACTGTTTCGCCGTCGCGATCGAAGCGTGGCGAATCGCAACAAAGTTCATGACCCCGGTCATCATTCTTTCGGACGGCTACATTGCCAACGGAGCCGAGCCTTGGAAAATGCCTGCGGTTGAAGAACTCCCGTCGATTGAAATCGGCCACCCGGTGGCTGACGGGACACCCTTTGAGCCTTACCGTCGCAATGATGACCTGGCCAGGCCCTGGGCCGTTCCCGGCACCCCCGGATTGATGCACCGGGTCGGTGGATTGGAGAAAGAGGATGGGAGCGGGAATGTAAGTTACGATCCACAGAATCACCAACACATGGTGAAGACACGTGCGCAAAAAGTTCAAAACGTCGCCAATGTCATTGATGACCTGGAAGTGGACGGGGCCGAGAGCGGCTTACTGGTCCTGAGCTGGGGAGGCACCCTTGGCGCTTGCCGAACCGCGGCCAGGATGTGTGCCCAGCAGGGGAAATCGGTTGGACACGCCCACCTCAGGTGGCTTAACCCGTTCCCTAAAAATCTGGGTGAGATCCTCGACCGTTATGACCAAGTACTGATCCCGGAACTCAACACGGGACAACTCCGCTTGTTGATCAAGAGTGAGTTCTCCGTGAACGTCGAGGGATTCAACAAGGTTCAGGGAAAACCGTTTGCCGTCAGTGAAGTCACCGAGAAAATCAATTCCATGCTAACGTGATCGAAACACTGCGAAATGCAGTCGCTCGGCTCCAACCGGAAAAACTATGAGTACTGAACTTCCCGTATTGAAACCTGCCGATTTTGCTTCCGACCAGGATGTCCGATGGTGTCCGGGGTGTGGTGACTATTCGATCCTGGCGCAAATGAAAAAGGTGCTTCCCGAATTAAGCATCCCCCTGGAAGAGACCGTGTTTATCTCCGGGATCGGCTGTTCCAGTCGATTTCCGTATTACATGAATACTTATGGGATGCACAGCATTCACGGCCGAGCCCCGGCTTTTGCCACCGGTCTGAAATCAACCCGTCCCGAACTGAGTGTCTGGGTGATTACGGGTGACGGTGACGCGTTGAGCATTGGTGGAAATCACCTGATGCACGCCATCCGGCGTAATATCGATATCAATATCGTCCTGTTCAATAACAGCATTTACGGACTGACCAAGGGGCAGTACTCACCCACATCGAAAGTGGGCCATGTCACCAAGAGCACTCCGCTCGGTTCGATCGACCACCCACTCAACCCGATCTCGGTCGCCCTGGCTGCCGAGGCGACCTTTGTGGCCCGCTCCATCGACGTCAACGCCAAACATCTGATAAAAACACTGACCCGCGCTGCCCAGCACAAAGGGACGTCATTCGTAGAGGTCTATCAAAACTGTAACGTGTTCAATGATGGTGCCTGGGACTACATGAAAGACAAGGCAACCAAAGCCGATAATGTGCTGGAGCTGGAAAATGGCAAGCCCATGGTCTTTGGTAACGGTGAAAAGGGAATTCGTCTCAATGGCTTCACACCGGAAATCGTCGCCCTGAAAGATGTCCCGGTTGACGATTTACTGTTTCACGATGAGTCCTGCCCCGACCCGCAACTCGCCTTTTTGCTGAGTCGCTTGAAACACCCCCACTTTCCCGAACCGATCGGCGTTTTCCGTTCGGTCGAGCGCCCCACCTACGATGATGAAATCAACCGTCAGGTCGCTAACGCCACGGAAAATCAGGGGGAAGGCCAACTGAGTGACCTGTTGTCGTCGGGTGATACCTGGACCGTTGAGTGACCCGTTTCCATGTCCCGACGAGTCCTGTTGCTCGGTGAATACGGCTGGCGTAACGGCGGTGAAAACTCGTTCTTGGCGATTGCCCCGTCCTTGATCCAGCAGGGATTCGAGTTTGTGGCCGCGGTACCCGCCGGTACCGAATTTTCCACTGCGTTGGCAGAGCTTGGCTGTGACCTGGTCGACCTGCAACTATTCCATCGGGACCAGCGCAAATCCCAGGAGCAGATCCGCATCGATCTGGACCAGCTGGTTCGATCCGTTCAACCCGATCTGGTCCATTGCAACAGCCTGTCGACCAGCCGCTTGGCCGGCCCCGTCACACGCGCAGCCAACGTTCCATCGGTCGGCTACCTGCGAGATATCCTGCGGCTCAGCGCCAAAGCGATCCAGGACATTTCCGAGATGGACCAGCTGGTAGCCGTTTCCCGGGCCACCCGTGACTACCATGTCGCTGCCGGCATCCCGGCAGGAAAGGTTGAGGTGATCTACAACGGCGTGGATCTCGAGCAGTTCGCCCCGCGATCTGGGACCGGCAGCTTGCAGGCTGAACGGGGCATCCCCACAGGCGACAGAATCATCCTCTGCGTCGGCCAGATTGGCATCCGCAAAGGGACCGAGATCGTACTGGACAGCTTTTCGAGATTGGCCGCAAAAGATCCGTCCCTGCAGCTCTTTCTGGCAGGGGATCGCCATTCCAAAAAACAGGAAGCGATCGAATACGAAAAACAATTGAAGGCCACCTCCGCCTCTTCGTCCTGCTCATCCCGAATCCACTGGCTCGGACGGATTGATGGGATACCGAACTTGATGAACGAAGCAGTCTTGTTGTTGCATGCCGCACACCAGGAGCCACTAGGGCGCGTGTTGCTGGAAGCGGCCGCCAGCGGACTCCCATTTGTCGCTACCCGTGTTGGGGGCACACCGGAAATCGTTGAAGGCACCGGGATCGAGTTGGTCCCCGCGGGCGACACGGCCGAAATGTGCCGGGTCGCACAACGAATCCTGGAATGTCCCGGTGAAGAGCGCCGAACCGCAAGAGAGTTGCGGGACCAGGCAGTTCATCGATTCTCGCTGAGGCAATGCGCAGAAAAAATCGGGAATCTGTACCGGCAACAGCTGGGCACTTGAGGCGAACCGGCCCCTCGGTTCCGCTTCGATTTTGGGGAATCACCGAGCTGACAGGTTGATTGGTACCCCAGTGCGTGAAACAATAAGAAAAGAAGATTTCCGGATCGCCTGTCTATCCTTCGAACCTGCCGATGTCCCCAATCAACAAGGACGATTTCCTGGCTGCATTGCAAAAGAGCAATGTTCTCACCCCGGAAGCACTACAGGCCTGGCTCGAAAAGAACCCAACAACCGATGGACAGCAAACGGCCCTGGAATTGTCCAAGGCAGGCCTGATCACCCGCTGGCAGGCCAAGTACCTTCTGTCGGGCCGACATGTGCTCAAGATTGGCAACTATGTACTGCTGGAACGGATCAGCCAGGACGAACTGGGGGATCTGTTCATCGCCAATCATGCGAATCTTGACCGGAAAGTCCAGATTCAGTTTCTCTCGACCGACCTGAAGACCGGCACGCCGCCATGCAATCAGTTCCTGCAACGCGTCGGGAAGGCATCCGAGCTGGACCATAAAAATCTGGTTCACCTTTACGATGTGGACCAGGAGAAGGGAAGGTATTACCTCGTCACCGAGTTTTTCGCCGGGCAATCCCTGGACAAAATTGCCAGCCAACTCGATTCGGCGACGTTGGCGCAGGTCATGCTCCAGGTAATCGAGGCCCTCGAATTCATCCATCAAAACGAAATGGTTCACGGCGGGGTTTCAGCCAACGACATAATGATCTCTGCCGACAACGAAGTAAAACTGGGCGGGATTGCCCTGGCCCCCTTGCGTGCGGGGAATCTTGATTCACCCGCATCCGATTTCGAACAATTGGGCCAGGTGGCTAGCGATGCTTTTCGCCAATTACCGATGACCGAACAGACAGGCCGCCTCGAGTCTCTGATTGCAAATATTGGTTCCGATTTCTCCAGCCCGGAAGAGATTCGTCAGGGGTTGATGGCTTATCTAAACCATGCCTCCCAGGTGAAGACGGTCGATGAAATTCCGGAGGGAATCTCGCTCGAAACTTCGCCACAGCACGATCGATCAAGTGGCCTGCAGGTCGCCCCTGCTTCCGGCGCTCACCCCGCACAAGCGGCCAACCGGCCAAGTCCGCAGGGGAGCAACAAACCTTTCCTGATCCTGGGGGCAGCCGTTCTGGCGGGGCTGGCGATTTTGGGGGCGACGATCTTCATTGCCATGAGCCTGAGCAGCAGCAGTGAAACGCCAGTCGCCAAGGCAAATGTCGATAAACCTGGCACCAGTCGACGAGCGATCAAAGAGCGAGACACCGACAACGAGTTACGGGCAGGAGTCCTCGAGCAAAACGTGGACTCGCCGTTTGTCGAAAAAGAGGAGACCATTCCGACGCAAGCACCTAGCCAACCGCCTGCGCCCCAAACTCCCGCTCAAGCCCCCCCGACCGATCAGCCGCCGGCCAAAGAGACACCTGCCAAACCACCTGCCAAACCTCCCGCCGATCAGCCACCACCAACCGATGAGCCAGCTGCCGATCAGCCGCCGGCCAAGGAGACACCTACCAAACCTCCCGCCGACCAGCCACCTGCCAAGCCTCCCGCTGACTCGACGCCAGACAAACCGCCAGCCACCCCCCCCAACATGAAGCCGGCCGGCGGCAACGCAGCGAACTCTGCCAACCAGAAAAAACCGGCCCCGTTTGCCAATTTGCCACGTCATTTCAATCTACCCATCAATACCGATGGGCAAGCTGTCTCATTGGGAAAAATCAAACCGAACCCGAAGTACCTGCTCGGTGTCAAGCTGATTTCCGGCCCAGAGATTTCGAAGACCAAGCTGTTCTTTGAGCTGAAATCGAACCATACAGAAGATACACGTCAATGGGACATCCTGTACAAAACTCGTGAAACGGAACCTGGCGTGCCGGTCGCGAAGTTTGTCTACCAGGGAAATGACTTCCGTTTTCAGTGGCAACCGGCCGCCAGTGAGGACAAAAACGTCAATTACCTGCGAAACTGCGTGGTGAAATTTGAGATCGGCTCCAACCGGGACGAACGCGTTTTGCGTCGACCTTTCCGGATCAGCAAGTTCAAGTTTGCAAAGGACGATCCACAAGTGAAAGTGGACCCGGACGACCCGGACATTGCCTGGTTACCCGACCCGAAATACATCACGACCGAACTGGAACAGATGGATGTCAAAAAGTATGGGAAGAACTTTTTTGAAAACGCGCTAATCACAAAAAAGACACCGGTCCGGATCGCTTTCAGCGACATCGATTACGAACAGATGAGCTCCATCCTGCTGACTGCCGATATCCGTACCAAAATCAAATTATCAGCGACCCTGCAGCTGCATCCCATACCGGGACAGAAGCCAAAATTGGCCAAACCGGCGCTGTTTCAATCGACGGGGGCTGCCTTGCAGCGAAATGCCAATAACCTCAAACAACAACATCGGCAATTCAGCGGAACCCCCATCGCCAACTTGAGAAAGCTGCCCATCTACAAATCGCTTACCGATCCTATGAAAAGACAAATCGCCGCTCAATTAAAACAAGAGGCAGATCTTGCCTCGGAAAAGAGCCTCAAATTCGGCGAGCAGAAAACAAACTCGATCGACAAATTCTATGACAAAGTCATCCCCATCACGATTTCTTACCAGTTGGGGAGTCGGGTCATTCCTCTGGCAACGACGAAACCCGGCCAATAGACTATCATGGATGAGTCGTCTTTCCCCGTTTCCCAGTTCTCTGTCGATTGAACCATGCCCAAAGTTGCCATCCTTGGAGCCACGGGCTACACCGCCCGGGAATTGATCCTGTTGTTGCTGGGGCACCCTCAGGCAGAGATCGTCTCGGTAACATCGCGACAGTCGTCTGCCGGAAAAATTGCTGACAGCCACCCGCAACTGCGGGGCCGACTCGACCTTGAGCTCAGCCATTTCGACCTCGAGCAACTGCTCAATCTGGGGGTCGACACCGTCTTTTCCTGCCTGCCTCACGCTGCCTCGGCCGAGGTGATTCGGCCGATCGTGGAGCAGGGGATCCGGGTGATCGACTTCAGTGCCGATTACCGATTGGATAACGTGGACACGTTTGAGCAATGGTACGGAGTGACGCACCCCGATCCAGGACAGGTAGGCTCCGTCCCCTACGGCCTCCCCGAGCTGTTCCGTGACGACATACAAGGGGCACCACTCGTTGCCAACCCGGGCTGTTTTCCCACATCCGTGCTACTCCCCATCGGACCCTTGCTGAAACATCGTTTGATTGCGGACTCCCCGCTGATCATCGACTCGAAAACGGGCGTCTCCGGTGGGGGTCGTTCCCCCAAGCCGGGATTTCATTTCGTGGAATGCAATGAATCAATCCGCGCCTACGGGATAGGCAGTCACCGCCATGCACCCGAGATCAATCAGTTACTGCATCGCTACAGCAGCGTCCATGCCGACGTTGTCTTCACCCCCCACCTGGCCCCGATGGACCGTGGCATTTTGTCAACCATCTATTGCCAGCCCCAAGCTGGGAGTTCACGGCAAACGGTTCTCGACTGTCTCTCCGATTTTTACCGGGACGAGCCGTTTGTCCGTATCGTCGACACGCCACCGGCTACCAAGCAGGTCACGCAAACCAACTTTTGTGATATTGCTGTCAGTGAATCAGCCGGATTCATTGTCGTGACCAGCGTTATTGATAACCTGATCAAGGGGGCTTCCGGTTTGGCGGTCCAAAATTTCAACTTGATGTGCGGCTTCGAGGAAACGACGGCGTTGGTGTCATGAATCCCCAAACAACGGACTCGACCGAAATCCGTTTGCCAACCGGCTTCCGCTTTGCCGGGGTGCATAGTGGCATCAAGGAAACGGCCAAAGACCTGGCCATCATTGCCTGTGACGCACCCTCCACGGCGGCAGGGGTCTACACGCAAAACCTGGTGCGCGCCGCCAGCATTGACTGGAATCGGCAGATCACACCGAGTTCGATCGCAGCCGGGATCGTTATCAATTCCGGCAATGCCAATGCCTGTACCGGAGGGCAGGGCCATCGGGACAACCAGCAGATGGCAGCCACCGCCGCCGAGGCACTCGGCTGTGAAGCCGACCAGGTCCTGGTGCTTTCCACCGGGGTGATCGGCCAATCCCTGCCCATGGACTGTGTCGACCCGGGAATAAGACAGGCCGCCTCAAGTGCGGGAAACAAAACGACCGACTTCCTGGATGCCGCGGACGCGATCATGACCACCGACCGTTTTCGCAAAACGTGCTTTCGCGCCTTCTCTTGCGGCGATTCCAGCGGGGTGATCACTGGCATGGCCAAAGGGGCCGGCATGATCGGGCCGAACATGGCCACCATGTTGTCCATTCTTGTAACCGACTGTTACCTGTCACCGCAGGACGCCGACCATCTACTACGCAAGGCCGTGAACGTCTCCTTCAATTGCATCAGTGTCGAAGGTCATACCAGCACCAACGACGCAGTCCTGCTTCTGTCCAGCAGCCAGGGAACGCCGCTGCGGGAAGCGGGACAGGTAGCGGCGTTTGAGGCCGCACTGACGGAAACCTGTGTCGACCTGGCCAGGCAGATCCCGGCCGACGGGGAAGGGGCCAGCCACGTGATTGAAATTCGCATTGACGGTGCGAAAACCGATACGGATGCCGACCGGATCGCCCGAACCATCGCCCAGAGTGCATTGGTCAAAACGGCCTTTACCGGGGCCGATCCGAATTGGGGAAGGATCGTCTCCGCGGCTGGTTACTCCGGGGTCGAATTTGACCTGGCGGAAACGGCATTGACCCTCAACGGCCACACCGTGTTCGAGTCGGGTCAGCCGGCCCCTTTCGATCCAGCTGCGGTCAGTCAGGACCTGCGGCAAAACCGCGATGCCCAGGTCGTGCTTTCCGTAGGGCAGGGCCCCGGCCGAGCGACCCATTGGACCAGCGACTTGACGGTCGACTACGTTCGCTTGAACTCCGAGTACACAACCTGACCGGGCCCAGGGCCGGCAGAACCCCCGCCGCCAACCCTGATAACCGACACAGACCATACAACTTCCCGTCCAGCCAACCTCTCTGGCCCAATTGTTGGACAAATCTGGCTGAAAAGGGCACCCGACTCCAAGCTTCAAATTATGGTTAAATTACAGAGGTTCACAGCCCTCTGTTGGCCTTCTATGGCTTTCTCACCCCCGTGTTGCGGGGCTGGCATCTCAGTCAGCCCCGCTTTTTTTGCGCCATGCTGAACCCGGGCACACAGGGGATCGACCCGAGTTATCCATGGTTTTCAGGCTGCCCGCCACCGCCTGCCTCCGAGCCGTGGACTCACCCCACCCAACCAAGGGCAGTCGTCTGCCGACCGACTGGCTCCAAGACTGGACCAAACGCCTCGCTCCTGCTGGCGACCGGACCGGCAAGCCAGAACCGGTTCCGGGAATCGGAACCGCCGTTATCATCAAAAAATCTCGCTTCTGGCCGTTTGGACCACTTCTTGATTGCTGTTATATTTGTCGGGACAGTCATCTCCTTTGGACGATTATCGGAAACCCACAAGCCACCTACACCAGACAGTTTGGAGTCTACGCCAATGGCCGACGATCCAGTGAACCAAGATCCCGACGACAGCAGTCTCGATGATTCAGCTGAAAGCCTGTTCGCGCCGGCCGAGCAAACCGAGAAGGAGCCGATAGGCGAACCGCTGGTAGAAGAGACCGAGCAGGTCGTCGAAGAATTTGACGAAGCCGATTTTGATCATGACTTTGATGATGACTTTGAAGAAGAGATCAAAGGGGAATACGATCTGGAAGACGATCAGTACGGGAAGGAGTTCAACCAGGAATTTGGACACCTCAACCCAAGTGAAGAAGGAGACGAAGACTCGTCTGGCTCGTAACTCAACTCCCTGCCCGGGTCGTCTTGCCCGGGTCGTCTTGCCAGGGGGCGAACTGCATTACTCGCACACAGGTTCTCGACCTGCACCTTTGGCCGACGGGGAAATGGCAGTCGCGCAGGTTAAAAGCTCTTCCGGCTCCATCCCAAGCCGCTCAGTCATTTACAGCATTGGGTCAATCGAAGATATTAGTACCAGACGCCGTGAGGTTGACTTGCCCGGAAGCCCGTATCCCGAGCCCGACAAAGCCTCCTGTTGTAAGCCGATTTGCTGAGAAGGATCCCCGATGTTTCATCCGGTTGAAACGAATGTCAATTTCCCCGAGCAGGAAGAACGCATTCTCAACTTCTGGCGGGAAAACAATACGTACGATCGGGCGTTGAGCCGTCGTGAAGGAGGGCCCAAGTACGTCTTTTACGAAGGTCCACCGACGGCCAATGGAAAACCGCATCCAGGCCACTGCCTGACCCGTGCGATCAAGGACCTGTTCCCCCGCTATCGCACAATGCGCGGGTACTACTGCGAGCGCAAAGCGGGTTGGGATACACACGGATTGCCAGTCGAAGTCGAAGTCTGCAAAGAGCTGGGAATTCACTCCAAAGAAGAGATTGAGGCGTACGGGATCGAGCCGTTTATCCAGAAATGCCAGCAGAGTGTTTGGCGGTACATGCAGCAATGGGAACAATTGACGGAGCGACTCGGGTTTTGGGTCAAGCTGGACGATGCTTATGTCACCTATCACCAGAGTTACGTCGAGTCGGTCTGGTGGTCTTTGAAAGATCTGTTTGACCGGGACTTGTTGTACCAGGGACACAAGATCATCTGGTGGTGGGCCCAGGGCGGGACCGCACTGAGTAGCGGTGAAGTGGGACAGGGCTACAAAACCGTATTTGACCCCAGCGTCTATGTCCTGTTCCCTCTGCTGGACCAGGAGAATACCAGCCTGCTGGTGTGGACCACGACGCCCTGGACATTGCCCAGCAACCAGTTTGCCGCCGTCAATCGGGAACTCGATTACGCCACGGTATACGATCCGGAACTGGGCCAGAACATCGTCTTGGCCCGCGATCTGGTTGAGACGATTTCCGATAAAGTCAAACGGGAACTGGAAATCAAGTCGGTCTGCAAGGGAACCGAGCTTGTCGGCCAGCGTTACCAACCACCCTTCGACTACTACTATCGGGAAGCGGGGGAGCAACAGGGGGCACTCAAAGAAGGCGGAACCGAGCACGTGGCCTGGCGAATCACAGCGGCCGATTTTGTCACGACCGACAGCGGTTCAGGAGCTGTTCACGAGGCGCCCGCCTTTGGCGAAGTGGACTACGAACTCTTGATGACCGAGCAAGCCCGATTCGAACCGGGGCAGGGGCCTGAGTTGATTTGCGCGGTAGGACCCAATGGCCAATTCACCGAAGAGGTAGCTGATTTCGCCGGGATGTGGGTCAAGGATGCCGACAAGCCGATCATGCGTCGACTGAAAGAGGAGGGCAAGCTTTACCTGCAGGAACAGTACCAACACGAGTATCCTTTTTGTTGGCGCGCCGATGAAGATCCACTGATCCAGTATCCCAGGCGGAGCTGGTTCATTCGCACCACGAATTTTCGTGATGCCATGCTGGCCAACAACCAGCAGGTCAATTGGTTACCCGCCCACATCCGTGATGGCCGCTTCGGCAACTTCCTGGAAAGCAATGTGGACTGGGCCCTGTCACGGGAAAGGTACTGGGGCACTCCCTTGCCAATCTGGGTCTGCAGCGAGACAGGCAAGATGGAAGCGGTTGCCAGCTACGAAGAACTGCTGGCCAAATCGGGGGTCACGGGGACCGAGGTCTGGGACCAAGCCAAGGAAGCCCAACCCGATTTGCCCGACGACCTGCGCGTCCACAAACCGTACATCGACCATGTCACCTACGAATCGCCGTACGCAGAGGGTGCCCGCATGAAACGGGTCGCCGAGGTAATCGACTGCTGGTATGACAGCGGGGCGATGCCGTTTGCCCAGTGGGGTTACCCGCACCAGAATGCGGACCACTTCCGCCGCCAGTTCCCAGCCGATTTCATCTCCGAGGCACTCGACCAGACGCGGGGCTGGTTTTACAGCCTGCTGGCCATCAGCACCATGATGTTCTCGGAGGACTCAGACGAGGAACCGGTCGAATTCCCCCATCCCTTCCGCAATTGCATTGTCCTCGGGCTGATGCTGGGGGAAGACGGCCAGAAAATGTCGAAGAGCAAACGGAACTACCGGGAGCCGAGAGAGATCTTTGATCGGTATGGTGCCGACGCGCTGCGCTGGTATTTTTTCGCCAACCAACCCCCTTGGACCGCCATCCGTTACCGCGAACAATCGATCAAGGAGAGCATTCCTGAATTTATCCTCAGGCTGTGGAATGTTTACAGTTTCTTCGTGCTGTACGCCAACATCGACCAGTTTGGCCCTGCCGAGGGGCTGGATGCCGACCAGTTGCAAACCAGCACCCTCGAGCAGAATCCCGGTTATCGACCGGTTGACCAGCGGGGCGAGCTGGATCGCTGGATCATCAGTGAACTGCATAGCACCGTTCAGGACGTAACGACCGCCATGGACGCCTATGACAACTTTGGTGCGGCCGATCGAATCACGACGTTTGTGGATGCCATGAGCAATTGGTACGTCCGTCGCAGCCGCGATCGTTTCTGGGCAGCCGACAAGCAGGATCCCCATAAGCAGGACGCCTACTGGACCTTGTTTGAATGCCTGGCGACCACGTCCAAAATGGTTGCGCCCTTCGTCCCCTTTGTCTCTGAGGCGATCTGGCAGAACCTGATCAGCCCGTTCACAACCGCCTCCATTGAGAGTGTCCACTTGTGTGATTATCCCACGGCTGATGAAGCGTGGATCGACCGGGACCTCTCCCGTCGCATGAAAACCTTGCGGGAAATTGCATCGTTGGGACGATCGGCCAGGATGGACGCCAAGCTCAAGGTCCGGCAACCGCTGGCGGGTGTCACCGTGGTGCTGAGTGATGCGGCCGACCAGGCATGGCTCGAGGAACACGGAGCCATCCTGCAGACCGAGTTGAATGTCAAATCGGTCCGCTACACCTCCGACGCCGGGGATTACGTCAGCTACCAGGTGATCCCCAACTTCAAGCGACTCGGTCCGCGGGTCGGCAAATTGATGCCGGCCGTCAAGAAAGCGTTGGGCCAGGCCGATGGAGGTGCCATGCTGGCCGATCTGGAAACCAATGGAAAAGTCAGCTTGCAGGTCGAAGATGAAACGATTGAACTCGACAGTGATGACATCCAGGTTCGGCTGCAGGCCAAGGAGGGATGGGCAGCTGCCCAGGGGCAGAGTTCGGTAGTCGTCCTTTCCACGGAACTGACGGACGAGTTGATTCGGGAAGGGATGGCCCGGGACGTGGTACGCCTGGTCCAGGATCGCCGAAAAGAACTCGATTTACAGTTTACCGATCGCATCCGATTGTGGCTCGAGACAGAAAACGAAGAACTCCATCAAGCGATTTCCGAAAATGTCGAGTACATTGCGGCCGAAACTTTGGCCACGGAAGTCAAGCTGGAAGCCCCACCGGCGGAACTGGCTGACAGGGTGGAAAGAACCGTTGCCGACAGCGTGTTGCACATCACACTGCAAGTCGTCCAAACGGCAAGTACCTAGACCTTAAAACGGGAGCAACCACCAAATGGCAGGCGGGTTTTCGATCGCGGTTTTAATCTCGGGCGGCGGGACCACCCTGCAGAACCTGATTGAACTGCGTCGCCAGGGGGACCTGACGGTCGAGATCGGCCAGGTCATCTCCAGCAGCGAACAGGCCAAGGGAAACCGGTTTGCCAACGACGCCAATATCCCGCTGCTGGTTTTGCCACGCCAGCAGTTCCCTGCACCGGAGCAATTGAGTGAGAGACTCTTTGAGGCTTGCCGGCAAGCAGGGGCCGACTTGGTGGTCGCGGCCGGCTTCCTGCGGCGACTGGTCATTCCTGCGGACTTTGAGAACCGGGTCATCAACATTCACCCCAGCCTGATCCCCGCTTTTTGCGGCAAAGGCTTTTACGGTATGCGGGTTCACGAGTCGGTGATTGAGTACGGCTGCAAGTTGTCCGGCTGCACGGTCCACTTCGTCGATAACGAATATGATCACGGACCGATTATTGCCCAACAAACGGTCGACGTAGCCCCCGATGACTCTGCCCAATCACTGCAACAACGGGTCTTTGCCGAAGAATGCAAGATCTACCCGACCGTCATCGAACAAATTGCCGCAGGCCGGGTTGAGGTCAATGGCCGCACGGTTCACATCCGGGAATGATGGTATGAATGAAACCAACGTCGATCAGTTGAAGCAACAGATCTGTGATATCGGACAACGGGTCTACCAGAAAGGGTTTGCTGCGGCCAACGAGGGAAATATCTCGGCCCGGGCCAGTGATGACCGGGTCCTCTGTACACCGACGCTGACCTGCAAAGGTTTCATGACGCCCGATGATATCTGCACCGTCGATATGGACGGCAACCAGGTTTCCGGTAATCGGAAGGCGACCAGCGAAGTCCTCTTGCACCTGAATATTTATCGGCGTCGACCCGACATATCGGCCGTCGTTCACTGCCATCCGCCTCACGCCACCGCCTTTGCCGTGGCGCGGGAGCCGGTTCCCGTCGGCGTTTTGCCGGAACCGGATATCTTCCTGGGCGAAGTACCGACCGCTCCTTACAAAACCCCCGGAAACCAGGATTTTGCCGATACGATCCTCCCGTTTGTCGAATCGACCGAGACGATCCTGCTGGCCAATCACGGAACGGTCACCTACGCCGACAGCATTGAAAAAGCTTACTGGTTAACCGAAATCCTGGACGCTTACTGTCGTATCCTGATCCTCTCCCGGCAGATTGGCCGTGTGCAGTATGTATCCATGGAGCAGGGGCAGGAACTTCTGGAACTGCGGCGGCAGTGGGGCTTTGCCGATGCCCGTAACTCCGAAGCGTTTGCCGATCGGCAAGATGAGATCTGCAATCATGTGCAGTTCCGTGAGACCTGGCCAGAATCCGGCTTGCGCAAACACGGTTTCCCGGTATTTAACCAATCCGATCAGCTCCCAGACCAGGAAGCCTTGATCGAGCGCATCGCCCAACGGGTAGCGGAAAAAATGGGGACGTCACAACGTTCTCCCTAATCCCTGCTGACTCCTCATTTTCGCTTCCGCTTGGCGGAAATGGATTCTGTGCAAGCTGCTGTACAAAAAGTGCTTGCATCAACTCGCTTAAAAAAGGCCGGGGGGCGTTCACGTTCTCTTCACAAACGGGCCGGTTTCTTAACAAAACGCTCATTCCCGTGAAGCGATCTTAACAAAACCTTCTCGCTTTCATTCTTTCCACTCAAGTTCATGAGAATTCGTTAACCTGCACCCGTTTTATCTAACCGATACCAACGGGACGATCCGATAAATCAGAAAACCGAACTTATCCATTTCAACCCGTTGTTAACGGTCGGACACTATGACGCTAAAGCAGACTCTCAAATTTGCCTCTACTTACTGCCTAACCGCACTCCTGCTGCTAGCGGCATCGGCGGCGAACACGAACGGTCAAGAGAGTGCGGAAATCACTCACCCGACCAGCGTTAACACGTCTCTGATCACGCCAGGAGACACGTCCGAGGCGAGTATCCTCAAGGAATTCGAGTCCTTGAAGATGAGGATCGCCGAACTGGAACAGGAACGGGAAGCGGCACCGGCCGGGATCGATCCGGACCTGCGCAGCCGACTGGAGAACCTGGAGTCTTCCTCCGAGAGGGCCAGCGATCTTCTCAGCGGCCTGAAGACCAGCTTTGATGGTGTGGTCCATCACGGTCACAAATCACCCAAGCTGAACTTCTTCGGCCGCATCCACCTCGACTACTGGGGGTTTCCCCAGGTCGCCGAGCAAATCGCGAATAATGTTGAAAATCCTCCGAACGGTCCCGTCCAAGAACGATGGAACTTTCGTCGGGTCCGAATCGGTATCAAGGGTGATTTGAATGACAACATGCTCTACAAGTACGAGACCGAATTCGCCAAAGGCTCTGAAAAAACGGAGTACCGGGATTTGTACATCGGCTTCAAAAATGTGCCCGTCTTCCAGACCGTTCTGATCGGTAACCAAAAACGGCCGTACGGGCTCGATCACCTGAACAGTAGCCGCTACAACATCTTTATCGAACGTCCATTTATCATTGAGGCATTCAACCAGGACGCCCGCCGTCTCGGGATTCAAAGTTACGGTATCAGCGAAGATTTGCGGTACAACTGGCGATTCGGATTCTTCTCACAACGGTACACTCAGAATTCAGAGGGCTGGAAAGGGACTTATTTCCCTGGTGAAATTGCCGGTCGCTGGGCCACGACGTTCTGGTGGGATGAAACGACCAATGGACGTGGCTACGGTCACTTTGCCGTTTCGGGCTCGCTAGGCGATGCCAGGAACGCCGCCAAAGATGGTATCAAACTTTACCGGACTCGCCCCGAAGCCCGCTCGGACGCGCGTTGGTTGGATACGGATGTGATTAAAGATTTCGACCCAGAATGGTCATCCCTTTTTGGCTTGGAATACGTCCTCAACATCGGCGCCTTTCAGTTTTGTGGGGAGTATCTGCACAGCAATGTCTCGCGAGGCCAGGCAAGAGACCTGCAGTTTGATGGGGGCTACTTTTACGTCGCCTACATGCTGACCGGAGAGCATATGCCTTGGGACCGAAAAACGGGCTGCCTGGCCCGTATCAAACCGTTCGAGAATTTCTTCATCGTTCGAGATTGCGATGGCTGCGTAAGACGGGGAAAGGGTGCCTGGCAAATTGCCGCACGGTATTCCAAGGCCGATTTGACCGATCAGGATGGTGCGTTCGCCGAAAACATCTACGGTGGCAATGGCCATTCACTCACGCTCGACGTCAACTGGTACTGGAACCCGTATGCCCGCATGCAGTTCAACTGGCTGGTCGGCGCCATCAAGGATCGCAGAAACCCAGCTAATCCCCTCCCACCCACCTCACCAGACTACGTAGGTCCTGGCAACGGTGATTACGACATTATTGGTGCCCGCTGGATGGTCGATTTCTAGACCGCCTCACCCGCCAATTCACCCAGAAACCGCAACCCAAAACTGAAGTGAACGTTATGAACCTGAGACATTCCATCCTGGCCGCCCTGTTGGCCCTGACGCTCGGATTTTCAGCTCCTTTGCTGGCCCAGCAGCCAGCCGCCAACCCGGCGGCCTGCGACACCGCCTGTGATGCGGGCAACTGCGACAGTAATGCGGGCAGTTGTGACAGCGCAGGCTGCACCACATGTGCCCCGCTGCGGCCTTTTATTCAGTGTGGCAAATGCAATGGGACCTGTTACCTGAAAGTCGAAAAAACGACCAAAGAGAAGAGCTGTTTCAAGGTCGAAACGAAACAGATCTGCATCCCCAAGGTCCGTTTTCCCTGGCAACCGAAGGTCGATTGTGACAGCTGCGACAGCGCAGGCAATTGCGCGACACGTTGTGGCCGGGTCAAAACGATCCTGGTCCTGAAAAAACACAAGTACGAATGCCCCGACTGCAAGTACACGTGGGAAGTCGCCAGTTCGGGAGCTTGTGACGATGCAAATTGCGACGGCGGTTCAACCGGGAAGAGTGATGCGACGGCCGTCGTTCCGCCTCCGGCCCAACCATCTGAACGCGGCAAGGCTCCCGCGGTCATCCCGGCCCAACCCGCTATCGTCACACAGCGGGCGACACCGGTTGGCGCCACCAAGCCGATCATTGTCTCAGCCGAACAATGGCGCAACCAGACGGACCGCAACCCGGCCCAGGCGACGACCAACGGCAGCAACCAGTAGTCGCCATACGGCGGGGCTGACCCGGTTGATCCCCGGGATAACGACGCGAATCAATCCACAAAAAAAGCCTGCCCTCATACCAGGGCAGGCTTTGTTTTTTCTAGGCTGAAAGTCCGTTTTAGACAGGTACAACCAGCGACCCGTACCGGCTGGAACCGGAATCGACAGCAAACTGCTGAAGCTGCTCGGTGCACTGGGTGTAAACGCTGTTCAGGTCGACAACCGTTCCGCCAATGCGAAGTGTCTCGACTCGCCAAGCGCCCCATTTCTGGTTTTCGATTGTCAGGGAGCCCTGCGATCGTCCTTCATCCATCGTGTATTCAATCACCAGGTCGCGATCGGCTGCACGGAACGAGAGGTCTTCGGTGAAATCGTCGAAACCGGGGAAATCGTTGAACTGAACCGTATCCCAGCCGGCCAGCTGATTCTCCGAGACCCAGTCATCACCACTGGCAACCCCAACAAAGAACGTATCATTGTCAGCACCACCGGTCAGAATATCCCTGCCACCAAAGCCATGGATTTCATCGGCCCCGGCACCACCGTCAATCACGTTTCTACCTTCATTGCCAAACATGATGTCTGAGTTGGAACTGCCGATGCCATTCTCCATTTGCACACCCATCGCCAAAGCAATGTTGTTGACGGCGAATCCGATCGTACTGATACGACCTTCACGCAGGTCAACTACGGCACTCCCAGCAGATCCTTCGGCCGAAAGGGTGTCGTTCCCGCCGGCGTCCCAAATCGTCCAAGCGGCACTCTGAGAACCCCAAGTGTTGGCAATGCTGTAAACATCATCGCCCGTAGCCGTCTCCTCATTGACACCGTACAACTGCTGCAAACTGTAAATGTCGTACAAGGCATGGGTGGATGGGCTGATCATGTCTGGGCGTCCTGTATAGGACATGACCGTATAAACATCGTTGTCGGTCGCCGGGGGCAAGATCGGATTGCCATCAAACGGGTGCTTCAAACCGAGTGCGTGACCTAACTCATGCAAGAAAACCGAGTATGCACCGGTACCATACGACCAATCATTATACTGCAGCTGACCAATGAGTTCGCCCTGATCGTTTATCGACAAGAGGTTGAACCACATGTCGCCACCCGTCTCCTGATCGCTCGGGTAAAACGCGTAGGCGGCCGTATCGGAAGCCAAGGTGTAATTACCCATCCGGATGATTCCACCACGCCAACCTGTTTTTTCCTGGATACCACTATCGGCAACTTCCTGGAAATTAAGGTTGCAATAACTTTCAACGGCCGCAAACGCCCGTCGAGCAGCATTTCGCTGCGTGTTGTTGAATGTGAACATCCAGTTGTCGGCGGTCGCGTCACCCGATTGGTAACCTGGAAACTGGTGCATGAAGCTGTATGTCACCAGGTTTGGTTCCGGCAAGATGGTCCAGTTGTAATCCATCCATGTCGTTCCAGAAAGCAATGCCGTGTCATATTCTGAGTGGGTAGAAACGGTAACTCGAGTCCAATCACTCCAGAACACGCCGTTGAATGCCCGGGCATACAACTCGTCATCTTCCCGCGCCTCAAAGGGGCCGGAGACGAATTTCAGATTATTGAACTGCGAGGTACTGAATTCGTAAATCTCGCCGACGTCGAGTCGACTGCCGAAGTAGGAGAGATACCCTGAGATATCGGCTTCACCGCCGCTATCAGTCACGTCCATAATCTCGTATTTCACGAGCGACGGGCCAAGATCCTGTTGTTCGTACAAGTCGGGAACGTCGATCACTTGAAGTTGTCTGGTGTAAACGTAGGGATCGTCACTGATCTCCGGCTTGAAGACAGTAGAGAGAACGATCTGCTCGATTGGGCTCCAGTATCTACCATCGTATACACGAACGGCAAACTTCTCGTTCATCTCTCGCTCGGCGCCCATGTACTCGAGATTGGCAATATCGGAGTAGCTGAGCTCATGCCATTGTTTGGCCGCCAACTGTTCCCCGTTCAACAGGAGATGTCCACTATGATCATGGGCACTGGTGTCCCAGAAACGGACCGCCTTGATCGAGTTTCCGTCGGCATCAAAAAATGACAAGTATTGATCCATGGAGATAAGTTCCCGGGTGGGAACGATATCCGCATTGAATTCCATCGTCGGAGCATTGCGGTTCCTGACCGTGGTCGCATTGGCAATGCTAACGGAACTCCAAGCCGATCCGTCGTAAGCAAACACGCGGATTTTTTCAGATGATTGTCCACCGAAACCATGGTAATGAAGATTTCCGAATTGGGCAGCGCTCACATAATGAAACGATCCCTGTGCCAAAGTCGTGTCACCCAGTTTAAAGTAACTGTTGTCGACCCTGTCGTCCTTGATGTAGTAACGGAGGATCGGATATCCATCCGGGTCGAAAGCAGATACGAACGTGCTGGCCGCAACCACTTCGTTGGCCAGAACCGAAAAATCGGTAGCGCTGGCCACGGGAGAGGTGATCTGTTGACGGGTCGTGTACAAAACGGCTGTCGCGTTGAGACCGCTCCAAGCTGTACCGTCCCAAGCCTGAACCCTGAATTCTTCATTGGCAATCAGTGTACCGCCAAAATAGACCATGTCGGCCAGGTCAACCGCATCGATCTCGGTCATCGAACCATTGGTAAGTGACTGTCCATTCAGACTGAAATAGCCCGAATTGACGTCCGCAGAAAAATCCTCGAACCGGTACTTCAAAATCGGATCGTCATCTGCATCCGAAACCGTGAACAGGTCGGTAGCTGCAATCGAAGCATTGATCAAGACGGTCTGGTCCGTCACAGTGACTTTGGGAGCCTGGTTTGGCATTTTTTGAACCCTGAAAAAAGAAATCGATTATGGGGGGATCTATTCCGTTCCTGACGAGAGCGAAGTCAGCCAGATAGCGACTCTTCATCTTCTCTCTCGAAGACCCGATTCATTCTAATTCAACACCTTTTTACCGCAAACATTTAAACTCGCCTCGAAAAGGAAATCAGACCAATAACGTGGCTGTTCCCCCCATTATGGTTGTATTAATTAATTCAAATCAGACGATTGTAGCCGTCCCTGGCCATCTCAACGGGAAACGGAAGGCAGGCAGCAAATGCCTTAATTAACCGCAAATAAACGGGCATACAAGGCTGGAAGGTGCCATTCCTCAGGTCGACCGAACCGTCCGATAAGTAAACCGATTCACAAAACCAGATGCGGGGAGCAATGGCTAATTGAATTGTGCCGAATGGAGTTATTGATCGGAAAAATTTGATTTTCACCCCGCTTCGCATCGTGGCTCGGGACAAGTAGCCATCCATCCGTTTTCCGAACGCCGATCCGCCCCTCAGGTTCCATCCAGCTAAATCCGGTCTGGTCACCCGTTCCAACTGCTAGTGCCCATGGCCAACCGAAGCCGCTTGGGCATGGTTTTCCAGCCTAACAGCGACGATCACCGATCTGCAGGAAACGGAAGCTGGGATCATTCTCCCCCTGAAGCAAGCGAACCAGTTGTTGCCCGACCACGGGAAGAAATTTGAAACCATGACCAGACATGCCCGCCGCCAGGACGATATTGTCGAAACGGGGATGCCGATCGATCACAAAATGGCCATCCGGACTCATCGTGTACATGCAGGCGCTCTGGTGGACCAGGCGTCGCTTGGTGAAATGAAAATGCTCGTCCAGGAACTGCTCACATCGCGTTTGGTCATGCGGGTCAACCTGGCGATCCAGGCTGGACGGATCGAGCACGGCCTGTCCCCCCGAGTGCTCGGCCAATTTCATCCCCAGGCGATCGAGTTCGGGGAACCCGTAGAAGCACCCGTCTGCGGTCTCAAACAGGAAACAGGGGAAACCATTCTCGTATTTGATATCGACCCGGTCGATCTGAAACCACTGCTGCTGTTTGCGAATCACATCAAAATGGAAATCACAGTCCGCCAGAACCTGTTGGGTCCAGGGACCGGCCGTCACCATCAGACGCTCGGTTTGCAGCTTTCCCCGGGTCGTCTCAACCGAGATCAATCCTTGCCGGTCGACGCTGAAGGAGAGAACCTCCGTGTTGGCTTGAATCGTGGCTCCGGCCAGCCGGGCCAACTTCAACAGTGTGGTAACACACGTTTCCACCCGGAGGAAACCGGCCGACGCTTCAAAAACACCGATATGATCCGGGTTCGGTTGAAGGGCCGGGTACTTGGCCACCAACTCTTCCGGCGTGAAAACATCAACGGGGAGATCGTGTTTCCGGGCGCTCCCTAAAACGCCCTGGACCACCTCTCCCTCGGGCGGCCCCACCTGGAGCAACCCTGTTTTTTGCACCAGCCATTCGCCCGATTCCCGCTGTAATTCTGTCCAGGCATCCCAGCTTCGCTGGGCCAGGGGGACATAGTCGGGGTGTTCAAAATAGGCGGTCCGGATGATACGCGTCTGGCCATGCGAGCTCCCCCGATCATGAACCACCCCGAACTGTTCGATCCCCAGGGTGTTCCAGCCCTGCCTGGCAGCCGCGCACAGGGATGCACTGCCCAGTCCCCCCAGGCCGAGTACAATGCAATCGTAAACCACGGCATTCATCCTCTGGTCAAACGTGTTTTGGTGAAAACGAATCCTGGTTGGCAGGAATTTCACGAATGGCGGGCGAATCTAGCACCGGAAACCGTTCCCCCGGATTCATCGGTCCGGGGACGGGTGGCGGGCCCCGTTACAAACTTCGCATCCCGCGCCCACTAATAATTGGGCGTCGGCGGTCGGTACTGGTCAATGTCAATCGTCTTGAACCAATCGATCGTCCGCGTGAGACCTTCCCGCAAGTCAATCGTCGGCTCCCAGTCCAGGTGTTCCCGGGCAAGTGAAATATCCGGTTGTCGCCTGGTCGGGTCGTCGGCCGGCAAAGGTTGATAGACCAGTTTCGATGGGCTGCCGGTGACCTCGATAATCATCTCGGCCAGCTGTTTCACCGTGTACTCACCCGGGTTGCCAATATTGATCGGGCCAGTGACCTCGTCCGGCGCGTTCATCAGCCGGATAAATCCCTCGACCAAATCGTCCCGGTAACAGAAAGAACGGGTTTGCAAGCCATCTCCAAAGATCGTGATATCATCGCCGGCCAGCGCCTGGCGAATGAAATTGCTGACCACGCGACCATCAAAGGGGTGCATCCGGGGACCGAACGTGTTGAAGATACGGCAAATCCGGATCTTCATTTTATGCATCCGGTAATAATCCATGAACAACGTCTCGGCGGCCCGCTTCCCCTCGTCATAACAGGCGCGAACACCGATCGGATTGACTGATCCTCGGTAGGATTCAACCTGGGGATGGACCTCCGGGTCACCGTAAACCTCGCTGGTCGAAGCCTGAAAGACCTTGGCATTGCACCGTTTGGCCATGCCGAGCAGATTGATGACGCCGATGACCGACGTCTTCATTGTCTTGACCGGGTTGTACTGGTAGTGACCGGGTGCCGCAGGACACGCCAGGTTATAGATCTCGTCGACCTCCAGCCACAGGGGATGGACGATGTCGTGACGAATCAACTCGAAATTGGGATGCCCCAGCAAGTGGGCCACATTTGATTTCTGGCTGGTAAAGAAATTATCGACGCAAATCACATCGTGACCATCCTCTACCAACCGCTCACAAAGGTGGGAACCCAGGAACCCAGCTCCACCGGTAACGACAACTCTCTTGACTTGTGACACGAAGCTACCTTTTCCAACCAGAGCCCACACCCGGTCGACTCTCGACTCGATTTTTCCAGAACCAACCCATAATCTGACATTCGCCGCACGAATTGACAATAGTGGTGACTGGCCAGTTTCCGGTTGTCGTAGCGGCCCATCCCCGACCGGAATCCTGCCAACATATGGATACCGCAGCGAGGATGCCCGCAATCTACGTGAAAAACAGGCTGAACAGGATCGATACCCACTCCATTAAGCGTGGCGATTTCGAGTTCGTCTCGAATCCTGATTGATCTTGACCCCCGAAACGGGCAGATATTAAATTGACCTTGATTCAGCCGCACCGACGGTTGAAGGACCCTGGTTCGGTCCAATGCAGGAAGCCTTTACGAACGGAGTCGCACGATGAAAGCCCTGACCCCTCTCTCCCTGACCCTCGGCCTGGTTCTGTTATTGGTTCCTGCGCAGTCCCTACAAGGCCAATTGGGCCCCGCCAAAGAGGACCGGATCATCGCCGAGGCGAGCGCTGTCTTTACGGAAATCATGGAGATCCCCGCCAAAAGGATCCCCCGCAGGATGTTGCAGGATGCCGCCGGCGTGGCCATTATCCCGAACGTGATCAAGGGTGGCTTCGTGATTGGCGCCCGTTTCGGAACAGGGGTGATCCTGATTCGCGATCCCAAGGGTGGCTGGCACGCGCCTGTTTTCATTAAATTGACCGGGGGGAATATTGGCTGGCAGGCCGGGGTTCAGTCCACCGATGTGATCCTCGTATTCAAGACCCCGCAGAGTGTTCAAGGCCTTTTGTCGGGCAAACTGACGCTCGGCGCGGATGCCTCCGTCGCTGCCGGTCCCATCGGCCGGCAAGCGTCCGCAGCGACCGACGGTCAGTTGTCAGCCGAAATTTTCTCGTATTCCCGCAGCCGTGGACTCTTCCTGGGAGTTTCACTCGATGGTTCGGTCATCCAGGTCGACACGATGGCCAATGCCGAGTACTACCGCTCGCCCACACCCGGAGCACCGGTAGTGGTTCCCGAAGCGGCCAAGCAACTCGTGCAACAAGTCGTTCCCTACACGGAAACGGCTGTCGCCCAAGCCCCGGCACAAACGGTTCCTGCAGTTCCCGCGGTCCCTGCCTCGACCCAGCTCGCGCCGGTTAACCCGGTTCTGGCTCAGCAATACGCCAAGCCGGAAACGGACCACGTGCGCGACGAGCTGGCGAAATTTGCCCCTGAGCTGTACGAAATTCTCGACCCGAGCTGGCAGAGCTATCTGGCTTTGCCAGCCGGCGTTTTCCAGGCCTCCGGGCACCCTTCACTGGCTGCTTTGAAAACGAGCCTGGCGCGGTTCGATACCGTCCGCACGGATCCCAAGTACGCCGCCTTGGCAAAACAGCCAAAATTCCAGTCGACCTACGGTCTGCTCAAGCACTACATCGCGGAATTGTCGGACAACAGTGCCACGATGAATTTGCCGCTGCCGCCAGCCACGCCGCCCAGTCAATAAGCTGAGCCAAGGCGCTTGCAACCCTGAGCGACCTTGAGCGAGAGATCCACCGTTATTCCGGCTCAAACAGGACGCAGATCGGGGCAGTCGCGTTAACCAACTGCCGCGCATAGATCAACTCTCCCGATTCCTGGTCAATCTCGAACAGGGCCAGCGTGTTGGAATGTTGACCGGCGGCGATCAGCCATTTCCCGGAAGGGTCAATATTGAAATTCCTGGGCCAGGCTCCCCGCACCGACTCCCTTTCAACCAGCTTGACCTTTCCTGTTTGGCGGTCAAACGAAAACACAGAAATGGAATCGTGACCACGATTCGAGGTGTAGATGAAACGCCCACTCGGATGGACCCGCACCTCGGCCGCCGAGTTGAGATGTTTATCCTTCAGGCGTTCAGGCAGCGTTTCGACCAGCTGGCTCTGCTCGAACCTACCGGTAGCCGGTTCATATTGAAAAACAGCCAGGGTCAGCGTCAGTTCATTCAGGACAAACGCGTATTGCCCATCTGGATGGAATTTCATATGCCTGGGGCCCGAACCGGGTGGCAAATCAACCCTCGAATGCAACTTGACCTCGCCGCTCTCCGTCTCCAATTCGTAAACGACGACCTGATCCATTCCCAGATCGGGAACTGCCAGGAAGCGATTGTCGGGACTCGTTCCCACCCAGTGCGGGTGGGCCGTAGCCTGGCGTTTCTCGTGAACCCCCGATCCCTGGCCATGCTCAACTGTCTGCACACGTTGCAGAAGGTTGCCCGTCCCATCCAGCCGGTAGGTCGTGACCGATCCCCCACCATACTGCGCCGACATCAGGACACTTCCCGTCTGATCCACAGCAATACAGGCGGCGCCACCGTCACCGGTCGACAAGGTTCCCAGCGGTGTCAGAACTCCCGTTCCGGTTGCCGCTTCGCCCACTTCCCGATCGAGTGAGAACGCAGTGACTCCGCCACCCTTCTCACGGCTGGTGGCATAGAGCACATTCCCATCCGGATGGAGGGCCAGAAATCCGGCGCCCTTCGTTGGACTGACGAGCTCGGGCTGGCTGAGGGTTCCCTTCTCCGTATCGAGTGTCAAATGATAAATACCCGCCCGACTACTCCCGACCCAGACATCAATGGTCTGCGCCCGGCTGACCCAGGGCGTGAAGAGAATGAGCAGGAGCGAGGCGTTCCAACAAACGGATCGCACCGCGCAGCCCCCAGATAAACCTCGGCCAAAAGCGCGCCAGTCAGTATGTTTTTTCATCGTTCCACCCAAGGACCGTTCTGTTTTCCAGCGTCCACCTTAGAATGAACGTGGGAGACTTACCAGCAGCCAACCCGGTTTCCGTTGGTCGATCTCCCGAGGCAAACTTTGGTCTCGACAAGGACGATCGGCCTAAGCCGTTGGTCGATCCGGGAAAAAAATCGTAAGATGCAAGTCGATCGCCGGTTTGGAAAACGGACACGATTTCAGGAACGTCGTTGGCTAGACAAGATGAAGAGAACCCTGTTCACCCTTTTACTGTTAGGCGTATGGCTGCTGGCCAACGGATTCGTCGCCGGCCAGTCAACCGATCCTCTCCCTACACCGGGACAACTCGTTCAATGGCTCGACTCGCCAGACTTCCACAAGCGCCAAACTGCTACGGCCGGCCTGATTGCCCAACAGTCGAAAGCAGTCGAACCGGTCCTCGGTCAGTATCTTGACCATCCCGACAACCTGGAAATCCGAACTCGCTGCTATCGAATCCTGATGCGGTTGATCGAATCTGAGCCCTTTGCAAACGTGGAACCGCCGGATCGTTACGGTCTGAGCCGAAGATTACTGGCCCTCGATCCCAGGAGGTTTCCCGAACTGGAAAATCAGCTATTCAAACTACAAAGCTTGTCGGTCAACCCGACAGCCCTAACGCCCGATGCCGACGTTACCTCGGCGCTTCAAACCGCTGGGATCCGGGTCGAAGAATCCGGAAACCGAACCGTCGTCTATCTCGAAGACTCCTGGGATCGCCCACCCGATCAATTGCAGTCGGTTCGTTCCATTAGCGGGCCTGTCACATTTGTCTTCGGATTTTGCTACAAGTACGAATACCTCAAACAGCTCCTGGGCGCCAACGTTCAGGAATTCAGGTTTCATTCCAACCAGCACTCCCCGGCAGGTCGAGCTGGAATTGGGACGTACCCGACATTCGATCAGCGCGACACGCAACTGTTGAGCCGGTTTGGACAACTCCGTTCACTGGATATCGCCTACGTCCGTGTCGATCCGGATGCGCTGCGTCACCTGGCCGCCCTGCGACAACTGGAACGACTCAGCCTGGGAGGCTCCTTCCAGGACGGGAACCTGAAGTTCCTCCCCCAGTTGAAGGATTTGGTCCACCTTGATATTCGGGCTGCCAAGCAAACCGAAGGTGTTTTTCTCGAGCATGTCGCACGGCTCAAAAAATTAACTTCGCTCAATATTGAAACGGCCAGAGTGGGTGACGAGCATCTGCCAGCCCTCGCTCAATTGCCCAACCTCAAGACTCTCTACGCGCCCCGAACGCTCGGTGATGAAGGGGCGAAACATGTGGCAAAAATTGACTCGCTGGAGGTTCTCGTTCTGCCGGAATCGGACGTCACGAAAAAAGGACTTGCCTCGCTGAGCCAGCTCGAAAATCTTTATCACCTGACGATCAACATGAAACGACTGGATGAAGAGGCGTTGCCCGCGATCGCCGCAATGAAAGGTCTGACCAGCCTGCGAATGACCAACAGCCAGCTTTCCGGTGAAAACCTGGTCACCTTGGGCCGATTGCAAAAACTAAAGTTCCTATACGTCGAATCCAAGCAGATCACGGCATCCGGTCTGTTGAGTCTAAGCGAGCATTTCCCATCACTGGAAACCCTGGAAATCCGCAAACACAACCTGATGGATCAAGATTTCAAACGTTTTGGCGCTCTGCGCCCAGAAATCAATTTACTGCATCCGCCGTAACAGGATGCTGCGGGGGTGAGAAGTCACCAGGATCCCAACACCAGGCCTGCCGCTTGCACCGGTTCTGGGAAAACAGATGCTCGAGGCGCCTCGAGATCCGGACCCCGGCAGCGGACGGAGAGGGATTCGAACCCCCGGTACCCGTAAAGGTACGCCGGTTTTCAAAACCGGTGCCTTAAACCAGACTCAGCCATCCGTCCTCAATCGATCGCGCCGATCTCCCGGCACGATGTTTTGTTGAATGATCCACCATTTAAATCCGTTCCCCTCGATTTGACAAGAACCCTGCCATGACTTCCGGCCTGTTAGCACGACGAAACGGGTCGGTCCCGGCCCCGGATGAACCCGATTGAGGTGGCCGCTGCCACGGGGGGACGATCCTACCTAGGCACAACCGGGCAGGGCTGGAATAATCGGGAGCAGGTATCCGTGATTTTCACCCTACCCGAGACCCTGTCTTCGACTCGATGCTCGACAGGGCCAACGTAACGGGTTCATCCGGCCCACTGACTTGGAATTGCCTCATCATGGAAAAAACCGAAGTTGCGATTGTCGGACTGGGAACGGTTGGCAGTGGTGTGGCACGGTTGCTGCTGGACCATGGGGACCGGACAGCGCGGCATGCGGGACGCACATTGTGGCTCTCCCACGTGGTCGTGCGGGATCTCTCCCGGGAACGGGATGCCCAGTTACCTGATGGGCTTCTGACAGACGACCTCCAGCGAGTCATCGCGGATCCCAACGTCAAAGTGGTCGCCCAGTTGATCGGCGGCATTGAGCCGGCACGCTCGATCATGTTGCAACTGTTGGCAGGGGGAAAAGACATCGTCACCGCCAACAAGGCGCTGTTAGCCGAACATGGGCCCGAGTTGTTCGATCGAGCCCGCCAGCTGGGTCGCAGTATTGCCTTTGAAGCCTCGGTGGCAGGTGGAATCCCGATCATTACCAACATCAGTCAATGTCTCTCGGCCAACCAGGTAACTTCGCTGCGTGGCATCCTCAACGGGACCAGCAATTTTGTGGTGACCCGGATGCAACAGAACAACCAGCCCTATGAAAAATCGCTTCACCGGGCCCAGCAACTCGGGTTTGCCGAAGCGGACCCGACCCAGGATGTCGACGGTTCCGATTCCGCCCAGAAACTGGCGATCCTGGCGCACCTGGGTTTTGGTGCCCGGGTCCGCTGGAACGAGATTCCCCGCCGCGGCATCGACACCTTGGATAAAACCGACATGAACTATGCCGGCCAACTCGGATACCGGATCAAGTTGATCGCCTTCGCGCTCAATACGGATCAAGGTTTGCAACTGACGGTAACACCGATGCTGGTGGAAGTCGGAAAACCGCTCGCCGAGGTACGAGAAAATTTCAACGCGATCAGCGTCGTGGGAGATGCCGTTGGACCGGTCTTTTTTCACGGTCAGGGCGCCGGTCGAATGCCAACCGCTTCGGCGGTCGTGGCGGACATGATTGACACAGCCGTCGGCCGGACAGCCCTGACGTTCAAGACACTGGAATTATGGTCCGAGGGAGTGCCCCGGGTTGAAATGGCAGATCCCGGTGATCTGCGCGGCCAATTTTACCTGCGGTTTAACGTGCGGGATGAACCGGGCGTCCTGGGGCAATTGGCCGGGTTGCTGGGCGATGAGGAGATTTCGATCGCTTCCGTATTTCAGCATACCGCCGATAACGAGGACGATGGCGTCGTACCCGTAGTCATCATGACGCGCGCCTCGTTGGAAAGAAATGTCAACAAGGCTGTGGCGGAAATCGAAAAACTATCGTGCGTCTTTGCGGGCACCGAACGATTGAGGATTCTCGACTGAACCAAATCGGATTTGATTCCTGCTTCACCCAACGGATGGGATATTTATGAAATATGTGATTGTGATTCCGGACGGTTGCGCCGACCAACCGCAATCGGAACTGGATGGTCTGACACCCTTGCAGGCAGCCCGTTTGCCCTCGATGGATTCCGTGGCGAGCCGTGGCCAGGTCGGTCGCGCCAACCACACACCCGCCCACCTGACTGCCGGTTCGGCCGTCGCCAACATGAGCCTGCTGGGCTACGACCCCAACCAGTACTTTACCGGCAGGGCACCCCTGGAGGCCGCGGCCCAGGGAATTGAACTCGGACCGGAGGACTGGGCGATCCGCTGCAACCTGGTCACGATCATCGACCAGGTGATGCAGGATTTTACGGCCGAGCATATCTCGTCCAGCGAGGCCCGCGAGCTCCTGCAGACGGTGACCGAACAGGTCCAGGACTCGGCCCTCGAGTTTGTGCCGGGGGTGAGTTACCGCAACCTGTTACTGTACCGCGGATCCGAAGCACCCTTTTCCAATGAAACACGCTCCACGCCACCGCACGATCTGACAGACAAGGCGGTGGCGGATCATTTCCCGCGGGGGCCTGGCAGCGACGTGCTATCGGAGCTGATGAGTCAAAGCGTCGGCTGGTTTGCCGATCACCCCGTCAATCAGAACCGGGTCGAGGCTGGGAAGCGACCCGCCACCAACCTCTGGCTGTGGGGATTGGGACGGCGCCCGGAACTCGAGTCATTTGAATCCTTGTACCAGATACGGGGCGCGATGATTACGGCAGTCGACCTGTTGAGGGGCCTGGCCACACTGGTCGGTTGGCAGCGCATCGAAGTTCCCGGGGCGACTGGTTACACCGATACCGATTACCGGGCCAAGGGGGAGCACGCCATCGATGCACTCGATCAATTCGACCTGGTCTGTGTCCATATCGAAGCACCCGACGAAGCCTCGCACGAGGGCAATGTTGCCAGTAAAGTGAAGGCCCTGGAGGAAATTGACCAGGCGATTGTCGGCCCGCTACTTGAAAAGCTGGAAACAATGGATGCCTGGAGAATGCTGGTCACGCCTGATCACCCGACCTTACTGGACACCAAGACACACAGCCATGGCGACGTCCCATTTGCCGTCTGTGGCTCTGACGTCACACCCGATGCCGCCGTCGACTACTCGGAGTCGACCGCCACGGCATCGGAACTGGAGTTCCCAAAGGGCTTTGAATTGATGCCGAAGTTCATCAGCCCCGGTGGTTTTTGATCGATGCCAGCTACCTTTTCCAGATGCCCGTCCGGCGCGCTAACAACCACCGGACGGCCATCGCCCTGTTCCGCCCAACTCGATACTTGATGACCGATGACGACCGATAACCGAAATCGACTGCACCAATTCGATTTGGCAGCTGCCGGTTTCCTGGTCCTGGTCATGCTGATCCTCGGATTCGGTTTGAGCCGTATCGAGACCAATACCGAGGACGTCATGAGCTGGCTTCCCGACCAATCCTCGGCCCGGGATGCGTATGAATTGTTCCAGGCGAACTTTGCCTCGGATGATTTCATTGTTTTAACATGGCCCGGTTGTACCCTCGGCAATCCGGTACTGGAACAATTGGCCGACCAGATCCGGGATTCGGATTCCGCCCCTCTGATCGAACGGGTGATTACGGGAGACGAGGCGCTACAGCGGATGGAGTCCGAGCTCGGGTTCCAACGGAGAGAGGCCATCGCCGCGCTGCGGGGCGTCTTTTTCGGGCTGGAGGATCCCCGCAGGACCTGCCTGGTTGTCGAACTCAATTCGCAGGGCACCGATGATCGAGGGACCTTCATGGAGGGGCTGTGGCAAACCATCGACGAATTTCCCGGCCTCGATCGCTCCACGATGGCGATCGGTGGCTACCCTTACCTGGCGAACTACTTTGATCGACAAATTAAACAGGCCTTTCTCAAGATGCTGGTTCCCGGGATCGTGGTGGCCACATTGATCGCCATGCTCTGTCTCCGGAACCTGGTGCTGACGCTTATCGTCTTTGCCACCGCCGCCCTGGCGGCCGGCTGCAGCGTGGCCTTCATTCCGATCTGGGGCGCCAAACTGGGAGGCCTTTCGTCCATTATCCCGATCCTGACATTTGTCCTGACCATCTCGGGCTGTCTGCATCTGATCCGCTACAACCTGGAGTCGATAGGAGATCCCTGGCAATTACTGCGCACCGGGTGGAAGCCGTGTGCCATCTCCACCTCGACGACCGCAATCGGGATGCTCACATTGACCCGCAGCAATTTCCCGGCCATTCGTGATTTCGGTTTTTTCTGCGCCGCAGGTGTGTTATTTTCCCTGGCCTTTCAACTGATCGTAATCCCCTGGCTGTTGGCCCGTCTGGGTCAGCCCGGTTTGCAAAGACTGTCCCGCAACCAACAGGGCAGCTTCCTTTGGATCGCCTGCTTGAACCGGATTGATCGGCACCGCTGGTGGGTAGTCACCGGCGGGATGTGTGCCATCGCACTGGGGCTGGCCGGACTGTGGCAACTGCGGGCCAGCGTCGAAGTGGATGGCTTCTTTGAGCCCGGCTCACCCGTGGTGCAAGGCCTGGCGGACCTGGAACGTCAACTCGGACCGCTCGACCAGACCGAGGCGATCGTCATTTTCCACGGTGCCGACCCGGACGATTTTGTCCAACGTTACCGGTACATCCGTCGCCTGCAAACCGCCTGGCTCCGCCTGGAAACCGTCGACGTTGCCCATTCCCTGCTGAACTACCTGCCCCGGGAACCTAAATCATTGACCGGCCCAGGCCTGGTCAAACGGACCATTTTTCGCAGGAAGCTCCAATCACAGAGAGACTCCCTGGCCGACGGTCTGTTCTTGAAAGTGTCGGGGGATCGCGAAATGTGGCGGATCAGCTTGAGGTTTCCCTTCACCCGCCAAAGCAATTTCGACGAGTTGGCCCAATCGGTAGGCCAGGTCGCCCAAGCTCAGGCGGTCGCTTATGCAGGTGAGCACCCCCGTTTCCGACCCCCGGAATTCCTCTTCTCGGGAAAAACATTCCTGTTTCACCATGCCCAGGAAACGTTGTTGGTCGACCTGTTCAAGAATTTTCTGCTCGCCTTCCTGATCATTACCCCCTTGTTGATCATCGTACTCCGCTCGGTGAGCCTGGGGCTGGTCGCCATGATCCCGAACGTCATGCCTGCCTTGCTGGTATTTGGCATCCTGGGATGGACGGCCCGACCGGTCGACCTGGCCATCGCCATGACGGCCAGCGTAGCGCTCGGAATCGCCGTGGACGACACCTCCCATTTCCTGATCCGATTTCGGGATTTCGGGGGGCGGTGGTGGCGTGTTTCACCGGCGCTCGGCCAGGCGATCGGGCAATGCGGGCCAGCCATGTTACACACCACGTTGATCAGCTGTGCCGGAATGCTCTGCGCCTATTTCAGTGGCCTGTACGTACTGACCCGATTTGCCTCGACCATCGCCATGCTGTTGGTCGTCGCCCTACTGGCCGACCTGTTCCTGTTACCCGCTATCCTGTTGACGATCGACCGCGCCCGACACCGCGGCAAGCAAGTCACACCGCTGGAAAACGAGCCTGTCAGTCCCCGATCTCCCGGATCTTGATATTGCGCCATTGAACCGAGAACGGCCCCTGTTTCTTGCCAATCCCGTGTACTTGCAGACCGATGAACCCTTTGGGGTGGGACTTGAACTTCTCTTCATCGACTAGATCTTCCACCGGTTCGCCATTGATCCAGGTCTGAATGCGCGGCCCCTTGGCAATCACTTTATACGAGTTCCACTGACCATTCTTGAAGTGTTCATGCTTTGCCTTGTGCTTCTCCGGGGCCGACATCCAGCCACCCGAGGCTTCCCCGTAAATCAAGCCTGCCTGTCCAGGGCCTGCTTCAATTTCGACTTGCGGCCCGTTGACGCGACCGTTCGGTTTATCCTTCGTTTGCGAGCGAATTTGCACGCCCGAGTTAAGCTTGTTGTGAACTTTCACTTCGAATTGCAGTTCGAAATCACCGTATTCCCGCTTCGTGCAAAGAAACGAGTTGGGACTCCCCTCCGAGGTCGTTCCCTTGACCGTGCCATCCACCACTTCGTAGGTAGCGGTCCCGTTTTTCTGCGTCCAACCATCGAGGTCTTTCCCGTTGAACAGGGTGGTCCAACCATCGTCTTCCGGCGCAGAAGTATTTTCTGGCACCTCCGCCAGAACATTTCCGGAAACAAATAAACTGATCAAAATCGCAAGGCGAGGAAACATTTCAACCACCTGAATCAGAAACGGGACAGAATCGCGGTCAGCGAACACTCGCCAAACCTGTTAACATGATCGTTGGATTATACAGTAAAAGCAGGACCGGGTGACCATTGCCCACCGCCTGAATTCCGAGAGGAAAAAATTGAGACCTTTAAAGCCCGATGCCAGCCAATGCCCCAACGACCTGGAGGGTTGTGACTTGAAATGCAAGTACAACTTCTTCGAATCCGAGGAACTGACCATCCATGCCTACGAGTTGAAGTGCCTGAATTGCGGCTGGCGTGAAACGATCGGCTACCGCAGTGACGAAGCGGATGAGAACGAGGAGACCAATCCCCGGCAATGTCCATTCTGTGACGCCTGCGATTTAAACCCAGGGCGCAACCCTTGCGGAGGGTGAAACGTTTTCCATCGACCCGCAGTCGATAACCCTAAAAGGCAATGAAGCGGAAAATATTCCGTATCGGTTCCCCATCGACATAAGCCTGCGACTTTCCAAACAGACTTTTCCCCAAGTAGGTGCCCGGCGGGAGATTCTGGTAACGTGTCGGCTCGAACAAGGTGCCTGACGTCGCCGGCTCGTTGGTGGACAGGGCGTAGCGGGCAGTGTCGACGCCCGCATTGGTCGAGGAAGCAGGCAATAACCCCGGAACGGCCTGGTAGGCGGTCGGCTCGGTGGCCTTGCATTGACAATCGTCAATCACCGGTCGAGGGCGGCTCGGCCCCATTCCCAGAGTCGGTGACTGGAAATTGACATTGCGCGGACCCGGGTTCACAGCCGGCAATCGGTTCAATACGTTCTCGTCTCTTCCCGAAGTGGGAACGATTGTTGGCACAGCTCCCTGCGATTGGGGAACCGGGAGACCCGAAACAGTCGTCAGGACCTGGCCCGGATTCCCGGGAACGGATTGACTGGTAACTTTTCCCCCACCTGGAAGCGGAGAGGAAGCGAAACGGTACTCCTGCGAAGCAGCAGTCGGTCGCTGTTGGGCCAGCCCGGAAACCGGCAAGGCCAACACGATCGCGGCAGACAAGATGAGGAACGATCGAACTTGAAAGGTGCAACTTGGCATTTTTTCCGGTTCCTTGTTCAGGTGAGCACTCTTCAGGGCTACAACGCAATCCGAACCGCCAGGGTTCGTAAAAATGACGTTTTGCCGCCGGTTCCTGGAACGAGTCCGCTGGCATGAGTGATTCAACCCTGCCTGCCAAGGCAGGTTCAATCGTCGCATCCCGGCTGGTGGCAGGCATGAAATAGCAGATTCGGCCGAACGGGCCAACGGAAAAACGGATCCGGACTGAACGGGTTTGCTAGCTCGCTGGTCGACAGATTGCAGAGCCCATGGAATATCGAGCAAAAAGCGATTTATTCGTCCGAATGATCCGTGCGGGTCAGGTCCACTTCCTCCGGTTCATCTCCCTGCAGCTTGGCAATGAAAAGCCCGAAACAGCCGAACAGCATCGTCATGACGGGGCTGATCAGATTGAAGAAGCAGTACGGGGCATAGACGATCGTCTGGACATTCAAAATGGCCGCTTGCGTGGCGCCACACGTATTCCAGGGGATCAGCACCGAGGTCACGGTACCGGAATCCTCCAGGGTTCGGCTCAACACCTGGGGCGCCAATTTGCGTTGGCGGTACGTCTTGCGAAACATCCGGCCCGGGACGACGATTGCCAGGTACTGGTCCGAGGCGGTCACATTGACAAACAGGCAACTGGCAACCGTGGTGGCAATCAACGAACCAGTGGTGCGTGCCAGTCGAACCAGCGGCATCGTGATCCGCTGCAACAGGCCGCAGGCTTCCATCACCCCGCCAAAACACATCGCCGTCACGATCAACCAGATCGTGTTCAACATCCCGTTCATCCCGCCCGCACTCAACAGGTCACGGGCAAACTCGTCCTCCGAGTCGATACTGGTCTCTACCGACATAGCGTTCACCACCGCCACGTAGCTGCTTTCCAGGTAACTCGCCGGTTCCGTTTCGGTCACCTCCTGACCATCGACCATCCGCGTCACAGAGACATCTGGCAGGTTGGCCACTTCCGTCACAATGGCAGGCTGGAACACAACCGCGCAAATCCCTCCCAGGATCGTCCCCACAAACAGCGCGACCACGGCATCGATTTTCAGGATAACCATCAGCAGAACGGCAGCCGGTACAAAAAACAGGATTGGGGTCAAGTAGAACTTCTCGTTGATCGCCTCCGAGAGGGCCATGGTATTGGTCTGGTCAACAGGCTGTGTCTCGGCACCAAAACCGATCCAGAAAAAGATGATCAGGGTAATCACAATACTGGGGACAGTCGTCCACAACATGTACTTGATATGGGTAAACAACTCGGTTCCCGCCATGGCAGCGGCCAGGTTGGTCGTATCGGATAATGGAGAAATCTTGTCGCCAAAGTAGGCGCCCGAAATGATGGCACCTCCCACCAGCCCTTCACTGATACCCAGCGCCCGACCGATTGCCAGCAGGGCGACCCCGACAGTGGCGATGGTAGACCAACTGCTACCGGTGGCGATCGAGACGATCGCACAGATGATCACCGTGACACCCAGAAAAACCTGCGGATCCAGGATCTCGAGCCCGTAGTAAATCATGGCGGGAACCACCCCGCTGATCAGCCAGGTGCCGGCCAGCGAGCCGATCAACAAGAGGATCAACATCGCGCCCAGCGCCGAGCCAAGGCTGTTGACGATCCCGTTCATCATTGTCTGGAAGCTGATGCGGCAGATCCTGCCAACTACGGCCGCCGCTGCTGCCGCCATCAACAAGGCGATCTGGTTCGGCCCGGCCGTCGCCCCGTCGCCGTAAATCACGACGTTGATAATCAACAGGGCGATCAGTACGGCCACCGGAAACAAGGCAGCCCACAGCGAGACACTGTACCGTGGCGGTTCCAACGTGGCGGGATTCGATGACATCTTGGCTCCATGCGACAATCGTCCGGGTCAAAAGACCCTCATGAAGCAACTTATTCTTTACGCTGCACGGGCAATGTCAATTCGGCTCAGCGATTTATGAGTAACCGGCAGGCGGATTTCAAATTTTCCACCGTTTTGACAGGAATCATCGCAGAAAATTTCCCCGCCGTGCTCTCGAATAATCCGCCACGCCTTGGAGAGGCCAAATCCCAGGCCCCGGCCGGCCTCGCGGCCGGAATAGAAAGGATCAAAAAGATGATCAGCTTGGTCCGGACTGACACCCGGACCGTTATCCACCACCGACAAACCGAGCCAATCGGTCGATTCGCGGAACAGTCGAACCCGGATCTGGCCAGCCGAGCCGATCGCCTCGATCGAGTTTCGCAGTAGCGCCTTGATCGCCACGGCAAAATGGGTCGGGTCCACCGGGACCATTCTGACACCTGGATAGCTACGAATCAGCACCTCAATATCTGAGGTTCGGAGTTCGTCTGCCATTTCATCCAACAGCTGGCGAGTCAGTTTTGCCAGGTCGCATGTTTCCATCTGCATGGGAGGAGGATGGGCAAACAGCATCATGTCGGCAATCATGTCGTGGGCCTTCATCGATTGAGCATGCACCACCGAAAGAAGGCGCCGTCTTTCCGGGTTCGATTCGCTGCGAATAAGCGTCTCCGCCCGGGTGGCAATATTGGCCAGAGGATTGTTCACTTCGTGACTCGCTCCGTAGGCCAACTGCTTCATGGACTTGAGTTTTTCCAGCCTGAGTCGATCTTCAAAATCAAAAGCCAATTGTGCAAAACCTTGCAGGATGGTCCACGTCGGGGCGAACCCGAACGCGGAAGGCGAACGGTAATAGGAGGATTCAATCAGTTCATCCACGCGCAAAATACGGGCTGATCCGGTTTCCGGCATGCCCGGTAGACGGTCCATATCCAACTCCGATTTTGCCAGCCAGTCAGCACAGGCCCGTTTGCTGAGTGGAACTCCCTGGCCCCGGGAGACTTCCTGCAGGAATTTGACCAGTCGCTTGGGACCGGGTTGATACAGGAAACGCCGATGCCTCAGCGCGATCCGATGTTTCTGCTGATCCCAGTCAGGGAAATCGCAAGTCTCCGTCACAGGTACGACCGACCGAAGGAGCGGTAGCAGATACTGGTTCGACCAATCGTTCAGATCTTCCCATCGGTTTGGCCCATCCGCTTTCTCGCGGCAATGCGACAGGGCAAACCACAACAGCGCCGGGCTGTCAAACAGCACCGGGTGATCCCCCGTCCCCGGTAGCGCTGCCGCAATGGCATGTCCCGTGACGGGGGAATGCTGATCCGCCATGGGTTCGCAAACCTGAGCGCCCATTCGCAAAAGATCCAGGGCAGAGCAGGGTAACCTGATCTCGGCTTCCTCGATCTGAATGGCGGGTAACAGGTACATGAAGGGCCAGGTCTAACGGTCAGTGAGGGTTACATATTCCAATAATTGCGGGGCACCGGTCACCGCTGCATAAAAAAAGCGTACCGTTGATAGGTACGCTCTATTTGTTCGGGTTTATCCCAAAGCGGGCGAATTGGCACAAGCTTGATTCCGCCCTGACAGGATACCGCCAGACTACCTAGGTACCCGTGACCGCCTCGATTTCCAACATTTCGCAAGCTCGTTCCAGCAGTTTTTCCACGGTAAACGGCTTGTGCATGAAATCATCCGCCCCGGCTGCCCGCAGGTCGGCGATCTTGTCCTGTTCGACCATCCCGGAAATGCAGATGATTTTCACCGAAGACATGGTGGGATCACTACGCACCCGTTGGCATACCTCTTTCCCGTTGATATCCGGCAGCATGACATCCAGGATCACCAGGTCGGGCCGGAATTCCTTGACCATCATGCCCGCATCGAACCCGTTATTGGCTGATTTATAGTCAAAACGACCATCCCGGGCGAAAACATCGACCATCAGTTCTACCAGCTCGACGTCGTCATCAACGATCAACAGTTTCCGTTTGCCACTTTCCAGGGCATCGGTCGGAATCCCGTTTTCCTTCATGAATATATAGAGCTGGTCCCGTGGAATGCGTCGAAATCGACTGCCGGGTACACGAAAACCTTTTAGCGATCCATTATCGAAGCAGCGAATAATGGTTTGCTGGCTGACCTTGCAAATCTTGGCTGCTTCACCCGTCGTAAAGACATTCTTGGAAGTCATGAAACCATCCTCTCCTTAGGTGGTCAGGCGTGCAGCTCGTTGTTGAGACCAATTCCTTGTGAGCCATCACGTCCAAACCTCATTGTCTGGATCGATCTATCAAACCTTGATTTGAGAGACTTGTGATAAATACGCAGACGCTTCAAATTACTGCGTCCTTCCAATTGAAAATCTCGACCACCACTTCCAAGTTTGCCGAAATTGCCAATGTGACCGGATTATATCTGTCCTACGAAGTCGGTCAAGATTGATTGAAACGTCGCAAACCCTTCAAATTCAACAGGTTACTCAATTCCAGCTAGCAGTTGTTACTTTTTTTTGTCAAGTGGCGGCTTGTGGTCAACAGGCAGGAGAGAGGTCGAGTTGAGACCATCCGTAAGATGGAACATCTGCAAAGTGATTCATCCGTAACACGCACCCTCCCATGCTTTTTCCGGAATCACTCGCTTTACCCAGTTCGCCAAAAGAGGGAGCTGCTCGCTATTTTGTTAAAGGCACTCGAAAAACTTTGATGAAGACCTTTCTGCCGGTCGGGAATTTCGCTACGATTCGCCGCCCCAAGAACGGCCGTCCAGCCTGCTTCCAAGCGGTCAGCTGATACGTCGGTCCATTCCGGATGACACGAATGAACACGTTTCGACATCAAAACCACGCGCGGCGCCCACAGACCGGATGGCTCCGCGCCCTGTTGCTGCTTCCGGCAGTCTGCCTGTTTGGCTGTGGTACGACCACGCAACGGATAGCCACCGAGCAGCTGTTGATGTCGGACGCCGTCGACTCGGCCATCAATCGGATTGATTTCAGTCACCTTTCCAACCGCTCCGTCTTCCTCGATACAACCTATTTACGACCTGTGCGGGGAATCGGGTTCGTCAACTCAGACTACATCATCAGTTCGCTGAGACAACAACTGACGGCTGCCCGTTGTAAAATTCAGGACCAACGGGAAAAGGCCGAGATCATCGTCGAACCCCGTGTTGGCGCCCTGGGGACCGACGGTCACGAAATTTCCTACGGCATGCCCCAGCAACAAACGGGGCAGATTGCCACGGCCGCAGCCGCATTGACCAGCGCCCCGCTGTTGCCCGCCTTGCCCGAATTATCGTTTGCCCGGCTCGATGCCCAACAGGGGATCGCCAAGGTGATGGTGTTTGCCTACGAGCGCGAGAGCATGCAGCCAATCTGGCAGTCGGGCGTTGCCAAGTCGGAGAGCACCAGCCGAAATTCCTGGTGGTTCGGCGCCGGCCCTTTCCAGAAAGGGACGATCTACGACGGCACCCGGTTTGCCGGCAGTCGCCTAAGTCCCGAGGAAAAGAAACTCCTGTCGGAATCAACCATTCCCCTGACCGACGAACATCTGTTTCGACAGAATCCATTCCGTCTCGGGACCCGCGTTGCCGATGTCCCAGCGGAGACGGAACAAAAATAGGGAGCGTTTCCCGTTTCCTGTTTCCTGTTTCCTGTCAACGGCTACTCAAGCCTGATCCGCCACAGGATTTCCAGCCGCCAGAATGGATCCCTGCCCGTTAGGGCGCTAGGGAAGGGGTGGCTCTCGCCAACGGATTCCAATCAAGCGAAACTCGAAACGGTCTTCTACCGGGACAATCTTGAAGCGGGTCTGCTGTACTTCCGACAACTTCCATCCGAAGGCTTCGAGATAGGCGCTTTCCATCTGCCGCAGCATGGCACGGTTTTTCGTCGAATAGAACAGTGCCGTGAAGCGATCCTCCAGATCAACACCATTCTGCCTGGCCAAGGTTTCGTCCCAGCCTGTCAACTTCTCGTTGGCATGAGTGAACCAGAGTGTCGTCCTCTCCTTGGCTCGTTTCGACTCGATCACCTGTGGCTTACCCCCCACGTCCCGAAGCCGGATGATTTCAGGAGACGTCCTTTGGACAATCCCAATATCCAGTCCCAAGAAACTGAGTTGCTTGGCATACTGCGAGATATTCTCCGCCCCGTGGTCGATCTTCCAACGCTTTTCCATGGGAACGACATTGGAAGGAATTGAGTCCCTTCGCTCTCGCCCGGCCGTTACCCAGTCCCGTCCCAAGACCTGATCCTTCTCCTGATCCTTCTCCTGATCCTTCTCCTGATCCTTCTCCTGATCCTTCTCCTGATCCTTCTCCGTGTCCTTCTCCTGCATATCAGGAAGGAACTGAAACGCAACAAGGTTTATTTCTTCCATTACCGGAACGGGATCCGCGAAACGGCCAGCGTCAGCCGCATCCTGACCTTCGACCCATCTTCCAGCTGGCTCCGCCCAGAGTAAAAGCAGCCCCAACCCGATCAGACAAGGCCAACCCAACACGTTGACCAACGTATCGCGGGGGTCAGAAATCAACCATCGGCAAACAGTTTTCATCAAATCAATTCACGGAACGAGGAAGCGTAGGTACCACGAAACGATCTTACTCATTCTAACCGAAACATTCACGACGACATGTGTCAAAATTCACCATCGACGGCAGTACCGCAGTAAGACGCGGCACATTATGGGCGGGTCGTCTCCGCTTTCCCCTCCAGGTGCAACATGATCATGGCGATATCGGCCGGCGTGATCCCACTGATGCGGCCCGCCTGGTCGATGCTGGTCGGGCGGAAGCGGGTCAGTTTCTCTTTCGCTTCACTTCGCAAATGGGTCAGGGCCTGGTAGTCAAAGCTGTCCGGGATCTTCTTGTCGGCCAAGCGCTTGTGCCGATCGATCGTGGTCTGCTGCCGCGTAATGTACCCTTCGTACTTGACGTCGTAGACGACCTGTTGCCGAACGGCCGCCGAGGCCTGTTCCAGATCAGGCAAATGCGCGACCAGGTCAGCCCACTCCGTTTCAGGCCGCCGCAACAGCTTGGCCAACGTGATCTCACCGGCGCGATTCTCATCGAGTTGCCGTTTCGCCTGTTCGATCTGAGATTCTTTCTCGACCAGCCCCTGGTGCCGTTCCGCATCGACCAGGCCGGCCTGGTAGGCGAGGGGGGTCAGGCGGCGATCGGCGTTGTCCTGCCGTAACAACAAGCGGTACTCGGCCCGGCTGGTAAACATCCGATACGGTTCATCGACGCTGCAGGTGACCAGGTCATCGATCAGGACACCGATGTAGCCCACGTCCCGGTCGAGAATAAAGTCCGCCTCGCCCTTGAGGCGACCGGCGGCGTTGGCCCCGGCCATCAAGCCCTGAGCACCCGCCTCCTCGTAACCGGTCGTCCCGTTGATCTGCCCGGCAAAGTAGAGGCCAGCCACTGATTTTGTCTCGAGTGTCGGCCGCAATTGATCGGGCGGGCAAAAATCGTACTCGACCGCGTAGCCATACCGCATGATCTGCGCCTTTTCCAAACCCGGGATCAGGCGAAACATCTGGTCCTGCACGTCGCGCGGCAAACTGGTCGAAACACCATTGACGTAGACCTCGAGCGTGTCGCGCCCCTCCGGCTCGAGGAACAGTTGATGGCGATCCTTGTCGGCAAACTTGACGATCTTATCCTCGATACTGGGACAATACCGCGGGCCACTCCCGTGAATTTGACCACTGTACATCGGCGCGCGGTCGAGGTTGTCGCGGATCAACTGGTGGACTGCCTCGTTGGTGTACGTGATCCAGCAGGGAATCTGCTCGACCGAAAAGTTGTCGGTCAAAAACGAGAACGGCTGAGGCTGTTCATCGCCCGGTTGAATTTCGGTCCGCTCGTAATCGATCGTCCGGCCATTGAGGCGGGGTGGGGTCCCCGTCTTGAACCGCTCCAGTCGAAAGCCGAGTCGCTGCAGTGCCCCGCTGATCCCATGGGTCGTCCCCTCTCCGGCGCGACCGCCTGCCGTCTTCGCCTCGCCCGTATGCATGATGGCCGAAAGGAAGGTCCCGGTCGTCAACACGACCGCCGGGGCGCGGTACTCGGCGCCGCCCTTGACGGTAACGCCGACGATCCGCTCTCGGCCACCCTCGGTTTCGGTCAACAGGTCTTCCACCATCTCCTGCCGCAGGTCGAGGTTCGCCTGGTGCTCGACCGTCGACTTGACCCAATTCTGGTACGCCTTCTTGTCCGCCTGAGCCCGCGGACTGTGCATCGCCGGGCCCTTGCGAAGGTTAAGCATACGGAACTGGATGCCCGTCGCATCGATCGCCTGGCCCATGATCCCGCCCAGCGCGTCGATCTCGCGAACGAGGTGCCCCTTGGCCACCCCGCCAATCGCCGGGTTGCAGCTCATCTGGCCCACGGTGTCGAGATTCGTGGTCAGCAGGGCGACCTGGGCCCCTTTCCGCGCAGCGGCCATCGCCGCCTCGGTCCCGGCATGGCCGGCACCAATCACGAGCACATCGTATTGGTATTGAATCAATCCCATGCTGTGGTTGTAGGTGAAAACCGGTGGGGTTCAAGTCGAAATCGGACTGCAATCCGTCACAGCCCACCAAATATCGTGGACCGCCGTTCTTCGGCTGATTCTGCCAGACAATTCAAGCGGCCCCATGACGGGATACAGGCCAGGCATCCAGCGCTGCCATCACCGTTTCACCCGGCCACGGAAACACACCCCCGTGACCGAGTTGTGTTATAATTCGGCCGCGGTATTTCACGCCGCAACAATCCCTGGCAATGAACACGCGTCACCGAAAGGCCTCGCTATGCTGTCCCGAGTATCGAACAATTCGAACATGGCATTCATCCGTCCGCGCCTTCGGACGTTTCTGTTCGCCTGGCTCGCGTGCTTGTTTCTGGCAACCAGCAGTTGGGCCGACCAACCCGAGTTCAGCTCGGGACAGCTGGGTCAGGGCAAGCCGTGGGAAACGGAGTGGTACCAGTACGACTCGGGCGTTGACGGACCGGTGGTGATGATCTTTGGCGGCGTCCACGGCAACGAACCGGCCGGCTCCCGGGCAGCGATGCAGATCAAAAACTGGACGGTCGAGAAAGGGAAACTGATCGTCGTCCCCCGCGCCAACAAGCTCGGTCTACAAGCCAACACCCGCTGGATCCCCGAGTTTCGAAATGACCGCAAACTGAAAGATCTGAATCGGAATTTTCCCCGCCAGTCCGATCCGACGACCAAGACCGAGCTGGCCACGGCGTTGTGGGAATTCATCAAGGAACGCCAACCGGATTGGTTTTTTGACCTGCACGAGGGGTATGACTTTCACCGGGTGAACCCGAAATCGGTTGGATCCAGCGTGATCGCCTTCCCGGAACAGGCCGAGTTGGCGAACCAACTGGCCTCGGTCGCCAACCGGCATATCGCCCCCGAACGCGCCTTCTCCATCCTGGCCAAATCAGGTCCGGTCGACGGTTCGGCGGCCCGCGCCTGCAGCGTACAGTTGGGCGCCAAGAGCTTTATCCTGGAGACGACCTTCAAAGACCAGCCGATCTCCCAGCGGACCCGGCAACACCGGGCGATGGTCGCCACCGCCTTGCAAGCGATCGGTGTGACCGATCGGGACCTCTCCCAACAGTTTGTCAGCGCCGATCAAAACAAGAAGGAACCGATTCGGGTTGGCGTCTTCGATGCGGACGGCGCCGGTCCGGATAAGATCTTCCGCGTCCTCGATGCGGAACCGACGGTGGAAGGGTTTCATATCGGCCCGGAAGATATCTCCGTTGACGTACTGGACCAGTTTGACGTCCTCCTTTTCCCGGGCGGTTCGGGAAGCAAGCAGGGGAAAGCGATCGGCCCGCAGCGGCGCGAACTGGTTCGCCAGTTCACCCGCGACGGGGGTGGTGTGATCGGTATTTGCGCCGGGGCGTACCTCTGTTCATCCCATTACGACTGGTCGCTGAACCTGATGAACGCCAAGGTCTATAACGTGACGGTCGAAATCCCGGAGAAGGGGCGGAAATCGATGTGGTACCGGGGAGGACCGGCCGATGTCGAAGTAGAGATGAGCGAACGGGCGGGCAAGCTGCTGGGACTCGATGGTCAGCATACGATCCGCTATCAGAACGGCCCGATCATCTCGCCCGGTTCAAGTGAGACGGCACCCGATTACGAAGTCCTGGCCAGCTTCCGCTCGGAGAACTACCTGTACGAGGTCCAGAAGGGGACGATGACTGATCAGCCGGCGATCCTCCGCTCCAAGTTTGGCCAGGGCGAGGTGATCGCCTTCAGTCCCCATTTCGAATCGACCCAGGGTAAAGAATCGGTTGTCGTCCGTGCAATCCGTCACGTCGCCGCGCCGCCAGCAGAGACCCAGCCCGAACCGGACCTGGGGACACCCGCCTGGGAAGTGACCGACGCACCGTTTCGCTGGGACGTTACGACTCGCACCGACCCCAACCAGGTGGGACAGTTTGAGATCACGGTCCAATTGCAGATGGCCCCCGGCTGGCATACGTACGCCAACCAGGTGCCGGGCAGTCCGTACCGACCCACCGTGGTACAGTTGCAACTCCCGGACCAGGTCGAGGCGGTCGGACCGTGGCAAAAACCGGTCGCCCTACCGGACTTGGCCAAACCAGAACAGCAAGTCTACCGGGGAACCGTTCGCTTCTCCCGCAAGGTTCGCCTCCTGCCGGGAGCGAAAAGGGCCTCGGTCACCGTCCAGGTCGACTACCAGGTCTGCGATCAAGCAAAATGCCTGCCGGCGGCCACCGTCAAGAAAACGGTCCGGATCGGTGACGGTTCCTGATCGGGAAAGCTGCCTGAAAGGGCACCGCTTCCGTCAGTAGGGCTACCGCTCACACGTTACTTTCCACTGAATCTATCGCAGCGGGCAACCAGGTAAGCAGGTCGCTGGCCAGTAGCGACGCCTTGCCCATCTTGCCCGCGGCCAGGTCACCGGCCAGGCCGTGCAGGTAACAACCGGTCCGACTCGCCTCCCACGGTTTCAACCCCTGGCCCCACAACGAGGCGACGATTCCGGTCAACAGATCTCCGCAGCCGGCAGTGGCCATCCCCGAATTACCGGTCGGATTGTGCACCTGTTGCTGGCCGTCGGTCACCAAGCTGCGGTGTCCTTTCAGGATCAGTGTCAGCTCATGCCGGGCCGCCCAATCAACCGCTAACGCTTCGAGTTTCTGCCGGTCACTCTCCGTTTGACCGATCAGTCTCTGGAACTCGCCCGGGTGGGGCGTCAGGATACGTTCGCCTTGGTGCGCCGAAAAATCGACACCCGCGTCGGCCAGGTTGTTGAGGCCATCGGCGTCAACCACCAGCGGCTGAGGCAACGCTTCATAGAGTTGACAGGCGATCTGCTGGCCAGCCGCAGTCCGGCCCATACCGGGCCCCAGCGCGACCACGTCCGCCCACTCGCATTGCTGCAGGATCTGCTCAACGGATGCTTCGCCAAAAAATCCGCCATCGGTCGCCACAGGTAAAACCATCAGGCAAGCTGAGAACGCAGCCACTTGCGCCTGCGCGTCCGCCGGGGTCATGACCTGGACCAGTCCCGAACCGGTCCGCAGTGCGGCCTGGCCCGCCAGTGCGGCGGCCCCAGCCATACCGACCGATCCTCCCACGACCAGCACGCGCCCCAGATCTCCCTTGTGGGCATCCTCTTTTCGTCGGGGAAATCGATAACCGGTTTCCTCCGCCGGCGCTTGGCCGTCTGGAGCAACCGGTCCGAACACTCTCTCAGTGAACTCATTCAGGCTGAGCCGGCCACTCCGAAAGTGACGGGCCGCCTGCTGGAAGTCATGACGATTGATCACGGCAAACTCGAAACGGAAAACAGGGAGACACGCGGACTGACCGATGTTACTGGCAGAACGGATACTCTACAATCTGGGTTGTAAATCACAGGCATCCGTTCCGTTTGCCTGGAATCGAATTGCGTGGAACAGGATATTGGGAAGACTTGAATGCCTAGTTGTGTATTGGCTTATTCCGGCGGACTGGATACATCAGTAATCCTCGGTTGGTTGATGGATCAAGGTTACGAAGTGCATGCCGTTTACGTCGATCTCGGCCAACCTTGTGAAGACCGCGAAGAGATCATGCGGAAAGCGGAGGACATCGGGGCCGCCTCCGCACAGATCGTCGATGTCCGTGAAGAGCTGTGCCGCGATTTCGCCTTCCCGATCCTGACGTGGCAGGCGAAGTACGAGGGGGTCTACCTGCTCGGTACGTCGATTGCGCGGCCGCTGATCTCCAAGGCCTGTCTGCAGGTGGCTCGGGAAGTCGGCGCCGATGCGTATGCCCACGGGGCGACGGGCAAAGGGAACGACCAATGCCGATTCCAACTGGCGGCCGAAGCGCTGGACGCCAACGTCCAGGTCATCGCTCCCTGGCGCGACGCGACCTTCCGAGATCTCTTCCCCGGCCGGACCGAGCTGATCGACTATTGCGATGCCAAGAACATCCCGGTCAAGGCGACCACGGCCAAACCTTACAGCAGTGATGAAAACTGCCTGCACATCAGTTACGAGGCGGGCCAACTGGAAGAACTCGATGTCAACGGTTGTGAGCTGGTCGAATTCGGGATGGGCGTTTCACCGGCCGAGGCGCCGGATAAAAAAGAAACCGTCTCGATCGGTTTCGAGTCGGGCGTCCCGGTTTCGGTCAACGGTGAACGTCAATCGCCGCTGCAAGTCGTGGAGGGACTGAACCAGTTGGCCGGTCGCAATGGGATTGGCCGGATCGACATGGTGGAAAACCGCTTTGTCGGCATGAAGAGCAGGGGAGTCTACGAAGCACCCGGCATGACCCTGCTGTATGACGCCCATCGCTATGTGGAACAGCTCACCATGGACCGTGACCTGATGCACCTGCGAGATCGGCTGGCACCGGAAGTTGCCGAGATGGTTTACTACGGCTTCTGGTACTGTCCGAAAATGGATGCCCTGTTTGAATTCAACCGTTCAGCCCAACAGAACGTGACGGGTGAGGTCACCCTCGACCTGTACAAGGGGAATATTTCTATCAGCCAACGTAGTAGTCCTCACAGCCTTTACGACGATGCGATTGCTACAATGGAAGGTGGCGGAGACTACAACCAGACCGACGCCGAGGGGTTCCTGCGAATCCAGGGACTGCCCTCACGCGTGCAGGCCCGTCGTATGCCCAGGGAATATTAAAGGTCACCACGCTCGATGTACCTGTTTGAAAATCCGGTTCTACAGCGCGAATTGCTGGTCAATCTGAGGATGCCGCGGGCCTTCCTGCTCCTGTTGACCTACCAGCTGCTGTTGGCGGCCGTGGTCTATTTTGCCTGGCCCAAGGATAACATCCGGCTCGATTTGACCGCCAACCCGGAATCGACCAGGCAGTTGGTCAACCTGTTTTTCCTCGGGCAGTATATCCTGGCCTCCCTGATGGCTCCCAGTTTTGCCGCCGGAGCGGTCACGGGTGAGAAAGAGCGAAAAACGTACGAGATGCTGTTGGCCAGCCCATTGCAGCCGCAGGCAATCGTCATGGGAAAACTGGTGGCCGCGCTGACGCACCTGGCGATCCTGATTTTCGCCTCTTTGCCGATTGTCATGCTCTGTCTCCCGCTGGGTGGGGTCTCCTTTTACGAAGTCCTGGCAGCTTACCTGGCACTCATCTGCAGCGTCATTACCTTTGGCATGATCAGCGTCTGGTGTGGCAGCCTGTTCAAGCGGACTTCCGCTTCGCTGGTCGTCTCCTACCTGCTGATCCTGCCCCTGGCGATTATCGGGGTCCTGTTCTGGCAAGCGTTGGAAGCGCGAGGTGAAACCCGCTTCAACCTGACAGTCGTCGTCTTGCCGGGTATGGCCGCAGCCCTGTCGATCACCCTGTTCTACCTCACCTGCAGCCGCATGCTGTACCCGCCCGACATGGGGAGTGAAGGGAAGGAGGTCGTGGACCTCGACCAGGAAGCAGCCGAGGCGATCGGCCTGGTGATCCAGAGGGACCAATTCCCCGATCGCCTGTTCGCCCCTCCCAAGCGCGAAACGTTGATGGACGATCATACCAACCCGATTTACGACAAGGAGATGCGGAGCGAAATATTTGGACAGGGAACGTTGATGCTGCGGTTGGCCATCCAGATCAGCATGATCCTGGCCATCCCGTTGATGGCCGTTTTCCTATACATCTACGGATCCATGGCGCCGTGGTACATTTCGTATGTCTGCGTGTTCAATATCCTGGTCGGTCCCGTTTTTTCGGCTGGCAGCGTCACCAGTGAGCGAGAGCGACAAACACTCGACCTGTTGCTGACTACCATCATCACACCGTGGCAATTCCTGTGGGGAAAACTGATTTCAGGGCTGCGGGTTTCCAGTGTATTGACCTCGTTCCTGCTCTGGCCTCTGGTACTGGCCTTAATCATGGTCCCGGAATACTGGTCCAACATCCCGACCATCGTGGCCTACCTGATGATCGTGGGGCTGACCTGCCTGACCACAGCAATCCTGGCCCTGTTCTGCTCGACCGTTTTCCAGAAAACAGGAACCAGCCTGATCGTGACGTACACCGTGATCCTGTTACTCTACGCCGCACCCCTGGCGGGCAGTTTTTTTGCCCGCAATTACTTCCCCGACTCGCCCGCAACGCCTTACGTCGAGTACACCACTATCACCAGTCCGTTTGCAGCCGCCTTCCAGTTCCCGATTTACATGGACGACCTTTCCGAGCAGCAGTCGAACTGGAAAAAGGCCGACTCAGGTGAAGAGGGCCAGGTGATGGGGTACCCACTATCCGACCTGCGCCACTTTACCGGCTACTTTTTCTTTACGGTCCTGCTGAACCTGCTCCTGTTCCAACTGATGATCTGGTTGTTTGGCTCCCGGTGGCGGGTTTCCATGTCCACCGGTTAGTTCCGCCGGACAAGTGCAACTGACAACCGAGCGTGTTATGAGAATTGCTGGTAATTTTTGTTTTCTCGTCCCATCGGATGGTAGGTAAACCGAACCGCGGGACGTTACAATACTTCCATCGACCCGTCATCGAGGAAAGAGGATGAAGATTCAATACCGACTCATGGTCAACCTGTTGGTCCTGGCGGTCACCTGCCTGGCACTCGCCCCTGTCAGCGCCCAGGAAGATCCGCCGAGTGAAAAAACCGGCTCAAAAACCCCTCCTGCCCGGACGCATTACATGGGCCGGCAGATCGCCCGGACGATGCACTACACCGGTGCGGAGTGGTTAATCCGGGACGAACGGGAGCGTGAGGAACGTTGCTCGATGATGATTGCCAACCTGGGAATCAAGCCTGGGATGGCAATTTGCGACATGGGTTGTGGCAATGGCTTCCACACCTTGCGGATGGCCGAGCTGACCGGAAAACAGGGGATTGTTCTGGGCGTCGACGTGCAGGCAGAGATGCTGGAGTACCTGCGCGAGCGGAGCGAGGAGCAGGGAATCGAGAACGTGGTTCCGATCCTCGGCTCTTTCCATAATCCCCGCCTGCCGCCCAACTCGATCGACCTCGTTCTGTTAGTCGATGTCTACCATGAATTCTCACACCCCGAGCAGATGCTGGCGGCCATGAGGAAGAGCCTGACCAAGGATGGTTTGATCGTGCTGGTGGAATACCGTTCGGAAGATCCCGACGTACCGATCAAGCGACTGCACAAAATGAGTAAGAAACAGGTCAACAAGGAACTGACGGCCAACGGTTTCAAGCTGGTGCGCGAATTTGACCGCCTACCCTGGCAACACATGATGTTCTTTGGTCGCGATGACCAGCAAGAGGAATAGAGGGATCCGATTCCCGCAACACAGGCCAGCCACATGGCAAACCGCAAGATAAGCAACTGGAATTTACTGGTCACGTTGTTGATCGGCTCGTTCAGTGCCAGCCTGTCACTCGCACAGCAAACGCCCGGCCTGCAATTCAACCGCGACATCCGCCCGATCCTGTCCGCCCATTGTTACCAGTGCCATGGCCCGGATGAAGAACATGGCCAGGCAGGATTGCGCCTGGATACCGAAACGGGGATCCATGAAGTATTTGGCGAAACCGACCTCGACCAGAACACGGCCTGGCAACGGCTTCAATCGAAAGACCCGGATGAGCAGATGCCACCGCCGACGGTCCATAGCAGGATCAGCCGGGAGGAGATCGATCGATTGCGACGGTGGATTGGCCAAGGCGCCCCGTTTGAGGAACACTGGTCGTTCCGCTTGCCAATCGCCAGTCCACCCCCGTCGGTCAACCAGACAGACTGGGTCCGCAACCCGATCGATCGGTTCGTGCTGGCGAAACTTGAATCGAAGGGCTGGCGACCGGGCCAGACCGCTTCTCGGCAGCAGTTGATTCGCCGGCTGACGTTGGACCTGACCGGATTGCCACCCACGCCTTCCGAGATCGACTCGTTCCTGGCCGACCAGCAGCCCGGAGCCTACCAGCGACTGGTCGATCGACTCCTGCAATCCCCCCACCTCGGTGAGCGTCTCGCTGTTCCCTGGCTGGATGCAGCCAGGTACGCTGACACCAATGGGTTTTCCATCGACGACCACCGCGACATGTGGTTGTGGCGTGAATGGGTGATTGATGCCTTCAACCAGAACATGCCGTACGATCAGTTCCTTACCGAACAACTGGCGGGTGATCTGCTCGAGGGAGCCACTGACAGGCAACGGCTGGCCACTGGTTTCCTGCGTAACAGCATGAATACCCATGAAGGTGGAACCCTGCCCGAGGAATACCGGGTCATCTACCTTGCCGACAAGGTCGACACGGTGGCCACTGTATTCCTGGGACTGACCGTCCGCTGCGCCCAATGCCACGATCACAAGTACGACCCGATCAGCCAGCAGGATTATTACCGGTTCTACGCCTTTTTTGACACGGCCCATGAACCGGGCAGTGGCGCTGAAAACGGAAACACCGAGCCGACCCTCCGTATGGACGGGCCATTGACCTCTCCCGACCTGTTCCGCCAGGACATCCAGCAGCGTATCGATACCTTGCGGCAATACCTGGTCCATCCACCCGAACTGGTCGAAGCGCGCTCTGCCTGGGAAAAAACGGCAACCGGCAATGAGGCATTACAGAAAGCGCTGTCGACCGAAGTGCCCGCCCGCGACGAGGATGACTGGAAAGCCATCAACCAGGCATTCGCAGCGACCAGCCGGCTGTGGAACCGCCACGTGGCCAATATCGAACGCGAAATCGGTTTCCTGCAACGGGATCTGAAGGCTGGGCAATCGTCGGTAATGGTCATGAAAGAGCAGGGGCCCCGGCAGACGTACGTCCTGACCCGCGGACAGTACGACCTGCCAGACAAGTCACAACCGGTGCAAGCCAACGCACCGGCCATGTTACCCAAGCTTCAATTCCAGCCACCGGAGCCGGCCCAGAAACAGGCTGAACCGGTCGATCCCTGGCAGGGCGCCAAGTGGATCTGGAACGACGCCCGCGCCGCCTCGGTCCCCCAGGACAATCGTCCCAAATATTTTCGTCATCGTTTCCAATTGGCCGAGCGACCCGGTTCGGCCGTGCTCCGGGTGACCGCCGACAACCGGTGCACGACCTATCTCAATGGGCAGAAGCTGGGCAACCAACAACCCTGGATGACGCCGGCCCGTTACGAGATCACCCCGCACCTGGTCGATGGCGAGAACGTGATCGCCGTCGAGGCAGTCAACGCGGGTGGGCCCGCCGGCCTGTTGGCGTCGCTCGTTATCGACAACCAGGTTCAACAGATGACCGATGGAGAATGGTTCGTTTCGGACCAGCCAACGGACGATTGGACCCAGGTCGATTTTGACAACGAACGATGGGAGCGCGCGGTTGAGCTGGGACCGGCCAACATGGCGCCCTGGAAGATGGCTCACCGGCCAAGTGTCCCAGCAGTCCAAAACCAACCATCGCGGCTCGACCTGGCCCGGTGGCTGGTCGATGAGCGGAACCCGCTGACGGCGCGGGTGGCGGTGAACCGGTACTGGCAGATGCTGTTTGGCCAGGGCCTGGTCCGGACGCCCAATGATTTTGGAGCGCAAGGCACCTTTCCAACCCATCCGAAACTGCTCGACTGGCTAGCGATCGAATTTCGTCAACAGGACTGGAACGTCAAGCAGTTATTGAAAACGATCGTGATGTCGGCCACCTACCGCCAATCGGCTGCGGCATCCCCTGATCGGTTCCGTGAAGACCCGCAGAACGAATGGCTGGGGAGGGCCAGCCGGTTTCGGCTGCCCGCCGAGTTCATTCGGGATGGCGCGATGGCAATCGCAGGAACACTCGATCCCAGGGTGGGGGGCCCGAGTGTTTACCCCCGACAGCCCCACGGCCTGTGGCGGGAAATCAGCCACTTTGGTTACACCAAGCCGTTCAGCGCCCAGGCGTTCTACCCGAGTGATCCAACCGGGCAGAGCCGCCGCAGCCTGTATACGTTTTGGAAACGGACGAGTCCTCCTCCCTCCATGATCGCCTTCGACGCCCCCACCCGAGAGGTCTGCTCCGTGGAACGCTCCCGCACCAACACACCCCTGCAGGCCCTCGTCCTGTTGAATGATCCGCAATACGTCCAGGCAGCCCGGGAGCTGGCTCGCCGGACAATCGACGAAGGGGGAGCTTCGATTGAGCAGCGGGCGGCGTACCTGTTTCGTTTGGCCACCTCGCGGCAGCCGGATCAAGCCGAACGGGAAATCCTGGTACAGCGGTACCGGTCGATTTACCAACAATTCTGCCAGGACCCGGTCGCCGCGCGTGACCTGGCTCGGGATCAGGATGCCGAACTGGCGGCCTGGACAGCCATCGCCTCGATTGTCCTTAACCTGGATGAAGTCATTACGCGGGAGTAGCCGATCATGGAACCACAACTGGAATACGATCGAGCCATCACCCGGCGACAGTTGTTCAACCAGGCGCGCAACGGAGTCGGCGCAGCCGCCCTGGCGAGTTTACTCGGTTCGTCTGCATCCGCTTCATCCGCGCAAGGGGAAGCACCCGGCCTGCCCGATGTACCTCATTTCCCACCTCGGGCCAAACGGGCGATCTACCTGTTCCAATCGGGGGGACCGAGCCATCTCGACCTGTTCGATTACAAGCCGACCCTGGCCGACCAGCATGGCCAGCCTCTGCCCGAATCGGTGCGAGGAACCCAGCGGGTCACGGGGATGACGGCGGGCCAGAAAGCGTTCCTGACCAATGCCCCGATCCGGCCTTTCCAGCAACAGGGTCAGTCGGGTCGCTGGATCAGTGACTTGCTACCCCATACGGCAAAAATTGTGGACCAAATCGCGATCCTCAAAGCCGTCAACACCGAAGCGATCAACCACGATCCGGGAATCACGTTCATCAACACGGGCAGTCAACAGATTGGTCAACCCTCGTTGGGCGCCTGGCTCAGCTACGGCCTCGGTTCGGAGAACGAAAACCTGCCTGGCTACATGGTGCTGATCAGCCAGGGGACCGGCAAGAACCCGGGGCAACCGATCTTTTCCCGCTTGTGGTCCAGCGGTTACCTGCCGAGCCGGCACCAGGGAGTCCGCCTGCGGACCGGAGCCAACCCGGTTCTGCATCTGACCAACCCCCCCGGGATCGACCGGTCCACGCGGCGGCAACAGCTGGATGACCTGGCGGCCCTCAACGCCCGACACTTTTCCCGCACCAACGATCCGGAAATTGAAACCCGTATCGCCCAATACGAGATGGCTTACCGGATGCAGACGTCGGTACCCGACCTGACCGATCTTTCAGACGAACCGGCCCACATTCTCGAAATGTACGGACCCGACGTCAGAAAACCGGGGAGCTACGCGGCCAACTGCCTGTTGGCCCGGCGGATGATCGAGCGAGGCGTACGTTTCGTCCAACTGTTTCACCGGGGATGGGATCAACACGTTTCGTTGGTCGAACACCTGACCAACCAATGTCGTGACACGGACCAAGCCAGCGCCGCGCTGGTCACCGACCTCCAGCAACGGGGGCTGTTGGACGACACACTGGTCGTCTGGGGAGGCGAGTTTGGTCGTACGACCTACAGCCAGGGTGGACTCAACGCAGGGCGCGACCACCACGGCCGCTGTTTCTCGATGTGGATGGCTGGCGGTGGCATTCGACCTGGCATCGAACATGGCGTCACCGACGACTATGGCTACAACGTCCTGTCGGACGGGGTCCACATACGTGACTTGAACGCCACGATCCTGCACCAACTGGGAATCGACCACCGGCGACTGACATTCCGTTTCCAGGGTCTCGACCAAAAACTGACCGGTGTTGAACCGGCCCGGGTCGTGAATGAAATCCTGACCTGAATATTCGATTCAGGAATTGGCCAACAAGCGAGTTGCCCCTATTTGACGGTCTCGTTAAACAGGATCACCAAGTTTTTCGTTTGCCGCGCGGCCGCAACGATGTCGACCTGCCCATCACCGTCCAGGTCGGCCACCTTGATATCTTCGACGGCGATCTTGTCGGTTGAAATCTGCGTCTCCCGCCACTTCGAACCCGTTTCATCCAACGGGGTAAACAGCTTGATGCCCGGGATACCCGGATCATTCATGGCCCGCCAACCGACGATGACCTGGTCCGATCCGACACCCAGGTAATCGGCACACGCCACCGCGTGACCGTCCTTGATCTTATCGTCCAGCACCGGGCATGGCTGCCACAGTTCCCCCGATTGGTCGGGCTCGGTATAGGCAGCTGCCACGTTCCCATGTTTCGGTTCGACCGTGGCAATGAATCGCTTGCCGCCCGGCAGTTTCCCGTCCCGAATTTCCCCGGCAAAATTCTTCGTCAGCCGGGTCGGCTGCCAGCCATCCTGATCCCGGTCAAAATGCCAGACACCCTCTTTGCCGGCGACCAGAATCTCCTCCTCCTCATCCTCGTCCCAGTTGACGATGTGAAAATTATGCGAGAGGTGCATGAAATCACAGACCACGTCAATCGGCCAGGCTTGCTGAACGTCTTGCGGAACCGTGTACTCGAGAACACGCAACCCGTTGCCGTTTCCGTCGACGCTGCCCCGACCACGGAGCGGTTTCACATGCAGAAAATATTCGTCATCGGGACCGCGCACCCAGTGCATACGGTGAGTGCTCGGGTCATTGTGCAGCTTGATCGGTGTCCAGGGCTGCCGGCGATCGGCCGGCGGATCGAGATAAAAAACAGCCCCATCCTTGATTGAATCGCGGTAATTCCATTGTCCACCGACTGCGATTTCACATTTGCCGTCACCATTTATATCCCGCGCCGCGATGCAGACATTGTCCCGCTCGGTCAGGTCTTTGGCCAGCACATGCTTTTCCCAACCCGGGTTTTCGTACCATTGGAACGTCTTCTTGTCGGCCAGGATGATATCCGTTTTGCCATCTCCGTTGACATCAGCCAACTGCAATCCGTAACCGATTTCGATCTTGTCGATTTCGACGGATCGCCACTGGAACTCAGGGGGGTCGTCGGCAGACACGATTCCCGAAAGGAGCAGGACGAAACAGAAACTGGAGATTCGATGCATCATCGTTCGATCGGGCCTCGAGAAAACGTCGATTGTAACACGACCCACAGCCGACGCGAATCCTCGCCGAGCGACCGTTGGGACAGCGTTGGGCCACCGTTGGGACAGGCAGATCAAGGAGGGCAGGGGATAAACCGGCTCAGGAGATGATCTTCTGCATCACGTTACCATGCACATCGGTCAAGCGGAAATCCCGACCGGCATAGCGGTACGTCAGTTTTTCATGGTCCAGCCCCAGGAGGTGGAGCATCGTCGCATGCAGATCATGGAAATTGGTCCGGTCTTCGACCGCCGCAATACCGTTCTCGTCGGTGGCCCCGTGGCGCATCCCGCCTCGGACACCACCGCCACACATCCACATTGAAAATCCGGTGGCATTGTGATCGCGACCGTCATTCTTCTTGACATGCGGGGTTCGGCCAAACTCACCACCCCAAACAACCAGGGTATCCTCCAGCAACCCCCGACTCTCCAGGTCACTGATCATGGCAGCGATCGGCTGGTCGATCTGTTGACAGTTGCGAACGAGATTTTTCTTCAACCCGTTGTGCTGATCCCAGTTGGCATGTGACAACTGAATGAACCGGACACCCGCCTCGGCAAACCGCCGAGCCATCAGGCATTGGCGGCCAAAATCATCGGTGACTCCGTCACCAATGCCGTACTGCTTCAGGGTTGCCTGCGATTCATCCGCCATATCCAACAAGGTCGGGATCTGCGATTGCATGCGGAAGGCGAGTTCGTACGACTCGATCACACCCTCCACTTGCGGGTCCACTTTCTGCTGTTTCAGCAAGTCCCGGTTCATCGACTGGATCAAGTCGAGTTGATCGCGTTGCAAGGCCAGGTCAAATTCCGCGTGGGACAGATTCCCGACCTGGGCCTGCGCCAGATTCTGTCCCCGCCGACCAATCCGGGTTCCCTGGTACATGGCCGGTAAAAAGGCACTGCCATAATTCTGTGCCCCACCCAACTGCGGCTCCGGCTTGATCGTGATAAAGCCTGGCAGATCCTGGTTCTCGGTTCCCAGGCCGTACAAAGTCCAGGCACCCATACTGGGGCGCACAAAACGGAATTCGCCCGTGTGCAGTTGCAAATAGGCTTGCGGGTGAGCGGGGGTCTTGCCATACATGCCGTTGATCAGGCAGAGTTTGTCGGCATGTTGACCGAGGTGTGGAAACAGGTCGGATATGGGGATCCCACTTTCACCCTGCTGGCTGAATTTCCAGGGTGATTTCATCAAGGTTCGGTTACCCTGGGCCTTCTTGCCGTTGTTCTTGGCCAGGGCCGGCTTGTAATCAAACGTATCGACATGGGAAGGCCCCCCGCGCATGCTCAGGAAAATCACCCGCTTGGCCTTCGGTTCGAAATGCGGCTTTTTCGGCAACAGGGGATTGCTCGCCTCGTTTTCCTCGGCGGCGATCTGAGATGCCAGCCCGGCAAACGCGGCATAGCCAAAGCCCGTCCCTACCGTTTGCAACATCGAACGTCTTGAGAACAACATGTAACTCCCTTTTCACTTTCGTAAGACCGTCGCTCCCGGCCGCTCGCAGCAACCATCCGGGAGAGCACCGTCAGTTAAGGATCCTGAATTCTCCGCTGGCATACAGGGCCTGGCAAAATGCGGCCAGGGCCAACTGTTCCGCCTCAGCTTCCTTCGTATTCTTGTCGATCAGTTTCTGACGGGTCGATTCCACGAACCGGGCCCCTCGTTTCAGTTCGTCGGCCGAGGGTGACCGGGTGATCACCGACTGGTAGGCTGCCACGATCTGCTCCGACCTCGGTTCACCCGCCCGGCTCAAACGCTCAGCCAATTTCTTGCTCTGTTCAATCACAAAACTGGAGTTCATCATGAACAGCGCCTGGGTCGGAACGGTGGTGACCATCCGGTCACCGATCAGGATACTCGGCTCGGCAAAATCGAAAACACGCAAGGCCTCGGGGACCGCATTTCTCACCACTGGCAGATAGACACTGCGCTGGGTCATCTCGATGTCAAAGGCGTCCTCGGTCACGCCCCGCCCAATTCCCTGGGTACTCTTGTACTTGGCAACCACGGATGATTCGGGGCGCGTCAAATCGAGTTCACCCGCCGACAACAGAATCGAGTCCCGCAGCACTTCTGCATCGAGTCGACGCGAATTCATTCGCCACAGCAATCGGTTGTCAGGATCGGCAGTGTAATTGGATGGATCGTAGTCTCCTCCCAGCTGGTAGGTCTCGCTCAACATGATTTCGCGGATCATCTTCTTAAAGGACCAGCCGTTTTCCACCAGTCGAACTGCCAGGAAATCGAGCAACCGCGGGTGCGTCGGCCGCTCGCCCGATTCTCCAAAATTATCCACTGTGCGAACAATTCCCTCGCCAAACAGGTGTCGCCAGATTCGATTGACGGTCACCCGGGCGGTCAGCGGGTTGTCAGAAGAAACCAGCCAGTTGGCAAATTCCAGCCGACCACTCTTTTCCCGGTCGACAATCTCCTCGCGTTCCTGTTCCCCCAGTACTGTCAGGAACCCCCGCGGCACTTTCTTTCCCTTGGCCGTCACTTCACCGCGAATCAGCACGTTGCAATCCACGCACGGCCCATCGGAAACTCCCATGGCGCTTTCCACACCTTCGGGCCCCGATTGGCGAAGCTGGTTCAACTGTTGCTGCAACAGCCTCTGGCGCCGTCTCAGATCGGCCAGTTTTTTGGCATTCTCCTTCGCTTTTGTCCTGTCCGCTTTGGCTTGTCCCTTGTTCTCATTCGCTTTCGAATTACCCGCCTTCTTGTTCTTGGCCGCATTGTTGGCTGCCGCCACGGCCTTATTTCGATTCGCGACCTGTTTTTTGATCTCGTTCAGACTTGCCGTCAGTTTCTTTATTTTCTGTGCATGTTCCTGCTTGACCTGCTTTTCACGTGTCGGATCATCGCTGATGCTCATCAGGGGGGTCGCCTGCCTGGAGCCGCCTCCGCCGCGGCCGAACAAGGTCTGGGTACTCCTGAGAATACCGGCCAGGGCATAGTAATCGTCCGTCGAAATCGGATCGAATTTATGATCATGACAACGGGCACAAGCCACGGTCATCGCCATGGTAGAGCGGCAAATCACATCGATCTGCTCATCCACCATGTCCATTGCAAACACCTCTTTGCTGCGCTCATTCAACAGCTTCGGACCAATCGCCAGGAACCCGGTTCCCACCTTTGCTTCCACAGCATCCTGATCCTTCATTGGCGCCAGTTGATCACCGGCTATCTGTTCCTGCACAAAACGAGAGAATGGCTTATCGTTGTTGAACGAGTCGATGACATAGTTGCGGTAACGCCAGGCGTGGGGAAACAGGAAATTCCGTTCTCGGCCGTTGGACTCCGCGAAGCGCGCCACGTCCAGCCAGTGACGCCCCCACCGTTCCCCGAACTGCGGGGAAGCCAGTAAACGATCGATCAGCTTTTCCCGTTTTTTCGGGGACTGGTCCGCAAGATACGACTGAACCTGAGCCTCGGTCGGCGGAATACCGACCAGGTTGATGTAATCGCGGCGCAGCAGTCGTTCTTCGTCAGCCTTGGCCACCGGCTTCAAGCCAGCCTCTTCCAGTTTTGTCTTGACGAAGCGATCGATGCCTGAGCGATTCCAACGCTGGTCTTTTACTTTGGGTGGATCGACTGTACGAGGTTTCTGGAATGCCCAGAAATCCCGACCTTGCTCGAAATCGATGGACGACTTTCGCTGGGCCTTCGCCTTGCCACCACGGGGATCCGGGGCGCCCATTTTGACCCACGCCTCAAAATTGCGTATCACGCTGGCGGGCAATTGCTTGCCGGGAGGCATTTCAAATGATTCGTGCTTCATCGCACTGATAATCAGGCTTCCCTCCAGATCACCCGGGACAACACCGTGACCGGAATCACCGCCCCGACGAATTCCCTCACGGGTGTCGAGTGAAAACCCCCCTTTGGTCTTACCCGAATCCGCAGAGTGGCACTGGTAACAATGCTTGACCAAGGCCGGTCGAATCTTCGTTTCAAAGAACTTGACCTGCCCCGGCTTCAAGTCCTCCCCGCGTGTACTGGGCAACAGAACCAGCATTCCCGCCAGGAAAAAACCGCACCACGAAAGCCGGGGTAAATTGGAAAGAAAAATGCTCATGTCATCCGTTTCGAAAGCAACGCAGCCTTTATCCCAAATCGAACCGGGACACGCATCCACGTTAATCATTTGGCCATCATTCAATCAATTATGTCAGCTCGGCGGTCCCTGACAATCTGGTTTTCCCGCCTGCAGTGATAAAGCGTGGCAAATCGAACTGTTTATGCTCAAAAAACGGCTCCATCACCAAGTTCAACAATTGGCAACCGGCTATTTTTCAACAGGCCGAAACCTAACAATTTGATCTGCAGGTACAGGTGCACCTATAATCAGCTCGCAACTTTTCCTGGTCGAACGAGTCAGGCAGGTACCACGATGAAACATTTCTTCTGTTTGTCGCTTTTTACCGCACTATTGACCACCGTGAATGTAACGGCCCAGGATATCCAGAAACAGCGCAACGAGGCCGTTGTCGAGGACAAGAAAAACCTCAAACAGAACGAGAACTGGATCTACGACGATTTCGAGACGGCTCATCAGCAGGCGGCCAGGTCCAAAAAGCCACTGATGGTCGTTTTCCGCTGAATCCCGTGACACGCCTGCAATGGCTTTGACGGGCAGGTTGTCCGTCGCGAAGGTGAGCTGGAAAATCTGATTGACGAGTTTGTCTGTGTGCGCCTGGTCAAGGCGAACGAGCTCAACCTGGCCCAGTTCCAGTTTGACTACGACCTGACCTTTGCCGTGTTGTTCATGAACACCGACCGAACCATCTACGGTCGGTACGGCACACGAAGCTCAGTGGAGGACGCCGAAAAACATATGTCCATGCAAGGACTGGCTGCCACCATGCGGGGTGTGCTGGAAATCCACGAGGGTGACCTCGAGGTCGACCTCTCGGGAAAACAGTCTTTGGAAACCGATTACAGGACTCCCAATGATCTCCCCTCGCTGGCCGGAAAATTCAAATCGGATCTCGATTACCAGGGTGCCGTAGCCAAGAACTGTTTGCACTGTCACCAGATTCAGGATGCGCAACGTGAGATCTACCGCGCCAGCGGTCAACCGATCCCCGATCGACTGCTTTTTCCTCACCCCCATCCGAGCGTGATCGGGCTGGTCATCAACCCCGATACCAAGGCAACCGTGCAAAAGGTTGTTCCCGCTTCGCCTGCTGACCGAGCAGGGTTACGGCCGGGCGACAAGATCCTGTCAATCGACAACCAACCGATCCTATCGATTGCCGATATTCAGTGGGCCTTACACACGGCACCCGACCGGGGTGCCTTGGAGGTGGAAATCTCACGTGGTGACAGGCAGATTTCCAAGAAGGTCCGCCTCGGAAAAGACTGGCGATTCTACGGTGACCTGACCTGGAGAGTGACGAGCTGGCCGCTGCGCCGCATGGGAACCGGGGGGATCGTCTTCCGACCAGCCACGGACCAGCAGCGCAAGGCGAACGGCATACCGGAAGACGTGATGGCGTTGCGAGTCCACTCTCTCGGCAAGTACGGTCCCCATGGGGCAGCCACACGGGCCGGCGTCAAAAAGGATGACATCATGACCCGTTACGATGGGCATGCCGAAAACTGGACGCCCAGTCAACTACTCGGTTATATCGGCAAGTTCACGCGGACGGGACAAAAAATCCAGGTCACGATGCTCCGCAAAGGACAGCCCAAACAGCTCACCCTGCCAATCCAGAAATAGCGACCCCGGGGCCGCGCTTGTCAGACCGTGACCAGTTTGTCGCCAGCGATCGAGGCGGCGATCCCATCCCACAGAGAAATTCTCTGCAGCAAAGTCTTCCTGGCCGCTTCCCCGGCGCGGTTCCATTTCGCTTCATCCTGGCCGCACAAGCTGGTCAGCAGCAAAGCGGCCATCGGCCCGTGGGTTTCTCCGTCCAGCTCGATGTGGCGATTGAGGTAGTACTCAAAGCAGGACAGCTGACCCTTCAGTTCCCGGTTCAAATTGCCCACGATCTGATTGAACATGTCGGGGATCAGGTCTTCCCGTCCAAACAGGAAAACGGCTGCCATCTCTTCCGGCTGACCCTGTTCAATAACCGCAAACGTCTGTGTGACAAAGTCACGTACATGTTCTGGCAAATCGACCTCGTGCAGGCAAACCTCGATCGGCTTGCCCCGTCCGACAACCTGCAACAATTGATCGATCCACTGGGTCGAAGCGCCGACCTGCTTCATCGCCTGGCAATACATACCAAAATGACTGACGTACTCGCCATCGGGACCCTCATCCGACTCTTCCGCCAGGACGATTTCGTTCACGAGCCGGGCCGCCAATCGGTTTTCATGCGGAACCCAGGGGACTTGGCTACGGCAGTACTCCTGCTGCAATGCCTTTAACAGTGACATAAAGTCCCATACCGCAAAGACGTGTTGCTCCATAAAACATTTCAAGACATCGACATCATTCAGATGCGAATAGACCGGGTGATTGCATAGTTGACGACGGAGCGGATCAAGTTCCCCGTTCAATGTTTTAAATTTTTCCTGGCTCACTTTCAGACTCAAAATCAAGGTGGGATCGATGGGTAGGCAGACGGTTTTATCCGTCGTCTCTGGGGAGAAACCGCACAAAGGACGTCGTTGGCAACGGCCACTTTTGGCTCTGCGCGGAATTTCTGGCATTATGCACACCAGCACGTTTCTGGGTAGTTGAAATGCGTACCGCGAAGCGGCAAAACGGAAAACTTAACAATCTTTACGCTGGAGGATTGCCTGCGGTCAAAAGCAGGATTGGCCGGTCTCAGGAACCCTGATCCTCGGAACTCCGTTCCTCGGGCCGGGTGGGTGGCAACTGATCAGCGTACTGAAACAGCAGGCGAATCAGGGAACTTTCGAAGCGATCATTTTTCGGCTCGGTGTTCATCAGCAGGATGACCCCCACCCCATCCTCCGGCCGATAACCCATGAAGGTCAGCACCCCCGGGTCTCCCCCGTCATGGCCGAGTACCGCTTGGCCAGCCGTCTTGGAAAAGTACCAGGCCAAGCCCTGTTTCGGCGCTATTTTTGGAAAAGCAATTTTACGCATCTCCTGCACCGAATCCTGGCTCAACACACGAACGTCATCCAGTTGACCATCATTGATGAAACAGGCCAGGAAACGGGCCAGCTGCGGGGCAGAGATCTTCAAGGTACCCGATGGCCAATCGAGGTAACCGTGGTGTCCCAACGGTTTCATCTCGCCACGCTTTTTCTTCCATTGGTACGGCATCGCGATCTTCGACCGGTCCATCCCCGCCAGGCGAAAACGGCTCCCCTCAATACCGAGAGGTTGCAGCAGGCTCTCTTCACAGAGCTGCTCAAACGGAACACCGGCTACGAGTTCGGCCACACCGGCGACCAGCGCAAATCCGACGTTCGAGTATTTTTGACGTGTTCCGGGAGCCCAGTCGTAGTAATTCTTTTTCCGGTTGTAATACTTGCCGGTCGACTGAAAGTAGTCACCCAGGGATGGAAGCAGGGGCTCTGGGAAATCACCATTCTTGACCCAGAAACCCTCCAACACGTCCCAGTTATCCTTGATGCCGGCCGTGTGGGTCAGCAGTTGTCTCAGTGTGATGGGTGACTCGGGATGGCGCGGATTGCGAACCGAGTAGGGCAGGATCGTATCGACGTCGACGTCGAGCGAAAGCTTGCCCTGTTCGACCAGCTGCATCACGACCGAGGCCGTAATCGTCTTGGAGATCGAGGCGACCTGGAAATACGTCTGGTCGGTAACCGGCTGTTGTTGCTCGATATTGGCCCAACCGTAACTGCCTGACCAAACGGGCCTCCCCTCCTTGACGATCGCTGCCGCCAGCCCGGGGATCCGGGACGATTTCATCTGTTCCAGAATGCTGCGGTCAAGATCCGACGCCGGTTCGGGCCCGGGCAATGGGTCGAACGGAGATTCCAGTCGGCTCTCCTCCGGTCGATCGGATTGCGCTGCCAGCGGCAGTGTAGCGAAGCTGGCGGACCAGAGGATCGTGAACAGGGTGAATCGCTGTAAGTATTTCACGTTGTTTTCCAAATGCTGGGGTTAGTCGATGATATCCGGTGGACGCAGGCATTGTGTGTCGCGCCTTCCCCTTGGCTCTCCCAGTGCCTGTTATCCTCGACCAGGATCATGTGGAGTGCAAACACCCTGAAACGGTATGCGCAGTGTTACCGCAGAAAGCTGCCGTTGCAAGTCAAAATCAAAGGCTCTCCGGTCAGAACGATTCCTATTGGGCGCCCATCTGCAGATAGCCAGGGCCAACCGCCTTGAGCGCCTGCGGCCTGACCTGGCTGGCCACATCCCGGTCGGACGCTATGCGAAGCGCAACGGCCAAGGGGAAGGCACCGGGCGGTGCACCGGGCGTAAAACGTCCCTGGCCGACAAATTCGCCCTTCAAGACAAGATCGAAACGGGTGAGCGCTCCCTGGTCAAGCTCGACGTGGCCCCGAATGTCGGCGCGGTACGACCGTTTCCCATCGTCGGTCGCCAGGTTCACGCTACCCTGTACCGCACCGTCACTTCCCATCTGGATAGCCAGGGACTCGATCTGCCGGTCGGACCACATCGGCGCTTCCCCCCGCGTGTTGTCGACCGCGTGAAAACGAACCAGTTTCCTGGCCAGCGAATCGGGAAACTGGCCTTCGGCCAACTGCTCAATTTCGGCCGCGTAGATCCACAGGTTGTCCCGACCGACAGCATTCTGCATGATCTGGCGGTAGGGAGCGTCACTTTCCGGGTAACCACCCAGCACCTTCGTGTTCACCTGGATAACGACCGCACCTGGCGGCTGGTTGGCAGGGATCCTGGGCCGTTGGTCACCCGCCTGGATCGGTTCGGCCGGTTCACTCGAAACATTGGTAAGGGCCTGTTGCATCAAACTTTTGATCCGTTCGGGCCCCCGGCTGTTGCTGTAATGCAACAACTGGCCATTGGCCCTCAGAATATAGAACCCCTGGGTGGAAAGTTTCATGTCGTCGCGCGGCCCTTGCCTGGCGATCTGCTGGTAGAAACGGCCTTCACGATCCTCCTCTTTCCGCTGGTACCATTGGTCAAAAGCGACCGGTACAAAATTCGTCTGCAACATGCGGATGATCTCTGGATCGGCAAACGTCGACGCCCGGTCGACCACGCCGTTGTTTCAGGTGCAACCCAAGGGATGCCCATCCATCGCCCAGATAAAAATCGGCTTCCCTTCAGTCACGGCCACATTCTGCGCCGTGATCAGGGAAGTCTGCCAGGGGATCGACTTCCACAATTCATTGGTCGGGTGCAATTCGTCATGCAAACGATGAAATTCGGATTCACCCAATTGCCAAGCCGGGCAGGGCAGGGCCCAGGTGCAAGCCAGGCCAACGAGGGCCAGACGGAAAGTACCGAACAGGAATCGCACTGGTGACATGGCAAACAACTCAACGGGTTACGGGAATCATCGGGGCGTTAACAAAAATCTGAGCAGCTTAGCATAGGGAATCAGACCACTGACGTCGAATGATTTTACCCAGGCCACATCCGGCGGCCGTTTTCAGCAGGAAAACCATCAAGAAAATCAAGGCACTCCCAGCCAAAAACCGGTTGCTAACCCATTCTTCAACATCTTGTTCTACTTGACCCGAATGAGGCCGTTCCACGATCAGTCAAACGCCTCATTCAAAATCGGGTAGGCCCGCCAATCCCGGTAGTCGAAATGCCACCACTCATACTCGTAGATCGCAAATCCTTCCGCTTCCATCGAACTGCGCAGCAGGTCACGATGCCAACGTGCGCTGGATGAATCGACCGGGTAATCGGGAAACGAGCGGGTTGAAAACTCATCGTAACCGGCCCCCATCCAGATCGGCTTCCCCGTTTTCAGATCAAACAGCGTCAAGTCGACCGCGCACCCCCGATTGTGCCGGGATCCGTTCTGGGGATTCGCCACAAATATTTTCATTTCCGACGGTGTGGCATCCCAAAACATCTTGGTAACAAACCAGGGCCGATACGCGTCGTGGATCAACAGACCATAACCCTTTTTCTTCAACTTCCTCTGGACCCGTACCAGCGCCTCGGCAGCCGGCTTCTGCAAAAAAGCGGCAGGGCGAGAATAAAACGTCTCCCCCATAAAATTGTTGTCCGACGCATAGCGGATATCGAGCTTGATCGTCGGATCGAGCTGCGCGATCTCGACCAGCTCGGGCTCCCGAAATTCACCCGGCTCATTGGGAGGCTTTGCCTGCATGGCCGATGTGCGGATATCGGAGATCGGATTGACGGGTTTGATCTTGAATGTCTCCCCATTCTTGGTGCCCACTTCCCGCCGAACGAATTCGATCTTGGCCGCCTCGACCGAGCCCGCCGCTCCCTCGTTTGATGCAAACACCAACCGTTCGCCGTGGTAGAGCCCGTAGTCGGGAAAGGCAAAGGTCCGGTCGTCAATCTGCGTCAACGGATATTGGAAAAACCACTCGATCGTACACCACAGCTGCCCGTTCTTTTCGTAAACGTAAAGCGTGTTGTGATCCCAGCCGTACTCTCCCACAAAGTCCTGCCACTTGGCAGGGAGCTGCGGAGGACGCCGACTTGGCAGCCGCTCATATTCCTCCTCGCCAACTCGAATGCCGCCGTCCGACATCGCAACCCGGGGACCGAAACCGAACTCGTCATCACAGACCAACCCCGCGTTATCGGATCTCAAGGTTCGACGATAAGTACCCAGGTCGAGGTACAGTCGATCGCCGCGGCGAAACAGGCGGATCCGCTTCTTCCCATTGGCGTAGGAACCGACCAGTTGCTGCATTCGAATTTCCCCGACCGGTCCCGTTCGCTCGATTTCCGGTGGCTCACGATTCGACTGCCAGGCCAACAACTCGCGCAGTGCATAATGACTGATCCGTTTGACCAGCCCATCACAAATATCCTTGGATGCCGCAGCGATGACCCCGACCTTTTTCTCGGGCAGGGCGATCCACTGCGTCGAAAATCCGTAAACGGCGCCACCATGTCCAATCGCGGGGGTCCCGTCGAATTCCGACAAATGAAAACCGATCCCGAACCGGTTCTTGTCAAACTGCGGTTGAATCATCTGCTGCAGCAAGTCGCCGGAAAGGATCTCTCCTTGCTGACCCCGGCCCCCATTGAACACGGCCATCATGAACTTGGCCAAGTCGTTGACCGTCGAATAGAGATTGCCGGCGGGGGCGATCCCCAACTTGAAATTGGGCGCGTTAAACGTTCGACCGTCATACGTCCACATCACCGCTTCGGCCAGGTGTGGTTCAACCGTCGTATCGAATTCGAAGCTGCTGCGATCCATCTCGAGCGGTTGGAGGATCGCCTGGCGGATCACGGTTTCAAACGGCTGCCCGGTCACCTGCTCGAGCACGCGTCCCACCACCGTGATCCCCGCATTGGAATACTTGGTTCGGCTCTCCGGTTCATAGACAAGTGCCGTCCCATTCAGGCTATCCACCGTGGCCGTCACCGTCGGCACGGTCGCATCAAAGTAATGACCGACCGGCGGTTCGCGGACCAGTCCCGAACGATGGGACATCAACTGCCGGAGGGTGATCGGTTTTCCCGACCCGTTTTTTGGCTGAAAACCTGGCAGGTAAGTTCTCACATCGGCATCCAGATCCAGCTTCCCCTGCTCAACCAGCTGCATGACGGCCAGGTCGGTGAACAGTTTGGAAACGGAACCGACCCGGTAGACCGTATCGGCACTGGCCGCACGGGCAGGCGAGTCGACACGCTCTTGCTGGGCGACTCCAAAACCGCCGGCAAACAGGACTTGCTGGTCGACGACCAGGGCGATGGAAATGGCCGGGACCTCCTTTTCCTCCAGCTCGCTCTGAACCAGATCCGAAATTCGCTGGACCAACTGCTGCTGACGGTCGTGTGAACTGTCGTCCGTCTCCTGAGCCTGTCGCGCATGCAGCGCCGAGGCGACGAGGCCGAACAACCAACCGACGAGCATGAACGTTCTGAATTTTGATCGGTTGCCCAACATCGCGTTACTGTCCTCGCTCAAGAAACCTGGAAAAACTGAATGTTTAGTCCCTGATAGTTTAGCCTTTTTCCAGCTGGAACGGGCCGCGCCTTTTAGAACGCTTCTTGCCCGGACTTCTCCTTGCCCAGGTTCAACCATAAATCCCGACCTTTCCAGTCGACGATCGTCAACAGCAGGATCTGAAACAGCATCACCAGGACCCCATACGGAAAGAAAGCTTCACCTGAGAACATGAACAGGAACAGCAACAGGGAAAACGAGGTGGAACCGTACTCCAGGAAGACCCAGGTGCGAGTCCCTTTTTTGGCCAGCAGGATATGAATGATGGCCACCGGGATCGTCAACCACTCAGTCGAGAAAGCCAGGATCAGCGTCGGTATGCCGTACCAGAACCCAAGGTGCAGGTAGACAAAACCGGTGAACATCAGGAAAGGGACCAGCGTGGCGGAACTCCAGCCGATCGCGCTGGTCCGCTTTTTCATGCTGTAAATCGCAGAAACGAAGACAAAATAGAAAAAGACCGGGACAACACAATGCGTCAAGGTAAACAGTGGCACCAGCAACAGCCCCAGGGCACCGACTTGGTCGCCACTCGAAAATTCAAATCCCTCTGCTGAAAAATACTCGATCCCAATCAGCGCGGCCGAATAGGTCAAACCAACCGGGATCAACGAGCGAAAAAAAGAATTTCGAATTTCCGTCCAATTCAGTTTCACGGCAGAATTCCAGGCTGGGGAAGGAACTGGAAAGAAATATACACGAATCGCAACTGGTCGTCTCGACCGGGTTACCGCCAGGGGTAAGTTGTCCCCAGCCCTACCGCGTCGCCCTGAGACCGACTTCGCCAACTGCGCTGCCTGTTGATACGGTCGCAAAAAACCTTTCCCTTTTCTTTTTTTTTCCGGCCCGCTCAGAACCGTACGCTACTCTCTCTTCGTAACGGCCCGTCAAACGGTCAATTCCATCTTGGGTTCGGCGTTCCTGGCAAGTTCAAACGGAAATCCTGGGCCCGGCACTCGCTGATCCAACAGCGTGCCGGGACTTCGGCAGGTTCGCCGGTCAGGGCCAACTCGTTGGAAACCAAGAAGCTTGTCAACACTTGTCAACTTTCGCAGCCAAGTCGATTCCGGGCCATCGCGCCGCGTGCCGCGGCTCCCCGGATTAACGCATCTTGCCTGCCCAAGTCATTCACCTATTCTCACGGAGATTCATCATGCAGGAACCTGCAAACCACGCCGACCAAGTCGAACGACTCGAAAAGGAGTCCCGTCAACTGTTATCCGCACTGAAGTGGTCAACCCGCGTGCGCAACATGCTGCTGATCGCCATGGTCGCATTCGCTGCGGGAGCAGGGGCCCTGTTTTACGGCCTATTCCAGGAAATCAGGAACAGCCGACTGGCTGAAACCCAGCAGCTATTCATTGAGAGACAGGATGAATTCCTGGAACCCCTGACCCAGGCCGCTTTGGACGTGGCTCAAACAGCAGGCCCTGAAGTCTTTCACGCTTTTCGAGAACAGTTTACCAACGACGCATCACGCTACCTGCAGGTGATGGGGCAGCAGCGCGACGCCATTGCCCAATCCCTCAAACAGTATCTCGAGCAACGGGTTCGCGAGGCGCACGTAGAGTTCCTGCAAGAAAATGAAGCGCACCTCGTACAACACTTTCCCGAACTGAAGGATCCGAAATGCCGGGAAAATTTTGAACGGAACCTGGCAGCCGCCTTCGAAGAAATTGGCCGACGCTATTACGTCAAGTACTTCGATGCCGAATACCAGAGGCTGGTCGAGAATATCGATCGTTTCCCGGCCCTTCAGCCTGAAAACCGGAACACGCCAGTGGCCAAACAGCTGGCCGCCGAAACGGCCAAGCTCTTTCAGATGTTGGCTACCAACGTGAACGGATCGCCCCTCGAGGACGACACCTATGTCCTGGCAGGTCTACTCACTGAACATCGCAAACCGACGACGACAACCGACAGCACGCATGCGGCCCAGCAGCCGATGGCCGAGCAGACCCAGCCTGCGACCCATCTCGCCGACTCGACAGAAGACGATTAGTCGGCCCCACGCGCGTCCATTTCATTCGAACCAACAACATCCAATCATCTACAGGAAAGAACAAACATGTCTCTATCAGATAACCAACAGGTCGAAACACTGGCTGCCGAATTGTCCAAAAAGCGTCAATCCATCCAGCGAGGGATGAACCTTACCCTGGTGATGGGAGTCGTCGCCCTGCTCGCACTGACGACCTATTTCGCCTACGGTTACTACCAATTCAAAGAAGTCACCCGGTCCACAACGATCGTCAATTTTGCCAAGGCCGAGTTTGACCGCAACCTGGACGAACTGAAACAGGTCGCTGAAACCGAGATTGTCGAATCGGCACCCATCTGGGCAGCCCAGGCCAGCCAGGAATTGGTCGAGCAGCTCCCGGCAGGTCGCCAGAGACTGGAGCATTGGCTAAAAGACGCCATCGATCAGCAGCTCATCGATGCCCGGGCGATTACCAGTTCGAAGTTCGACGAAATCCTGCAGGCCAATCGACCCGACCTGGAAAGGGCGATTCGATCCATGACCAGCGAAGGAGGTTCCGACCAATTCGTCGACCAGTTCCTCCCGCTACTTGAGCGGGAAGCGGGCGTCGATATGCGTCAGGGCGCCATGCAGGCATTGGGGACGTTTGCCGATATCAACAACCAGCTCGACCGTCTGGCAACCAACCAGGACCTGAACGAGACCGAGCAGCAGATGCGTTATGTTCTCGGCTTGATCAAAACAGTGCAGCGGGAACAAAACTCACTCAACGGCGGATAGAATTCGCACAGCCGTGACCCAGCAGAAACCGCCGTCGACGATTCCGCCGACGGCGGTTCTGTTGTTTGCATGACGCACGCATCTGTCCGCTGCGCCTCTTCGGAACTGAGGCCAACCATCTGTTACGGCTAAGGAAAACAGACGGGTATTCATCATGGCTGACCGGATCCCCTGGCAACGTCCCATTAACAACCCTGATGGGGGGCTGGTTTTTGGTTTTCTATCGCACATTTCTGCAAAACCGGCAGCGAGACGTTCCTTGCCACGACTGCCGGTTTAGGCCGCTGTCGGGGCATCTCATAATCAAAATGGATCGCCAATATCGAGCTGCAACGAAAAATAGGAGAATCGTCCCTTAAGCTACCCCTAAGCTATTGACCGGGCCTAAAAACCGATAATACTAACGAGCGTCGGGTCGCCAGAAATCGAGTTAAATATCTTGGCTAAATGATGCGGGTTTCGCAAACTGCAATTCTTGTTTTTACCGGTTACCTGGTTCTATTACTGAACCTGGGTTCCTCGCTGCATCACTCGCATTTCTTTGGTTTTCACTCCCACGCTCAAAACCAAAAACTCGAGGCCAGACCTTCAGGCTGTTGTTCCTGCCACGCTTCTGGTTCCTCCTCGACAGAGCAGCCACTCGCCATCGGCTCTGATCACGATTGCACCCTTTGCAAATTCTTTGATCAGTATCAGGTCACGGCAGACTGGCCCGCCCCCTTGGAGTGTGCGCCGCAGATTCAACGCTGCCGAACCATTCAACCAGCTCTCATTTTCGGCAAAGCCTTCAAGCCGAGCGCCCGCGGACCGCCGTCCATCGTCTAGCGATCGACTGCGCTCTATCCCGATGTCGACAGGCCCCCGTTCATTCTGGGTCCTGCTCCCGCTGGTTGGTGCGTCTTCTTTGCTTTCGAGTCGCCACTCGCAATGTAGATTCCCACAAATCTGAAGCGGACGCGCCCGTTTGCAGAACAAGCTGTAATAAGACTCATTCCATTTTCGGTTGGCCACCCAACTTTCAGAACAACGATGTTAGCTCAAATCCCAGTATTCATTCACCCGTCGTGGGCCCCCGCTAAAGTCTGGCGGCCCGACATTCCGCCCGGACAGCACGGGACGCCCTCGACGGCTTTTATTGATGCTGAAAAGAAATTGACTCCCCTTCATCCAAAACGAAATGTTATCCAACTCATCCCACATCTCATTTCAAGGAGCAATTCGTGTTATCAAAAAAACCTTTGAAACCTGCCACTCCAAGCGGATTTACGCTCGTGGAGTTATTGGTCGTCATCGCAATCATTGGAATCTTGATCGGCATGCTCCTGCCGGCTGTGCAGGCAGTGCGAGCAGCAGCGAGGCGAACCACCTGCGCTAACAATATCCGGCAAATCGCCTTGGCCGTGCATAACTATGAATCGGCCAATCAACAGTTCCCCGTCAATCAGATCGGTCCCGGAGTTTTTGATTCCGACCTGGGTGGCAACGAGACAGGCTATTACAGCTGGCTCGTCCCACTGCTGCCGTACATTGAACAAAACAACCTGCATGATTCCTTTGATCTTCGTTACAACAACGGTGATGGCGACAGCTACAAAGTAAGCAACACGCATCATAACGCCCCGGCGGTGGCGACCCTCGTAACGACGTTCATGTGCCCCTCCGACTTCCCGAACCTGGAGAATGCGATCATCCTTGGCTCGGCCAACCCGGCACCCAGTAGTTATGCCGGCAACGCTGGCTGGCCGTCTTACGCCACCGGCTACGCCGAAGAGCGATCCACACCCGGCCGCCACAATGGTGCCATCGCATTAATCCACCCTTCGGCACCCGTTTCCTGGCATACCAGAACCGTTGGCATGAACAGCTTTCGAGACGGCACCTCGAACACGGCCCTGTTGGCGGAACGTCTGATCCAGTCGGGCAATAGCGCCCAGGCCATCAACGAGGGGGACAAACGCCTCCGATCGCTACACATTCTAGAGCGTTACGAAGTTCTGGATGAAATTATTGATCAGATGTCGAGCTCCCACGCACACGTTTTTGAATCAGCCCACATTGGGCGATCATGGTCGAGCGGGACGCCATTGGTCGCGCCCACGTACATGCATGTGCAACCCCCCAACTCGGTGATCGGACATTACAACACCAGCATGGACGAAGGTGATTTTGTTGTGACGGCCAGTAGCCGTCACGCCAGTGGCGTCAACATGGCGCTGGTTGATGGATCAATACGATTTGTAACAGATACCGTTTCGAAAGAAGTTTGGTGGGCCGCCGGCAGTCGGGACGACGGTCGAACCGAAACGATTTCGGATTAGTTTTTTTGTTTTATTTTTTACACCAGGAGATTTCAAAATGAAATTGCGATGTCTTATTACGACAATCGCTCTGGCCATGATGACGACCTCTGCGTATGCCCAGCATGGGCATGCCGGGGATGTTGAATTCGGCTACGACGATATTTCAAACCCGACGGGCTTTGAAATTGAACACGATGAATTTACGAGTGACGGGCTTCTCTTCTACGAAAGCGAATTCGAAGAACTCGATCCGTTTAACCCCGGAGACTGGAGTTCAGACGAACCTGGTTTCACGACCGCATCGGCGGAAGGACTGTTGGTCAATGAGAATGACCAAATCTGGCTGCAAGCGATGGACGCGTCGAGCAATTCAAGCTTCGGTGTGGGCTATGTCAATTTTTACAACCCGGTCACAGATTCGCTGGAGGCAGTCGGGCGACTTGGTGTCCTCGACAATTCTGCTTCGACATCGGACCTCACCCTGAATGGGGCTGGCATCGAGTCGGGAGAAAACCCCCAATTCATCGGATTGGGTGATGATGAGGGAGATGTCCACGATCACCTGATTGTCGATCTGCTGGATGACAGTACGGCTGCCGTAGGTGCCTATGGCGTCCTATTCACGCTCCAAAGCGATTTCGCGACGGCTGACGGAACTATGGACTTAACTTCCGATCCTTTCTGGGTAATCTGGAATTACGGTATGGATGAAGAAGATTTTGACGAGTTCGCCTTGCCAAAATATGGTGCCGTAGAGGCAGTTCCTGAGCCTGCAACCATCAGCATGTTTGCGATTGGAATGGCTGCTATTATGATGCGACGACGCCGTCGTGCATAAATGACTCCCCAAGGTAATGCCGCGGTCCGGTTATCCGGGCCGCGCTTACCTTTTTTTGGTTCGACGAATCTGGAAATTTGGTGTATTCTACCCATTGGAGGAAATCCTCTCCGGGTACTCCCCGGGCCCCTCCACGGACCGATTATCACACACCTGCCAAAGGCTATACGGAAATCAAGATGGCTTACGTCTCCAGAATCCTCGCCGGGACCATGGTTCCTCGCTTATGGACCAATTCTGCCTGGAGGGATTGGGTCGGCATTGTCGCGTCGATCGGCTGTGCGATCCACTGCGCCGCGATGCCATTTGTGATTGCCTACCTGCCGGCACTGGGACTGAGCTTCCTCGCCGATGAAGGATTCCATCAGTGGATGGCGCTGGCCTGCTTTTTGATCGCCATCGTCGCCTTCGTTCCCGGGCTGAGAAAGCATGGCAACTGGATTCCTATCTCCATTGCCACGGTTGGACTTTTCATGATCACCTTTGCCGCGATGGGCTGGGCCGGAGACTGCTGTCCGTCGTGTGAAGAAAACAAATTGGCCGCATCAGGTACAACCGCTACTCTGGGAGCAGGATGCGAGGATTGCGAAGATTGTGCAACCAGCGAGGCCAACGAAAACAATTTGGCCACGTTAGCTACAGCCACTTCTCTGGGAGCAGGATGCGAACATTGCGAAGATTGTGCAACCAGCGAGGCCAACGAAAACAATTTGGCCACGTTAGCTACAGCCGCTTCTCTGGGAGCAGGATGCGAGCATTGCGAAGATTGCTCAACCAGCGAGGCCAACCAGACCGTTCAATCTACAGACAACGGTTCCCGGATTGGTATTGAGGCTGAAGAGGAGGCAGCCCTGCTGCTGCTCTTAGCACCCTGGATCACGCCAATCGGCGGGTTGCTGCTGGTGTCGGCTCACCTTTGCAATCGGCGTTTCGGCTGCCTTTGCGGATGTTGTGGCGACGTTGCAGAACCCACTGCCATGGAATTGGATCACGAACCATTCAAGATGAAGGAATGAGTCACGGATTCAATCAAAGGAGCCTGAGCCTCGATTAACATGAACCGGAATCAATCCAATCCCGCATGTCAATCGAATCCAAAACCGTTTCGGAAGCGGTTTTTCTTTGCGAACTCTGCCAATGCCTACCAAAGGTCTCTCACCGGCGAGTACGCTAATTTACTACTCGTTATCACATCTCCTCTGTTGCTGCTCTGGTTCGCCTATTCTGCATCAACGGGCCAATCCGAGCTTATCGCCCTGGTCGCCACTTCGGTGTTACTGGCCTCGCTGATGACGTTTCGTGGCTACCCCGCCGTGAGAAGTATTGTGTTGATCGCGATGACGGCCAATTTGTTCGCTCTGGTCATCAACCCGAACGTTTCCTTTGGGGAACCGGAGAAAGCGACCACGATCGTACCGACCTATGTTCTCCTGGCCTGCCTGTTGACCGCCAGTTTTTTTGAATCGAAAGCCTGGCTCCAGTCCTGCCCCCGTTCCACGCTGATTAAACTCCTGGCATGGGGAACTCTCACCATCCCGGCAGGCCTGTACATCGTCGTGATCCCCCTGTTCGAATCCGTCTGGACCATGCTCGAGGGAGACGAAACGAAACTCGCCTTGCAGGACCCCAACTGGAATCTTCTCAATGAGATCACCTACCGGGCTGCCAAGTTTGGTATCTTTTCCGTTTTCGTGTACCTCGGCGCATGCGTCGGGAGTTTCCTGAATGTCGTCGCCTACTGCGTACCCAAGGGGGAAGGGATTGGCCTGCGGGATTCGAGGTGCCCCAAGTGCAACACCAAGCTCAGTCGGATCGATAACCTGCCGATCTTCAGCTACATCAACCTCAAGGCAAAGTGCCGAAGCTGCCAGGAACCGATCTCTATCCGTTACCTGGTCGTCGAGTTGATTGCGGCTACCATCTTTGGCTCGCTCTTCCTGTACGAGCTGGTCACGGGAGGGACGAATGTGCCATTACTGGGAGGGTTCCACGAAGGAATCCTGTGGGTGATCCTCTATCCGAAGTGGCCCGTGATCAGCGCCTATTTTCTGCACGCGTTTTTCATGTGTGCCGTATTGGTTCTAGCGCTTTTTGAATGGGATCATCAACCACTCAAATGGACGTTTTCCATTTTTGTCGGGCTGATCTTCTTTCTCGCCACAGCGGCCTACCTGCCCATCCAACCGGTCCCACTGACCGATCATCTGCCTGGGGTATCCCTGACCCTTTCACCCTGGGTAGGACAGTTTTTGAAAGTGGTTGTGGGGTGCTTGGCCGGTGCCGCGATTGGCCGCCTGCTGGCCATTGCGGTTGCGGCGGCAAAACCCTCGCTACTGACTTACTCGTTTTTCCTGACCGGCATGGTGCTCGGCTGGCAGGCCCTGCTGCAAGTGACAATCCTGTTTGGCATCTTGCTACTCATGGTGCGCGGTTCGACAAAATTGACCCGCTTACTGGAAGGCCGGCCGGTATCGGTCCTGCTGGTTGCCATTGCACTGCACCACCCGTTCTGGAAGATCATCGCCGATGCGTGGCGATTCGATTGAGCGCCGGGCGGCAGGAAAACGACGACCGGGAAAAGGGTGGAGTGGGCGATACAGGACTCGAACCTGTGACCCCCTGCTTGTAAGGCAGGTGCTCTAAACCAACTGAGCTAATCGCCCCAAAAAGTGAAGCATTAATCTATTGAATCGGCCTCGGTTCTGTCAATTGGCAAACCGGCAAGAACGGCCTGGTCGTGGCAGAAATCTACCAGGGCGCCCGTAGCCCGGACTTGGGGAACCTGAAAACCAGATCGGGCCGATCGGTCGTGGTGGCACCCGCAAACAAAAAGCCGACCCGATTCAGGGCCGGCTTCGGGTGTACTGGAAACGGTGATCACCGAATCTCAACCGATCACTCTGCCTGACCGGTTATCTCCTCTTTCTTGGTGATCCCCGGCATCGTACCACTCTTAATCAGTACATCGTACGTTTGACCATCCTTGTTCTTCAACTTCTGGATCTTTTTCAGCGCCACAGTAAAGGCGGGAATCATGACTTCCTTCTCATACTTCTTTTTCTCTTCACCCTTTTTCGATTTAAACGTCGCGGAGATATCCTTCCCTTTGAACTCCTTGTCAAACAACTTGCCAAAGTCATTGCGCTGAGATTTCGGCTTCTTGTCGACGTGGCAGGCACTACAGCTGATCTTCATCGTCGTGTATTTTTTTCCCAGCTCTTTCTTGAAGGTTGTATGCGCTAGCGCGGGCGAGGAACCCAGGATTACCGCCATACCTGTCATCATCATTGCACAAAGAAAAATCCGCTGCATGCTTTACTCTCCTGTACTGATCCCATGAACTCTTCTGTTGATATGGAGCCGTCCGACCTGGCTCCAACCGGCACCAACTAACAGACATCCCACCAGGTCCGCCTATCTATTATTCGTCTATTCTAATATAGAAACCGAAGCCGTTTTGAAAAGGAATTCTCAAAATCGAGAACTCTAACGGGGATTTTTCTGGGGCCCAGAGACCTTTTCGGAATCCTGTAAATATTCCGTTTCGGTAAAGTTGATCCAGTAATTGACCGGATCCAACTCGGCAGCGGACTCGTTCGCGGGGTCATTGGCGGCAAATTCACGCCCGCAATGCTTGCAGCAGACCTGCTTGCCAAGGTAATTCAGATGAATCCGGGCCGAGCGACCACAAGCTGGACAAGGCTTCACAAAATAAGTCGAACCCGACATCAGCACCTCCTTGCTCGGACAGAAATCCACGATTTGAAACCGGCCCGATTATAGCCGATTTGGCTGAAATCTCCAAAACAGGAAACGGATCAGGCGTTCGTCCTTGACAACTGATTAACTGGCAAGGATTTACGGAGAAATCCCTGCTTCACCGACCACCGGGCGGTCGTTGACCGCAGGATGGCCATCCGCTTCCTCGCTGGAAACCGGCTCCAGCGAGTTGTCGTTGGCCACATCGATCAACAGGTCTTCCAGTTCCACCGTCAATTTCAACAGGTTCGTGATCACGTCCTGACACGAAAATCGGCTATCCTTCCAGGCGGTTACCTTGATCCGCCCAAAAATTCTGCCATCGGCGATGACCGGCACCTCGGCATGCCATTCCTGGCTTTCACCCCGGTTCTGCCCTGGCTGCTTCCGAGTCGCGTGCAACGATTCATGGATCCAGGGCAAATTCAGATCAAACGTCAAATCGTTGATCTCGTGCACATCTGCAAATTCACAAAGATGATCCCAGGCCAATTGCCAATCCCGGTTGCCCTGCAACTGCACCAACGACTGCTGAACCTGTTTGGCATTTTTGGAACCGGTCGAAAGAAATGTCATGCCGGCGTCCGCCATCCGCTTACTGACCAGCTGCAATTCAGCAATGCCAAATATACGACCGACGAACATGACAACGACGACCATTACGATTGAGATCACCGCGTATTCACTTTCCTGATACACGACGGCCAGGACGGCGCCTGCCGCGGTCGTCGCACACATCATGGCCAGCCACAACAGACTGAGGCGGGGTCCAAACCCACGTTTGGCCATCGTGTGGTGCATGTGCCCCCGATCGACCGTGTAGATACTTCGGCCAGTCAACCTGCGCCGGACAATCGCCGCAGCCGTATCGATAAACGGGATGGCCAACAATGCCAGCGGTGCAAAAAATGCGTAGGCCGTCGCCTGCTTGAAGGAACAGCGAATGGCCAAGGCGGCCAACACGAAACCGATCAACATGCTGCCAGAATCGCCCAGGAAGACCTTGGCCGGCGGAAAGTTATATCGCAGGAACCCGGTCAAGGCACCCACCATGGCAAAGGCGATCGCCGCATCAAAGTACTTGCCACTCTGCAGGGACATTGCGCCCAGGGCCAGGCTGATGACGATCCCGATCGTGGTTGCGAAACCATCGGCTCCATCCAGCAAATTAACCGAGTTGATAGCAGCCAGCATCCAGACAAAGACAATGATCGCTGAGAACACTCCGAAATCGATCTGGAATCCCCACAGCTGGGTACCCTCAATATGAAATCCAAAACTGACAAGGATCGTGATCGCAATGATCTGCCCCAGGAGTTTCTGACGTCCGCGTATCCCGATGCAATCATCGATGATGCCGACCAGCAGCAGGAACGAAGCGCCCAGGATCAACCCGAGGATCTCGGTGCTGTCATTGATCAGTGGGACCGGGTTATACCAATCCAACGGCAGATAGGTTCGCAGCCAGAGCGACAACGGGACCGCTGCCAGGATGGCATAAAAAATAGCCATTCCACCTACCATCGGGATCACCGAACGATGTAATTTGCGATTTTCGTCCGGATGATCTACCAGACCGAGAGGTTCGGCAAAACGACCGAACAGCGGCACCAGCCACAAGGCCAGAGCGGCTGCGATCAATAATGTGAACAATGATAAGATCATGGTTGTTTCACCGTTTGCCCCGATTGGAACGGGCAGACTACTTTCGATAAGAATTTACTGCTGTTCATTCAATATGGCCAAATTAACCTGCTTGAGCAATGCTTTGTATTTGGGATTTCGTGAGTCACCTCGCATAATACGCTCCGCATTTTCCTTAGCATCCGCAAAAGCCCCATATCTCAATTGTGCCTGGGCCAGAATAAAGCGCGTTTCGTCGTCCGCCGGGATACTACGAACGGCCAACGTCAAGAGTTCGATCGCCTCTTCAAACAACCCCATTTCCAGCCGAACACGCCCCTTGAGTATCAACCGGTCCCGCTGGCTGATCGTCGCATCTGCCAGCAGGGCATCAGCGCGGTCCAGCGTTTGCATGCGGAGGTCCGGCTCCTCTTCCAGGCGGTCAACCGTAAACTGGTAGAGCATCGCAGGATCATCCGGAAGAATCTCCTCGACAACCTTCTGGCTGCTGACAGGTTGGACTCGACGGACGGGCCGCCCGACTTCATCAAGGACCAGCCGACCAGCCTCGTTGTCAAATTGTCGAACGGCATGGATCGTCCGGTTATCGAGTAGTCGAACCACGAACTTGTACCGGTCCGGATCGAGTAGGAGGTATTGCTTCAAGTGGGAAGCAGCCAAATCGACATCGCCGAAACGGAGATAAAACAAGGCTGCCTGTAAACGGTTGCGGATGTTGGACGGTGCCAAACGAGTGGCCCTCTCAAAATCATCATTGGGAAGATTCACCTCGTCCAGGTTTCGCGGAAAGGGGGAGTCGATCACCGCATTGATCTCTCCCAACCGCATATGGACTTCGGGCTGAATCGGTGAAAACTGCTTGCTGGTTTCATACCAGGCCCTGGCAATCTCGTAGTACTTGCCAATGAACTCATTACCGATAAACCGCTTGGCCGACAGGTCCGACCGATCGTACAGGCGCTGCAAGCGTTCATGGATATGGGCAGGTGACGAGGAAGCGTATTGCTGTTGGATCCACTCTCTCTTATTCTCATCCTGCATCTGGCTAACCTGTTCCAGGTTGGCCATGGCGTTGCAGAAATCGACCTTCGACTTCTCCACCCACAGGTTCGCCAGGTGATTCGCTCCTTTCACGCTCGGAGAACGGCGCATGACCGCCGCCAACCGCGTGATTCTTTCATTCAAGTCACCCACTTCCGGCAAACCCCAGCGGTCTTCGACATACGGCTGCCGGATGATCGACTGGGTAACCCATCGGCGGTAGAGATCCAGTGAAACGGCGGTGGTAGCACCAAACAGAACGACCAGGACAAGCGAGACCGCAAAATTGGGAAGCCGCCACCCGATCCAGGACTTGAACTTGTGCCGTTTCGGCATGCTCTGGGCCTGGTAACCGACCACCCCCATGACGGCCGCTGCCGCCAACATGTTGGCAGGAATGTACAGGCCAAAATCAAAAAACGACGCAAAGGCCTGGCTACCGATGACAAAAATACCGGTGACCCCGGCCGCGATCGTCGAAGGTGTTTTACCTCGAAACAGAAGCAATAGCGCACAGTAAATAGCCAACGCCCAGGCCGCCAGGTAAATCACCAATCCAGGCCAGCCCATCTCGACAAGCGTTTGAAAGTACTGGTTTTCGGCATGGGTAAAGATCCGGTCCTCCAGATCGTTACGGTACAAGCGATGAACCGCGTGATAACTACCCATCCCCGATCCAAACCAACCCATTTCCCCGACACTCTGCCACGTATCCTGCCAGTTCCGGAAACGCAAATTGTTATTCGACATGTTTCCAACGTTGATCTTCTCGAAACGGGAAACCAGTTCTTCACTGAAACCGATCCACGTTGATAAAGCGATAATGGCAGCCATCAGGGGGACCATAAGCACACTGATATTCTTGGGGCGACGCGCCATCCCGTAAAACAACAGTGTCACAACAACCCCCGCGAACAGGCCCAGGACAGCACCCCGCGACAAGGAAGAGATGATCCCGACCGCAATAAAAACGATGCCCAGAAGCGCAGCGAGCTTACCTGCTGTCAACTGGGAAACAAAATAGAGGAACTGCTGTTTGAATTGGCGCCAGATCGGGATCTCTTTACTGATAATCGGAACGGGACCGTCCGTTCTCCGCTGCAACATCAACAACGCGAACAGGCCCAGTGCACAGGCAAAACAGATCAACAGGTATCCACCCGCATTATTTCGATTGACGAACGGTCCAAATGGGGCACCTCCCTGAGTCAATGGGATCTGCCAGAAGAGCATGCCGTTAAACGTCAACTTCTGCACGATCCCGAAAAAGGAGATCGCCACCCCGTTGATCGTCATCACGGCCAGGAACAGGAGCAGATGACTTCGCTGTCGAAAATATCGGCACCCGAGCATCAAGGCACAGGTTGCCATGACCAGCAATCGCAGCATCTGCCATGTCTGTTCCGTGTCGAGGGAAATTCGTTTGCCACCTGCGACTCCCGAAGTGCCAGCTTTGGCTGTCCCGTCCAATGTGCCAAAATCTGCATAAAGTTCTGCCTGACGCCCCAACAGGAGGTGGGCGACAGAATCGGAGAGGGCGGTAACCTGCAGCAAGCCGATCCCGATGCCAAGGGCGACCAACACCGCCAGATATGGAACGACTTGCGATTTCTTTTTTTGGAGCGCTGTGTCAAACCACCAGAGGCCCAAACCCAGCAACAGTGCCAACGAAAGAAAGTACTGCGGACCGAACTGAACACTGGCAATCATCCAGGGCGAAACGACGATAGCCGCTAACAGAACGATTCGGGCAGCCCAAGAAAAACGATCGGACCAGCTCAGGTCTTTCCAGCCACTTCGTCGCCGCGAGGGCGGCTCTGCCATTCCCTGCAATGTCAATTGATTTGGCGAAGTCATGGGTGGTCCAGAATGAAAAGACGAGACAGAGCAGAGACGCCCTGGGCGGGACGAAATTCGCGCATCAGGATGGCCCATGCGTCGCGGTCAGGGAAGATCCCAGGAAAGCCATCGGTACCTGTTTCATGCTAGGTTCGGCCAAGATGACTGTAAAGCCGCGCCCCATCATTTTGAGTCGACCGTTTCTGCAATTCCGTACCGCAATCGGTACGATCGTTAAAGTCCTTTACTGGACACCCTTGAAGTCTCTGATCGGGCCCGCCAGGAAGGGTTGATTGGCCCCCTCACAATCGTCCTGAAAACCGGTTGGCTTACCTTCGAGAGCGGCTCGAATCGATCGAACCATGACGCGCGGTGAATGGCTGGTAAGTCAAAAAAAGAGCCACATCAACCCGGCTTCTATCCGTCGCGGCAAGTGGGCAGGAAACGTTTCGAAGTACTCAACGCCTCCGAGTTACGTCGCCTTCAAAGCGAGGCAATGCCATTAGAACGGAAGACTGTACAGCAACTAGTCAGAGGATCCGTGAGCGAGGGAATAGGTGTACAGGACCGTAATCGTTCCTGCAGCCAGAAGGCTCCAAGGCATCCATTCCCGTGTATGGTAAGCCCGCTTCACCTCCGCTTTCGGTTGAGGTGTTGCCTGGTAGTAGCTACCCGACTGGTAACCGGCATTCTGAAAAGGGGATGTCTCCTGCTTTTCCTGCTTAACCACGCCGGCTGAACCGGGACGCTTGACCACGACTTTATCTACCAGCAGAGACTCTACGCCCAGAATCAGGAGGAAGATTCCCAGTGCCATCAAAATGGATCGAATCATGTCAATTTCCTATAGGCCAACGGTCTTCCTGAGTATCGTCCATGGAATTGACAGGTTTTAGACTAATAGGACCGGGGCCACAGATTGTCGCAATGCCGGGTTTGGTTCCATGCATATGGAAAGAAGTAACGATTGTGGCGTTAAAACGGCGAACGGATAGCCCGAATATGACTCCGGCAAGTCGTCCCCAAACGTCATTTCGTGTATAGCAATTGAGAGCGATAGTGGTCACAATAACAGGGAATTGGCTTGGGTTCCACAGTCTGGTTTCCTTCCCGACAAACGGCGCGACCAATTACCTCGTTCTCGTCGGTCAGCGATCGCTCGGGAACCGAAACGGACAAGCCGGTTTGATCCAGTATTTTTATCGAACGCGGTTCTTCAACCTACTAGTAAAGATTATTCCTAGCTGTGAACAATCCAGACGAATCTCAACAGAAACACGTCCTGATCGTAGACGACGACCCCGAAATCACTGAGTCGATCCGCTTCGCATTGAAATCCGCCGGGTTCCGGGTATCCATTGCTCGTGACGGAAACCAGGGGGTTGCGATCGCGGAGACAAAAGAACCACACCTGGTGATCCTGGACATGATGATGCCACGCCGAAGTGGATTCCTGGTTCTCGAGCGACTCAGGCAGAATGACCAGGAACCGATACCGGTGATCATGATTACCGGCAATGAGGGGAACCGGCATCAGCAATACGCTGAAATGCTGGGCGTTAATGACTATATCCACAAACCGTTTACGATGGACCGTCTACTGGATAGCGTTAACCAATTGTTGGAAGCCTGATCCCGAAACAGTCACGTTCCATCCGTCAGGCCCGCGTCTTAATCAGTTGGTAAACCATGAACTTTAATATCAAAGACATGGGGCATGAATTGTCCGATGTTTGCCCCTCCAACGGCTGGCATTGCTCTCATTTTTTCTACCGTTTCGATCGCGCCCGCCTGGCCTCACTGACTGCCAGCCAAATCGAAACGGGACGCGACCAGTGGACCCAGCTACTTGATTCAACGACCCCCAACGCACCGGCGCGACTGCAAGTCGGCCTGGTTTCCGGCCACAAGGCAGATTTTTCTCTGATGGTGATGGATCCCGACCCGATTCGTGTGGAATCGATGCACCAGGAATTGATGTCCGGGCCGTTAGGCGTTGCCTTGCAACCGACGTACTCGTACGTATCGTTCAGTGAAATCTCCGAGTACGTACAAAGCGTGGAACAGTATGCCAAACGGCTCGCCCGTTCCGGTGAAGACCCGGAAAGCTCGGCATTCCAGACCAAGTTGGCCGCCTACACCGAGCGCCAGAAAAAGATGAACTACCAGAGATTGACCCCCAACTTCCCGGACTGGCCCGTCTCCTGTTTCTACCCGATGAACAAATGGCGGTACCCAGGGGCCAACTGGTTTTCTCTCCCTTTCTCGGAACGCAACCGGTTGATGGCTGAGCATGCTCGAAGTGGCATCAAGTTTGCCGGCAAGGTAACCCAGTTGATCACGGTTGGGATTGGGCTGGACGATTGGGAGTGGGGCGTTACGCTCTGGGCCACCAATCCGGAACATCTGAAACAGATCGTTTACGACATGCGTTTCGATGAAGCGAGCGCCAAGTATGCCGAGTTTGGCCCGTTCTACACCAGCTATCGTTGCCAAGCGAAACAGGTGCTGGAAGCTTGTCGAGTCGTCTGAAAACGCAACTCGGTTGACGAATGTCGAGCAGTTGACCCATCTCGAAACGAGGCAATTACTTGCCGATATCTTTCGTTTCCGAGGGTCCCAGGCGACTGGATTTCTGGTTCTCTCGTTTTATCGCCTCGTAGACTTCCTGCCGATGAACGGGAACTTCCTGAGGAGCGTCAATACCCAATCGGACCTTGTCTCCACGAACATCGACGACCGTGATGACAATGTTGTCACCGATCATGATGCTTTGGTCTCGATGTCGCGACAAAACCAGCATGGCTGGATTCCTTAGTAAAACCGTGATTGCTTGTTCGGATCGATTGACCATGCACCCGACGGGCCACGGCAATCTGACTACAATGGGCAATCCCTTGCCGCGAAACAGAGAAAGCCGCAAGACTTGCTAGCGGTTCCCGATAACTAACATCGACTCGGTCCGACCGGCAATCGAGAATTGGAGACAAGCTGCCGTTTATTCCACCTGTGACTGATGCGCCGGCCCCGGAATAGGGATCGAATGAAATCAGGCGCTGAAATCAGGCGCTGCGGCGCATATCATTCGGCAAGGTGGCCAAATCGTGCTGCAAGGGTTGTTCGTCAACCGTTACTACCTGGCTGCCGATCCGCCGCTCGAGGTTGATGACCAGCGGGGCCCTTAAGTTAACCGTTAATTTGTTGTTATCGCGACTGACCACACCCAGTACAAATGCCTGTTCAGCGGCGGTTAACTGCAGTAATTCAACGTCCTCCGGCTCCAGTCGAACCTGGTAATCTTCCACAAAACGTCGAGGAGAAACGACAGGCATCGCAATATCGGAATGCTGCATGCTCTGCAGCCAGGCAACCGCCGTATTGTCAGAATCGGCCAATAGCACCCAGTGACGACAATCTTCAAAACCTAATAGACCGTTCCGGAAAAACAGAATGTCATCGGGTTCGATGTCGATGGCACCAAATCGTGTCGTGTGAATCTTCATGTTCAAGTTCCGATAAACCAGCTGCTCCGGCGCAACGACGGACCGGTGGACTGCCTTTCTGATGATCGGCCGGTTCGGGTCAGGAAATCCAGTAAAACCCTGCCGGTTTCGCGCATCGTTCCGATTGAGAAACGACTGTCTGCACCCAAAAAACGATTTGTCCTGTGGGCGCTGACGGACTAACCCCCGGAAATCGGGCATTTTATGGCCGTTTACGATTCATCTCGACATCCGGCCGGCTTGCCGGGTACCATTGACCAGACAACCGTTTCCCATGTTCTTGATGTAACTGATAGCAACATGCTGCCGGCATTGGCCAGAGACTGGATCACCTTTTCCTACCACCGCGCAGGGATCGCGCTACTGTTGGGCCTGTTAGGCACTCTGCCGTCAACCCGCGCGGATGACTCGGTCGACCAATTGATCGGCTCACTCGACAGTCCCCAGTTTATCGTGCGAGAATCGGCCACCCGACAACTGGTCCAAGTCGGAGCCCCCGCCCTGAAAAAATTGGCCGATCACTATTTCTCCGCTTCGCCGGAACAGGCTTGGCGAATCAAACGAGTGCTGGAAGAGATCGGAACCACCCACGAAGACCCGGAAACCTGTTTCAAATCGATCGGGATTCTCTTTGTGCTGGATTCCAATATCGGTGATCGAATCGTTGAATTACTGGACGATTGGAAGGAAAATCGGAGCGACAAGGCGATCGAATTCCTCAAGTCCAAGGGAGCGCAGTTCAGCAATGGTCCTACCGGGATCAACCTCCCATTGGGCAGGCTGGACATTGATATTCGCCAGGTACTGGAAAGGGAACTGAAATCCCAGGAACAGGCCAACAGCCAACCAAAACCGGAAACGGGCCCGCTCTCCCAGGATGACCCCGAGCAGGTTCAGGAAAAGGTCAGTCAAATTTTAAATGCCAGCTTGGCCGAAAACGAAAATTTTGTCTGGGAACTTTACCGCCAACTTCAATCAAAGCAGGCGGCTGGCTATTCGGGAGCCAAACCGAATGCGTTGGCTGGCAACCCGATCTTGATGAACCAACGCAACCAGATCATTTTGCAGCCTTTCAGTTTTGATACTTCCCAGGGCTTGCTCGCCGTCTTCGACGAAACTTGGCAAGGGAGCGCCGACGACCTGGAACGTCTAGATCATATCTATCAGCTGAACGGTTTAGCATTCAAGAACCGGAGTATCTCGCTCGAAGAAGCCGTCCTGGTTTCAGGACTGGATCAACTGCAATACTTTGCGATCAACGGGTGTCATACCGACGGATACAAGCTGAAAGATTTGGGGCTGCCCAAATCGCTTCAGGTCCTAGACCTGGGCCAGTTCCAGCTGGATACAGCGACGGTTCAAATGCTGACTGACCTGAACCTGCTTGTGCTGCGAATGGAAGAGTGTGAGTTAAGCCCAGGTGCCATCGAGGCCTTTTCTTCCTTGACGACGGTCCAGAACCTGAGCTGGACTCGCACACCTATCAGCGGTGAGCTGTTCGATGCCATGGCCCAACTGCCAGCGCTGCGTACGGTCAGTCTTTCGGTCAGCAAATTTCAGCACGAAGACAAGAAACGGTTCGATCAGCAGCGACCCAACTGCCGTTTCATCAATGTTCCGGTCGCTTTTCTGGGGGTACAAGGGCCGCAGACTCTCAGCTCTTATCAACGGGAAGAAAATTGCCTGATTGAACAGGTTGTGGCCGATTCCTCGGCGGACAAAGCAGGGATCGAACCGGGGGACATTATCCGCAAGGTCAGTGGACAACCGATCGAAAAATTTGAAGATCTGCGGATGTTCATCACCCAGCACAATGCCGGCGAGAGTCTCGAATTGGATGTCGAGCGCAACGGGAAGATCATTAAAATTCCCGTCGAACTGGGGAGCATCGACGAGTCACTCGTCCGATAGGGTGTCTTCCAGCAGTGGACCAGGATTGCGGAACGAAGATGAGACCACCGGCGCGGCGCATACCGTTCTGGCTGAACCTAGGCAACGAAGGCGAGGTAATAGAAGACCCAGCCCGTCAGGGCAGTCATCAACATGGCCAACGAGGCAATCCAACCCCATGTCCGGTGAAACCGGCTGTACGAACCCGGTTCCGGAGGACGGAATCTGAGCACCGCACCGAACAGCACATAGGCCCAAATGAACGGCGTGGGGATCGCGAATGCAAGATGAACCCACAGCGAGACGTCCACCAGGCCACTGGCTGAAAACGGTGATTGTTCGGCGGCACTACGCCAATCGGTAAAAAACCGGATGTCAATCTCAAAAGCGATGACCGTCACTGCCAAAATCAGCGCCAGACTGATTTGAATCGCCCGGTGGGCACGATATTCTCGCCGGGACCGGACCAGGTAAATACTGATGCCCAGCACCAAAAGGACCAGAAACATCGCACAGACAACCGTATCCAGCATCAGCGATCCCCGAGAGGGGAGAAAACCGGTGGAACCCAATAGCCATCCCTGGCAGTTTTTCATTGAAACGGTTATCAGTTCAGTCATAAAAACTCAGGTTCCATCTCGTTTCAAACAGATCAGGCCATCTCTTGACCACTTTTCTTGAGACGCCGAACCGATTAGTTTATTTGAAAAGTCAGCCGGAAGCGATACAACTTGCCAGATCGCTATGGAAGAGCCTGTTCGATGAACCGAAGGATGCTCCCGGCCGAGTGGCGGAATTGGCAGACGCTCAGGATTTAAAATCCTGTGTCCATTAGGACGTGCGGGTTCGAGTCCCGCCTCGGCTATTTCTCCCTGACTTAGCCTGGCCGTCAGAGCAGGTAAGACAGCGTTTTTGGCTGCACCTGCCTATTTCAGTTCCTTGATACGAACATTCCGATACCAAATCCGCTTGGCCTCGTCCTGGAAACTGATGTAACCACTGGCAGGGCGATCGTTCAACTCGGTCTGGCTCAGGTCCAAGTCCTGAATCTTCTCGCCATTGAGAACGACCACCAAATGATCGCCCCGAAGGGTGATGGTGTAACGGTTCCATTCGCCGGCCGGCTTGACCATCATCTTGGACGGCGCCGACGTGCGGATCACACCGCCACAGTCGTGGTGTCCAAATTTCTTCTTGCCGTGGGTATCCAGGATCTGAACTTCAAAGCCGCTCTTGACGTGGTTTTTCAGGTCGCCGACCCGCATGAACACGCCAGAATTCCCTTTCTTGTTGAACTTGAACTCCAGGTCCAGTACAAAATCAGCGTACTTTCGATCCGTCGTCAGGTAATCCGGGTAACGCTGCCAGCCACTCTCACCTTCTCTCGGTTTGAGCGTCACGACATTTCCTTCTTCGATCACCCAATTCCCGCTGGTCTGCCAGCCTGACAGATCCTTCCCGTTGAACATTGGCTTGAACTCAGGATCTTGGGGGACATAGCCTTCTGTTGCCAACAGGGTGGCAATCACGATCCATACAATCTTGTTCATGGCAACCTCGGACTGAATTCCTAAACCGTTCGACCAACCCGCGACTCCGTGTTGGACACCCCGTTACGGTACCCGTTTTCGACCCGCCGTCAACCGAATTCCAAGACTGGGCCAGCCTGAAAAATAAAAACCGGTTGATCGCCGACTGGCAACCGATTGGCAGCCGTTACATCGCCAGCCCAGCCGCCTTTCTGCCAGGCCCCGGGCTGTTAGAATGAAAAGCCATCGTTCGGTAACGCTACAAACCTCACGTCTGTTTTTTTCAGAAACGGCCTGACGGCGGGGGTAGGCGATGACCTTTTTTTGCATACCCAACCGGCTTGGGTCCAGATAGACTGAATGAACCGCTAGCCCGGGCTAATCAACCCCGCCATACCCCAAACCGACCATGAACATTCTCGGAATCAACGCATTTCACGGCGACTCCTCTGCGGCCATCGTGGTGGATGGCGAATTGATTGCAGCCGTGGAGGAAGAACGATTCAACCGGGTCAAACACTGGGCCGGTTTCCCGGGCGATTCCATTCGGTACTGCCTGGAAACCGCCGGGCTGGGCCCCGATCAAATCGACCACGTTGCCGTCAGCTTCAACCCAAAAGCGAACGTCAGCCGCAAGGCGCTGTTTGCCATCAAGAATCGGCCCTCCTTCCGCAACATCATGGACCGCTTGTCCAGGCAGAGCAAATCCCTTTCCATTGCCCAGCAATACGCCAGTCTGTTTGATCGCACCCCGGCTGACATTCCTGCCAAGTTCCACAACGTGGAACATCACGACGCGCATATTGCCTGTGGTTTCTTCCTCTCGCCATACGAGGATGCATCGATCCTGTCGATCGATGGGATGGGAGATTTCGTCAGCACCGTCATGGCTGAGGGATCCGGGAACCGGTTCCGAAAACTGGACGAAGTTTTTTACCCTCATTCGCTTGGGTTTCTCTACAACGCCGTCACGATCTACCTCGGTTTTCACCATTACGGTGATGAGTACAAAGTGATGGGACTGGCCCCGTATGGCCGACCGACCCTGCTGGAAGAATTCCGTGACATCGTTGTTCCCAAAGGCCGCACATTTGAGCTGAACCTCGACTATTTCACTCATGTTGCGCAGGGCATCTCGATGAGCTGGGATGATGGCAACCCCAAGGTCGATGCCTTTCACAGTCCGCTGATGGAAGAAAAGCTGGGACCCGCGCGTCGACCGGATGAACCCCTTACCGAACACCACGAGAATATCGCCCACTCCATGCAACGGGTAACCGAGGAGATCATTTTCCATCTCCTCAACGAACTCCACGCTCAAACAGGCAATGACAAACTCGTGATGGTCGGTGGCTGCGCGATGAACTCGGTCGCCAACGGCCGGGTGACCAGCAACACTCCTTTTCGAGACGTTTATGTCCCGGCCGGTGCAGCCGACAATGGCACTGCGATTGGGGCAGCCTTCCATATCTGGAATCACGAACTGAACCATCCACGCACATTCATTCTGCAACATTCCAGCTGGGGGAGCGACGTCCAGCCGGAAGAGTGCCGGGCTGCGGTCGAATCGGCCGCGTTACCGGAGGACCAGTATTCCATTTCGGAACTGGATCGCGATACGTTGTTGACACAGGTTGTCGATGCAATCTGCGACGGTAAAGTGGTCGGCTGGTTTCAGGGCAGGATGGAGTTCGGGGCCCGGGCACTCGGCAATCGATCGTTGCTGGCCGACCCGCGTCGTACCGACATGCGTGACATTATCAACCTGAAGATCAAGTTCCGCGAGAAATTCCGCCCCTTTGCACCCAGCATCCTGGAAGAACATGTATCCGATTACTTTGAGATCGATGAGCCGAGCCCCTTCATGGAACGGGTATTACCCATTCGAGCTGAGAAGCATGCGGAAATCCCTGCCGTCACCCACGTCGACGGCTCCGGCCGCCTGCAATCGGTCAGCCGGACAAGCTCTCCCCTGTACTGGGAACTGATCGATCGGTTTTACCAGCGGACGGGGGTCCCGATCCTGTTGAACACATCACTGAATGAAAATGAGCCGATCGTTCGCACACCGTCAGAGGCGATCTCTTGCTTTCTGCGAACCGCAATGGACATCATCGTGGTCGGCCCTTTTCTGATCGAGCGAAAACAGGAAGGCTGAATGAGCAGTTCAACCGTGGCATGCTAAGCAGCGCTTGCCACGTCCCGATCACTGGTGCGCCTAGAATTCCCACAACACGTCACAGGCGATCAACCAGTTCTTGGCCGAGGTGTAATCATCGTAGGAAAGGGGTCGATCGGCAGTCGGATAATTGGCCGCCGGGGATTGCCAATCATAACGCAATTCGGGACGCCAGCGCACGTGGGGTGACGGCTGCCAATTCAGACCGAGCGTGATATCGTAGTAAGCTCCCGGTGCGGCCAAAGGCGTGGAATCGACTCCACTCAAACGCCCTCCATCATTCAGCAGCCACTCGACCCGAATTGCCGATTTCCACTTTTCATTGATTTCGTAAATCAGGAAATTGCAAAGCGAATAACACTGATAGGTATCATTGTCATTCTGGGTTCGGGAACTGCTGGTCATCAGATCGTGTTCCATGATGCAATGCCAGCGGGAGTTGATTTTGTGATTCAATATCAGGGAATAGTAAAAAACCAGTGAATCTGCATCGACGATCTGGGTCCTCTGCTTACCATCCTGGAAGTCGAGTTGGATTTGGGTTCTTTTGTCGTCCGATGTCCAGGTAATGCTGCCGGCATAACTCACGGCATGATTGATATTATTCAGCGTACCCCAGCCAAAATTCGGCCCAAAACTGATGTTCCAGTTGTCCGTCAACGGGTACTCGGCGAGAAACCCGGTCGGGGCACCCGGCTGGAGGCTGTCCATCAGCAGGTGGGAATAAAAGAAGTTGGCTGGCGCGTATCCTGTTTCTTGTCCAATCGGACTGACATAGGTACCAATCTTGACACTCGCACCCCGGCCGATGGGCAGAAACAGATTCAAATACGCCTGTCGAAAAGCCATCTTGTAGTAGCGACTGGCCCCATTGGAGACAATATTGTCGGCCAACCCCTCCACGGTCATGAACCTCGCATCCGTTCCATAAACCATGTCGACCCGCCCTCCCAATTGAACCTGCTGGAGTTGCGACTGGATAGCCTTCTCGGCAACGAAATAAATGGCATTGAATTGATAATCATTGGATCGGTAATTGTTCAACACCAGTCCGTTGGTTCGATTAACCGGGGAAGCCGGGTTCCAGGTAAAACCTTGATCGACATATCCATAGATTTGACAGCCTTCCCCCCCCCAGGAAGAAATACAGTCGACAAGTCGTGACATTGGGTGGTTAGCGGACCGGTTCTGCTTCGAACCGTCCGTGGAACCATGGGTTTGATGCCAAAGGGGCTGCCAACCGATTTTCTCTTTCCGGTTACTGGACAACAATCGCCGTGACGGAGTTTGCGGCTGGCCCAGAATTTGAGTCCAGCTGACGAAATCGATTTCTTGATCGATGGGTGTTTGCGCCCAACCGACTTGCATGAAAACACCAAGCAAGAGCAACGAACAGGCAAGCCATGCGGAACGCCGGATTGGGGGGGTGAAGTCACGCATCGGAATGGACAGGAACCTAGACGTCCCTAAAATCGAGTGAATGAGGCCGAGTATATGGTGAGCCAATCGATGACTCCAAATCGGCCAAAAATGAAGCACCTTGTCACTTCCATCTATCGACAGGATTTTCAACTGTGAGCGAATAATTTGGTCACCAACGATCGAAGTCGGCACGAAATCCTCGATTTGAGACGGCAAGTGGGACGACAACCGTTAACATGTTGAAAATGGGGGATTCAGGCGAACCCCAAAACCGAATGGACAGCCAGGTTTCTTGCTGCCCATGGACGGCAAGACAAAATTAAGACCGATCTCACGGGACCTCGATTCATGACCTCATTGAGACCAGCAGGCCACCCTGACCAAAACCAAGCTGGCATTCGCTTCTGGGCGAACCGATCGGTTCCCTCGCTCCTGCTGACTTGCTTTCTCTGTGGAACACTCCCAACCAACGAACTGCTGGCCCAACCGGGGAACCAGGATTCTGCTCAGCAAGAAATCGAAGCGAGTCCCATCAAGGTTTTCCAACTGAATTCACCCAACCAGGCTGGCCCTACGGAAGTCCATGTATTGGCACCGACTCGCCCGGTAGCCGCCGCCAAACGGCGCGTACTCTATTTGCTGCCAGTGGAGAAACTGGGTGGGAAAAAGTGGGGAAACGCACTGGAAGAGATCACCCAGCATGACTTGCACAACCGGCTTGGACTGATCTGTGTTTATCCGACTTTCTCCCACCTTCCCTGGTTTGCAGACCACCCGACCGACCGTGGCATCCAGCAGGAAACGTACCTGCTTCAATGCGTGATCCCGCTGGTCGAAAAAGAGTATGGCATTGAACCGGCTGCCGAAAATCGCCTGCTGATCGGATTTAGCAAATCGGGTTACGGCGCATGGAGCCTGTTGTTGCGAAACCCAAAGCAGTTTGCCAAAGCAGCCGCCTGGGATGCGCCGTTGATGATGCAAGAACCGAACCGGTACGGGATGGGACCGATCTACGGAAGCCAGGAAAATTTTCGGGATTATCAGATTTCGGAGTTACTCAAAACGGCTCCAGGAAGGCTCGGTTCCGGCCCCAGGCTGATCCATGGTGGCTATGCCAATTTTCAGGCCGACCATCAAACGATCGATGAACTTGTGCAGGACCTCAAGCTGGAATCCCGTTTCCAGAATGGACCGGAGCGCGCTCACAGCTGGAACAGCGGCTGGCTGGCACCCCTGTTAAACGAGTTGGTCAAAGCAGAAGAGGAGCCGTCCGAAAAGCTGCCTTGACGGGCGACCTTCCCGAGCGGCTCTCCCTGGCGCCAACCAAGGTAACCGCCCGGTCGGGACCGACCGGGTCAGGCCAACCCTTCCCACCTCCCCATCCAGCCGACAGCGGGCCATAATAGGAAGCACTCGATCCCAACCACGGTCAGACAGATTGAATGGAGAATGGAATGACACTATGCATGATGATCCTTACTTCCCTTACCTTCCCCCTGGAAATCCAGGATGAAAAAACGGTCAACCTGTTCAACGGAAAAGACCTGAGCGGATGGCATGTCGATGTACCAGCCGCTGATAACAAACCCGAAATCGAGGATACATTCATCGTCCGTGATGGAAACCTTGTGAGCCTTGGCAAGCCGAACGGCCACCTGATCACCGATGCCAAGCACCGTGACTACCGGCTCGATATTGAATACCGGTTCGCCGGGCAGCCGGGCAATTGCGGCATCCTGGTCCACGCTTCCAAGCCACGGGCCCTGTACAAGATGTTCCCCCAGTCGATCGAGGTTCAAATGAACCATACCCATGCCGGTGACTTCTGGTGCATCGTCGAAGATATCACGGTCCCCGACATGGTGAAGCGTCGTGGCCCCAAGGAAAACTGGGGAATCACCGAGGGAAAAGCGCGGCGCATTCTCAACCTGACGGACGGTTCAGAGAAGCCGGTCGGGGAGTGGAACAGGATGGTCATCGAATGCGTCGGGGATGAAGTCAAGGTCTGGGTCAATGGTGACCTGGTCAATCACGGAAAAGAATGCACGGCCAAGCACGGGCAGATCGCGTTACAGGCCGAAGGGTCGGAGGTCGAAATCCGCAAGTTCACACTGACACCAATCCAACAACTGACGGAGTGAACGGGCGGTTACCTGGCCGATTCAGGCGAGAATCCCATCGATTACATGGGCTTCTTCTTCCACCCCCGTCAAGCGTTGGTCGAGTCCCTGGTACTTGAACGTCAACTGCTTGTGGTCGATCCCCAGCTGGTGCAGGATCGTGGCGTTCAGGTCACGAATATGCCTTGGGTTCTCCAGGATATTGTAGCTGTGATCGTCGGTGACGCCGTATTCGCAACCCGGCTTGATACCCGCCCCGGCCAGCCAGATCGTGAAACAGCGTCCATGGTGGTCACGCCCATGATCTTTCTCGGTCAGGGCTCCCTGGGAATAGATCGTCCTGCCGAATTCTCCGCCCCAGACAACCAGCGTATCTTCCAGCATTCCCTGCTGTTCCAGATCCTTGATCAAGGCGGCAGCCGGTTGATCGATATCCTCACATTGCTGGCGAATCTTGGAGGGCAGGGCACCATGCTGGTCCCAACCCCGGTGAAACAACTGAACGTATCGAACCCCCTTGGCCACCATGCGCCGAGCCAACAGGCAGTTCCGTGCAAACGAACCGGGTTGATCGACCTGGGGACCGTAGAGGTCTTTGACGTGCTGCGGTTCGTCTTTGATATCCATCAGCCCCGGTACTTCGCTCTGCATGCGGAAAGCCATTTCGAATTGCGAGATCCGGGCCTGTGTTTCCGGGTCGGCAAATCGATCATAGGTCCCACGGTTCAACTCGGCCAAGCTGTCCAGCATCCTGCGGCGAGAGTCCCGGCCGATCCCCGGTGGGTTGTTAAGGTAGAGTACCGGTTCACCATTGCTGCGCAGCTTGACGCCTTGATGACGAGCGGGCAGGAAACCGGAACCCCAGAGCCTCTCGTACAGCGCTTGCAACTGGCCGCGACCGCGTGAGATCATCACGATATAGGCAGGCATGTTGTCATTTTCACTCCCCAGTCCATAGCTCAGCCAGGAACCGAGCGCCGGTTTCCCCTGTTGCTGGACCCCGGTATTGATATAGGTAATCGCCGGGTCGTGGTTGACGGCCTCGGTATGCATCGATTTCACGATAGCGATCTTGTCGACGATTCCCGCCGTATGAGGCAGGATATCTTTGTTGACCCAAGTCTGGTGCTCCCCAAAACGTTCAAAGTTAAACATCGGTGCCACGCAAGGAAATGTCTTTTGGCCACTGGTCATGCCGGTCAGCCGTTGCCCCTGACGGATCGAGTCGGGCAGTTCTTTCCCATGCAGTTCCCGCATTTCCGGCTTGTAATCAAACAGATCGATATGGCTGGGGCCGCCCGCCATGAACAGGTAGATCAATCGCTTGGCGCGGGGCGCAAAATTCGGGAACTGAGGCAAACCGGGATGGGATCGCTGGTCGTCCAGGGCCGACCCGAGCAGCGCAGGGTTGAAAAGTGTACTCAGGGCCATCGCCCCCACACCGGTACCGGACTGGACCAGGAATCGACGACGGGCTTCAGTTAGGTAGTCCATGATCAGCCTCGGGTAAGTGTTTCATCCAGATTCAAGATCATCTGGCAAATGATGGTCCAGGCCGCGTGTTCCTGCATGTCAAGCGATTCATCTCGGGCCGATTCACCCACTGCCAGCAACTGCTTCGCGGTGTCAGGAGCCGCCTTGAAACGGCTCCTTTGATCGGTCAGCAATTCGAGCACGATCCGACGTTCATCCGCGCTAGCCGGTCGCGAAACACAGAGCCGGTAGGCCAAGTCGATCCGCTTTCGATCATCCGTTTCGGAAGTCAACAGCCGCTCGGCCATCATGCGGGCCGCCTCGACAAATTGCGGGTCATTGAGCGTCACCAGCGCTTGCAGTGGCGTGTTGGTACGAGCCCGTTGAACGACACATTTTTCCCGGGAAGGGGCGTCAAAGATGATCATATTGGGCATCGGGGCACTCCGTTTCCAATACGTATACATCGACTTTCGGTACAGTTTTTCGCCCTTGTCCTGGGCATAGCGCAATCCCCCGTTGAGACTGACTTCATTCCAGATATTCGACGGCTGGTACGGTTTGACTGCCGGCCCGCCCGTCTGATCGATCAGCAGTCCACTGACGTTCAAGGCATGATCCCGGATCATCTCACCCTGCAGGCGAAAGCGGGGAGACCGTGCCAACAGCAGGTTTTCGGGATCCCGCTCCAGGTGGATGGGCTCGCGCCGCGCGTTTTGACGATACGTCTGGGACATGACCATCGTCTTCAAAATTGACTTGACGTTCCAACCCGATTCGACAAACTCAACTGCCAGCCAATCGAGCAGTTCCGGGTGGCTGGGAGGTATTCCCTGGGCCCCGAAATCTCCCACCGTCCGTACCAGTCCGTTGCCAAACAGCATCATCCAATACCGGTTGATGGCGACACGGGATGTGAGGGGATGATTGGGAGCAGTTAACCACTGGGCCAAGCCCAAGCGGTTGGGCGGGGCAGCGGGGTCCAGCGGCGGCAGGGCGGCCGGAACCCCGACCGAAACTGCTCGGTCTTTCAACGGCGAATCATACTGTCCCCGATCCAGCACAAACGTGGCCCGCATTTTTTCTTGGGGATGATCCTGCATCATCATCGACGTGACCGGGTTGGCATTCAGGTCGGCAATCCGCTTGTTGGTCGCCGCCAACTCCGTCGCCCAAGCCTGATGCTTCTTGTCATGTTGAACCAGGTAGTGATCCAACAGGACCTGCTGCTGGGATTCACTGCGCTCAACCGGCTCAACGGCCAGGATTGCCGCAATCGGGTCAGCCTTGGCCCTGGGGACCTCTTCGGCCGAGAGTTCACGATCGTAAACCCGGATATCGTCAACGCCACCCTTCCAGTTGGCCCCGGGCGAGCGGCCACCAATCCGGAAAGGGATATCGGTTTCAATCGTCCCTTGCAGGGAATCCGCCTCAACCTTGTTTTCCGACAGCTTGCCGTCGATGTAGATCTTGACACCGCTCGCTTTCTGGCCGCCGTCATACGTAATCACTACGTGTTGCCACTGGTTCGGGACGAGCTGGTCGGCAGAGATCACCTTGATCGCATTGCCCGGCCACTGGTGAATGATATGCGTACCGATACCGCGCCCCTGAACCCACAGGTCAAACCCACGATGCGCCTGCCCGACATCCATCCGCGACAGGATGGCGCCGCCCGATTTTCCATCGCTCCGGACCCAAGCCGCCAAGGTAAACGGCTGGTCGTGGACCAACCGGGGGGCCGGCTCTTCACAGCGGAAATGGGTTCCACCATTTAACTGCAAGGCGACGTTGCCCAGCCGATCTGCCGTTTCCAGCTGGCCCGCTTCCAAAATCGCGCTGACACCAGTCACCCCGTTCTTGAGCAGATTCTCCTCGCTTTGATCGAGAGCGAAACCGTGAACATGTCCTGTGAGCTCGGCCGGTTTCTCCGATCTGGCTACCTCGGCAATGGCTGCCTGCTGCCAGGACTCGAACTGCGGTGAACAGGCCTTCCGGTAAGCGGCCATCTCCTGTTTCAGTTGACCTACCCGAGCATTCGCCTCGGCCAGCGTCGCTTCCTCCTCCGGGCTGATCACGCGAATGATGGGAGCCTGGTTCCCGTTTCGTGTCTGCATCCCGGGATCGGTCGTGTTATTGAAGTAGGCAAAGAACTGGTAATACTCATCCTGGGAAATCGGGTCGTATTTATGGTCGTGGCACTGGCTGCACTCCATAGTCAAAGCCATCCAGACCGTCGACGTGGTTTGCACCCGGTCCACCACGTATTCGACACGCAGCTCTTCCGGGAAGGCTCCCCCCTCGTCACTGGTCGCATGATTCCGATTGAAACCGGAGGCGATTTTCTGCTCCATCGTGGCATCGGGAATCAGGTCGCCGGCCAACTGTTCCACTGTAAACTGGTCAAACGGCATGTTGTCGTTGTAAGCTTTGATCACCCAGTCGCGCCAGGGCCACATATAGCGGGGGCCATCCGCGTGCATCACACTGGAGTCTCCGTACCTGGCCGCATCGAGCCAGGCCAGGGTCATCCGCTCACCGTAGGCAGGTGAGGCCAGGAGTCGATCGACGACCTTTTCATAAGCCGCTTCAACACCCTGCACCTTCACCTCCTGCAGGAAAGCCTCCACCTCGTCCCAATCCGGAGCGCGACCGTTCAGGTCAAATGTGACACGACGCAGCAACGTATTCAAATCTGCCTGCGGGGAGGGCCGCAACCCTTCCCGTTCCAATTTCCGGTGGACAAAATGGTCGACCGGGTTGCCTTCGACCGGAACCGATTTACGGGGTGCTACAAATGCCCAATGAGCCTGGTACTCGGCACCCTGTGCGATCCAACGCCTTAAAACGTCCTTCTGCTCCACCGTCAAACGTTTGTTCGATTCGGGCGGAGGCATCATCTCGGCCGCATCCTCAGATAAAATCCGGCTCACCAGCAAGCTTGCTTCCGCATTTCCTGGTTCAAAAGCCTCGGCATCCAAGGCAGCCTGGCGATCATCCAGCCGCAGGTCGGCAGCGCGGGTCGATTCGGCCGGCCCGTGACAGAGAAAACAGTTATCGGACAGGATGGGACGGACATCCCGATTGAATTCGACCCGCTCCTGAGCCACGCTAAGGGCCGAAAGGCCGAACAGCAGGCAAGCGATCAGGCAAATGGCCAGGGCCATCGGTATCCTGCCAAGCATTGAATTGGAAAGCGTACAGTTCATCTATCGGTTTGCATCCCCTGTGCCTCGGATCACATTCCATTTTAGCCTAGGCCGACCGGCAAACCAATCTGGTTGACGGGCCGACCTGGAAAAACATCCCCCGTTCAGGCGGAGAACCGAGGGCGATCGTCGAAGCGCCGAGGTGGATCCGTTTCCCCTCGCGAAAGTCCATTTCCTGACGGTCCGAGGTCGATTTACTTTCCCTGCGATGAAAAACAGATTAAGTTGGGCCTGTCAGAATAAGTTTGCAGGAGAGCCAGATGAGTCACTCGAGAATCAGACGTCGTACTTTCGTGAAATCCGCTGCCGCGGCTGCGCTGGCACCGACCCTGATCACCCGTCCGGCCTGGTCCGGCATCGGCCGGCGTTGCTCACCGAACCAGCGCAAAACGGTCGCCCTGATCGGCTGCGGAAAAATGGCGAAGGATTACCACCTGCCCGAATTGCTGAAACAGCCGGATGTTCAGCTGGTCGCCGTCTGTGAAGTCGACAAAACACGTCGTGACGTTTTCCAGAACCAGGTCAACCAGCATTACTCCTCGGCCAAGCAGGAGTATCAAGGATGTGATGCGGGCGCCGATTTCCGCGCTCTCATCGCCCGTGATGATATCGATGCGGTCTGCATTGCCACACCGGACCACTGGCACGCACTGCCGATCATCGCCGCCTGCCAGGCCGGCAAGGATGTGTACTGTGAAAAACCATTAACCCTCACCATTCGCGAAGCCCAGCTCTGCATCGAAGCCGCCCGAAAACATGATCGCGTGGTGCAAACTGGCAGCCAGCAGCGGTCCAATGTGTTTGGCCCCTTCCGCCAGGCGGTTGAGTTCATCCGCAGTGGTCGACTCGGAAAAATTTCCCGGGTCACGATTGGTGTCGGCGGACCGAGCAAGCCGTGTGACCTGGCCGAGGAAACGATGGAACCAGGACTGGAATGGGATCTTTGGCTGGGCCAGGCCCCGGTGCGACCTTACCACTCGATCCTCTCGCCCCGCGGCATGCACAACCATTTCCCCAACTGGCGCAGCTACCAGGAATACTCCGGGGGCGGCCACACCGACATGGGGGCCCATTTCTATGACATTGCCCAATGGGCGCTCAACCGGGACGAGTCGGGACCCGTCAAAATCCTCCCCCCGGAGGACGCATCGCAAAACACGGGTGCCCGCTTCCTGTATGACGATGGGGTCGAAATGGTCCACGGTGGCCCGAGTGGCTGTGTCTTCTACGGTGAAAAGGGGAAACTGCATATCGACCGGGGCCGTTTGACCAGCGACCCGGAAGAGATCGTCAAGACGCCCCTGGCTGACGATGAAGTTCACCTGCCCGTATCACCCGGCCATCATCGCAACTGGCTCGACTGTATCGACAGTCGAGAAAAACCGGTCGCCGACGTGGAGAAGGGGGCGCGAACGGTGACGATTGCCCACCTCGGAAACCTGGCGTACTGGCACCGCCGTTCGTTCGAGTGGAACCCGCAGACCTGGGCCTTTGCCGACCCGGCTGACAACGATCTGTTGGATCGACCCCGCCGATCGGAATGGGAATTGCCGGAAGTCTAGCCGGCCAGGGTGGCGCGCCCTCGGTGCGGACTTACTGTTGATCCCCCTGGCGCGCCGCTTCACCTTCTTCACGGTCACCTTCTTCACGGTCACCTTCTTCACGGTCACCTTCTTCACGGTCACCTTCATGGTGCTCGCCTTCTTCATGGTCACCTTCATGGTGCTCGCCTTCTTCATGGTCACCTTCATGGTGCTCGCCTTCTTCATGCTCGCCTTCATGGTGCTCATGTTCCTCACGACCACCCTGGCGGTGCTGTGACTCGAACCACCGCTCGGTCTCCATCCGGTGACGGTTTGCCTCTTCCTCTGAAATCTGGCCCGCGTGGACCGCCTCGTCGATCTCCCGCATCCGCTGACCGAACATCCGCTCCAGTTCTTCATGATGCTCACCTTCATGATGCTCACCCTCGCGGTGCTGAGACTCCATCCACCGCTCGGTCTCCATCCGGTGACGGTTTGCCTCTTCCTCCGAAATCTCACCGGCACGGACCGCCTCCTCGATCTCCCGCATCCGCTGATCGAACATCCGTTTCAGTTCTTCATGATAGGCCCGTTCGTCATGTTCTCCCTCGTGATGACGATCCTCGTGATGACGATCCTCGTGATGACGACCCTCGTCATGCCCACCCTCGCGGTACTGTGACTCAAACCAGCGTTCGGCCTCCCCTCGGTGATGATCTGCCTCTTCCTCTGAAATCTGACCGGAACGGACCGCACCATCGATCTCCCGCATCCGCTGATCGAACATCTGCTCCAGCTCCTGACTCCTGTCGTGGTCCGATCGACGATCGGAGCCTTGTCGCGAACCGCCCTGTCGGTTCGGCTGCATTGGACGTCCCTCATTTTGCCGGCCCGGCTGGCGACGCCCTTGATCCTGGTGACCTTGATGGGGGCGGCCCTGATCCGCTTGGCCCTGGTGGGCAGAATCTCGCAGCACACGCATCATCATGGTCGCCTGTTCCATCGAAAGCTCTCGATGTTTAACGGCCCTGAGCAATCGTCTCTGCACGGCATCGACATCCTGAGCCTGCAGGGACCCTGCAACAGGAACCCCTACAAAAACACTCAGCAAGCCGACGATCCCTGCGGCCAAACAACTTCGAAAGAGAGAACAAGATTTCATGCTGTCGATCCTAATTAAAACGGGTTCATCCGGCCAATCTTCCCGGCCAGTTCATGACAACTGCCATTCTACCTTCGCTGACCAGCGGTCCGCAACTCATTACGCAGACTCTCCAATTCCTTGCAAATTCAGAACGAGCAGAGATCGACATGAAGATTACGTGAAAAACGCAGGCAACCGCGGGGCGGCGCCTGACTGAGAGCGCTGGGCAGTCAAAACCGGCCTCCGCAGCGAGCACCAGAAAAGAACCATCTCCGATCAGAGGGCTAAACGGCGCCGCCAGATTGCATTATCATTCCGTTAGTCACGGGACCTTAATCGAATTAAAGTGCTCGCCAACAACGAGACCGTACCAAGATCTTCAAAGGATAGAAAAATGCCGCGTATCAAGTTGTCGATTTGTTATTTCCTGGCTGCCGCAATCGGGCTGACAGCTTCCCATGCCTCGGCGGTCGAAGACCTGAACGACGTGCTCAAGGAAACGAAATGGAGTGGTCTGATTGGCACCTGGGTCGACGAGGCGTCACAGGGCAGGGGGCTGACCATCCATGCTGCCTGGAAAATCAAAAACCACGTCATCGAGTTCACCCAAAAAGAGCCGCAAAAAGAGACCGTCTCGCTGATCTGCCTACAAACCAAAACAGGAAAGATCGTACAAATGGGGGCCGGCAGTGACGGCAGTTCGTTCCTGGCTGAGTGGACCACAAAATCGACTGGCGAAGCCGTGGTTGGGGTGGGATTCATGGCCCCGGATGGTTCGGAAGGCCTTCTCAACATTCGCCAGAAACTGGTCGGCAACGATAAAATGGTGATCACGATCGAGCTGCCCCAGCCGATTACGATCAACATGGTCCGGGCCGCGAGCAAGAAGTAGCGAACCGTTTCAGCAAAGCCAACAAAAAACCTCGGCCAAACAGGCCGAGGTTTTTTTGGTTCCATCTTCCAGGACAGGGCAGAGCTGCCTCACTCTGCGGACGCTGCGTCCGACTTGTCAGCCGCCGCATGCTGATCGAGTGCCGTTTGTAATTTCTCTTCATCGAGATGGCTGAGTGACGTCTTCAACACGGTCCCCCCGTACTGGCTGATATCAGCGACAACCTTGTCTGCGGTCATATTGCGAATCAGCACGAATAACACGGAACAGTTTGGCTGCAGCTTGGCGGCCAGGTCTTTCATGAATTGGTCGTTGATTCCAGCGTCGGTCAGCGCCCCGGAAATCGCACCGGCCGATGCACCCAGCGCCATCCCCAGGAAGGGACTGAGAAACAGCATCCCGATCAGGGTGCCAAAGAACCCGCCACTGAGCGCGCCGGTGGCTGCCATATTGACCGTTTGGTGCAATTTCACCTTTCCCTTTTCATCCTTGACGGCAACCACCGCATCTTCCATCTCGATCAGGTAATTGGACTGCAACTTGAACAGTTCCAACCGAACTTCTTCGGCTTTGGTCGGGTCGTCATAGGAAATCGCAACAAACGTAGACATTTCAGGAAACCATGCTTTCAAAATAGTGGGGATCAACGAAAAAAACTGAACTGCCTGAACTTATCCCATCCAAGGGAAAGTTTCAATGAGGTGAAATCGATCGCAGCGTGCGGGGGAATTTTCAAGGATCCGTCGCGCGTGCACCGCCAATTTTATGCGAACGGAGCCGCAGGGCGTTCAGGATGACCGAGACACTGCTGCAACTCATGGCAACGGCCGCGATCATCGGGCTGAGGAGCGCGTGAATTCCAAACAGGGGGACCAGGATACCGGCCGCGACCGGGATCCCCAGGGCATTGTAGGCGAAGGCGAAGAACAGGTTTTGCCGGATATTGCCCATCGTCAATCGGCTCAACTGGATTGCCTTGACGATCCCAGCCAGGTCTCCCTGGATCAAGGTAACCCCGGCGCTCTCAATCGCCACATCGGTTCCCGTTCCCATGGCGATCCCGACATCAGCCTGGGCCAGGGCAGGGGCATCGTTGATCCCGTCACCTGCCATGGCCACGATCGATCCTGCGTGTTGCAACTTCGCCACGTAGTCGTGCTTCTGGGCGGGAGAAACATCTGCCTGCACGGCATCCAAAGAAAGGCGATCCGCTACCGCCCGGGCCGTCCGGTGATTATCACCCGTCAACATGGTGACCTTTATTTTTTCACGGTGAATCGCCTCGATCGCCTCCAAGGCTGATGCCTTGACCGGGTCAGCCACGGCCAACAGCCCAGCCAATCTGCCGTCGACCGCTACAAACATGACGGTACTGCCCTCAGACTGATGGCGCGTCGCAGATTCCTCCAATTGGTCAAGGCCGGCTACCCCCAGGCTCGTCAGCAATTTCTGGTTCCCGATCACCACCACCCGCTGTTGTACTGTCCCCTGAACACCTCCACCCGTGATGGACTGGAATTCCTCCACTTCGGTTGAAAAATTGAGCTGTTCCTGGCGAGCGGCCCCGACAATCGCCTCGGCCAGTGGGTGTTCGCTATGGTACTCCAGGCTGGCCGCCAGGCTCAACAATTCCTGAGCGGTCAGGTCGCTGTCGGTCACCCGCTGGTTGGCAACCAATTCCGGCTTCCCTTCGGTCAGTGTTCCCGTCTTGTCGACGACCAACTGATCGACCTTCTCCAATGTCTCCAGAACCTCGGCATTGGCAATCAAAATCCCCAGCGACGCTCCCCGACCGACACCGACCATGATCGACATCGGTGTCGCCAGACCGAGTGCACAGGGACAAGCGATAATCAAAACCGAAACCGCGTTGACCAAGGCAAAAGCCAGGCGGGATTCGGCAGGACCCCAGATGGCCCAGATCAGGAACGTCAATGCAGCACATGCCAGCACTCCGGGAACGAACCAGGCAGCCACCCGGTCCACGATCTTCTGGATCGGGGCGCGGCTCCGCTGGGCATCGCCCACCAGTTTCACAATCTGCGCCAGCACGGTACTCGTGCCGACCCGGGAGGCCGTCATCTGGAAGGCGCCTGTCTGGTTGACCGTCCCACCAATGACCGAATCCCCGACCGTCCTGGAAACCGGCAGAGGCTCACCGGTAATCATCGATTCATCCACGCTGCTGCTACCTTGCACGATCAAACCATCCACCGGGATCTTCGCGCCGGGCAGAACGCGAAGTCTCTCGTCCAACTTCACCTCTTCCACCGGAATCTCCAGGTCCTGACCCTCTCGAATGACGGTCGCCATGCTGGGTGCCAGTGACATCAACTGCCGTATCGCTCCACCCGTTCGGTGGCGGGCCGTCAGCTCCAAGACCTGCCCCAACAGGACCAGGGTAATGATCACGGCGGCCGCCTCAAAATAGACAGCCACCACACCATGTTCCTTGAACGATTCAGGGATCTGAGCCGGTACCAGCAGGGCGATCACGCTATACACGTAAGCTGCTCCCACCCCGATCGTAACCAGCGTGAACATGTTCAAATGGCCCGTGGCCACCGACCGCACCCCCCGCACCAGGAAGGGCCAACCACACCAGAAGAGGACCGGACTGGCCAGGACAAACTGAATCCAGCGGGAAAAGACGGGACCACCAAACCAGCGGTCGATCGGGACACCCATCATCGGCAACATGGCCAGCAGGAAAACGGGCAGTGACAGGCCTGCCCCGACCCATAGCCTCCGCTTCATCGAGTTCAACTCGGTTTGATCCGGCTCGGGCTCGCCTTCGGTCACGACCTTTTCCAGATCCATACCGCAGATCGGGCAGGCCCCCGGGTGATCCTGCTGTACCTCGGGATGCATGGGGCAGGTATAAATCACGCGGGCCTGGGTCGGACCGGAAACGGACTCCAACGCCATCCCGCATTTGGGACAGTCCCCGGGAACATCACTCACTACGCCCGGGCACATCGGGCAGTAATAACCCTCGGCCGGGGCCTCAGCCGTCTCGCACTCATCCTTTTTCGATGGGACCTCGTCCATCTGGCCATGGCAGGGACTCACAAACTTGTCACGGCAATGGGTCGAACAGAAATAATACTTCTGCGAGTCGACTTCCTTAGAATAGGCAGTTTGCGGATCCACCTGCATGCCACAGACCGGGTCGACAACCAGATCTTCAGGTTCCATTGGCTCGCCCTCAGGTCCACTCGATGAGAAGGACATTTAATTCCCGGGAAATCACGCGAGGGTCCCGGTGTTCGGCCCACGCTATCCGCAGTCGGTCAAGGCATGACCGGCGCACCAGCCGTCAACACAGGGTCCATGATACCCAATCCAGCGTCACCCGCCATTAAGGTCAGCGACGTTGCCTGACAGAAAACGGGAAATTCACACGAAACCGTACCGCTTCAAAACCGAAACCCGGTTCGCACCAAAAACGCGTCTCCCAGCTCGATGTCGGGCGCCCCCGACTTGAAGTTCATTTCGCGACCTAGCGCGTAACCGACTTCGAAGAGAAAAACCTGACCCACCGGTCGAAACTGACCTCGCACCTGGACCGGTTTCCATTCCCAACCGGCCACCAGGCGCCACTCACGGTAATTCAATCGGTCAAACAGTTCGCCCGGTCGGCTGACGGCCCAGTTACCGCCTCCAATACCACCTCCCAGATAAGCCCACAACTGGCGACCCTCTTGTTCATACAGCCACCAGGAGATTCTCGGTTCGGGCATCATCAGGTTCAGTTTCAAACGATCCGAAGGTTCGAAGATAAAACCGGCGGCCGGCAGGACCGGGATATCGCTGCGGCCTGTGGCCAGGGCACCGATGGCAATACTCCAGCGGTCGTTGGGTCGGTAAACGCCGAAACCCCCACCCCTGATCTGCCATGCCTGGGAACCCGTATTTTGCAAATCAGAAGCGTATGTCGCGTTGATCATCCAGCGGGTCACCCATCGACGATTGATTCGCCGCACCCAGCCCAGTCCAACGGATGCCTCGTGCAGGTCCTGCGGTAATTCCAGGGAGGGTTCCGAGGTCAATTTGGTCAACGAATAAGCGGTCGTGATCATCGGGGGCGGCGGCCCAAAGATCGGGTAGGTCGGTAACGTAATGGAAACCTCATAAGCTTCCAGTCCCAGACCGCCCGATACGGGCTCCCAATCCAAACCGAGGCGAACACGTGGCCGCAGCAAGCGTTTGTAATCGAAGTCTGCCCGAGAAGATTCCAGGCTAATTCCAGCCGCTCGTTCCTGGCCATCAACAGGGACCCAACCGCCAAGCAGAAGGAAGACCAGGAAAACCAGATTCTGAATTCGCATGCCTCATCCTTGATGACAATACGTAAGTTCGAAGAGAAAAATATAGCGACTTCAATCAGTTCGCAGCAACACGTCGCTACCGGTCGACGAATCGGAAAAATAACCGAAAAAAAAGAGAACCCCACCGATTCGTTAGCAAACGCAACCGATGACAGCTAGCAATCGAATTTACTTCCCCAGCTCGATCTTCTCCCGTGTACCGTCCATCGATACCCGATAGAGCTGCCCACCTTCCTGCAACAAACCCTGGCATTTCTCCCGGTCTCTCCATTTCACATCGATTGCAATGACCGCGCCGGTTTCGTCCAAGGGCCCCACTTCGTCGACCAGCGTGTGGCCAATCACGATGTGGTCGACGCCATGCCGATCCAGAATTTTCCGGATCTCCGCATCCGTCGCCTTACCACCCCAGGAATCCGCATACCGCTCAAAGTAACCACGATACCAGAAAGGACCATGTTGATGCCGAACCGGGTTCGTGCCCGGGGTCTCGCCAGTCGGCTGGGCAGGTGCCAAACCTTCTCGAATTTTCTGGTTCAATGCGTCGACAGAGAGTTGTTCCTGGTCCAATTTTGGTGAATAGCCACCATGGATAAACAACAGATTGCCAATCGTCTCGACACCATTTTTAGATCGCCACCAGCGACCGATCTCCGTGTCGGCAGCAAACAAACGGTCATACTCCACTTGCATTTGGTCTGTCACAAAACGGTACTTCGGGTGGATGTAGCGCAAATCGCCCCCCATCACCATCGCCTCGTGATTCCCGAGGATGTAATGGACTTCCCCGCCCGCTTCCCGGGCTTGCCGCTCCAAGCGGTAAATCAACCACATCAATTCGGTAACCTGTCTGCCCCGGTCCACCAGGTCACCATTCAACACGAGGTGGCCATCACCCCACTTCCAGTTTCCCTTCTCATCGATAATCTGGTTGTTTTCGAGGAACTGTCGTGCGTTTTGGTAGTTGCCTTCCAGGTCGCTGATGGCCATCAACCTGGAGGGCTGTTCCCAAACGGCTTTCGGGGAACGAGGCGGGGCGGGGTCCAGGCGGACCGACTTCACCGGTTCCGGCAAACCGTCCAGCGCTTTGGTCCCGGCAATGCCCTGGTAGGTTTTCCGCTCGACCTTTCCCCCGTTCATCGTCAACACGTCTGCCGTCGCGGCATCCTTCCAGAGAACATAAGGCCCGTCATTGAGGTCTTTTACCTTCACACCGAGGGACTGGATCGCCGTCGCCACGAACTTGTCATCGCGGACAACAAATTGAACGATGGCCAAATCACCGACTGACGGCTGGTTCGAACCGACCACCTGGGTCGTCGACAGAACCTGGAAAACCTGCCCCCCAATCTGCCATGGCTCATCCTGCTGGGCAGGGACCTGCTGGATCTCTTCGACCATCGCGCGGCGAACTTCCTGTCCCGTCAAAAAAATCGGGAGAATTGCCATCCAGCCAAAGGCGGCCATGCGATACATCCATTTCATTCCAACCATCTTGTCACTCACCATTGCTAATTACCTTCTACTAGCCTTAACGTTCCTTGAACACCGCCGAAAACACCGCAACCTTCCTTACGGGGTCCCCACGGAAACTCATCAATGGCCTGTCTTCTTACCAAACTTCACCCGGATTGCCCTGGCGGACACGCCCTCAGTCGACACGACAAACAGGTTGTCATACTCGTCATCGGCCACGGAGAAATCTCCCTTACCGCCCAGTCCTTCCACAAGTTTATCAACCGTGTTGGAATGCCCCACCAACAGGACGACATCCCCCACGTGCTTATTCTTCATTTGATCAAACCACGACGGGTTGAGGTCACCATAAAGGTTGACGGGCAACGAGACCCGGGTGGCCGTCGGCAGGGCCGTGTTTCGCGTCCGCTCGGTATCGGTCGAATAAATATCGGTCACCCGCAAGATCTGCATCAACTCAGCCAATCGCTCCGACCGTGCCACACCGGCCGGGGTCAGCGCGTCCTGGCTGCCATCCCGGTCAGCATGTCGGACCACATACCAGGTCGTCGGCTCTGCTGACTCCTGGCCATGACTGGATGTAACTGCCAACCCAAACAGCAGGCAAAAACCAAACCCCAATTTCCAACCCCGCCTTAACATCCCATCAGTCCTCAATAGAAAACGGAAACCAACTGGCAGCACTGCCGCCACCACGAACCGAACCGGGCACCTCCCAGTCAATCCTTACCTATCGATTGCCCCTACGACAATTGAGCCCGGGACAATGAAGCATTGAATCCATAACACAAGCGAATCAACTGAGCTGCCTCTTGCAACGGTTCGCTCCTGCCAGACTCCAAACCGGCTAGCGTGATTTGGTAAACAGGCCAATGACCAGCAGCAGACCGATCGCCCCAAGCGTCCCCCCGAGAAGATGGTTTGCCAACTCGTTGCCGAAAACGTTCAAGGAACCAAACAAAACGCCGAACAGTCCGGCACCGACCAGGCCAACAACGATGTTACCCAGGCAGCCAAAGCCGTGGCCTTTCACAATCATTCCAGCAAACATGCCACACAGGGCACCAATAATCAGGGCACCAATTATTCCCATTTCTCACCCACCGTTCTTCGTTAAAGATCTTGAATCGAAGCCACAACCAACCACCGGACATGTCAGCAACCGGAACCAGATCTCCGAATCGCGCGAAAGCAGGGTTGGACGAGCAAGTCAGTTCATGGAACCGACGTCGTGCTATCTTCGCTTACGAAAGCCCAAACGGCAATCAGCCCACCTTTTTCGAAACGTCACCCCAACGTTGCGTTGGCGTAAAACGCAGCGGAATCGAGGCGGATTGAGCCGTTTCAGAGACCTCCACACATGGCCGAAAAACGTCTCTCCCACCCAATCGCCAATCAGCGGGCTCACTCCTCAGCTTCCTCTCGGTTTGACTGCATTCGGCATCGCCTCACAGAACGATCAAGCCACCATTCTCCGAGTTGAAACTCACGGTCCACCGACTGGTGATTTTGTCCAAACCGTTAAAAACGATCGTTGTATTTTTCGGACATCTCTTTTCGAATCTGGTCGGTGGCCTGGTTGATATCTCGAAAGATCTCCAGTGCCTTGGAATTGGCAGCGCCAACATTTTGATCCACAACGGCGCGTCGTTCCTGAGCCGCGGCACCAATATTCAACTGCTGCGAGTAAAACGGGGCATAGCTGTAACGGTAACCGCCACCCCATCGATTCCCCCGGTAAACGGGAGCCCGGCCGAAGGTGGTGGTCCCCATCACGGGGGTCGTCGAGGACAAATCCGATTGGATCTGATTGTTCGACTGATGATACAGATAGACGATGTACTTCATCGACTCGGAAACCCATTCTCCATATTCAATCATTTTGGGATCCACATTCGTGGTACTGAGTCGATCAATCCTGCGGGCCTCATTGCTGATCCAGAGCGCCGCGTTCTCCAGGTTGGGTCGCCGTGAATTGGCCACCGAGTTGATCGAATCCGTCACGTTCTGAAAATAGCGTTTCGTCGCGCGGCGGACAGTCGTTTCTTCATTCCGGTTACTCTCGGCGGGTGTGGCGGGAGTCGATTGCACCTCAGGCTCGGTGGCCGGGGCGGAAGCGACGCCTGTCGAACTGACGGCCGCATTGATCGCCGTCAGGCTCATGATGCGCCGGACGCCCAGTGGAGACAGCCTGCCAGCCATCCAGATCGTATCGCCCTGGACCTGGACATCCCACTGACTGAATTCTTCCAGCATAGCACCTGTCTTGACCAGCACATTCATCATCAAACGCTTGGCTACCGGTCGCAGAGACTCGGTCGACCCTGAGAAATCAACCGTCAACCGGCTATCTTCCGCCTCGCTGACCTCGCCTTCGAACACGAATCCCCGAATGCCACAGAACAGCTGTGTCGGATCCGGTTTCACTTTTTGGAGCAGGGAACTGCCGGCAACCGCCTGGCTGATCTCGGCTGGGCGGAACACGTTCTGCAGGTCCATGATCAAGGTCATGGCGCGGGGATCGGGAGTCGGCTCCTGGCTTTTCTCGAGCAGGTACGGGGACAATTCCATTCCCTGCGCCCTATCCACACGCTGCAGCCAACGGGTGGCCGATTGCCGGTTGAGCGGTGAAACGATCGTCAACTGTTTCGGCCCCATCACCAGGATACAGGCGTTTTCCAGCCAGACGACCTGATGACCGGCCAACTCATCGAGCTGGCCATTCTTCAGGCGGCTCAACATCTTAACATCGACCACCTGCTGAAATTCGATCGCCGCCATTTCCCACTCGGGGGCCATGTTGTGAATATCCATTTCGGCAGCCATCACGACACTTTGGGGCTGCCAGGTTGAAATGACAGGCCACAACTCGGCCGAGTCGAGGACCCGGGTAATCTCCCGCTCCACCTTGCTCGAGGCATCCCCCTGGATCAGGGTCGGCTTCATGAGCAACAGCATGTTGGCACTGCCGGGAACCTGTCTCAACAATTCGGCTTCATCCGCGCAAACCGTCACACCTTGCACCCACATCAATGCCATACAGCAAGCGCACATCGTCCATTTCGTCAGTCGTTCTTTCATCGCGGTACCTGTTCCTGAGATAAGTCAGTTAGAGAATTAAAAGATCATAGAGGGGCCAGCCAAAATTCCAACTTGGACCGGCTGACTGAAACACGAGAAAACAAAAAAAAATGCCGATTCGCAGTCGAATCGGCATTTGTCTTGAAAGTCAGATCCTAGAAATTCGTGTTGTACTTCTTGGACATGGCATTACGAACTTTGGAGGTTTCCGCATCGATTTCGCGAACGATCGCTTTGGCGCGGTTTTCACCTGCTTCGTTTGCCCGAGCACCAGCAATCTGGCGGTTACGCGTGTTCTTGTTGTAGTTCGAGTTGTACTTGCCGGAATAGCGACCCCAACGGCCGTAATATCCGCTGCCGTAAGCCCCGCTCCACTGATAACCGTAAGGCTCGGTATCAGAGAACTGTTGCTGATCCACATTCTTCTGGTAATTGGAATCCAGCAGGGAACCGGCGATGTCGCGAAAACTGGAAGCTACGTATTGACCGTAATCGACGACGGCCGGATCCACATTCAGAACCGATAGCCTGTCGATTTGACGAGCGTATTTGTCGTACCATTTTGCGTACGTTGCCATGCTCTGGTAATTTCGGTTGTCCAGTTCATGGGTCAGCTGTGCGACACTGGTGAAATACTGGAGTGATCGAGTCTTCATATCGACCTCAGGTTCGCCTGAACCGGCGCCACCTGAACCTGCAAAATCAACCACCAATGGATGCTCGATCAGGGATCCGATCTGCCGCATCCCTTCACTTGTCAGGGCGCCCGTCATCAACAGCTCATTCGGCTTGACCTGCATGTCCCAACTCTCGAAGTCATCGACCATCAGGCCGTTGCGCTTCAGAGCAGCCAGCAGGATATCTTTACCAGATGCCGCCAGTGTGGCCGGACTACCCTTGAAATCGATCTTAAAGGCGCCCGTGATCTTGTCATTGACCGTGATCCCCAAGGTGATGCCCTGGATCGTCATCAAGGTATCACAGACGCCATCCAGGTCTTCATCTTTACAGACACCTGCAGTTTCCAGGCGTTTCTTTAATTCCTTGTGGCTGACCACATCATGGAAGTCGAAAGCGACAATGATATCCGCATTGTCATCGGCAAACTGCACTGCCTGCGTCAGGTAGGGAGACAGGTTCATCCTGCCCATCTTGCTGGAGCGAACCCAGCGGGATGTCATCTGACGGTTGGCCGGGGTCATGGCCGCCAACGTCGAGTCGTTGACCTTGACCAGGAAGGCATCGTTGGGCAATACGATGGCGGGATTCCCGTCAATCGAATCGAGGTTACCCTTCACACGCTCCGATACATCCACGATGTTGAGTGCATCACCTGCTTTTTCAAACACGGCGACTTCCCAAATCGGTTCCATGTGCTCGAAGTCCATCTGAGCTCCCAACAGGAGACGCTTCGTATCGGGTGGCAGAAAACTGGCACCCGCATTGAAGGCTTGTGACTTCTTGGCCTGCCAGTACTGCTTTTGAGCGATCTCACTTTTGAAGATTTCCTGGGTTCGCACCATGACCAATGTGTTGGCCGACTGGGGAACCCACTTGGCTGCATTGTCAAACTGCGCTTGCGCACTGACCGAGAAAATCATCGCAGCAGGGATTGCTAAAATCATCCAGCGAACTTGTTTAATATTACTCATCTCTTCCTCGAAAATATTGAATGCTCAAATACCACAACGGCACACGACGTTCGGTCGCAACTTTGAGCCGGTCATTTGCTGTTTAAAAATCTGCCCCAATTTTAAATCTAATCACGATAAATTTCACTATTTATTATGGGAAATTCACTGCGATCGGGTGATTAAGTTCTTTTGGTAATATCCTTGGAATTTTCCGGTCGTCCACGGCAAAGACCGGCGACAACTCAATTCGGGCCAATTTGGCAGTCGGAATCATGAGGGCCTCAAATCACCCCGATTTTCATGAGGTTTTCGGGCAGACTGGACGTGAGCGATCGACTACGGGGAGCTTGCCTCTGGTTCTCAACACGGTCAGACAACCCAATCGACAAAGTTTCATCAATCCGGACAAAGCGAAACTCGAAACGATCGGTCCTCCCCATCAGGCCCCGCAGGGAATCGGCATCGCCAATCGCCGCCTCCTGCAGGGTCGGCTATGTCGATGCCGAAGATCCCACGCTGACCCAGGTACCCGGCACCATTGGTGGAGTGATTCCCGTCGTTGGAATTCCCGCGGTGCAATATCTTCAGGGACAATTTGCCGCCGTCAACCACCATCGCCTGTCGGGCGGATTCGGGATTCGGGATTTACGACCAGCACTTGATCTGGACATTGCCGCCGGTGGAATGTTTGAAGCGTCACAGAGCTTTGCGTCCACCACCGCATCGGTGGAAAGCTTCTGACTGGCCTTCGGTTTGAGCTGGCGTTGGGCAACACATGCCAGGCGTGTTACCCATAACAGGGGAGATCTGCCACAATGGTAGACCGACCCAAAAAAAGAGCTATAAATAGAAGCTTGCAATGACTCGCTCCGGCTGAATCGGGAGTCGCTCACCTTCAGCCATGCTTTTTTGGTAGCTCACCCAATCATGATTGTTCAAGCCAACGTTCCCTTTTTTCGACTGACCAGAGAGCTGTGGCCCATCATCACCCTGGTGACTGCTTACTCGGTCGCGATCTCGCTGATCGACTACGAATTTCGCTTGACAACCAAGGTGGACGGGCTGGCTACATTGCCCGGTGCTTTGATCGGTATTCTGTTGGCGTTCCGAACCAGCGCCTGTTACAACCGTTGGTGGGAAGCTCGCATCTTGTGGGGAAAAATTGTCAACGATTCCCGCAGCTGGACCCGCCAACTCCTGGAATTCGCAACCCCCTCAATGCCCGATGGTCCCAGCGAGGTCGACCCGGCCTTGGTCCGCATGGCCCATCGTCAGATCGCCTGGTGCTATACATTAACGTGTTCATTGCGCGGCAAGAAACCCCTGGAAGATGTCGGTGACATGTTGTCCGAGGAAGAGCTGGCTCAGGTTGAAAAACAGAAGAATGTCCCCAACGCCCTCCTGCTAAACCAGGCGAGAGACCTCCGCGCCCTCCGCAACCAGGACCGTATCGATGCGTTTCAGTTTGTTCGGATGGAAGATACGCTGACCCGCTTAACGGATTCCATGGGCGGGTGCGAGCGAATTCGAAATACACCGTTTCCGCAATCTTACCAGCTGTGGATCAAGTACATGATCTACCTGTTCATCGTTTTCCTGCCGTTTGCCCTGGTCGAATTACCCTGGTACGGGCTGATCCTGGTCACGGTACCGATCGCCTCCGGCTTCCTGATCATTGACCGGGTCGCGACCTATCTGGAAGACCCTTTCCTGTACCGTGTATCGAGTACGCCGATGTTGACCTTGTCACGAACGATCGAAATCAACATTCGCCAAATGCTGGACGAACCGGATGTACCACCGATGATGGAACCGGACAAAGGCGTCTTGTATTGAACCGCCGCAGCCAACCGGTTAGGGCGGTGCGGCAACCGTTGCTACCGCCGAAACAGCGCCCAGTCACAACTGCTGCCAGTTGAACCAACCGCGATTGTTCAGGATGCCAGCGCAGCTTTTTGCCGAAGGGGACCGTCATCATTTTCGCTACATCCGGAAAATATTAACAACCGGTTCCGCTATCCCAGAGCAACCCGTTTGACAGCGCACGATTGGTTAAAGCCGCTGCCAGTAATGGACGAACCCAATGGATAACGGGGTGTTGTTACCCGGATCAACTTCTGGACTGACTTTTCAGCCAGACAGGAAGTTTGGTCATCCATTTTTCAAGTCACCTCGATAGCGCCGGACCAGGGAGCGGCTCCTGCATGATTCGACATCGATCCAAACGACGGTACGCCTTTGGGCTGCTTGCCTGCGCCGTGCTGATCGTCTGCGCCGGCTGTCGTTCTCATGAGAAAAAGCGGGCTATCTGGAATCCGCCTCTGCCCGTTGCCCCAAAAAAACAGGAGGTCCGTCCGCCAGGTGCCATCTCGGAATCACTGTCGGATCTTTCCTTTGCGGAATCGACTTATGCCCAGGCCAGGAAACTTGAGAAACAGGGTTCCCCCAGTTGCGTCGATTACTATTTCTACACACTGCAAAATGTATGGCCCATCATTGAACAACAGTTGTTAACAGCTTCCTGTCCTCATGGACGGGCAGGGGCCCTCTACCGTTCGGCCAGCAATCAGTTGATAACGGCCGGGCAGAAATTAGGTCGATTCGACCCCCGCGTCGGGCTGCAGGTTCGGAGCGGCGACCAATGGCAGACCATTCCGACAACGTATACCGGGTTTCCCTGGGAACCTTACCAATTCGACCATGTCGTTCCGGTTGGAAGCTACTCGACCAAGGACCTGAATGAGTTCTTTCGCTGTGCGGGAGTTGGCGTTTCTACGGTTGTGATCCGCTGCCGTGAACCGGGCGAACAATTCATGCGCAAACAGCAATATTTTGCAGCCACCATGTTGGTTCGACCTAGCGCAGAGACGAATGACCAATTTCGAATCGAGTTCATCAACCCCATCAACCACTCGAAGGTCGAGATTGCCGGTTGTTCCGTTCCACTGAAGCGCGATCTCTCGGCACCCATCGTCTACCGGATAAAAGACGAAGGGAAACAATACATCGAGGCTTTTCTGCAACCGGGATCCACCAAGAATACGCACGGACTTTTCATGATCCAACCTTATCAGCCAGGTAAAATCCCGCTGGTGTTTGTCCACGGCCTGCTGTCGGACCCACTGACCTGGGCCAATGTGGCCAACGAGATGTTGGCGCGACCGGACCTGATGGAAAAGTACCAGATATGGGTATTTGAATACGCCACGGGCGAACCCTTCCTGAAAAGTGCCGCCGTTTTACGTCAGGACCTGCAACAGGCAATGCAGCAAATCGACCCTTCGAACCAGGATCCAGCGCTGGACCAAACGGTCCTGATTGGTCACAGCATGGGTGGCCTGGTAGCCCAGCTGCAAGTGACTTACAGCGGCAATCACCTCTGGCGAGCCGTTTCGCGTTGTCCTATCGAACAATTGAGAATCGAACCCGATCTGGCCAACCGGTTGGTGAAATCCTTCTATTTCAATCCTTCGCCCCAAGTTGCCAAGGTCATCTACATTGCAACTCCCCACCATGGATCACCCTGGGCCAATCGACTGATCGGCAGAATTGGTTCCCGGTTGGTTGAAGAACCCTCTCGCCAGGTCGGGGAACACCAGCAGCTCATCAACGACAATCCTGGAAATTTCTCCCGCGAGTTCAGAAGAAGAATTCCGACCAGCATTGATCTGTTAAAACCGCAAAGCCCTTTATTGGAGGCGATGTCCCGGCTTGAGACAAAACCTTCCGTGCAGTTCCATTCCATTATCGGAATTTACCGTCCCATGATCGGAGCTTGGATGTCCGACGGCGTGGTTCCCGTGCGCAGCGCGGCGATTCCGGATGTCGAGACCGAAAAACGGATCCACGCCAAGCATGAAAAAATCAACAAAACCCCGGAGTGCATCAACGAGTTGTTCTGCATCCTGCGTAGCCACTTTAACCAGATCGATTTCATGCCGGCCGAACCTGAGAGCGAAACGAGAGAGCCGGGGATTGCGCCCGGAGAACCGCCGACCGGGGTTGGGGCAACATCTGGCAAACCGGCCTTCACCGTTCAGCCAATTGTCGAGGCGCCGGCTGATCTGTTTCGGGATCCCGACCTGGCGACAACATCCGGCTTACCCGAGTCGGCGCGCCCGAACGAGAACCGGGATGTTCCATAGTGGTGTTACCGGGTGTCTGAACCCTGACCTAATCAGGTTCCCGAGATGCTGTGGCCAAGTGGCAACTGGTTGATTCCCGTCGCGCTCTAGTATCCATAAACCGGATAAACCACAGCAGGCAAAACGGGAGCCGGGTAGTAAGGGACCCGCCGAGTCGAGTAGACCGGCTCCACGTAAGCCGGAACCACCGGGGCCGTCGGCATGTAATAGGCAGACATGGTTGGCACCGGCACGGGTGACATCGGTACCACCGGGACCTGTGGCGCGTAGAAAGCCGGGTAGCCGACTTGGACGGGAACCACGGGTCGGTAGGTCGTGCAGCGGGGCAGCAGGCGCGGCCGAGCCGGAACCACAGCAACCGCGGCCGGCGGATAGTACGCCGTCACCACCTGGGCCTCGGCTGTATCCAACTGGCTCAGTGAAAAGGTGGCCACCACGGTCACCAGAATGGCAAGCATTTTCATCGGTTTGTTCATCTTCTCAACTCCATCAATGTTGTTGGTCAGCGGTAGGTGTGGCTTGTCAATACCGGCCATCATAACCGGTCAAACTGTTTCCGTTCACCCGTCTATCCCGTTCTCCAGTATAGTGACCAGACTTCATAGGACACCGCCAAAAAAACAGGAAACCCGGCTCACAATTCGGATCAACGGAACGCGTCTCATATCCCGGTACCGTCCAACATACGACAAAACAAAATGGACGGCCACTTGGGGCCGCATAAAATCCATCCGGCACAAAAACGAACCCGCTGACCGAACGGGTTGACCACCCTGGCCCGAACGCCACTCATTCATGAAGAAAACCGGATGATGGTTTCCCAAATCAAGGTCCAGACGTTAAAACCAGTAAGCTGAAAACCAATCACTGACTGCCAAGATGTTTATTCTGAAGATCGCATTTCTTGTCGTTACCGGAATTTACCTGGCACTCATCTGGGCCTGGACCGCCGGGGCCCTGTATTACGATGCCGCCGGGCGAACCGCTTGGGGCTGGCTGGCCAACCTGGCCTGGACCGGCCTCTGCCTGGCCCTGCTGTTCGGTCTTCGACCACTGTGGTTCCCGATCGCCTTGATCACACTGATCTTTATCGGGGTTGCTCTCTGGTGGCGGACGCTCCAACCTTCTCACGATCGCGAGTGGGACTCGAATTTTTCGGAATTGCCCCGGATGATCATCGAGGGCAATGCACTGACGGTAAAACATCTACGCAACACCGAGTACCGCAGCCTGCAAGATTACGACTGTCATTACGAAGATCGACAGTACGACCTTGCGGGTCTTTGCGGAGTCGACTTTCTCCTACTCTACTGGGGATCGGAATGGATGTCTCACCCGATGACGGTGTTTGATTTCGGTAACGACCAGCACCTCTGCATTTCGATTGAAGTTCGCTACCGAAAAGGCGGTTCCTATAGTGTCTTACCAAATTTTTTCCGCCAAAACGAATTGATGTACGTGGTGTCTGATGAACGCGACGCGATCTTGAGACGGACCAAATACGGTGAAAACCAGGATGTCTATCTTTACCGCTTGCAACTGAAACAGGAGGAATTGCACGTCATCCTGGAGGACTACATCAAACAGGTTAACCAGGTTTATCAGCAGCCGCGCTGGTACAACGTGATCACGGCCAATTGCACGACAAGCATCTACCATCAACTCAGCAATCGGCCTGCATGGAATTGGCGAATGCTCGTCAACGGAAAGCTGGACCGCATGATGTACGAAAGGGGAACTTACTTTCAGGGCTTGCCGTTTGACGAGCTCAAGCAGCAATGCTGGATCAACCGGCGTGCTAATGAAGCGAAGCGCGATTCCTTCAGCCGCGAGATCCGACAAGGGTTACCCGGTTTTGGTTCCGAAACTGGGATCGCCGAACCATAAAGCCTGAAAAAAGACTTGCCCAGCGCCCCGTGACGCGCAGGGAGAGGCTGCCTCAGGCCGTACCCGCCTCGGCGTGATTCAGGACTTCCGGAACCTCCCAGCGACCGGCCATCAACTCGGCAATCGGACGACTTGCCGGATTCTGGTACAGGATAATCTTGACGATGGAAACAATGGGTGTGGCCAGGAACATACCGATAATCCCCCACACCAGTCCGAAAAACATCAGCGCCAGCAACAGGAAAACGGGACTCACATCAAACGACTTCCCCATCCAGCGTGTTTCAATCACATTCCCGCTGACAAACTGGATCGTGGCAATCAGGATAAAGCAGACGATCGCCGCGGTGGGTGACATCTCGGAATTCAGAACCAGGAATGGAACCGGCGCGACCGTACCGATCAGCGGCCCAATGTTCGGAATAAAATTCAACAGGAACGTCAGCAAGCCAAAAACGATGGCCAGCGGTACACCAAACAGCCAAAGCACCAGGCCAAAGGTAAATCCGGTCACGGCCGAAATAACGGTCTTCATGAACAGGTACTGCCGTATCTGCGATTCGACCTCCTGCAGGATCTGGTTCGGACCATTGCGCGACCTGCTTTCGCCACCGCACAGAAGAAAAAAAACGAAGATCAGAATCAATACGCTGTAGGAGAGGAAGCTCGACAAGGACCCGGCAAACTGCAATATCTGCCCTTGCACAAAGGACGTAATGGAAGCGAGCATCTGGTGCACACTCTGGCTGACTTCCAGCGCCCGTTGCGCTTCGGGTGTGATCGTTTCTTCATCGGTCGATGGCGGGGCAGACGACTCGGAAAAAGGCTCGATGGCATTTTCTGCCGACTTCGGAATGTGCGTGGCAACCCATTCGACAATCCGTTTCAATCGGGCATCGTAGCGTCCCTTGTTAGCCGCCAGGTCGTTGGCCGAGAGGATAATCATCAGGGAAAAACCGACGAGCAACGCAACACCAACACTGAACGTAACAATGAAGGCAAAAAAACGGTGCAGGTGCAATCGCTTCTCCACGAATTCCAATATCGGACGACAGCCAATCACGACAAACAGGGCAATCACAAAAGGCAAAAGAACCGATTCCAGGTAGTCCAGACTCGCTCCCACCGAGATGGTGGCCAAGATCACCAGGCATACCGTCTGCGTTTTATTTACCATGAGCAAATCCCTGTCATCGCCCTTTAAGAGTGATGTAATTGGTTCAAGTACTTTTTGAATTCACCGCTCGTCTCGGGTGCCAGGTTGGCAAACCAGAGTCTTTGCACGAGCAAAAACAACAATGCCGTGCTCCAGCCAAACAACAAAGTTCCATTCATCGCCTGCAGACCGCACAACAACCGCCAGCCATCAGTCAGGACAATGTCACCGTAACCGAGCGTCGTGTAAGTCACGGACGAGAAATAAAGGGCGCTCTCATAGTCTTCCAGCTGGCTGGCGTTTTCAAAAAACCAGTAACCAAACGCATAAAGAGAAATGTCCAGGTAATGCTTGGACGCCAGGAACACGGCTGTCGCCCCGACCACCACGGGCCGCGCGATGGTAAGGGACTGCCATTGCGGTCTCACCTGGGCATACCACTTGAGCCCAATCAACAGGAATGACGTCGTGAAGGCATGCAAAGTCACCGTGACAGCAATCCCTGCAATTCCGATGAATACTGGTAGCATACTGGCGGTATCGATGAAGGAAGGAATGTCTCCTCAACCAGCCGACAAATATAGACACCGGGCTGAAACTGACCAACGCGACTTTCCCCGGCGGCCCGGACTAGTAGCAGAGACTGATAGCCCATTGCCGCGACCCGAGCGAGGTGGAACCTACTGGCATAATGGAAAAGGGACCCCGTTTCGACGGGGAAAGAGACCGGGCCGGTCGAAACGGGCCCACGCCTTTCAGCCTGCAGCGGTAAATCTTCGCCGTTCTTGCCGCTGGTTCGCAGCGATCCGTCGCAGCTCTCTTTTCAGGCCCGTCGGGCCCCGACCGTTGATCGAATGTTGACATTCCCTGCCAGGCGGCAATGGTTATAATTCAGCCTGCCTTCAGGACCTGTTTTCACCTGGGGCCCCAGTTCAACCCCATCATGACAACCGGCTGACAAACCGTCATTCCCGATGAATAATTCATTACCGTATCGATTGGTCCTGCCCCTGGGCCTGCTGGCAGCCCTGTGCCTGCTGAAAACTGGCTGCCAACCTCAGCAATCCTCCCGGCCTGCGGCTGAATCGAAAGAAAAAGAAGCCGTTGTCGAGCAAATTGTCGACAGCGAAGAACTCCTGCTGGCACTCAATACGGAACTCGGTGCTTTGAAGCGAAGCGCCATGAACCTGGCCATCCCGGACCCTTTGGGTCGAATGCTTTTTGCCAGCCAGGTGGAATTTTCACCTTGGGATTTTGCGACTGCCTCGCCTGGAAAACCAGGCGAAGTGGACCGTGACCAGTTGACCATCTGGCCGACCGAATTGGCGAAAGTTGCTTTTTTTGATCATGCCAAGTTCTACATGATTCGGGGGCATTTTGACGAGAACGACCCAAATCGGTACCTCAGCGACGTTGGTTTTTATGGCCTCGCCAGAACCGAGAACCGAAAATGGCTGGCAGCCAAGGCCTTGTGCAAAGTGGGCTGGATCCGCAATGACTCCGACGATTCCTGGCAAATTGACAACTGGAAGACTACCGACTTCTCGGCAAGCCAGTCGGATCAATTGATGTTCCGCGACACACTGGAAGGGCTGGTTGACGACCCGACGTTGGCCGAACTTTTACGAACGTCCCAGCACATGGAATTTGCCGAACAGATTTTCCAATCAGGTGACCTGCGACTGAACGGTTTCGAATCACTCGCCGAGGATTTCAAGGAACCGAACCTGGAGCAGTATTTCAGGATCCAACAGGCGGGACAACACCCAGGTGTGGCGATTGTCGACTTTGACAACGACGGCTGGGATGACCTCTACCTTTGCGACGAGTGGCGCCCCAATCGCCTGTTAAAAAATATCAACGGAAAAAAACTGGTCGACGTGGCCGCCGAGGTCGGCCTGGATCTCGGGCCGACCACCAGCGCGATCTTTGCCGACTTCGACAACGACGGTGACCAGGACGCCTTGGTCGGCTGTTTCTTCCAACCCTGCAAGTTGATGTTCAATGAACAGGGAAAATATGTTGACCGGACCGGTGAATACATTTCGGTCGATCTGCCGAAATTGACGACTTCCATTTCGGCAGCGGATTACAACAACGACGGCCTGCTGGACATCTATATTTCTACCTACGGCTTTCCCGCCGGTCGTAAATCGAGTCGCAGCCGTTACTGGACCGCAGACCTGCTCAATCGCTCCGAGGCGACTGAAATGCAACTCAACCAGGAGGGAACTCACCGCATCCTCAACGCGTTGGGGCCCCCCAACCTTTTGCTGATGAACACCGGCAATGGAGGATTTCGCAGGGCCCCGGAAAACGATGACGTCCAACTGCACCACAATACGTTTCAGTCGACCTGGTGCGATTACGATATGGACGGCGATCCGGACCTGTACGTCTGCAATGATTTTGCACCCGACTTCCTGTTGAGAAACGACGGGCCAGACGGGTTTACCGATGTGACGCTGGAAGCAGGCGGTGAGGACATGCTGGGCTTCGGCATGGGGGCCTGTTGGGGCGACTACGACCTGGATGGTGATTTTGACCTGTACGTCTCCAACATGTACAGCAAGGCTGGCAAGCGGATCACCAAGCAAATTGACGGGCTGGATGAACGATTCTTTCGCATGGCGACCGGCAACCGGCTGTTTGCCAATGAACAGGACAAGTTCAAGTTGGTCGTTGACAAATCGGGAGAGGGTTCGGCCGCCGGCAAAGCGGGCTGGTCCTGGGGCGGGCAGTTTGGTGATTTCAACAACGACGGCCGGCAGGATCTGTATGTCTGTTCCGGTTTTTTCACGGCCCCCGACAAGTATGCCTCGACCGTTGATTTGTGATCCGACTTTTGGCGCATGGTCGTGCGCACCGACAAACAACTGGGAGAAGGGTTTTCCGAATCTACGAAATGGGACGCCGATGCCTCGGAGTTGTACAACTTCATCGAGGAGGTCGAAGTCAATGGTGAAACACAGCGGATTGTCAGCTCACAGAGCGGGCACGAGCGAAATCACCTGTTCATGAACCAGGAAGACCACGAACTGAAGGATGTCTCACTGGTCTCTGGCCTCGATTCGATCGCCGACGGCCGGGCCAATGCGATCTGGGATTTCGATCGGGATGGCTTCCAGGATATCGTGCTGGTCAACGCCAATAACCCGCTGCTGCAGCTGTTTCACAACCAGATGAAATCAGCTGCCCCAAGCCGTTCGAACTTCATCGCCGTCCAGTTGACAGGTGGCAACCAGACCGGGCAGCCTTCCGACGAGTGGAGTAACCGGGACGGGATTGGCGCGGTGGTCAGCGTCAAGGCAGGGGATACCGTACTGGTTCGAGAGGCCCGCGCCGGCGAGGGATTTGCTTCACAAAACAGCAAGGTGCTGTTGGTCGGGATCGGTGATCGGGCCGATGCCGAGGTGAGTGTCCAGTGGCCATCGGGCAAACGACTCGATTACGGCACCGTGCCAGCCGGTCAACTGGCTCATTGTTACGAGGACAAGTCAGCCACCTTCAACCTGTCGGGTATTGAACTGTCTCCCTATACCGCTGTGGAGCCCTTCGTGGAAACTGACCGGCTGGTCGACTACGGAAACTTTCAACTGTCGGATCACAACAGCGCCTCTTTGGACAATGCCCGCTTGATCCTGTACGTCAGCATGGCAACCTGGTGCCCCAACTGCAAAAAGAACCAACCGTTCGTGGCCATGCTGCGGGAAAAATTCGGTGATCAGATCGATCTCGTCGGGGTGCCCGTCGATCCGGAAGACACGGCTGCCAAGTTGGCGGATTACCGCCAAAAATACCGACCGGCCTATGAGCTCCTCGACCCGGTCACGGATGCCGAGCGGTCAAAGCTCGAAACACTGGTCACGTCGATCTCCCAGCAAGGCGCCTTGCCCAGCACGCTGATCACCGATCGACAAGGCCGGGTACTGGATGCCGTGGGCGGAATACCGAGCAGTTCGACGGTTGCCAGGCTATTGGACAATCTGCCAAAGCCGAACCCATAAACGGATCCCGACTAGGGTGGGGTAACCCTAAAATTTCGGAAATGCGTTCGGCCGCCCATTTATTCCGGCCCTGATGGGACTTATGATTCAGGGAAATCCCGTTCTTCAAAAGGAATCACCCTGATGCAACTGAAATTAAAATCCGTACTGAACCCCTACCTGATTCCAACGTCTACGCTCCTGGCCGTCTTGCTGTCACCCCTGTTCGGTGCAGCGCAGGACGGACAACCGACTGTGCCGGTCTTCCAGGATGGTGAAGCCCAGGTCGTCGACGGATTCAAGAACCCGCAGGACTGGATTGAGCACGACCTGTTCGTAGAAACCGAATTTGACACTGACGGGGATGGAAAACGGGACCGGATGCACGTCTCGGTCTCCCGGCAAAAGCAGACGGAGACCGAAGGCCTGAAAGTCCCGGTCGTCTACGTAACCAGTCCTTATTTCGCCGGTGTCAGCGGCACCAACAAGGCGTACTTCTGGAACCCGGAACACGAGCTGAACGCCCAGCCGCCGGAAAGAAAAAATCCACCCCCGATCAAGCACCAGTCGCGGCGACCCGTCATCTCACGTTCCCATTTGAACGAGTGGATTCCCCGCGGTTACGCCGTGGTCCACTCCTGTTCACCGGGGACAGGCCTCTCGCAAGGCTGCCCGACGGTCGGTGGCCAGAATGAATCACTCGCCCCCAAGGCCGTGGTTGACTGGCTTTGTGGACGTGCCAAAGGCTATACCTCCCTGGACGGGGACGAGGAAGTGACGGCCGATTGGTGTACCGGAAAAGTCGGCATGACGGGTACTTCCTACAACGGGACCTTGCCGTTGGCGTGCGCCACCACCGGTGTCGAAGGACTGGAAGCGATCATCCCGATCGCCCCGAACACGTCGTACTACCATTACTACCGCTCCCACGGCCTGGTCCGCCACCCGGGCGGTTACATGGGTGAGGACATCGATGTACTGTACGACTTCATCCACAGCGGCGAGCCGAAAAACCGCGACTACTGCGATTGCGAAGTCCGCGACAAGGAAATGGCCAACAACATGGACCGCATCACGGGCGATTACAACGAATTCTGGGCGGGACGGGATTATCTCAACCAATTGGACAAGCTCAAGGCGCCTGTGCTGATGGCCCATGCGTTCAACGACTGGAACGTGATGCCGGAGCACTCGGTGCGGATCTACCAGGCTCTTAAGGAGAAAGGGATCCCCGTGCAGTGCTACTTCCACCAGGGAGGCCACGGCGGACCCCCACCGATGAAACAGATGAACCGCTGGTTCACCCGTTACCTGCACGGCGTAGAGAACGGCGTGGAAGATGACCCAAAGGCATGGGTCGTGCGAGAAAAAGCGAAGCGGACCGAACCAACCCCTTACGGTGATTACCCGAACCCGCAAGCCAAGGCGGTCGAATTGTTTCCCAACCGGCCGATGCCAAAGGCCCAGGGCCGAGGCACACTCGAATTGCAACCGATTGAGTATTCCGGACTGGATCCGAGCGAAGGAAAACCTACGTTTACCGACGACGTCTCGATCACGGGTGCCGATCTGGCCCAGTCCGAGACTTCCGACCACCGACTCCTGTTCGTTACGCCGGAGCTGAAGGAAGCGATCCACATTTCCGGCACGCCCAGTCTGTCGATCAAGTTGGCCAGCTCCAAGCCGGCCGCCAACCTGTCGGTCTGGGTCGTTTCTCTCCCCTGGAAGAAACGGGGCCGAATCACGGAGAACATCATCACCCGCGGCTGGGCCGATCCCCAGAACCACAAGTCGTTGACCGAGAGCGAACCGCTCAAGCCGGGCCAGTTCTACTCACTCAAGTTCGAACTTCAGCCAGACGACCAGGTGATCCCGGCCGGGCAGCAGATCGGACTGATGATCTTCTCCAGCGACCGCGATTTCACACTTTGGCCCAAACCGGGAACCGAGTTGACGGTCGACCTCGATGCGACGAGACTCGAACTCCCGGTCGTCGGTGGCGAGAAAGCGATGAAGAAGGCATTCGGTCAGTAAATACCGAAAACCGGGGGAGCGACTGCTCCGCCGAAAATCGGCTAGCCGATGTCTGACTGGACGACGGATCCACGAAAAAATCTGACTTAAAACCCTGACCCATGTCGGGGTTTTTTTTATTACTTCGGGCTCTTTTGCGGAAGTCGATTGAATAGCACGTAGGTCCCACTCTTGCCTGCTACCGCGATGTCGACCCGACCATCCTGATCGAGATCGCCCGTCCGAATTTGCAGCCCCGTACCGACCGTTCCCCGATCGATGACCCGTTTCTGGAACTGCTTCTTTTCCGGCAACCACTGGTAATAAAACAGGCAGGGGGGCTCTTTGCCGCCCGGGTCATTACCATTGTGGGCAAAAACCCGTTTGCCCGTGATCAACTCCGGCTGACCATCCCCGTCCAAATCGGCCAGGTGCAGCGCGTGGGGCTGGGAAAAATCCTGGTCGATCATTCGTTGATTCCACTGGGTCGTGCCATCTTCCAGAGGTGGCAATTGCTCCCACAACAAAAGACCGTAATCGTGCCCCTTACCGATAATGATGTCTGGCCGCCCGTCGCCGGTCCAATCACGCACCAGAATCGGCAGGCTGGCGTGAACTTGCCAATCGGCATGAAACGGCCAGTCGGGTTGGATCGTTTTCCCATTCGTCCCGCCCGGGTTTTCATACCATCCGCTACCGACCAGGATGTCGGTGTCCCCATCGCCATCGAGGTCGCCGGCGCCCATCCCGTGTGAATTCCCTTTCTCGTTGATGCGAACCCGTTTCATCTGGTAAGTCGTTTCGCCTGAACCTGTTGGCGACTCGAATTTCCAGACATTCATCGGGGCGCCTTTGCCCCAGGTATTGACCAGCCATTCCGCCCGGCCGTCCTGGTCGAGATCGACCATCAACTGGCCCTCGTTATGGGTATCCCCTGTATCGACCAGTAGTTTCTGCTCCCACATCAGACCGAGATTCAACCCGTCAGCACCCGGGTTGCGGTACCAGTAGACCTCGCTCGGTACAAACGAACCTGCCACGACATCGATCCACCCGTCGCGGTCGACGTCCATGGCATAGTCACCATTGCTCTCGACGTACCCGTTCCAATCCGCAATCTGTCGGACAGGACGGGGGGTAAACTGCGGCGCAGCGTACCAGTTCCGACCAGCCACCACGTCCATTTTCCCGTCACCATTAAAATCGGCCAGGTCGATACCCTCGTTGGCATCCACCGTCAGTTGACGGATCTCCCACTTCGCCGGTTGACCCGAAACGGGGGAAGCCAGGCAACCGACGACCAGCAGCCACGTTAAGAGATAGATCTTTCGCATCAATCCTGTCCTCGCGTCGCGCCGCAATCCACTTCACAAACTGGCTGCATTATGCCGACTGAGCGACCGCATGTCAGCCAGTCCAGGCGAAGACCTGCCCGTTTTCCCACGGGACAGAACAGCGGTCCCATAAATCGAAAACAGAGTTATACTCAGGAAGTTACCTGTCAGGTCAGGTAACCAGGACGTTTCGATGTCAATCCAACAGAACAGGCGATCATGGACACGGAGCCAAAAACTGGGACTCGCAGCCGGGAGCTGTTCGAACAAGCCCGGCAGTACCTGCCCGGCGGAGTCAGCCGAAATACGATTTTTCGCCAGCCCCATCCGCTCTACGCTGAATCGGCGGAGGGTTATTGCGTGACCGATGTCGACGGTGTGCAACGCATCGATTTTGCCAACAACATGGCCTCGCTGATCCATGGGCATGCCCACCCAGCCATCATCGCCGCCGTGTCCGACCAGTTGCAGCGGGGCACCGCCTACACAATGGCCACAGAAGCCGAACTCGATTTTGCCAGGCTGCTATGTGAACGGGTTCCCCATTTCGACAAGTTGAGGTTTGTCAATTCCGGCACCGAGGCCGTCATGGCTTGCATCAAGGCAGCCCGCTGTTTCACGGGGCGGGCCAAGTTGGCCAAGGTCGAGGGCACCTACCATGGGACCTACGACTATGCCGAAATCAGCCAAAAACCGAAACCGGAAGAATGGGGTGATGCCCAGCAGCCCGCCTCCGTCCCGGTCGCCAGAGGAACACCTCAAGGTGCGCTCGATGATGTAATTGTCATCCCGTTCAACCAACCGAAACTGGCCCGGGAGATTCTCGACACCCAGGCAGACCAGATCGCCTGTATCCTGCTCGACCCGATGCCGCACCGCGTCGGCCTGATCCCCGCCTCAAATGACTTTGTTGAAATGTTGCGCCAATGGTGCGACACCAACGGGGCACTGTTGATTTTGGATGAAGTGATCACCTTCCGCTCAGGATACGCCGGGGCAGGGGAGTGGTTCACGGCCAAACCGGATCTGACCGCGATGGGCAAGATCATTGGTGGTGGGTTCCCCGTGGGGGCATTTGCCGGGCGAAACGACGTGATGAACCTGCTCGATCCCCAACAGGGAGATATCCCGTTTCCCCACTCGGGGACTTTCTCGGCCAACCCGATCACCATGACGGCCGGCCGAGTCGCCATGGAACGGTTTGACCAGGAGGCCGTTGACCAGATCAACGACCTGGGACGTTACGCGCGGGGCGCCATCACCGAGACAATCCGGCAAGCCGGGATCGAAGCCTGTGTCACGGGCGAGGGTTCGATGTTCCGCATTCACCTGAAGCCGCAACCTCCGGTCGATTACCGCTCGGCCTACATGCACCCGGTCGAACAACAGCGGATCAACCGTTTGGTCAGTTTCCTGTTCGACAACGGCTTCCTGATGATCAACACCTGCACGGCCGCCCTCTCGACCGTGATGAACCGCGAACAGATTGACCAACTGGCGACCCAACTGGGCAATGGGTTTAGACAACTGGAGAAGGACTGACACCTCGCTACGGTAAAAAGACAAGACGACAAAATGGGACGATCGGGGACGGGATACTGGGTGCCCGGCAGCTCGCCTGACCACGAAGGACCGTGGTGATCCGTGGATTCCGCCACCTGTCAGACTGGTTTGATTTTACCAAGGGTCATGCGAGAATCTGAACATGACCGCCTTGCTTGCAACCTACTGGCCACTGTTCCTGGCTGCAGCCGATCTGCTCGGTGCCGCGCTGGCCTCCTTGCACGCCTTGCTTAAGAAACGAGAGACGCATTCGGTCATCGGCTGGGTTGGATTAATCTGGCTGGCACCTTTTATCGGCTGGATTCTGTACTTCTGTTTTGGCATCAATCGCATTCAACGTCGAGGCTGCGAGGTCAGCCAGAAATTGCAAAAGGTACTTCAGCAGATCAGGATCCCGGTCCCCGATACGGTGCTCCAGAAAATCGATGAAGTCAAAACCGAACATGTTCAATTCAAGCAGATCGTCGAGACGGTAGAAAAACTGACCCACCGACCCTTGCTGCCCAAAAATGACATCCAGCCACTGCTCAATGGAGACCAGGCGTATCCCGTCATGCTGCAGGCGATCGCCGATGCCAAGACATCCATCTCGCTGGTGTCGTACATCTTTGATAACGACCGGGCGGGCCAGCAGTTTATTGAGGCACTCGATCAGGCCCACCGGCGGGGTGTCGAGGTGCGTGTTCTGATCGATGGCGTGGGTGCCAAGTATTCGCGCCCCAGTTCGGCGCGAATATTGCAAAAACGAGGCGTTCCCTGCCGTACGTTTTTACCGACGTTGGTTCCCCGCTTTACGGCGTATGCCAACCTGAGAAACCACCGGAAAATCCTGGTCGTCGACGGAACCGTCGGTTTCACCGGCGGGATGAACATCCGCGAAAGCTGCCTGTTGGAGCAGCCATCCAAGCACCCGGTCCAGGATCTCCATTTTCGTTTTTCAGGGCCAGTCGTGACCCATTTACAGGAAGCGTTCCTGACCGACTGGGCCTTCACCACCGGTGAGATTCTTCAAGGAGAAGCCTGGCTGCCGATCCCCCCGTTCGATGGGCAAGTGCTGGCTCGGGGAATCACGGATGGCCCGGATGAAGATTTTGAGCGACTGCTGATGACGATCCTGGCGGCCATCAGCATTGCACGGGAGCGGATCGTGATGGTCACTCCCTATTTCCTGCCCGACCCCACCATGATTCGCGCCCTGATCCTGGCGGTCTTGAGGGGGGTCAATGTCGATATCATCGTTCCCAGGAAAAACAACATCCGTCTCGTGCAGTGGGCCTCTTCCCATCCACTGAAACAGGTGCTGGAAGGGGGATGTAACGTGTACTACACAGACCCCCCGTTTGACCACTCCAAGCTGCTGCTGGTCGACAACGCGTGGGCCCTGGTCGGTTCGACCAACATGGACCCCCGCTCCCTGCGGCTGAACTTCGAGTTCAACGTGGAATGTTACAGCCCGGATCTGGTCGAGCAACTATTGGAGATCGTGCAGGCGAAGATAGAGCGAGCGACCCGTCTGGAGACGCGAGACCTGACCGACCGACATCTCATGCTTCGTTTGCGGGATGGCATCGCGCGACTGATGACCCCCTATCTGTAGCGAAACTGGGGCGGGCCGCCGCCCGTTCAATCCCGTTCGGTCGCCAGGGGCAGCCTCTCGGTATGCAGGACTTTTGACTCCTGGACACCACCATCGGTACCGAACCAGTCGGCACGCCCCGACGAACCGTCAATCGTGATTCCGAGAAAGCCACCTTTGGCGCTAAAATAACGATGTAACTCGGGGTGGCGCCCCGGATTGCCGCCAAAACCGTGCTGATCATTGATCGGTCCGCAGCCCATCTCGATCAACCCGGTTGCCGGATCCCGCGAGCAGTATTGCCAATGCCGATCGCCACATATGACGTAACAGTTGTCGAGACCGGACAGGAATTCCCTGAGTTCTCCACCCTCGGTTTTGAAACCGGCGTTGGAGTGATTGTCATTTTTCCCTTTCTTGTCCGGCCCCACCAGCGGACCGGGTGAAATGACAAACTTGAACGTGGCATCCGACTCCATTAATGTCTTTTTCAACCACGCTTTCTGTTCGTCACCAAGAATCGTCTTTTGGGGACCGTCCTGCATCCGGTTGGAAGATCGAAAATCCCTGTTTTCCGTCATCCAGACTTGCAAGTCCTTTCCCCAGCGGACCGTGCGGAATGTGCGGGCTCCCATCGGCACCTGTTCCCGGAAAATTTCCAATCCCTGCTCGAAGGTCAAATCACCATAACGCTGACCGGGCCAACAATCGTTTTTCAGAGTATCGTGATCGTCCTTCATGAAATAGGACGAAACGTTGCGGTGAAATTCCCGGTTGTGACCGTAACTGAACATCAGGTTCCACTTGGCCCGGGCTGCCTCTTTGGTCTTGGCCAGTGGCACCTTGTCGTAATAAACAATATCCCCGGTATGGACAAAAAACATCGGGTCAAAATCGAGCATTCTCTGGTAGGTAACATGCCCCTGTTTACCCGCATCGATACTGCGAACCGCCTGACAGGTCGAGACGATGAACCGAATGGGCCGTGAGTCGTTGGCAGGAGGGGCCGTTTGAAACCGGCCCTGGAGATTGCCCTTGGTCGAGTGACGATCGGTCACGCCCTCGACCTGATATTCATAGGGAGTACCACTCGCCAGACCGGTCAGCTCAAATTGAGCGACAAAGTCCGAGTCGGCAACCGTCGATTGCCAGGGGGTGGTCCGTTTCGTGTCATTCCGACCCGCCTGCCAGTATTTCAAACGCACCCGGCCGCGCATGCCAGGCACCACATCGTGGGGCATTTTAACATCGGACGATTCACTCGGCTTCAAACCCTCGGTCAGGATCGGCAACAAGTCAAAATCGGCCTCCCTGTCTTCGGTCAGGCGCACCCACACGATAGCCGAGTCCTGATCGACTTCTCCGACCTTGACTCCACTGGCAAAAAAGAGCCAATCCTCGTCTGCCACCACGGAGGAATCGGCCGGCCCGAGGATACCTGCCAAAACAAAAACCAGCAGCCAACACGTACGGAAAACGCACCTGACACGCCCCAGGCCGTCAGCCTGACAGTCAAACGACCACTGCCGGCAGAACAACTGCTTTGGTTTTTCCAGCTTTGCAATTATCATCTTAACAACTCAAAAAGGTTGGAATTTATTGTCCTTGTTCATGATACTCCTATTCAGCATCATTTGCGCCGTAGCTTACCTGGGATTGACTCTTTTTCAGGCACTCTACGTTTGGCTCTACTCGAAACGGATGAATCAAACCCCACGCCTTGGGGGCCAGCATTGTTTTGACGGACATGTTTCGGTCGTGCTCTGTCTGCGCGGCAGTGACCCCTCGCTATCCGCCTGTTTAAACGGCCTGGCCCAACAGTCCCACCACGACTTCCAATTGTATTGCGTCGTCGATGACGAGACCGATCCTGCGCTGGCAGAGGTCCAGAAATTTGCAGGCCAATTTCGAGTACCCCCCCAGGTTTTGGCTATCGAACAGCCTGGCTCCAGCCGAAGCTTGAAATGCTCGGCCTTATTGACGGCGTTTGATGCAATCACACGAAACGACACGAATAGTGAAGTGATTGCGCTGATCGATGCCGATACCAGTTGCGACTCGGATTGGCTGCAAGACCTGGTCACACCGCTGTCGGATCCGGAGATCGATGCCACCAGCGGCAACCGTTGGTTTGAACCGGCAGATGATGCATTGGGCTCTTGGGTGCGCCAGATCTGGAACGCGGCTGCCGTCGTCCAGATGGCACTGTACGGAATCCCTTGGGGAGGCTCCCTGGCATTCCGCAGGTCACTACTGCAAGAGACCGATTTCCGGGACCGATTGGAACGGGCCTTCTGTGAAGACACATTGCTAAGTGACGTCTTGCTGAAAGAGGGACGAACATTCTACACCTCCACCCAACTTGTCGTGACCAACGAAGAATCAACCACGCTACCGGCTACCAGTAGTTTTATCCATCGTCAACTGTTGACGACGCGCCTGTACCATTGGTCGTGGTTCTGGGTCTTGTTGCATGGGATCAGTATTTTTCTGATCAATACGGCCACCGTCATTGGCCTGGTCATGGCGATCGCGATGACCGCCTGGTTGCCAGCTATCCTGTTCCTGTCTTCTCTGGTCGTTTCGCAACTGGCCAACATGGCCCTGCTGGGGTGGATTGGCAGGATCAACCGTCGAAAAATGGAAGTCCGACGAGGCCATGAAAAACTGATCTCGCCTGCCGGCAGGTCCCAGCTGGGTTATCTGCTGGCGGTCCTTGCCTCGCCCTGGGTTCACTCCTGGGCTACCCTCTGCACACTGTTCCGTTCCCGGGTCCATTGGCGGGGCATCGACTACCGGGTTCACTCGGGGCAGGTCGAGATGCTGGAGTACAGGAAATTCTCCGCCCGACCATCGATCAACCAGTCGATTGAATAACCGCGACCGGCCTTTAGTCGTCGGCCTCGGCCAATGCCTGATTCAATTGACCTGCCCAGAAATCCGGGCTCGCCAACTCGGAATCAGTCGTCACATGGTGGTCGGACTGGCTGCCGGGCGCAGTCACCAGTTCAACCATGGCCGCCGTCTCGGAACAACCGCGCTCCACGCTGGTCTGCCCCGACTTCCGTTGCAGCGTCCATTGGCCCCCGCCCGGCCCGATCAGGTCGATGCCAACGCAAAAATCGGGCGCTGCCACCTGGCCCGCAGCTTGCAGCAATAGCGGGGACTGTGACTCCAGCAGATTGGCGTGGGAGGGCGGTTTGGGGCGAACCTTGCCCCAACGGTCCTGGACCCCGAATTCCATGAATTTCAGGAGCACTTCCTTGGTGATTTCCGGACATTTGAGATCGGGAACAAACTTCTTCAGGTTCGTCGAATCAAAATCGGGGTCACTCGTTTCATACGATTCGTACATCTTCACATTCTCAAAGTACTTCGCCGAAAACTCATTATCCTTCGGCCGATCATCAGACGGACCACAAAAGATGACGCCTGCCGAATTGAAGTACTCATAACCTGCCTCGATGACCTTGCGCGCCGTCACAAAGGTATCGGGTACCAAATGATATGTCCGACCATGGGCCTGCCGGTCCAGGAATATCCGAGTCATCACAGCGGATACCCAATCCACAGGCACCAGGTTCCGCGGTTCATCACCTTGCATCGGCAAGCGAATGGGGGTTTCAATGACCCCTTGTTCGTTTCGCTTCTGTTCCGGAACCAGCGTCGCCAATAGCCGCAGGTACATGTACAGGCCATGGTAAGTCGATGTGAACCCATTCTTTGAATCACCAGCAATGACGGCAGGGCGATAAACTGTTGTGGTACCGCCGCCATCCCAGGCACGAACCAGCTGTTCCGACTCGAACTTGCTCCGCTCGTAGTCATTTCGGAATCCCTGCCCCAAATCCAGCTCATCTTCCTTGACCAATTCCCGACGAGTTCCGCAAACATAGGCGGTCGAAACGTAATGGAGTTCATCCGGTTTCATCCGGTCGAGCAAATCCAGAACGTGTTGTGTCCCGCCCAGGTTGGTACGCCACGGCTCTTCCTTCCTGTTGGTCCCATCGAATTGCAGGATGGCCGCGTTGTGAATCACCCGTCCACAATGGGTGACGACCCAGTCCAGGTCACTCGGATTCAAACCGAGATGCGGTTCTGCCACGTCCCCCTGCAAAACGACCGGGCGAGGGAGCAACTGGCCAAGTTCTTTCTCCCACCGCTGTAAAATCAGCTCGACGCGCTGGTGGATATCGAGGCGCTTGGCAGGCCGTACCACCAGCGCCAAGCGTTGACCTGCCAGCAACAGGTCCTTGATCAAGTACTGGCCAACCAGCCCGGTCGCCCCGGTCAACAAAACATAATCACGAGAAAAGCTGGGTCCTGTCGAATCGGATTCGATCACTTGATTTCGGTTCACTAAATTACCTTGGAGTGATACGACAGAACCGATGCAGGAATCTCCACGAGATCATCGGGCGCGGGGCACTATTGAAAGACCAGAAATGTAATCATAATACTCTATCTAAACCGGCAGTTCGCATCAAATCGAAATCGCAATTTGATTTCAGCCAGCCAACCCATTTATTTCAAACAATGAACCAGCCATGTCCAAAAACGACCTGATCCGAGATAACCTGAGGCCGGGCAGCGCCATCCTGTCGCAGGCAGTGCCGTGCCGACCCACCCTGGTCATCTCGCTCTTGATCATGGTCCAGTGCCTGTCATCCCTGGCGACTGGCCAGACGACCGACAAGGGACAGGATTTGGGACAGGATTTCCAGCCTTACCCTGCCACGGGCCTGACGGCCAACGATGTTGCCCAAGGGTGGATCGCCCTGTTTGACGGTGAGACGCTCTACGGCTGGAAACCCCAACAGGACACCCATACGGATTGGCAAGTCAATGAGGGGACGATTCAAGCCAGCCGGGGCGATGCAAGCCTGCTGAGAACCACGTCCCAATTCGACGATTTCGAGTTGCGACTGGAATTCAAGTGCCCCGACAGTACCAACAGCGGCGTTTTCCTGCGAACCAGTCCCCAGCCGAAAAACCCGGCCGGTGATTGCTATGAGTTGAATATCGCCGATGGCAATAACCCGTTTCCTACCGGCTCCCTAGTGGCGCGGCAAAAGGTCGAACCTGGTCAGCCGGTCGTCGAACCTGGCTGGAATCAAATGCATGTCATGGCCCGATCGAATCGAATCACGGCATCCATCAATGGTGTCCAGGTCATGGACTACGTCGACAAGCGCCCCCTGGGCAAGGGTTATATCGGCCTGCAATTCAATTCGGGGCCGATCGCTTTCCGCAAAATCCATCTCAAGCCGATTGGCCTGGAACCACTGATCGATCCCGACCTCGGGAAATGGAATACCGACCAGCTACTGGCAAGCCGCTCCACAGTTCAGCCTGGCGATCCGCCTGTCATGAATCTTCGCGGCGGAAAAGGCCAATTGGAAACTCGCAGATCCTACGCCGATTTCGTGTTCCAGCTGGAATGCAAAACCCTGGCACCCGGACTGAATTCAGGCCTGTTTTTTCGCTGCATACCGGGGGAACTTATGAATGGATACGAAAGCCAGATCCAGAACCAGTACAAGGACCAACGGCGGGACCAGCCAGTCGATTGTGGCACCGGGGGAATTTTCCGTCGGACAACCGCGCGGCAGATCGTCTCGGATGATCTGGCCTGGTTTTCAAAAACGATTGTCGCCTCGGGGCCCCACGTCAGCGTCTGGGTCAACGGCTACCAGGTAACCGACTGGTCGGATCAGCGGGCACCCGATCCGAACCCCAGGAAAGGCAGGCGATTGGCAGCCGGCACCTTGATCCTGCAGGGGCACGACCCGACAACCGACATCGATTTTCGGAATATCCGGGTTCGTGAAATCAGTGAGCGTCGCCCCTGATAAGCAGACCAGGAGTCACCTGTCATCCCTGCAGCTGGCGGAGCACCTTAGGAAGCGGGAACTGCACGTTTTCCTGTCGGATCATACAGACCTCGACTTCGGCATCAAAACGTTCTTTCAACCAGTCAATGCACTCTTCAACAACCGTTTCGGGCGCGCTGGCACCAGCCGTAACCAGAACGGTCTCATCACCGGCAAACCACTCCGGCTGAATCTCGGATGCGCCGTCAATCAGAAACGAACGGACATTGAAGTCTTCGGCAAGCTCCCTTAACCGTTGACTGTTGGAACTGTTCTGGCTGCCCAGCACCAGACAAATGTCCGCCTTGGACGACAACTCACGGACGGCCTCCTGACGGTTTTGCGTGGCATAGCAGATATCCTCCTTGGGCGGGTTCACCAGATTGGAAAACCGCTCGCGCAAACGAGTGATGATCCGGTTGGCATCGTCGACAGACAGTGTCGTTTGAGTCAAGTAAGCCACTTTACTATCCGTAGGAATCTCCAGTCGATCAACATCTTCTGCGGTTTCCACGAGCACCATTGACTCCGGGGCTTCTCCCATGGTCCCGATCACTTCATCGTGGCCTTCGTGCCCAATCAGGAAAATCGTATATCCTTCCCGGGCATACTTGATCGCTTCCAGGTGAACTTTCGTCACCAGAGGACAGGTGGCATCAATGGCATTCAGGCGACGCGATTTGGCAACACTCCGGATTTCAGGCGAGACGCCGTGGGCTGAAAATAACAGATTGGATCCAGGTGGCACGTCCTCAAGTTCATCCACAAACACGGCACCTTTGTCTCGAAACGTCTGCACCACGTACTTGTTGTGCACGATTTCATGGTAGACATAGACCGGCGGACCAAACTCTCTCAAAGTGAGGTCGAGACTTTCAATGGCCATGTTGACGCCGGCGCAAAAACCACGGGGACTGGCTAATAAAATCTTCATGGGTTTGATCGATCCGACGTAAAACAGAAGGTCGCCAAGAAACGACGGCCAAATGCCGCCATCCACCTATTTGACCGTTGCGCCGCCGCGGGGGCAACGGTCTCGTTGATCCTCTGCTTTAAACCCTACCCGAAGCCTGACTTTTGGCCATAATGAACAGCGAGTTCAAGCTTGAATTCCCAGTTTTTGTAGATCTTTTGTGACCTCCATGCAAGAAATCCGCCCACGTATCGAATTGAATCTGGCTGCGATTGAAGCGGGCTACCGAAGCTGTCGTCGCTTGGCGCGGCAGAGCTTCAGGCCTTATACGTGGATTGCGGCCAACCTGCCAAAACCCCAACGCATGGGACTGGAGGCTTTGGCGTGGTACCTGGGCCAGTGCATCGAGCTGTTGGACCTGGAAAGTGCCAACCAGTTGCCGCTGGAAGTCTGGTGTGAAATTCGAGATGACGTCGGGGATGCCCTGGTGGGGGAGTGTACATCGATCGAACTGGCGGCGCTGGCCGATACCTGCCAAAATTTCTCCATCCCCAAGCAATACCTTTTCGACATGCTGGACGGGTCCGATTACTGGATCCGCTTTCGAAAACTGCAGACATTTGACGAACTGGAAGTCCTGGCTTATCGACTGGGGGGAGCCATGATGGCCGCCACTGTACCCGTGCTGGGGTTCGTCCGAGAGGACTACGAAGTACCCGCTTGCCGGTTGGGCAAAGCGATCTTTCTGACGCAAATACTGGCCAATGCATTGAACGATGCCAGCCGAAACAAAGTTTTCATTGCTCAACAGGATATCCTGGAAACGGAATGGGAAGTTGATCGTTTCAAGTTGAAACAGACATCCAACTCCCTAACCGATCTGGTCAAACTGTATGCAACACGAATCACCAGGTTGTTTGAAGAGGGTGGACAACTGGTCAACTACCTCGATTTTGATGGCCGACGAACGATCAAGTCACTGATCGCGTTTCACTGGAACCTGTTGCAGAACATGCAACGAAACCCGGAATCGCTTCTCAAGCCGGGGACGATCCTGAGCAACCGGGACCGGTTCTCGCTGAAGACCAGGCATCTCCTGGGAATGGAAGGGAATGTACCAGTGATCCCCGGGGACAACCCGGCCCACTGACGATGACAGCCGGGCACGCCTACTCACCAAGACCGACGATTTCCAGCAATTTCAGGGCATTGGTGGTCTCGGCAATCCCTTGCCGCATGCGGTAGTCAAAGGTCATCCTGCGCCGCCCATCTTCTTCAATGAATTGTTCTGAAAAATGGACCGTGCGACACGCCTTGGACAACTCGTTGGTTTCAGCCAACTCCAGGTCATGCGTGGAAATCGCCCCGATCGCGTTTTCGTCGATCAGTTTTCTTACCACGCGACTGACGGCGATACTTCTCTCCCTGGAATTGGTCCCTTGCAGGATTTCATCCAGTAAAAAAAGCATTGATCTTTCTCTCGACTCGTTCTGCTGCTTTGCCTTATCCACAATCTCCTTGAGTCGCTTTAACTCAGCCATGAAAAAAGAGACCCCGTCCGACAGGGAATCCACGATCCGCATGCTGGTTTCGATCCGGAAGGTCGCCAGCTTCATCGATTGGGCACAAACGACACTTCCCATTTGAGCCAGCGTCACATTGACGCCAATGCTACGCAGCAAGGTACTTTTCCCCGACATGTTTGAACCGGTCACCAGCAACACTGTTCCTGCCGGCCCGACCGTCACGTCGTTCGGCACGCGAGAGTCATCCAGCAACGGGTGTCCCAACTGGAGAGACTCGATCCGCTGCTCTCCCGGGGCAGGTTCGTTCAGGGTGGGGAAAACCCACTCGGGGTGATCCGCCCGCAGCTTGGACAGGGCCAACATCGCTTCCCACTGGCCCAGCGCTGCGAACCAGCGTTCCGCCTTGGAACCATGCCGTGACTTCCAGTTCTCCAGCAGATTGAGAACATGGGCATCCCATAGGAACATGAACTCCAGGACCAGGTAAGCCAGGAACAGAATGCCATCCCGGCGAATATTGGCCAACCAGGTCAACCAGGAGAGACTGCCCACATGGCGGCGGACGTCGTCACCATCCCCTTTCAGCTTATCCTGAAGTCGCTGCAAAAACGGGGATTCACTCTCAAACTCGCCCACCATGTCAAACAGCTCCACGTAGTGGGCAATCTCGTTCTGGTGGGATGAAATCCGGTTAAACACATCGTGCATGCCACCGGCAAAAAAAACGGAAAGGAAAAAGTTGGCCAACAAGGCACCCAGCAGCATGGAGCCCGAGATCGGGGCCGCCACCAACCCTGTCAACAGAAGGAACAACCCGGCGAGCGTAGCAACCGATGTCAAACGGCTGAGCCACAGCAACCAACTCCTGCGTTGAAACCAATGCGGGCTCTGCGACCAATCGATGAAACGACTCGGTCCCGATTGGCTGGTGTGGAGCCGGGCGCACAACAGGCGGAAACGTTCCCGGTAATCGTAGTCGACTGCCAACTCGGCAACCCCGGTTTGACGCTCCTCGATCTCCTGGCTGGAGGCACCCTCAAGGATCCACTGGCAAAGTGTTTCGATGCCCAGCGGCGTACGGGCAGTTCCCAATAGTTGATACAACGAACTTTCACCTACCAGGTCCAGGTCAAAGGCTACCGCCTTGTACTGCCGGGGAATCTCTACCGGGGGCGTCTTGATCTTGGACCATTCCCGTTTGATCCGGGCAATCGACTCGGAATGCATTTCGGCCAGCAACCGGGAACGTTTGATCTGCGCGTGAATCCCTTCATGCAGGAAGGCGACCACCAGGAAAGCCACGAGGCAGACAGCTGCCAAGCCGTACCAGAGCCAAAACAACTGGGCCAAGTTGAACAGGCCGAGGACCAGGCAGGCCAGGAAAACCAGGAAGGAACCGCCTCGCAGAAAACTGAACGTGCTCCAGCGGGCGGCCGCCCGCTGCAACAAATCCGCTTCTTGACGTTGCTTCTCGACATAGAAATCCAGAACCTCTTGCGTGGTGGCGGGTTGTCCTGGTTTCGTTCGGCTCATGGCAAGAACTGGTCTCGGGAAGTGCAAATAGGAACAGGCGACGATGACTGCCTTTATGACCGACACAGGGCCGGGACGCAACGACCCGACAGGCGAAGATCGGTGTTCAGACCCCGCTTAACTCGGTGGCCCGCCGGACCCTTTCCACGGCCAGTATGAAAGCGGCCGTCCGCAGACTGACCCCCCGTTCATTGGCTGCCGCCCAGACTTCCTCGAAAGCATTGGATAGAACCGAATCGAGTTGCTGACGCACCCGGTTAAGGTCCCAGCTGTAATATTGACGATTTTGGACCCACTCAAAATAGCTGACGGTCACCCCGCCCGCGTTGGCCAGGATGTCAGGCAGGACATAGGCCCCTCGATCAAACAGGACCTCGTCGGCATAGGGATGAATCGGTGCGTTCGCACCTTCCACGATGTAATTCGCTTTGATCCTGTCAACATTTTCTTTCGTGATCACCCCCCCCAGCGCGGAAGGGATCAACATGTCCACTTCCAACGCGAGCAACTCTTCGTTGGAAATCTGCGTGGCACCCTCGTAACCTTCCAGCGTCCGGTGCTCGATGATGTGGTGCAGGACGGCCGGGATATCCAAACCATCTTCGTTGTAGTAGCCACCGGTAATATCACTCACCGCAACAATCTTGAATTCGGACTCGTACATGTACTTGGCGGCGTGGGAACCGACATTACCAAAACCTTGGATGGCCACGGAAATATCCTGGGGGCGTCGGCCCAGGCGGCGCAACATCTTGAATGCCAGGATACCCACCCCTCGTCCGGTCGCCTCTTCACGGCCTTTCGCGCCGTAATCCTCAACCGGTTTGCCAGTGATGCAGGCCGGATTAAAACCGTTGTATTTTTCCCACTGGTTTCTCATCCAGGCCATCGTCTCTGAATCGGTCCCCATATCGGGTGCAGGAATATCCTTGTCCGGACCGATAATTTCATGAATCTGGTCGATGAACTTCCGACTGACCCGTTCTTTTTCCTTCTTGCTCAATTGCGTCGGGTCGACACAGATCCCCCCTTTCGCGCCACCGTAGGGAATATTGACAACCGCCGTTTTCCAACTCATCAGAGAGGCCAACGCGCGAACTTCGTCAAGGTCCACCTCCCAGTGGTAACGAAGTCCTCCCTTCATCGGACCCCGTGCGTTGTTGTGCTGCACCCGAAAACCGACCAGTGTCTCCAGATGACCATCATCCATTTCGACGGGAACCTCCACCGTCACCTCCCGCTTCGGTTGCAGGAGGAGTTTACGAATCTCGGGGGGCATCTCTAAATTGTCCGCCGCGCGGTGGAAATAGAGCTGAACCGCTTCAAACGCTTTCATGGGATGACTTTTTGATTGGGATTCAGGTGTGGAAGACAAATTGGTCACGGGTAAATTCATAACAATCGAAAGATCTATGACGGGTCGCCACTACGATGTCGGAGAAGGATCACCTACAATAAATCAAATCGTCAATTGTATGTAGATTTGTTCATCAATATGGGGCGAATTCGTCTCGAAAACGTGTGACAGCCGATTCCAACCAATTCTGGAAGTTATTATCTGATAGCGGACTCGTTAGCGACGACGATTTGCATGAAATTGCCGCCTTATTCAGTGCTGCGCAGGTGGAAATTGAAGAACGCCCCGAATTCCATGGCCTGAACGAAGTCGAAACGGTAGCCAAATGGCTGGTCGAGCAAAAGGTGGTGACGGAATTCCAGGCGGACATTTTGGCCAAGGGCGCGAGTGGTCCCTTTAAGTACGGAAATTACACGGTTGTTGGACGTACAATTTCCGGTCCGCTGAAAGACAGTTTTTCGGCCATTCACCGGGCCACCGGACACCCCGTGCTGTTACAGTTTTTACCCGGTAACGAGGCGGACGACCTCGCTTCCTGGCAACAGATTGACGCCCTGGTTTCGGTCGTATCAGAACTTGATTCTCCCCACCTGGCGACCATTTACGAGACCGTCGTCTTGCCCAGCTACCGGTTTGTCGTTTCGCAACGGCCGGCTGGGAAACCACTCTCGGTGCGCGTCCCCAGGAAAGGCCGTATCCCTTGGCAGGATGCTTGCCGGGTCGTCGGACAGGTCGGTCAAGCGGTCAAGCAAATGCACCAGCATGACCTCTCTCACAATGCGATCTCCCTGCGAACCATCTGGCTCTCCAGTACGGTACCCGCCCAGCTCAGAATTCAGATCATGCCCGACCTGGAATTCGATCCGGAAGATGACCGGACTGTTGAATCCCGGCTCGACTACCTGGCACCGGAACAATCGGATCATCACGGATCACCGCCTGCGGATATCTATGCCCTGGGATGCGTGCTGTATCGTCTTGTTTCCGGACGAGTACGTCCAACGAACCGCGCGGCCGCGGATCCACCAAAACCCGTTTCCGTCGCGTCAGAATTGGCAAAGCACGAACTGCCGGCACCCTTAACCGACTTGATGGACGCGATGTTTTCGCCCAACCCCAACCAGCGCCCCGACATCAGGGACGCATTGTCGGTTTTGGGAGAACTGGTTCCGCTGTCCGAAGAAAAGACACCCCAACCGAAAAAACCTGCCTCCGAGCAAATTTTCCGGCAAGAGCTGGGCAAGTTCAAACCAGGTTCCTCCCCCAATCAGGTCAAGAAGCTACCTGAAATCCAGGCAAAACCTCTCGTCTCCGCAGACGTCCGCGCGACCCCCTCCAACAGGAATCTGGTCCGCCAGAAAAACAACCGCTGGGTCTTCCCGGTCGTGACCGCGGCAACGCTGGCTCTGTTTCTGATCGGCTTCCTGGTTTACGCCAACCAAAAAGTAGTGGGCCGACTGGAGCCAGCTGCATCGGAAAAGAAACCGGAGCCAACCGAACCCGTTGACGCAACTGAACCAGTCGAACCGGAGATCGATCCCAACGCGCGGTGGATACAAAAACTGGTCGAGGATGATGGCGAGATGCTGTGGGAAACCCCGACCCTGGGTGAACCGATCGACTTTTCGTACATGCCGCCAGGCGCCAAATTGATCTTCTCGCTGCGCATGGCCGACCTGTTGAAACAGGATCAGGGGGAGTTTCTGGTCCAGTCGATCGGCCCCCGCCTCAAGTCGAAACTTGATCTGTGGGAAAAGAAGACCGGGGTCCCTCTGGCTGAAATCGAGCAGTTGATCATCTCGTTACACCCGGTCGAATTTGAGTACCAGCCGGTCTTCATGGTACGGACCACAACACCCAAAAAGCGCGAACGTCTGCTGGAACTTTGGAACAAGCCGGAACCGACCGACCTGGAAACGGGAGCCCGGATTTACACCGGCTCCGATTCCATGGGCTACTTCTTCACCGAAGGAGATACCGATCCGGAAGAAACCCGGAAGTTCCTGATTGGCCCCGCTGCCCTGGTCCGCGAGTCGGCCGATCTGGCAGGGGCCGTTCCCCTGGAAGGGGCCATGAAGAACCTGGCAGCAGCAACCGACCAGGACCGGCAGGTTTCGATCCTGTTTTTGAGAAATGCCCTGTTCAATGATGAAGGTCAGAAACTGATGTCGGGCAGCCTGTCCGGGTTGAACCGCGAGTTGGCCGTCACGTTGAACGACAGTATTCGCGGCGGATTGCTGAGCCTGCACCTGGACAATGGCAGCTTCCTGGAACTACGGTTTGACCAGACACTCGACCTCAAACCGAGTGAATTCCGCAACTGGTTGACCGAAAGCACTCAGGAGAGTCTCGACAAGATCACGCAATACGCAGCTTCCTCGCCCGCCAATGATTACTGGAATCCCGTTCGCTCCAGATATGGAGGGATGATGATGGACCTCTACCGGAGAATGAGGATTGGTGTCGAGCAGAAACAGGTCATCGCGAATTGCTGGCTACCCCCGATGGCTGCCCACAACATCGTGGGTGGCACCGAGCTGCTGCTGGCTTATGCTGGCGGGAGCGGGGAAGTGGTCGCACCCCCCACCCGCAGCCAACCCCAAACTATCCAGGAACTGCTGGAACTGCCACGCGATCTCAACGTCACGACCAATCCGGACCTGAACATCCTATTGGCCGACCTGCAAGCCGAGGTGACGGACGATCTGGGCGAGCTACCATTCCCCTTTGAAATCAGGCTACTGGGAAACGACCTGCTGACCGAGGGAATCACAAAAAATCAGCGGCCGGGTGAATTCAATATGCAACAGAAAACCCTGGCAGAAATCCTCACCGAAATCATGATCCGGGCAAATCCCAACAAGGACATTACCGGCCCCGAGGATCCGAACTGCAAACTGGTCTGGGTGGTCGGACCCGACCCGGATAACGCGGAGCGGCAAATCGTCCTGATTACAACCCGCGGTGCAGCGGCTAAAAAATCGTATGAACTACCAGCCGCATTTCAGGCTGAATAACCGTAACAAGAGGAAAGATAATCCGTTAATTCGGGGGATTCGGCGAGGCCCAGGGTCAGGCCAGCAGACGTTTTTCCCGAAATCAGTGAATAACGTCAGCAGGAACGGACGGGCAAACCAGGGGAACCTTATTCCTCCCCGGGTCGTCCAACACGATCGAGACAGAGGCCCTGCGCTGCCCATCCATTGTGAGGTATAGGCTGGTGGAACCATTTACCATTCTTTGTGAAACGTGTGCGGCCCGGCTCAGGGTCACGCAAGCCAAAGCGATTGGCCAAAAACTGGCCTGCCCAAAATGCAATAGCATGGTACTGGTCGTCCCTCCCGAGGGTGTCCAGATCTCGGCCGACGAAACAGACGGGACCGCCTCCGGTTTCGATTTCGATGATATCGAAAAAATCCTGCAGGAGTCCCCGGCCAAGTCAGGTCCTCCGCACTCGACCGAAGACCAGCCAGGTCGCGTTCCCTCCCGGGGCAAGGGAGATTTACAGCCAGTCCCGGCAAACGCCCCACTGGCAAACGCCCCACTGGCAAACGCCCCACTGGCAAACGCCCCACTGGCAAACGCCCAACCGGCAAACGCCCAACCGGCGAACCCGGCAGCGGAGGCCACTCGGGCCGCTCCCTCGCCCGGCGAATCATGGACCTCTGAAGCTGCTAAGAGCCGGCAGAAGTGGCTGATCGCCGGCGCCATCGTCATCGGCAGCCTCCTGGTAGTCGCCGCAGTGATCGGCATGATGCTGGGAAATGCAGACAATCCTCAGCAAGCGCCCCTTGTGGCGGCCGCTGATTCCGAGCCGGAAACAGACCTCCCGAACCAAGCAAACCAGCTGTCCGACGAGGCAGACGACCGATCGGAAAAAAGGAAAACAACGACAGAAGACCCGCCTGTCCCTGCCGACGCAGCGCCCACAAAAAACGAAGCCAATAACGATCCACCTTCCAGTCAGGAACCGGCGAAAGCGGCGGAGCCTGAAACGAACGCAGAGAACCCCGACCGGACAGACAGACAAAACCCGCCCCCGGTAATACCTGAGGACCCAACCAGCGAACCACCAACAGAACCGGGAGAAAATCCTGCCGGCACAGAGACTGATTCAGAGAGTGAACCACAACGACCTAACGGCCTGGACTCGTTATTGATCGGCATGGACAAAAGCGGCGATGATTCTGTTTTGAATTCCAATCTGGGTGAGCTTTCCAACCTGCTGGAAAAAAAAGGGACCTCGATTCTCGAGATCAATGATCTGGCCGCCGTGATTCGCAACTCGGAAATGCTCGGGCTACCCCGCTACCATTTTGACAAGCCGGGGCCGTTCGACCCGGGGACATTGGAACGCCTGCAAGACCCCTGCGCCGGGGTGCAGTACGAAGGCATCCCGGCACTGGTTGCATTGCGAGAAATTTCTCTAATCACTGGCGTCCCTTTCCAATTGAACGTGGAAGCGATTGCCAGCAGAGATATCGACCTGGCAACACCGGTCGATTTCAAGCTGGTCGACAAGAGCTTTATCGAAGTCGTACAGGAGATGCTGGAACCGCTCGAGTTGGGCGTTACTTTTGACGGGACCAAGATCCCGGTGATTGAACCGGTCAACCAAGCTGCGCTTGTCGACAGGAAATACGATCTGCCCCAACTGGATGATCCGGATGGCGAAAAAATCACTCGATTCATGGCGTCGATCAAGGGTTTGATCGCACCCCAATCCTGGCAGGCCGAAGAGAACCCGGCCACGATTCAGCGGGAGGATAACCAGCTGGTGATCCGCCAGACACCGGAAAACCACCAGCGGATACAGGACTACCTCTCAAAAATTCAAGCCGGCTTGCAGATGGCGGCCGGTAATGAAGCAGTGGCTGACCGCTTTGAAAACCGCTGGGGCGCGGCTCAGGAAAAAACATCTCAACCCTTTGAGAGCCGTTTCCGTTCCCCGGTTACCCTCGAGTCAATGCTGAACCGGATCCAGCAGGTTTCCCGTGTCAGCGTGGTCGTTGACTGGGAATCCGTCCTCCCGTCCGGCTGGACGCCCCAGACAATCGTCCCGGCCAAGGTCGAAGAAAAGAGCGTCGACGAAGCAATTCGCCAACTCGTGCGAACCATGGGACTCACCAGCCGCTTCGTCGATTCCAACACAATTGAAATCACGACCTTTCAATCCGCAGCCAATGCAAGAGAACTCGAAGTCTACTCCTGCCATGAGATCCTGAGCGGGAACATGACGCCAGAGGCTTTGATGCAGGCCCTGGAGGGAGCCCTGAATTTCGATGTCAACCAACTGAACAACGTTCGCGTCATCTATGAACCTGAGTGCCAATGTGTAATTGCACTGGCACCCCAATTGGTGCAACGGCAGATCCAGGCCATCCTGGATCGTTTGAACGGCAAGTAACCCGACTTAAACGACTTCGATCCGATGCGCCCCGACTCGACCATGACCGTAATGGCGAACTGAAATCGAGTAATGGTCGGAAAACCAGTCTTCAATCTGCCCCACACGTCCGGTGTCGAAGTCACGGCTGACACTCAATGTTTTCCCAGCCACCGGGTCCTGGAATTCCCCGTTTTGAACCACGATCTTTCCCGCTTTAACCACCATCCAGGGCCAGCTGAACATCTCTTCGAAGTCCGGTGACGGCGTGTAAACAACCACATCGGCATCCGCGCCGACACCCAGGTGCCCCTTGTTATTGAGTCCCAGAATCCGGGCAGGTCCCGCCCGCGTGATGATGGCAATTTCGGAAAGTGTATATTCCCGATCCAGGTCCAACAGACTGCTTGTCTTCATCACTCGAGGATGCACCCGCTTGAGGGTTTCCTTGCGGAAACTCGCATCCATCAGCAAACGAATGATCTGGGGATACGCCAGGAAACTCCCACCATTGGGATGGTCGCTACTCATCACGAGTTGCCAGGGATTTTCCACACGCAAGTACCACTCCAGGCCAATCGCCCATTGCAAGGCATTGACAAAATTCTTGTCGCGGTAGTGGATCGGGGAGATGCCACAACCCGACTCCAACTCGGTATCGGCGGAATACCATTTTTCACCACTCAGTCTCTGCAGGAAATAACCGAGTGGACCATCAGCCGTCATGCTGGTCGTGGGACCAAACATCACCTGTCCCACATCAACGGTTAAATTCGGGTGGGCGTTAATGTAATCGGCCAGCGGCCCGACCTTCGACTCGAGACCAGAGTCGGAGTCACCGCTTCCCCCGTAGCTGTGAAACTGAATATGGGTCAAGTGCGCGCTCAATCCATCCAGGGAACGCATCGTTTCCAGGGTCGTGCTCCAATTGCCGGGGATGCCAAGATTGTTGCAATGGATATGGACTGGGTGGGGTAAATCGAGTCGATTGGCCGCCTCGGCAATTCCCTGGATCACCTGGCGGGGCGTCACTTGAAACCCGTCGATCACCTGGTCCAGATCACGAGCATTACCACCGGCCCTCTGTTTCCACATTTCGACACCACCCGGGTTCACCAACTTCGGCGCGAAGGCACCGGCCCGGTTGATCAACCAGGCCAAGAAGGACTGCAGTCCCGCGATGTCCTGCTTGGCGATGTACTCCATCGCCAGGTGATTATTACCTACCAGGACATAGAAGCCGGTATCAAGATTGGGAACCCGCTCAAATTCGTGATGGACATGGCGAGCACCCATCGGTGTAACCGCGGCGTCAAAGCAGGAGGTGTACCCCAGTCCCGTATAGCGATAGCCGGTCGTCATGATATCAGGGACGCTACCCATCGGGTCACCGGGCGCGGTCAGGCCATTACCGATCCGCCCCTGTTCCGGTTGCATCTTTCGCGCCGCATTGACCTTGGGACCGGCAATATGGCAATGCATGTCGACCGCCCCGGCCATCACGACACGTCCGCTCACGTCGATAGTCACCGTATCCGTTTCACCCAGGGGCGCTTCGACGATCTTGCCGTTCTCGATCCAGATATCGCCCACGACACCATCCACGTTGTGAACCGGATCGTAGATCGTTCCACCGGACAGTTTGAGGTATGACATCGAGGCTCCTTCCCCTGGGTAAAGACTACCGTGGCTGCCTGGGACGATAGGCGGGGGATGGGGGTGGATCGCTGGAATCAGCCTCCTGGCCTAAGCGATCATCCATCGCGATCTTCAGCTCCAATTCATCGAGAATCTGTTCCAGCTTGTCGTAATTCCGGCCGATCCGTTCCAACCGCTGAGTCACCCGGGATGACTTGGCAGATGGACCTTCGGTATCGATCTCGATTTTGCCGGAATAATAGCGTGAACCAGAAGCCATGAAATCTGTTTTTTTCTGTTGGATACCAGGTTGGGTCAGTCGCGCACCACGGGTGCCACCATTTCGATTGTTCTAGCCCCTCCTCCAAAGATCAAGGGGCAATCCGCCGGCCAAACCGGCATTCAGTTGGATGTCACCTTCAGTTCTGCCCGCAGCCGATCGAGTTCAGACTCCAGCTCGGCCTTGGTTTTCCGGTAATCGGGGTCATTGATGAAGCTCTGGTTCTCATTCGGGTCTCGCACCCGATCCATCAGGTCCCACTGATCGATGTCGACCCGCGCGCGTCCTTTCCCTTTCTCACGATCAATTTTCCGGTAGTAATGGATTAACTTGTAGCGGTCAGTGACGACACCGTAATGAGCCGCCACGTTGTGAGTGCCCAGCTCGTAATAGTGGTAATAGAATGACTTCCGCCAATCGGCTGGATTCTTTCCGGTCAGCAGGGGTGTTAATGAACGCCCCTGCATGTCAGACGGGATATCGACGCCGGCGACATCCAGAAACGTCTCGGGGAAATCCAGATTGGAAACGAGATGCCCGTTACTACTACCTGGTTTCACCACGCCGGGCCAACGCACAATCAGCGGAGTCCGCAGCGATTGCTCGAAAATCCACCGCTTGTCATACCAACCGTGCTCGCCCAGATAGAAGCCCTGGTCCGAAGAGTAGATGACGATCGTGTTGTCTGCCAGGTCGTTCTGATCCAGGTAGTCCAGTACCCGTCCGACATTGTCATCGACCGAGGCGATGCACCGCAGGTAATCCTTAATGTAGTACTGGTAATGCAATTGCCGCACCTGGTCGTCCGTTTTGGCAGCATCCCGATTCTGCAGGTAATGCTCGTTGCGGGCCTGGTAGGCGGCGATCCAGTCCGCTTTCTGTTCCGGGGTAAACCGGCGAAAGAACCGCTTCGCCTGTTCCGACTCCGGGTCCGGGAACAACTTCAAATCAAATCCCGGCCGCATATCCTTTCCCACTTCCATCGCGTTCTCGGCAAGCACTTCGGCCCGGCCCGAGTAATCATCCAGGAGGTTGCCCGGTTCGGGCATCTGCCTGCTCTCGTAGGTCGACAAATGGTCCTTGCCCGGCAACCAGGCGCGGTGGGGAGCCTTGTGCTGCAACATCAGCATGAAAGGCTTCTCACGGTCTCGGTCCTCGAGCCACTGCAGCGCGTGATCGGTCGTCACATCGGTAACGTAACCCTCAACTCTCTGCCGCCCCTGCGGTGTCAGGAAGTCAGGGTTGTAATAATTGCCTTGGCCAGGCAGCACGAACCAGTGATCAAACCCGGTTGGGTCCGTCCCCAAATGCCATTTCCCTACCACGGCTGTCTGATACCCCGCCCCCTGCAGCAACTTGGGAAAGGTCTGCTGTTCCCCGTTGAATTTGTCGCCGTTCTGGCGAAAGCCATTCAAGTGGGAGTATTTCCCGGTCAAAATCACTGCCCGAGCCGGCCCACAAATCGAGTTGGTCACCAGGCAACGATCAAACCGCATCCCCTGGCGAGCCAAGCGGTCCAGATGCGGCGTCTTGTTGATCTGTGAGCCGTACGCACCAATCGCCTGGTAAGCGTGATCATCGGAAAAGATGAACACGATATTCGGCTGGGCCGAGGCGGACTGGCTGCCGTCGTTCGTCTCAGCCGCAGCCAAGTCTCCCAGAAACATGGCCACCATAGCGGTCAGGGTCAGGCTCCGGGCTGCTTTCACAAATACCATCATTCGTCCATTCCTGGTTTGCATCCTTCGGGAAAACAGACTTACCAAGTCCTGTCCCGGGCGGATGTCAATCGTTGTTGTTGCTCAAGAATTTGCTCCACGATTATACGCGAGCGACTCCGGCTCTGCAAAACGACCGGATTCCCCGGGCCCGACTTGAATCAACCAGATCAGGCGGGCAAAACGGTCACCCCCGATATCGGGGGCTGATCCTATTCAACACGTCAACCGCCTCACCCCGTCCAGGGCCCGGCAAAGCAGTTCGAGCGATCGGTTCTCTGGAGGACAGGGCGGTAAACTATCACGATCAACCGGGTCCTACCGGCGAGGCCCACCTGCTTCCCCCCGTATCAGCCCTGAAACAGACCATGCCCGATATGGTTCGTGACAGGATCGATAGACGGGTGGTTACCCGGCACAATCGACAAAGTCGCGCCGGTTCGTAATGTCCCGTCGTCAACGTGGGAAAACGGGGGGAAATCTGACGGAATTCCCTCTCCAACACCTGAAACTATGCAACCCTCTTAACGACAGAGCATTCTTCCATCAGTCGGCGGCAGGAGTCTATTGAGCCGATTGAGATAAAACTTGGGTAAGGAGTCCGGAGTCGAACATGATCGTTTTGCAAAGAGCATGGATCACCTTTCTGGCTTTGATAGCTTTCATTGCATTGGCAACCAGTGCCTACACAACGGTTGGCCAACAAGCGGAGACAATTGGCCTTTTTGAACAAGCCCCTTCTTCTGCCGATCGGGAGACGGCCTCCTCATCCGATCAGCCAGACAGTGGGCTGGTAGCGGTCAACCCTCGCGACAATTCGATTTGGACACAATCCCCATCAGGCGACAGCTTCGGCAACAGCTCCGACACCGGGATCGATGAACGGACGATGAAGATGTTGCGAACGGGAAATATCGAAGAGCTACAAGACGGACTGCCACCCGGTCAGCATGAAACGATTCGCACACGGTATCCCAATGGCAAAGTCCAGATCCTGAAGAACGTGATGCAGGATGAAAGGGGAAATTTTTTCAATCATGGTATCTGGCGCCTGTTCAACCAGGACGGGGAAGTCCTGGCCGAAGGCCGGTTTGAGCAAGGTTTGATGGAAGGCCGATGGAAACGTTGGCACCCGGCCGGATCCGAGGGGCTGTTTAGCACGGAACCATTCATCGAGTTCCAGGGGCCCTTCCTGTCATCGGCCACGTTTTCCCAGGGTGAGCTGAACGGGGCCTGGATCGTTTATGATCGGCAACGGCGCAAGATCCTGGAGATCCCTTACCGTCAAGGAAAGCGACACGGCCTGGCCACCTGGTGGTACCCGTCCTCCCAGAAGATGCGACAGGCCCGTTTCCAGGAGGGCCAGTTGGATGGAGCCCTGAAAGAGTGGGACCGGGAAAACCAGTTGGTACGCAATGACGAATTTATCTCCGGCAAAAAAATTGTCCGTAACACATCGTACTTCCAGCCCCAACAGAAAGAATCAGAATCCTACTTCCTGGACACCGAACTGGAACTGGACGGCCAGGACAATTGGTGGGATGCCCAGCCAGCCAGTTTTTCCACTCGGGGTAACGCCATGCAACATGGCCCTATTTCTGCCTGGCATGACAACGGGCAACTCAAAATGAAAGGACAGTATCTGCGCAACCACCGCGAGGGGCAATTTACCTGGTGGCACCAAAACGGCCAGCGATCTCTGGCCGGCACTTATGACGGGGGCCAAAAGACAGGACTTTGGACCTGGTGGCATCCCAACGGGATGAAACGCATCCAGGGAAACTACCTGGCCGACATGGAATCAGGCAACTGGACCTGGTGGGACGAAGAGGGAAACCTGGTCTCCACCGAGAGCATGACGCCCGCCACATCGACAGGGGAACTCCTTCAACCTGGGACGATCGAAGAAATCGAATTGGACCCCCTCCTCGATTCACCCCGTGACCCACCCGCAAATGGCCCGGAAACGATCGAGGAGATCTCTCCCGAATCTCCCGCCTCGGAGCAAACCAACCAGCTCATTCCACAAATCGGCTTCGCAGAAGAGACAGGTGAAGAGATCCTGCTGGAAGAGCCACAGCGATCCGACAAGTAGCTGCAGCGGGGACCTGTCCAACGGTCCACACGGTGTTTCCTGGCAGTGGCTGTCCGGCCACTCCACCATCCCGGGGGGCCAAACCCCAGCACCGCCCCATTCTCATCATGGATTTTCCCGTGGTCTCGATAACATCCAGACTGTCTCTGGTTTAGACTGGGAAGCAACCTGAACTGTAACTTCCCGGTCAAAATGGACATTTTCATGAAATACCCGTCCCTTGTTTTCGGCGCGCTCTGGCTGCCACTCCTGCTGGTTGATTTCGCCTGGGCTCAGACAACGGAAGTCCCGGCGAATGAACAATCTCAGACGTTGCAGATGACCGACATTTTCGATATTGAATTTGCTACCGACCCGCAAATTTCACCGGATGGCAAAACGATCGTCTATGTCAGGAACCAGTTCGACATCATGAAGGACCGTCGCCGAACGGACCTGTGGACTATCGATTCCCGGGGGCGACACCTGCCACTCTTTTCTGGAAAACACAATTATTCCTCACCAAGGTGGTCACCCAGCGGAGACCGCCTCGCATTTGTTTCCGACGAAAATGATCAGAACCAGATATTCTGCTACTGGATGGAATCGGGCAGGAAAGCGCAGCTGACCAACTTGAACCAGTCACCCGGCTCATTGACCTGGTCAAGAAACGGTAAATCACTCTGTTTCTCGATGAGCGTTCCGGCCGAACCGGAAACGTTTGCCCCTATGCCAGCCAAGCCGAAAGGGGCCGAGTGGGCCGAGCCGCCCACCGTCATCACCCGTCTCAACTACCGGCGGGACGGGGCCGGCTACCTGCCCCAGGCCCATACGCACCTGTTCGTGCTCAGTGCCGAGGGAGGAACGCCGAGACAACTGACACATGGGGACTACGATCACGGCGGTCCCTACGGCTGGGCAAAAAAGGACTCGGTGATCATTTTCTCCGCCAACCGGCACCCCAACCATGAATACGATCCAACCAACAGTGAAATCTACAGCATCGCGGTGGCTGACCGTAAAATCACCGCCCTGACCGATCGGCAGGGCCCCGACACCCATCCCGTGGTTTCACCCGGCGGGGAACAGATCGCCTACCTCGGTCACGACGAAAATTATCTCGGCTACCAACAGAACCACTTGTACGTGATGGGCATCGATGGCAAGAAACCCAAACCGTGTCTTTGGATCGATGATCTCGATCGCAGCATCAGTTCACCCCAGTGGATACATGCCAACCAACTCATCTTCAAGTTTGACGACATGGGTGTTACCAAGCTTGCCAGCACCGGCCGAGCGGGGAACTACAAGGTCATTGCCGAGAACGTGGGAGGGACTTCCCTGGGGCGACCGTATGGCGGCGGAAGCTACTCCGTCTCGATGGCCGACCATTCAATCGCCTTCACCCAAACCTCAACCGACCGACCGGCCGATGTCGCTGCCATTGGTTCAAGTTTTAAACAAGACGGAGCGCCACTGCGACTAACCGATTTGAACGCCGACCTGCTGTCTTTCAAGCAAGTTGGACGGACCGAAGAAATCCGTTTCCCCTCCCGCCATGATGATATCGAACTGCAAGGGTGGATCATCTACCCACCTGGCTACGACAAGAACCGTTCTTACCCACTGATCCTGGAAATCCATGGAGGCCCTTTCGCCAATTACGGGCCCCGGTTTACCCCCGAGCTGCAGTTAATGGCGGCCGCTGGCTATGTGGTCTTCTACATGAACCCCCGGGGTAGTACGAGTTACGGCGCCGACTTCGCCAACCTGATCCATCACAACTACCCTGGCAATGATTATGACGACCTGATGTCGGGGGTGGATGCCGTGATCGAGAGAGCCAACATCGACCGCGACAACCTGTTCGTAACCGGGGGGAGCGGGGGTGGCGTGTTGACCAGTTGGATCGTGGGTAAAACGGACCGGTTCCGGGCTGCCGTGGTCTGCAAGCCGGTCATCAACTGGTACAGCTTTGCTTTGACCGCCGACATGTACAACTACTTTTACAAGTACTGGTTCCCGGGACTTCCCTGGGAGGAACCGGAGCAGTACATGAAGCGATCACCGATCTCGCTGGTTGGAAATGTCAAAACCCCGACGATGCTGCTTACCGGGACTGAGGATTACCGGACGCCGATGTCCGAAACGGAACAGTTTTACCAGGCCTTGAAGTTACAGAAGGTGGACACGGCGATGGTCCGCATACCAGGTGCGTCTCACAGTATCGCAGCCCGGCCGAGCCAATTGATTGCCAAGGTGGTTCATGTCCTCAAGTGGTTTGAGAAGCATCGACATTCGGAGCCTTCCGCACAGGAATCTCCGCAGGACGCCAAGTAACCCCTGGGCCGATTGACCCAACCGTCACTTGGCCCAGACGAGGCCTGGATCACGGGCTGCGCACCGGCAATTTGAAATCGCAAATCGGCACTAGTCGACCACGCTGGATCGGTTAAAATGCGGGCTGTTCTTTGACGTACAGCGATCCAGCCGGCCAACCGGCAAACCACAGGTGCGCAACCGGTCCGCTTCAAGCTGGACGGCACCTGTCACCTGATGCATTAACTGAATTTCGAAGGGATACTCGTGACCTCTGTCGATCAACTTCTCAAGACGCCCATTCATCAATGGCATGCCGAACATCATGGCCGGATGGTCGACTTTGCCGGCTGGTCCATGCCGGTCCAATACAACAGCATCATGGATGAGCACCACCAAACCCGTAATGCGGTTGGGCTGTTCGATGTCTCTCACATGGGCCGCTTGTTTTTCAGTGGCACCGGAATCGACCAGTTTCTGGACAGCTTGACGACCCGACGGGTCGCCGGTGTGGACGTGGGGCGGATTCGCTACTCGCTAATGACCAACGAAAAAGGCGGCATCCTGGACGATGTGCTGGTCTATCACCTGCCCGATTCCGAAGGTCAACCGTTTCACATGATGGTCGTCAACGCCAGCAACCGTGAAAAAATCGTCAATTGGCTGAACGAGCATATCCCGACGGGCAGTGACATTGCACTGGAAGACCGCACGTTGTCCACTGCGATGATTGCCGTCCAGGGACCAAAGGCCAACGCCATGGTAGCCGGCCTCTGCTCGGTCAATCCCGCTGACCTCAAATACTATACCGGGACGGCAGCCAAGATCGGCGACCACCCGGTCATTCTCAGCCGCACCGGCTATACCGGCGAGGACGGCTGTGAACTGATTGTCGATTCCGAAGTGGCACTGGATGTTTGGGAGACGCTGATGCAGAGCGCTGTCGACGAGGGTGGAGGAGCCACGGGCCTGGCTGCCCGGGACACGCTCCGACTGGAAGCGGCCATGCCACTTTACGGCCATGAACTGAATGAAGAGACCAACGCCGCCCAGACCGACCTGAAATTTGCCATCAATCTGAAGGATCGGGATTTCATCGGCCGAAACGCCATCGTGGCCGCCAACGAAAATCCAAACCTGCCCATTCGGATCGGGCTCGAACTGGAAGGGAAGCGAGCAGCTCGTGAAAATTGTGCCATCATCGCCCAGGGGAACCGGGTCGGCACCGTGACCAGCGGGACCTTTGCCCCCACCTTGCAGAAGTCGATTTCCATGGGTTACGTCGATCGTTCAGCGGCCGAACCGGGCACGGAATTGGAGATCGACATCCGCGGGAAACGAGCCACCGCCCGGGTCGTCAAGCTGCCATTTTACACCCGTGACTAATCAAACATTCCTGGCAAACGCACAACAACGAAAACTTGAAATGGAGATACCAAGTGAATCCTGAACAACTACTTTATGCCGAATCGCACGAATGGGTCCATGTCGACGAAAACAACGGTGAGAAAATTGCCACCATTGGCATCTCGGCTCATGCAGTCGAAGCGCTGACCGACCTGGTCTACATGGATCTGCCTGCGGTGGGGACCACCGTCACCGCTGGTGAACCTTTTGGAGAAGTCGAATCGGTCAAGGCGACCAGTGAACTGTACAGCCCGGTTGATGGCGAGGTCACGGAAGTGAACGCAACCTTGCCCGACAACCTGGAGATCCTGGGTGATGACCCTTATGTCCAGGGTTGGATCGTCAAGGTCAAGCTGTCCAGTGAAGATGCCCTGGGTAAGTTGCTGGACCATGCCGCCTACGAAAAAATGTGCAGCGGCTCATGACCCGGCAAGGCTCGCCTTCCAATCCTTGAACACCCGATTTCGGAACGCCGGTTACCGGTGTTCCATCTTTGTAAAACCGTCTTGTGAGTTTGAAGATGACCACCAAAGCGATCGAGCATGAAACGCTTGAGCAGTTGATGCAGCATGATGATTTTATTCACCGCCATATTGGGCCCAGCGACGCTGACATTGCCGAGATGTTGAAATCGGTCGGCGCCACTTCACTGGACGACCTGATCAAAACCACCGTGCCGGCCAGCATCGAATTGGAGGGTCAGCTGGACCTGCCCAGTCCTTCCTCCGAGCCGGAGACCTTGCAGCAACTGGCCGAGTTCGCCGACCGAAACCAGGTCTTCCGGTCATTCATCGGAATGGGCTACTACGGCACGCATGTACCGAGTGTCATTCTACGAAACGTTCTCGAGAATCCCGGTTGGTATACGGCTTACACACCGTACCAGGCGGAGATCTCGCAGGGTCGCCTGGAATCACTGCTGAATTTTCAACAGATGATCATGGACCTGACAGCGATGGAAATGGCCAACGCCTCGCTGCTCGATGAGGCCACCGCAGCCGCCGAAGCGATGACACTGTGCAAACGGGCTGGCAAACAACCCTCCAACCTCTTTTTTATTGCCAACGATGTCCACCCCCAAACGATCGATGTGCTCCGGACCCGGGCGGAATACTTCGGTTTCGAAATCGTCACCGGTGCGCCGGACGAGATCGCCTCGCACGATCTGTTTGGTGCACTGCTGCAATACCCTGGCACCTACGGACAGGTCAACGATCTGACCGACGTGATCGAAATGGCCCATGAACAAAAGGCGCTGGTGGCGGTATCGACTGACCTGCTCAGCCTGGCATTACTCAAACCTCCCGGGGAAATGGGAGCCGACATCGTGGTCGGCAGCGCACAGCGCTTTGGGGTACCGATGGGATACGGTGGACCGCACGCCGCCTTTTTTGCAACCCGTGATGCCTACAAACGATCGGCACCCGGCCGGATCATCGGGGTCTCGCGCGACGCGCGGGGAAAAACGGCGCTGCGAATGGCGATGCAGACCCGTGAACAGCACATTCGTCGAGACAAGGCAACCTCCAACATCTGTACGGCCCAGGCACTGCTGGCCAACATGGCCGGGCTGTTTGCCGTTTACCACGGCCCCCAGGGGATTCTCAATATTGCCAAGCGGGTCCACCGCATAACCACGCTCCTGGCTGCCGGCCTGGACAAACTCGGTTTCCCGGTTAACCAGACCGTCTTTTTTGACACGGTTTCCGTGACGGCCGATAACGCCGAAGCGATTGTCGAGCGAGCCCGCCAGCACCGTTGCAACTTGAGATACTCGGACACAGGTACCCTCGGTATCAGCCTGGACGAGACGACCACGGAACAGGATGTCGAACTGCTGTGGGAGGTTTTCTCGGGGGAAGGCGCCCCGTTTACCGTCGATCAACTGGATACCGACCCCGATATGTCGGCCAGTCGTATTCCGCCGGCGCTGCAAAGGACGTCTGCTTACCTGCAACACGAGGTCTTCAACAAATTCCATTCCGAAACGGAAATGCTGAGGTATCTGAAACGACTGGAAAACCGAGATTTCTCGCTCACCCATGGGATGATCCCGCTCGGTTCCTGCACCATGAAATTAAACGCCACGACGGAAATGGTCCCCGTCACGTGGCCCGCCTTCGCCGAGATCCACCCGTTTGCGCCGCCCGAGCAGACCCTGGGTTACGACGAGATGATCGCGCAACTGGAAAAGTGGCTGGTTGAAATCACCGGGTACGATGGCATCTCGATGCAACCGAATTCCGGAGCTCAGGGCGAGTACGCGGGGTTGTTGGCTATCCGACGTTACCATCAAAGCCGAGGGGAATCCCACCGGGATATCTGCCTGATCCCGAGTTCGGCGCACGGGACCAACCCGGCAACGGCGAGCATGATGGGGCTGAACGTGGTCGTCATCAAAACGGATGAGAATGGCAATATCGACATGGAAGACCTGGTCGCCCGTGCAGATGAACATGCCGACAACCTGTCCAGCCTGATGATCACCTACCCGAGTACCCACGGCGTCTTTGAAGAGACCGTCCAACAAGCTTGCCAGATCATTCATGAAAGGGGAGGACAGGTCTATCTGGACGGGGCCAACATGAACGCCCTGGTTGGTTTGACAACCCCCGGCCTGATCGGGTCGGATGTTTCCCATCTCAATCTGCACAAGACCTTTTGCATTCCCCACGGGGGCGGGGGTCCGGGGATGGGACCGATCGGTGTCAAGAAACACCTGGTACCTTTTTTGCCCAACCATGTGGTGCGCCACGATGATCAACTACCACCAGGTGGCGCGGTTTCGGCAGCCCCGTACGGGAGCGCTGCCATCCTGCCCATCTCCTGGGCCTACATTCACATGATGGGTGGAGCGGGCCTCAAAAAAGCCACGCAGGTCGCCATCCTGAATGCCAATTACATTGCCGCCCGGCTCAAGGGAAATTTCGAAGTTCTGTACAAGGGCCGCAACGGACGGGTCGCCCATGAATGTATCGTTGACATACGTCCTATCCGTGAGGCTTGTGGCATCGATGAAAAAGATATCGCCAAGCGATTGATGGATTACGGTTTTCATGCCCCGACCATGTCCTGGCCTGTGCCGGGCACCATCATGATTGAACCGACCGAGAGTGAATCCAAATACGAACTCGATCGCTTCTGTGACGCACTGCTGGAGATTCGCGAGGAAATCCGGCAAGTCGAAAATGGAGAACTATCGGCCGATGAAAGCTTGCCCCGCAATGCACCTCACACGATGTACGAGATCGCCGATAAAAACTGGTCTTACCCGGAAGTCAACTCGCAGGGTGACGAGGAAACACAGGGATCAGAAACCAGAAAGTACAGCCGCAATGCGGCGGTCTTCCCCAGTCACTCCACCCGGCAATCAAAATTTTGGCCGGCGGTTAACCGGATCGACGATGTTTACGGGGACCGGAATTTTGTCTGCAACTGCCCACCCCTATCGGCCTACGAAGACGATCTTGATGAGTAGGCAACTCTCCATCCCGTCGGGCTGAATCATGAACCGTTGTCGACTGATTATCGATCCTCCGGCATCCGGCAGTTGGAATATGGCCGTTGACCAGGCCTTGATGGAAACCGCGGACCAGACGGCGAGATCAACCCTCCGTCTCTACGCCTGGCACCCTGCAACGCTGAGCCTGGGCTACTTCCAGAACTACGCAGATCGGCAGGGGCATACCGAGAGCCTGGCTTGCAACTGCGTAAGACGATCGACGGGTGGCGGTGCCATCCTGCATCACCATGAACTCACCTATAGTCTTTGCCTGCCAAGTGAAAATCGCTGGTCCAAAAAGAATACTGAACTTTACAACCTCGTCCACCAGGCGACGATTGACACACTGAAAAATTGGCGCATCAAGGCGGAACTGTTCCGGGCCACAACCGACCCGATTGCAGAGCAGCACAAAGCGTTTCTCTGTTTTGAACGGAGAACCGGAGGAGATGTTATCCTGGATTCATACAAAATCGGCGGCAGCGCACAACGCCGCACCAAACATGCGCTGCTGCAGCATGGAAGCATCCTGTTATCCCAGTCGATTCACGCACCCCAACTGCCCGGGATCACTGACCTCGCCTCCCAACCAATCAAGCTGGACGATTTCCGCCAAGCCTGGATCGATACGGTCCAACAGAAAATTCAGTTGGAAATCTCGCTTTCAGCTCTCTCTGAGCAGGAAATCGCATCAGCCAAATCGATCGAAACCAACCGGTTTTCCACCCATCAATGGAACCGGAAACGATAGGTAGGCGATCACCGTTTCGCCCAAAGTTCAACCGTAACGATCAGGCTAGATATTCGGGCTGGGACTCCGATTCACGACAAAATGGCCCCTTTTCAGGAAGCACCAGCCCTGGCTGGCTTCTGGCTGATTTGACATCTCCATCAGAACGAAGATAATGAATGGAGAGCGTCGACCCGAAAACTGTCGATTGCGGAGAGCAAATTTTAATCGAATGATCGATTGATGAGGCAAATTTGATTCCCGCAATTTGAAATCCGTTAGGGAACGTAGCATGCAAGTAGTGTTAAAAGTGGTTGGGGGCAAAAATGATGGGCGGGAGATCGTCATCAGTGTTCCCAAGTTTATTATCGGGCGCGGTGAAACTGCTCATTTGCGACCTTCGAGCGATTTGATCAGTCGAGAGCATTGCTCAATCTGCGTCAACGACGGCCAAGTAACCGTCGATGACTTGAACAGCCGCAACGGAACCTTTGTCAACGGGGCGGAGCTTTCGGGTACTCACCTCGTCAAGTCCGGCGACTCACTCAGAGTCGGCCGCCTTCAGTTCAGCATTCTCATCGATCCAGTCAAAGCGGGACAAAAGAAACCAAGGGTCAAAAGTGCAGTGGAAGCTGCCTCGCGGACCATGGAAAAGAAACAACCCAGTAAAGAGATGCTGGAAGACAGCATTACGGACTGGCTTTCTTCCCCCGACGAAGAAGTCGTGAAAGACAATTTCCGCAAAGCGGAAACGGTTCAATTCGAGATCGAAGATTCGAAAACGAAAGAGAATCTCGATTTGAGCGATTCGGATGATGACTCCAGCGAGGATCTGGAGGAAGCCGATTCTGATGAGGCCAGCGCTAAGAAGCGAGGCAAGAAAAAATTTGGCAAACTGCCGCCAAGGCCCAAATTCAGCCATGATGACTCCACGACGGCTGCGGGCGATGTCCTTAAAAAGTTCTTTAACCGCCGCTAACGCCGGAACGCACCCAGAGCATGATGAATCGAGGCAACCTTCAGATTGCCGCGTTCTCCTGTTTTTGTAGTTTTGCATAAGATCTGCTTTACACTGAATTTCTTCACCAAGATTGTCGCGCCGTCGTCGAATTCCAAGAAAATGACCAACCATTCGCAATCGGGCGAAACCGTGGGTCGTTTTGACTGGTATTGTCTCGGCTCGAATCTGCAGGGGTACTTTCTTGGCTGACGAACTCTCTATCCTGGTAAATCGTTGCCTGACAGGGCATCAGCCCTCGTTTCAAACGCTGGTTGAGCGTTTCCGTGGTCAGGTCTTTGGACTCTGTTTCAGGATGCTCGGGCAGCGTGAAGACGCAGAAGATGCAACTCAGGAAACGATGGTTCGCCTGGTCAACAACCTGCACCGGTGGGAACAGGACCGAGCGTTTGAACCATGGTTGTTGACGATCGCCGGAAATCGTTGTCGCACCCGCCTGGCCAAGAGAAAACGTCGACCGACTCCGGTTTCGCTGGATTACCCGGTGCAAGATCGATCGCACCTGGAGTCCCAAGCAAAGTGGTTAAAGGAAGAAATCGACCTCGCGCTTTCCCATTTACGTGTCGAATACCGTCAGGCATTCATCCTGTTCCACGAGCAGGAATTAGGTTACGGCGATATCGCCAGCAATCTGAATGTACCGCTCGGTACCGTAAAGACATGGGTTCATCGAGCCCGGCGTGAAATTGTATCCCAATTAAAAAAAAGAGGGACTCTCGGTGAAGACCGGACTGACGTGCGTACAGTTTGAAGAAAGAATCCAGAGGTTATTGGATTCTCGGCGGGAGTTGGCAACCGACTCGCTGCTCGCTGAGCATTGCCGGCAGTGCCGGGAGTGCCGGGAGTTGCTTGATTCCTATCAATCCCTCGAGGATAGTTTCTCCGGAAAGCTTCCCACCGCCATCCAGCACGCAATCAAAAATTCTCCACCTCAGACCGGAACCACGCCAACCAGTCGTTGGAGCCAATGCGCCCCCTTCCTGATCACCTTGCTAATTGGGATCGTCGCAGGAACCCTGATCGGCTTCGCTTCCAGAGGCATGTCGGGGGCATCTGCCAAGCTGGATCCTCTTCCTGCAGGACCTCGCAATCCTGCCGTTTCCTTGGCACCCACGTTAACCGTTGATCAGAGCGATTCGTTCAACCGGCTCCCAGACTGGAGCGATTCGTTCAACCAGATTCAAAACGTTAATACCCAGATCATCGCGATTGACCAGTTTCTCGTGCAGCACCCAAACTTGCACCTGTACTACCGTTGCGCAACTGATTCTCCGGCCGCACTAACCCTGCAATCTTCAATCCAGGTCGCCTACCATTGGCTGCAGGAGAATTTTTTCCCGACAGTCGAGTATCAGAAATACCAGTTTCCAAACGAAAATGGGAATTAACGGCAGTTGCCGGGTGTCACACCTTTCCTTCTACCCAACTCGGCAGGGCGAACCTGAGGACACCCACGAGCCGGTCAATTAAGCCGGACGATGGATGGCCGCACCTCAGGGCACCGTTTAATCGTCACAACCGGATCACCCGAACGACCTTGAGAGTTTACCGAGCCCAAAATCTCTTTTTTGTCGTGAAAGTTTACCTAGATGTCCTATTTTTTCACCGGGCACCTACCCGTGAGAAAGCTTGTTACCAACCTACCTGAAACCGAATTGCATAGGACACTTAATGGCCACCAACAAATCAAACCAAACCAACGGCAATACGAAAAAACCATATATCAAAATGAACGAAACGGGTCGTCGCAACAGCCAGGACAGGCGCCAACAAGCGGTACCGGTTGCCGAGGAACGCCGCAAAGTAAAAAGACGACGGCAGATCGACCCGACCACATGTGAGCGAGAATACAACGCCTCGGAAATCGAATTCATGCAAGCGATGGATGAATACAAACATGCCAGCGGCCGGATGTTTCCGACTTGCAGCGAGATCCTGGAAGTCATCATCAAGCTGGGGTATCGCCAGATAGAGGAACCGGGAGAAATCTACCAGGCAGAATTGGAAGACGCCCTGATCCAACAGGCTGAAGTGATGCCGCGATAACTTGCCCAGCTTCTTGACATGCCAGCAAATCAAACCCAAAAACCGCCTGAAAAGGCGGTTTTTTTCGTTGATATTGTCTGGCCTGGCCAGTTGCACTAAAGTTTCGCGGCCAATTTATTTCCAACCTCGAGTTAAGCCCGAGTTCAGACATGGTTCATTCTTCCAAGCAGACCGCTCAACGTCGGTTTTCTATCCGGTTACTTCCTTTGGCTCAATGGATGTCCCTTACCTTGCTGGCCTGTTTCCAGCTCGGCTGCAGCATCAATGCAGACCGATACAATCGCCTTGGAAAAGAAGCTTTTGATGAAGGGCAGATGACAGAGGCAATCAACCAGTTCCAGACGGCACTGTCGGCCGATCCCAACAACTCCGATGCCTATTATAATCTTGCAGCCAGTTACTACACCTTGGGCAAACGGACCAACAACCCCCAGGCACTCACCCAGGCCGAGGAACTCTACCGCCAGGCGATCGCCCTGAATGACATGAACGAAGACGCACACAGGGGCTTGGCCTGCCTGTTGGTCGACACCAACCGAAAACAGGAAGCCTTCAATTCCCTGCAACAATGGCAAGCCAGACATCCCACCAACATTGACCCGCTGATCGAATTGGCCAGGTTGAATCAGGAATTTGGCAACAGCCGACAAGCGGCGGATTTGCTGACCGATGCACTACTGCTGGACAGCCAAAATGTACGAGCCCTGACCGCAATGGGTTACGTTCGCGCCAGCCAGGGGCAGTATGCCCAGGCCATCCAGAACTACAACCGTGTTCTTCAACTGGACGGCAATCAACCCCAGGTCGCTCAACAGATCAATGAGCTCCAGCTGAGAATGGCTCAAGCCAACCAGCAGCAAAAGACGTCCTATTAACGATGTCGATGTGGCCACCGTTTCCAAGCCCCGGAGGGGATTTCAGGAAAGTTGGTCCCCAACAGATGCCGCCCAATCACTGACCCCGGTTTCTGGGCTGCCGCCACTTTCCTGTAATTTCCGAAACTACTAGAATCGGAAGAGTACGGCTACGGGTTTGGCACTCTCTTTGACAGACGGAATTCGAAATGTCTTCTTCTACAACAACCGAAAGAGTCTTCAATTTTTCGGCGGGCCCTGCCGTTTTGCCTGAACCTGTATTGGAACAAGTTCGTGAGGAACTGTTCTGTTTACCCGGAGTCGGCAGTAGCGTGATGGAAATCAGCCATCGCAGCCCGGCGTTTGTCGGCGTTCTGGATGATGCCCGGGAGCGAATCGCCAGCTTGCATCAGATTCCAGATGACTATGAAGTGCTGTTTGTGCAGGGGGGAGCGACCTTGCAAAACGCGATGATCCCGGCCAACTTCTTGGTCGACCGAGAACAGACAGCCGACTGTATCATTACCGGGACCTGGGGGAAAAAGAACAGCCAGGATGTCTCCTATTATGGCAAACTAAACGTTGCCTGGGACGGATCCGAAACCGGTTTTACCCGGACACCGGAACAGAGCGAGTTGAATCTGACCGAGGGTGCGGCCTACTGTCATTACACGTCCAACGAGACCATTCACGGAGTCCAGTTTCGCGATCCTCCCGGGGTCGGTGAGGCCCCCCTGGTGGTGGACCAATCCTCCGATTTCCTGTCCGAACCATTGGATATCCAACGGTTTGGTTTGATCTACGCCTGCGCCCAGAAAAATTGTGGCATCGCAGGTGTGACTGCCCTGATCATCCGGCACGAACTGCTGGAACGATCTGAAAGCCGGCTGCCCCGCTACCTCGATTATGCCCAACACGCCAAGGGAGCATCGATGCTGAACACCCCCCCCACGTTTGCCGTTTATGTAACGGGCCTGGTCTGCAAGTGGATCCAGGAAACCGTGGGTGGGCTGGAAGCAATGCACCGTTTGAATCAAGAAAAAGCCGGCCTATTGTATGAGTTGATTGACCAGAGTGATGGTTTTTATTCAGGTCATGCCCAACCCTCAAGCCGCTCGTTAATGAACGTTGTTTTTCGTTTGCCGTCAGCAGAATTGGACGCGAAGTTTGTCGCTGAAGCTGGCGAACAGGGAATGACCGGTTTGAATGGACATCGCAGCGTCGGTGGAATTCGGGCTTCCATTTACAATGCCATGCCCCTGGGTGGAGTGCAGGCCCTGGCTGACTTCATGCGGGATTTTGTTCAAAGGAATGGCTGAGAACGAACAGTAAAACAACACGGGAAGTCCCTGTTCAGATCGGTCCGTAACGTCTCGACAGGAAACACCCCACAGCAAGGTCAAGGCTGCAATGTCAATCACCAGTAGTCCATCCCAACCCACCAATTCAGAAATGATCAAACCGGATGCGATCCGCATTATCGTATTGGACAACATTGCCCAGGAAGGTTTGGACCTGCTGGAACAGGCAGAGGGTATCGAATACGAGATACAGACCGGCCTTTCCGGGGCAGAACTGCAATCCGCCTTGGCCGAGTTCGACGGCGCCGTCTGCCGAAGTGGCGTAAAAATTACGGCCGAATCCCTGGCTGGCAACACGCGTTTGAAGGCGATCGCCAGGGCAGGTGTCGGTACCGACAACATCGACAAAGCGGCAGCCACCCGGCTGGGCATCGTTGTGATGAACACACCGACCGGCAACACGGTCAGCACAGCGGAACATACCATGGCACTGATGCTGGGTCTCTCTCGCAACCTGGCTCCCGCCCATGCCAGCCTGCTGGCAGGGAAGTGGGACCGCAAGAAGTTTTCCGGGAGACAACTTGCCGGCAAGACGCTGGGGATTGTAGGACTGGGACGAATCGGACAGGAAGTCGCCTCCCGGGCCAGGTCTTTCGGGATGACCATCGTCGGTTACGATCCGTTTCTATCGAATTCCCAAATCGAACAACTGGGAATCGAACCGTGTGAAAAGGTTGAAAATCTCCTGCCACAGATCGATTACCTCACTGTCCATACCCCCCTGACGCCGGAAACCGAAGGCCTGATCGGTGCGGAACAGATTGCCCAGATGAAGCCGGGAGCCAGGTTGATCAACTGCGCGCGGGGAGGGATCTATGATGAACGGGCGCTGGTCGAAGGGCTGGAATCAGGAAAACTGGGAGGTGTCGCGTTGGATGTTTATCGATCCGAGCCCTGCACGGACAGCCCTCTGTTTGCCATGCCCGGAGTCCTTTGCACGCCCCATCTGGGAGCCAGCACCGAGGAAGCTCAGATCCAGGTCGCCGAGGAAGCGGTCACACTGTTGACCAATTTCCTGAAACATGGAGAGATCCGGCACGCCGTGAATACGATCGCCGTCGATCCCCAGACAATGGAAAAGATTCGCGGCTACCTGGATGTCGCCTATCGTATGGGCATCCTGATGTCGGGCCGTCATGCTGGGGCGATCGAATCCGTGTCACTTGAATATTGTGGCGAACTGGCCGAACAGGATACTCGGCTGTTGACATCTGCATTTTGCGTCGGACTGCTGGAGAATATCGCCGATCATGCAAACATCATCAATGCCGCGACGCTTTGCGAAGAACGCGGTCTGGACATCGTTACCCAGGCCAGTCGCGAACAGGACACGTTCAATTCCATGATATCGGCTACCGTAGGTGGTGATGGAATTGAGTGCCAGGCCAGTGGCACGCTGTTTGGCAAGGGCATGCCCCGCCTGGTGATGGTTGATCACTATCCTACCGATGCGTTCATGGATGGCTTTCTGCTGATTTTCACCCACCAGGATATCCCCGGGGTCATCGGTTACGTCGGCAACATCCTGGCGAAAGAAAATGTCAACATTGCCCAAATGGCCGTCGGACGAAAGGCGGAAGACGTGGGAGGGCGAGCGATTGGTGTTTTGAACCTGGATTCTGAGACGCCCCAGTCGGCCCTCGATCAGGTCCTTGAATACCCGGGCATTGATAGCGCACGGATGGTTCGATTACCTGCACATAACGAGATGCCGGACTGGCTGACTTAATCAAGACTCCAGTTTCGCCTGGATGTACTTACCCGCCTCGGCCAACGCCTCGGCCAGTTTTTCCGGCTGCTTGCCCCCAGCCTGGGCCAAATCCGGCTTCCCGCCTCCGCCACCACCAACGATCGGTGCCACCTGCTTGACCCAATCACCGGCGCTAATCCCACGGTCGACCAGTTCCTTGCTGACACCGGCCACCAGGACCACTTTACCCGCAGCAGGCGCCGTCGCCAGGAAAGCGGCAACCGACTCGTCTTTCTTGCGCATTTGATCAATCAACTGCCGCATCAAGTTTGGATTTGAGTTGGGCAACTGCTGTACGACAATACGGGTGTTGCCCACGGTTTCCGCCTGGTCCAACAGTGACTGGGCATCGATCTGTTCCGTATTCTCCAATTCGTCCAACTGCAATTGAAGCGTCTGCGCCTCGCTGATCAGCGAACGAACACGGCCCAGAACTTCCAGATTGGCAACATTTAACTGCCTCGCTGCACGACGCAGAACCTTTCGTATTGCAAAGTAATCCGATGAGTCCTGTTGACCCGTCCCGGCAAACGGATCCTTGATTGCGCTGGTCCGTTTCCCTGCGGCAACCTGTTTTTTCAGGTCCTTCACATGGCGCCCCAGGAACTCGATCGCATCCGGTACGTCGACCATGGAAACCTCGAGTAACTCAGCCAACTGCTGGAGATCACGGGTCACCCGTTGCTGGTGCTCCAACGCTTTCTGACCACTCAGTGCCTCGATACGGCGTGTTCCCGACGAAACGCTCTCCTCGGCAACAATCTCAAACGCCTTGATCTCGGAACTGTTGTTCAAGTGAGTTCCGCCACAGAGTTCTTTACTGAATTCACCGATGGATACCATACGAACCGGGTCTGGATATTTCTCACCAAATAGCATCATCGCCCCCTGCTGTTTGGCCGACTCGAGGGGTAACGTCTCGGCCCGAACGGCCACAGCGTCATCGACTTTTTGATTGGTCAACTGTTCAATCTCGACCAACTCCTCCGGCGTCACAGGATTCATGTTGGAAAAGTCGAAACGGAGCCAGTCATCCGTCACCTTGGATCCCCGTTGCTGCGCATGCTCTCCCAATGTTTGCTGCAGGGCGTAATGCAGCAGATGGGTAGCCGAGTGGGCGCGCTGGATCGCTTCACGACGACCGGAATCGACTTGGCCCTCCACCGGGTCACCCAACTTGATCTGGCCGGATCGCATCGAACCGAAATGCAGAATCAAATCTCCGTTCCTGCGGGTATCGACCACTTCAAATTCGCCATCCGGCCCCTGGATGATCCCACCATCTCCGACTTGACCACCCGATTCGGCGTAAAAAGGCGTTTCTTCGAGTACGACGATCTGTTGGGACGAGGTGTCGCGCGGGGCCAGGGAGTCGACCCCTTCCTCTCCATCCACCAGACCACACACGACGGAATTCGCTAACGTCGTTTGGTATCCAAGAAACTCGGTCGACTTGACCCTCTTCTTGATCTCGTCAACGGGACCGAAATCTCCCATCACCGTGTCGGCAATTTTCCCGCTGACACGACCATGCTCCTGCATGGCTGACTGGTAACCGTTCCAATCGAAAGAAAACCCACGACCTGCTGCGATCGACTCGAACAGCTCAGCCGGGATACCAAAGGTCTGGTACAAATCGGCAGCGCTCTGACCATCGACCCGAGTCGCCTGGCTCGATTTCATCGATTCGAAGATACGTTCAATGCGCGCCAATCCGTCATCCAAGGTCGCCAGGAAGCTCGCTTCCTCTTTTTCAATCACCTGGCCGACCCGGCCCATGGTTTCCACCAGGTCCGGGTAAGGGTTTTTCATTTGATTCACGACCTCGGGGACCAGCTTGAAAAGGAATGGATCGCGCAATCCCATTTCGTGGCCCTGCAAAACGGCCCGACGCAGCAAGCGGCGAATCACGTACTCTTCCTTGTTGCTACCCGGGTAAACATTTTCATGAATAGCCATCGTGCAGGCGCGCACATGATCCGTAATCCGGCGCAGGCGGCGTCCATCGTCCGAATCAGAGACGTAACGGACCCCTATGATTTCGGCAGCCGCTTCTACGATCGGCATCAGGGTATCGATATGATAGTTAGTGGTCACGCCCTGCAATGTGGCGGCCATCCGTTCCAAGCCCATGCCTGTATCGATGTTCTTTCTCGGCAGCGGCTGCAGGTTGTCCGGCGGGTCGCCGCCCCGGTTGAACTGGGTAAATACCAGATTCCAGATCTCGCATTCCGGTCCTTCATCCGGGTGAAAGAAGATCTCACTGCAAGGTCCGCAGACCCCGTCCGGACCATCGGTCGGCGCCCCAGCTGGCCAAAAGTTATCCTGCTCACCCAGGCGAGTAATCCGATCCGGAGCGAGCCCAACGCCATCCCGCCAAATCCCTGCAGCCTCGTCATCATCCTGATACACCGTGACCGTCAATCTCTCTTTGTCGATCCCCAACCATCGAGAATCCGTGAGAAACTCCCAAGCCCAGAAGATGGCCTCCTGCTTGAAGTAATCACCAAAACTGAAATTGCCCAACATTTCAAAAAACGTGTGGTGATAAGCGGTCCGGCCGACGTTTTCGATATCTCCCGTGCGCAGACACTTCTGGCAAGAAGTCGCACGGGAAAAATCGAGTTCCACCTTACCCAGGAAATGATCTTTGAACTGGTTCATGCCAGCCGGCGTGAACAGGACAGATTTATCCCACTTGGGAACCAGCACATCACTGGGACACAGCCGATGATCCTTGGTCTGAAAAAACTCCAAGTACTTCTCTCTAATCTCGTCAGTTTTCATCGGGTTCCTTGTGAAGAGCGAGGCAGTCCGGTCGCCCAAGTGATTCTTGTGATCCAGCTCATGGACAAGCGTATCAATTCCAGTATCGATCAACAGCCACATGATATATCGACGGTGGTTCCCCGACCAGAACCGGCTGGCGACCAAAAAAAAACACCACCAAACCTAAGTTTGATGGTGTCAGAAACAAGTTTTACCGAATGAATTCCCTCGGAGAGCCAAGACCCGCAGGAACCGCCAAGCCATTCAGTAGAAACCAAGCAACTAGCTGGCAGAGGCGGTGTCTGACCCCTCTTCCACTTCTTCCAGTTTTTCGGCCAGATCCTCCATGTAACCACCAATGGCCATCACCTTGTTACGAATCTCCAGGCATACATCCGGATTTTCAAGCAGGTAATTCCTGGCTTTCTCTTTACCCTGGCCAATATGGGTAGAGCCATATTTGAACCAGGCACCACTCCGGTTAATGATCTTATGCGCGACTCCCAGGTCGAGCAGGTCGCCCTCGTAACTGATCCCGTTGGAGTGCATCATATCGAACTCGGCAAGACGGAACGGCGGCGCAACCTTGTTCTTGACAATCTTTGCTTTGACACGCTGGCCCACCTGTTCGTCTCCATCCTTCAGGGCGGCAATCCGCCGCACATCGACCCGGACCGAACTGTAAAACTTCAGGGCTCGACCACCAGGTGTCGTCTCCGGACTACCGAACATCACACCGATCTTCTCCCGGATCTGGTTAATAAAAATGGTGCATGTCTTGCTGCGCGAGATGGAACCGGTCAGCTTTCGCATCGACTGGCTCATCAGCCGCGCTTGTAACCCGACATGAGAATCGCCAATTTCACCTTCCAGTTCTTTCTTGGGCACAAGGGCTGCGACCGAATCGACCACGATGATGTCCACCGAATTCGATTTCACCAACATTTCAACAATTTGCATCGCCTCTTCGCCACTGTTCGGCTGGCTGACCAGTAGCGTGTCCAACTCCACACCCAGCTTTTTGGCCCAGGTTGGGTCGAAGGCGTGCTCGGCATCGATAAACGCTGCGATCCCACCCTCTTTTTGGGAATTGGCAATCGCATGCAACGCCAAGGTGGTCTTACCACTCGACTCCGGGCCGTAAATCTCGATGATCCTGCCACAGGGCAATCCTTGACCGCCCAGGGCAATATCCAGCGACAAACTGCCGGTCGAAATACCGCGGATCCTGGAAACATTCTCATTTCCCAGGGCCATGATCGAACCGTCACCAAACTGTTTTTCGATCTGCTGAACGGCCGTCTTCAGGTTCTCATTATCATTCAACAGTTTTTCAACCGGTTTGATTTCGGCAGGCTTCGATTTCCTGCTCGACGCCTTGGACGTCTTCGTTTTTTTGGCCATGGTCAGTACCTTTGCTTCGTTGGTCGCACGGGAAGGTTTTGTATTGGTTGTCGCCACCATTTTGGACTCCTGATTGATTGACTAATTTGGCAATTCGAGGAGATCCACAGGAATCTTGTCTACGATAGGATTCCTTAACCGCCTTCACAAGTCGGCCAATTTCCTCGGATGTAACAATCTTCGCGATCGACGCGACACATTCGGTCACGTGCCAATTTTTTTTCTGTAAACCAGTCAAAAAAATCGTCACCGAGCTGTTTTTGCCCGCTCAATCGGTCCGCCCCTGGGGTGATAGCAATTTGGACAGCCCGGGAAAACGCGATCTCGCGACCGTCCGACTCAGTAATACGGGTGATTCGCTACAAAAATCACGGTTTTGAGCGATCCGGCCCGACTAGTAGACGAACGTACACTATTTCGACTTCTGAGGGAACTCGGATCAATAAAAATTGAGGTTTTTTTCAGACGTAAGGGAACACCAGCCTCTTCAAAGAACGCTCCTGCCACGGTCCTACCCCCACACGGGGAGCCGACCTTAGCTCAAGTCAATGCGAGACATCGGGGTATAGCTGGGCCCCGCCCGGTCAAGAAAACTGGAATAGACAATCACCTGGCCGACCAGACACCCACCCGCAACATGGGATTGGAATTGCCGGCATCGATCCAGTAGTGACTGGTTTCGATGACCCCCGCGCTGGATTCGGCCGAGTGTCATGTGCGGCTGGTAATCGTGTCGATCACGGGGAAAACGCATCTCCTCCAGGCAGGTCGCAATCCGGTCATTCAAATCGGCAAGCCGGTCCGCTCCCTCGGTCACCTGCAACCAGATGGTTCTCGGTTTTTCCCAGTTGGGCAAGCAATCGAGCTGGCCTACCTCGAGGGGAAAGGAGGTCAGATCGCGGCACGCCTGCTCGACCAGGCGACAGATCTGGGGAACCTCTTGCTCGAGCACATCCCCCAGGAAATTGAGAGTGACATGCAAATTTTCCGGCTGGCACCAGCGGTAAGGAGCGCCGCTCGATTCGAGTTCGTTGATCAGGCGCGCCGCACTGGCCCGGATACCGGGAGAGACATCGACCGCCACAAACGTCCTTATTTTTGCCATCCGGTCATTCTATCGATTTCAGCCGGGCAGGGCAGGGCGGGTTGCGATTTTTAGTCGCTGGCACGAAACTGTTGACTCGCCGGACCGGCCGACCACCCCGATCTTCGGCTCCGAACCGGTGCGCCCCTGATCCGACCTCCACGATCTTCATAAAGGAATCCTGATGACTCAGAAGTATGATGTGTTTGGTGTTGGCAATGCCATCGTTGATATCCTGGCACAGGTTCCCGAAGAAGCGATTGCGGAGCTCGGTTTGAACAAGGGAGCCATGACCTTGATGGAACCGGAACAACAGGCAGGAATCCTCTCCTATCTCGAGGGAAAAACACTTTCCCTGGCCTCCGGTGGTTCAGCGGCCAACACGATGGTTGCGATTGCGCAAAGCGGTGGCTCCGGCTGCTATGCCGGCAAAGTCGCCCATGATCCTCACGGAGAATTCTACCAACAGGACATGCGAGATGCAGGGATCGAATGCTACGTGCCCCTGGCGCCCGAGGCCGGCCTGCCCACCGGTACCAGTGTCATCCTGACCACGCCGGATGCCGAGCGGACGATGTGTACGCACCTCGGCATTTCTGCGACCCTGACGGCCGACGACATCGACACCGAGCGACTGGCCCAGTGCCAGTACTGTTATGTCGAAGGTTACCTCTGGACGGGAGACTCCACCCGGGAAGCGTCGTTGCGCGCCTTCCAGGCCGCCCGACAACAGAATGTGAAAACAGCCTTTACTTTTTCCGACCCGTTCCTGATCGATCTGTTCAAGGATGATTTCCTCTCCCTGGCCAAAGACCATTGTGACACCGTCTTCTGCAACGCCGAAGAAGCCCGCAAGCTTTTGGACCTGGAAAACCCGCGGGATTGCGCGGAGAAACTGGCCGAGCTCTGCCCGCTCGGCTTCATCACCGACGGTCCCCACGGCTGTTACGTCAGCCAGCAGGGCCAGGTCGAACAGGTGGCCGGTTTTCCTGCCAACGCCGTCGACACGGTCGGGGCAGGCGACGCATTTGCCGGTGGCGTCCTGTTCGGGTTGACCCACGGACTCAATCCGGTCGAAGCGGCCCGTTGGGGCAACTACTTTGCCTCCCGCATCGTCGAACGATATGGACCGCGCACCGACGAACCGCTTCAGGACCAACTCGAATCGGTTATGCAGTCGTAAGCCAGGCAGTCGTAAGCCAGGCAGTCGTAAGCCAGGCAGTCGCTCGCCATCAGGACTGCTTTTTCTGGACCTTACTCCACGTATCTTTCAACGCCACGGTCCGGTTGAAGACCGGTTGGTCGGCCGTCGAATCTTTGGAGTCGACACAGAAGTAGCCGTTCCGTTCGAACTGGAATCGATCCCCGGGCCGGGCCTCGGCCAGGGACGGCTCCAGCTTGCAGCCGGTTAACACTTTCAGGGAATCGGGGTTGAGCAATTCCTTCCAGTCCATCCCCTCCGGTACATCGGCCGGATTTTCCTGCGTGAACAGGTGTTCGTACAGGCGGATTTCCGCGTCCACCGCGTGGGCGGCGGAGACCCAGTGGATCGTCCCTTTGACTTTTCGGCCATCGGGCGCCTTGCCGCCGGCCGTTTCCGGATCGTAGGTACAGCGCAGTTCCACGATTTCCCCCTGCTCATCCTTGACGACCGATTCACACTTGAGGAAGTAGGCATAGCGTAAACGGACTTCCCGCCCCACGGTCAAACGGAAGAACTTACGGGGTGCATCCTCCATGAAATCGCTCCGTTCAATGTACAACTCGCGACCAAATGGGACCTGGCGCGTCCCGGCCGATTCATCTTCCGGGTTGTTGATCGCATCCCGCATCTCAAACTCGCCTTCGGGATAATTCTCGATCACGACCTTGACGGGATCGAGCACCCCCATCACGCGCGGCGTGATCTGGTTCAGGTGTTCCCGAATGCTCCGTTCCAACAACGCCAAGTCGGTCAGGCTGTTGAACTTGGTCACGCCAATCGCGTTGCAGAAATTCCGGATCGATTCCGGTGTGACCCCGCGGCGGCGGAAGCCACTCAGGGTCGGCATACGGGGATCATCCCAACCATCGACGTATTCCCCTTTCACCAGTTCCAGCAATTTGCGCTTGCTGGTGACGGTGTAGGAGAGGACCAACTTGGCGAACTCGATCTGCTGGGGATGATGCGCTCCCAACATTTCGAGGTACCAATCATACAGCGGACGGTGATTCTCGAATTCAAGCGTGCAGATCGAGTGGGTGATATTTTCAATCGAGTCACTCTCGCCGTGAGCCCAATCGTAGGTCGGGTAGATACACCAGGCATCCCCCGTACGGTGATGGGCCACGTGACGAATCCGGTACATAGCCGGATCGCGGAGGTTCATGTTGGCCGAGTTCATGTCGATCTTTGCCCGCAATGTCTTTTCGCCATCGGCGAACTCGCCCGCTTTCATCCGTTGGAACAGATCGAGGTTCTCTTCCACGGTACGATCCCGAAAGGGACTTTCTCTCCCTGGCTGGTTCCAGCCGCCCCGGTATTCACGCACTTCTTCGGCTGTCTGGTCACAGACGTAAGCCTTCCCCTGGCGAATCAACTCAAGCGCCCAAAGGTACAACTGTTCAAAGTAGTCGGAAGCAAAAAAGAGCCGGTCCTGCCAATCAAACCCGAGCCAGCGAATATCTTCCTGGATCGCCTCGACGTACTCCGTCTCTTCTTTTTCCGGGTTGGTATCGTCAAACCGCAAATTGCACAGGCCACCAAAGCGCTCGGCAATCCCGAAGTTCAGGCAAATCGATTTGGCATGCCCAATATGCAGGTACCCGTTTGGCTCGGGCGGAAACCGGGTATGTACCCGCCCTTCGTTTTTCCCATTGGACTGATCATCTGCCACGATTTGACGTACGAAATCGAGCGATTCGGTTTCCGGTCCGTTCATCGACATCTCTGTTTTGCCAGTTTCTGTTGCGGACCGCGCCGGTCCTTTCGGAATCGTATCGCAAATCGAGATAATTTTCGAGGCCGCCATGCCCAAGGACCGCTGATTCGAGTCGCTCCGCCTTGCAATTTGAACGAATTGCGGGACAACTAGGGGTATGGCCCGATTACTTCTACTGAGCAGTTCCCGCGTTCACCCCACCGGCTTCCTGGAACATTGTCGCGATCGCATCGCCGAACATTTCTCAGGTTGTCAGGAACTGACATTCATCCCGTATGCCCTGGCCGATCACGAAAAGTACGAATCGGTCGTCCAGGAGGCCCTGGAACCACTCGGGATCCAGGTCCGTTCGATCCATCATGCGGCCGACCCGATCCTGGCAATCGAATCGGCCCAAGCCATCTTTACTGGTGGTGGAAACACATTCCGACTGTTGAAGACCTTGTACGATCAACAGCTGATCGATCCGCTTCGCACCCGCGTGCAACAGGCTCATATCCCCTACATGGGCAGTAGCGCAGGGACCAACCTGGCCGGCCCGACGATCCGGACAACCAATGATATGCCGATCGTCGAGCCCCCCTCGTTCCAGGCCCTGCATCTGGTCCCGTTTCAGATCAATCCACATTACCTGGATGCCAACCCGAATTC
>JAKVBG010000001.1:214071-457918 GCA_022447605.1 Mariniblastus sp.
ACGCATCAAGGGGAGACCCGCGCCCAGCGGCTGGCCGAGTATCTGGAGGAAAACGAGACGCCGGTCGTCGCCCTGCGTGAGGGGAGCTGGCTGGAAGTGGACGAAGGTCGCTGCCAACTGGGTGGGACCACTGGAATGGTCCTGTTCCGTCGCGGCGAACCGGCCCGGGAGATCGGCCCGGTGGCCGACCTCCAATTTCTGCTCGACTGAATCTGTCGCGGCCGTGCACAGCAGAAGCGCCGTCGATTTGATTTCTCTATCGTCAAAATGAACTCAGGTCGATCGCCGGACCTGGGGAAACCGTTTGCCGGGGATTGATCCGTTTCCTTGGAAAACACGTGGCAAAACAGTCTTTTCCCTCCTCTCATCAAGTCTCTTCTCCGTTTGGCACGCCAGCTGCTTTTATCGGGATACAGAATGAGCGACTGACCATGTCAGAACATTCTACCAGAGCAAAGGCAAACGACATGAACATTCACCTATCACGCATTGCCACCTCGGCATTGACCACCCTTTTGATCGGCGCGGCCGTTTCTCAAGTCCCAGCGCAACAGGCCGTACCGGCCATCCTGTTCAACCAACAGCAAGTGGGAGTCGACTACATCGTCCGGCCTCTCTCGAACGGACAGAACTACATCAAGATCACCGGGGTCAACCCGGGGACGCCCGCTGCCCGGGCCGGGCTGCAGGTGGGTGACTGGATCTCCAAAGTCGGTAACCGCAGGGTGAAGAGTCAACTCAGTTTCGATAAAGCCGTCTACGGTTTAAATGGCCAGGTCAAGTTTTATGTCTGGGATTCCAACAGTCGAAATTGGACCTGGGTCCGCGTCGACTTTGGATCGGCAACTCCGCCTCCCAACCCGGACGGTGGAGGTGGAGGTGGCGGTGGCGGTGGCGGTGACGCAACCCAGCTGACAGGAATCTGGCAGTCGAGCGGGGGTGGGACAGTCCATTTCCGCGCTGGCACACCCGACCTGATCCGCGCCGAATCGAATGTACCCTGGGTCGGAGCATCCGACCTGAGCATCACGCCCAACAATAATGGATCCTACAACTTCACGTACCAGCAGCGTGGCGGTTTCCGAGACAGCGGATATGGGAAACTGACACCGCTCAACGCGAATACCATCAATGGCTACCTGGTCAATGGATTGGGGATCCGGGTCGACTTTGTGCTGACCCGTTAGGGAGCACTCGGTCAAGCCGGGAGACGTATCGGGCCGGGCCCGTAACACAAAGCCCTGGGTCCGGTCCGAAACGGCTCCCCGGTGACCTGTCCCGCAACGCCCTTTAACTGATTGGAACCCAGATCATGACACGACGATACCAACAACTACTGACACTCGCCCTGTTTTTTATCCTCGGCACCATCGCCTCGATCACGTGGGCCCACGAGAACCCGTACGTGGAAAACCTCGCGGTGCAAATCGAACAACAGGCAACGCGGGTCAGGGCTGAAGCGATCCGTTTCAACCGGGGCCATACGTACTACCAACTGGTAGGCAACCTGACTCAGATCGAACATCTGGCCGGCCATATCCAGCGAATGGCCCGGCACAGGGACAATCTCCGACACCTGAAACATGACCTGAGAAGGCTCGACCGACTGGTACACGAATCGGAGGATCTGTTCCGTCAATTGGAGCGGGCGGCTCATCATGGCCACCACCATTTTCACCGAGGCGTTCACCCCGCTTATCGGTTATTCCACTCGATGGAAGTGGCCATTCACCAGCTCCAGAACATCGTGGAACGCACAAACTCAAACTGCCAATCGCAGTGGACCAACCAACGCCAGGACTACCTACCGATCCAGGGCCAGCCGCTCGGCTTCGGCGGGTTCAGCCTCAATCGGAACGGGATGGTAATCCGTAACGGAAGGTTCGGATTCAACTTCAGTTTTTAGGTCGGTACCGTTCGTCCTTGGTCGACACCCACTTGTCAAGCGGAAGTCCCACGGGACCGAAAAAACAGAATTGGCTCGGCAAAAGGTCGCTCCATTCCGGGGCGACCTTTTCTTCCATCATGACTCGAGTCGCTCTACCCAGGCTCGGCTCGGCACGACGGGACGATCACTTGGCTCTCTGGCTCAACTGCTCCAGCGCCCGGTCGATACGGCGAACCGTCCGCTCCCGCCCGAGGATCTCCATCGTCTCGAACATGCCGAACCCGGCCGCTTTGCCGGTGACGGCGACCCGCAAGGCGTGGATAATCTGCCCGATCTTGATCTCCTTTGACTCGCAGAACTGGTGCAGCCAGGCATCGATTCGCTCGGTGGTAAAGTCGTCCACGTCGGCCAAGGATTCCCGGAACGCGGCCAACAGTTCGCCCGCATCTTCCGGCTTGACCAATCGCTTTTCAAACGGCTTCGATTCATACACCAAAGCTTCGTCGGCCACAAAGAAGTCATCGAAATTCAGGATGTCACCGGCCACTGCAACCCGGTCATCGGCCGCCCGAATAATAGCCGCCAGGTAAGTCAGAGTCTCCTCGTCGGCCGGATCAACAACCAGGCCGGCCCGTTGCAGGTAAGGGAGGCAGAGGGCGACTTTCTGGTCGACCGGCAGATCGTTCATGTAGCGCTGCTGGAACACGAGCAATTTCTCCGGGTCAAAACTGGCGGCCGATTTGACCACCCGTTCCAGGGCAAACAGGTCGATCATCTGCTGCCGGGAAAAATCCTCCGTCTTGTCATCCAACGACCAGCCAAGTAACAACAGGTAGTTGACGATCGCGTCGGGCAGGAAACCTACCTCGCGGTAAAAATCGACCAGCACCGGGTTGAAGGAATTCGGTTCCACGGCGACCCCGACCCGCTCGGCGATCGCCTGGCCCCGGTCAAAAAGTTTCTTGAAATCCCGGTTCTTCATGTACTGTTCGATTTTTCGCTTGCTCAGCTTGTTCTTGCTGCCGGGCTCGGCGACAAACGGAATATGGGCATATTGTGGTAGTTCATACCCGAGCGACTGCGCAATAAATATCTGCCTCGGTGTGTTGGAAAGATGCTCCACGGCGCGAACCACGTGCGTGATCTCGAAATCGTGATCGTCCACGACGCTGGCCAGGTGATACAGGCATGTCCCATCGGCTCGCTGGATCACATGGTCCTGCTCCCGCGACCATTCAAAACGGACCTCGCCTCGGACCAGATCATCAATCTGGCAGGTTCCCTCACGGGGCATCTTCAGCCGGACGACAAACGAACGGCCCTCTGCCTCAAACCGCTGGCAATCCTCTTCGGTCTCGGCCATCCAACGCCGGCTGTAGACAAAATCCCGTTTCTCTTTCTCGGCCGCCTCGCGTTCCTCGGCCACTTCCTGGGGAGTCGCATAGTCCCGGTAGGCATGGCCCGACTCCAGCAATTTCCGCGCGGCAGACTGGTATCGTTCCAGTCGCTCGGACTGGAAGTACGGCGCATGGCCTCCGCCCACTTCCGGCCCCTCGTCCCAGTCAATGCCCAACCAGCGAAAACCATCCAGAATCGGCTGCAGCGCCGCCTCGATGTTCCGCTCGGAATCGGTGTCATCGATCCGCAGGATGAACTGCCCCCCCTGTTGCCGGGCCAGCAGCCAGTTGAAAAGGGCCGTGCGGACCCCGCCAATATGCAGGTATCCGGTTGGACTGGGGGCAAAGCGGGTGCGTACGGTCATCGTGGGTAAACCATCCTGCTGGGGCAAGTGAATTGAACGCGACGATTTTATGCCATCAGCTGCCAACTGGGAACGTGCGACCCTGTCTTAAATCCCGAGACCATCCGAGATGGATCAGGCCGCCCGATTCTGCCGTTTCTGGAGTTTCCTCAGCCGGCGTCGCTCCGACTTGGACAGATGTTCTTTTTCCAGCAGGTGGAACATTTCGATCTCGTCCTGTTCCAGGTCAAAAGAAAAATCGGGAGAGGGGGCCTGTTTCTTCTTGATCCTCGAACCGAGCGGAGTGCTTGCCTGCGGTTTTTTATTCACCGACTGCTTCCCCTGTTTCCTCTCCACCTGCGGAACGTTCACCTTGCCCCGCTTTTCAACCGCCGCAGGGGCAGACGTTTTCTCGGTCGGCGCCACACTGGCTGGTACTGGCGGGATGAATGTCTCGGCAGTATCTGCTTCCCGGCTCTTCTTTTCTGGCCGCTTCTTTTCTTGTTGTGTCTTCATTTCCTTCTTCGTCTGCTGCCCCTCGGGCCTCGATGTCTTTCTCTTCTGAGCGGGGGCGATGTCGGCAGCCAGCAGACCGTTGGAATGCAGGAAGACGAACCGGGCGTACACGATTACCGACAGGAAAACCGTACTGATGCCAATCAACAGGGAGTTCCCGTAATAGAGCGGAACGTCCAGCGCCAAGTTGTCCCCGACGCCAGGGATCTGCAGAACGACCGCGGTCGTCAAAGCGATCCAGGCCAGAGCTGCCCCGGTCAAGGCAACCCGGGAGGACCTCACCTCAAACAGTCCGCGTACCACGAGTCCCGTAAGCAACAGCAACTTGGCCGCCACCAGCCAAACCAGACCGTCGCCCGGCAAAGTTCCAAACAGGGCTGACACCCCGCTCTGCAACAAGCCGACCAGGTCGACCGAGCATTGGATACTGGCTAACAGGAACAGAGGGGCCATCCATCCCCACAGACGGTATGTCCCCCGGTAGTCGTCACAGCGGTGCTGACGCAGCGCGTAGAGTTGAAGGGATGCCAGGCTGGCAAGCACCAGCAGGAACGAACAGAACCAACCGGCCAGGCTCCCCTGGCCGCTGAGTGCGAACGCCTGCAGCTGACTGGTCGTCAACTGGTCCTGCCAGTCGGGGGAATAGGCCGAGAGCAGGTTGAGACCACAAACGCAGGCCACCAGAAGCATGGCAACCAGGGTGACGGCGCGGTAGCGCTTCGGGATCAGATCGGTCGTCTTCTTTTGATATCGTCGCTGGGCGCTGCTCGAATAGACCTTGGCACCCTTCTCCCGGGACGACTCCGGCTCGACAATCGTCGCGGACGATTCTCCCGGGTGCGAGGCTTGGCGGGCCGATTGAGTCACCTCTTCCAGCACGACCCGTCTGCGCCGTTGATTCATGCGTCGATTGGCCATAACACCGCTTCAGAATAGAAACTTCCCTGTCTACTCGGATGAAATCGGCGCGTTGCAGGGAGGGACTTGATTGATCGACCCGGAGGCCGGAAAACCAGAACTCCAGGGCCCGATTGACCGTCCCAGATTTCGGGCAGAAACGATTTTGTCTGTTGCAACGACGGGGGCACTTCCCGGATTGCTAGCGAACCGTCAAACCACCGGGTTGGAAAGCGTCCCGATTTTCTCGATCTGCACGGTCAACTGGTCGCCTGGTTTCAGGAAAACGGGGGGGGTGCGGCCCGCCCCGACCCCAGCCGGCGTCCCGGTAAAAATAAGGTCTCCTGCCTGCAGAGAGAAGAATTTCGAAAGATGGGCAACCAGGTAATCAACCGGGAAAATCAGTTGACCGGTCCGAGCATGTTGCATCCTCTGACCGTTTAATTCACAAACGATTTCCAGGTCATGGGGATTGCCCAGTTCATCCGGGGTCACCAACCAGGGACCGAGCGGGGCAAACGTATCGAAGGTTTTCCCCAACAGCCACTGGCCGCCCGGCCGGCCTTTCTGCCAATCGCGCGCGGAAATATCGTTACCAGCGGTATACCCTAACACATGGTCCAATGCGTTTTCCTGCCGGATATGGCGGCCAGAGCGACCGATCACGACAACTAATTCTGCCTCAAAATCGACCGATTGACTGATCTCGGGCAGGACGATCGGCTGCCCGGGACCGACGATGGCCGAGGCAAATTTACTGAAAACGATCGGTAAACCGGGAGGCTCCGATTCCATTTCCCTGGCATGATCTTCGTAGTTCTTGCCAATACAAATCACTTTACCGGGTCGGGCCACGGGCGGCAGAAGGTCAAGCTCCGACAAGGCAACCGTTTCCCATCGACCCTGCTCAAGCACCGCGATTAACTCCGGCTCGGAAACCGGGGCAACCTGCTCAAGCCAGTCGGAAATCCCCTGGACCGGCCGGCCCGCTTCCGGTTCGAGCACGGCCCATTGCTGGTCCCGCTCAACGGCTAGGCGGCTCTCTCCCCGTAGGCTGACCGAGGCAATTTTCATGGCATTCTCCCTCGCCCTGGTTCTTGTCTGGCGAGCATCGCGTCGTCCGGTCCCCAGGCGGTAAAACCCAACGCCACTGTGAAAACGGTTTGGACCGGTTTGTCCGAACGAGAAACGTCCCCTCGCCCAAAACCGTGGCACCGACCTTCCATGGCAACCGGTTCTCTGCTGTCCGTCGGTCCGTCCTCGCCCGACCAACTTACCCGTTTGTCAGGATCGCCGCGAGCGGGCGAGTGGCCACAGTATCTGGTGATCCGGGCTCACGATACGAGCATGAAAATCATTGGTGGCCAGACGAAGATCATATAAATAACCGGCTCGACCATCCCGGTACGCTCATTGCCTCGTGATGAGGTTTCCATTATCCTCGTCTTAGGGCGAGTTCCTGCTCCCCGTAACCAGCAAACGAGATTCCTGTTTTTGAGGAAAAAAAATGGCATATACCTTACCAGAACTTCCCTACGAGTACGGCGCTTTGGAGCCACACGTCGATGCGCGGACCATGGAGATCCACTACACCAAGCACCATAATGGATACGTGACCAAGTTGAATGCGGCCCTCGAGGGAACTGGGATCGATGTACCGATCGAAGAGTTGGTCGGCAACCTGGACATGGTGCCCGAAGAGAAGCGGATGGCCGTACGCAACAACGGGGGAGGGCATGCAAACCACTCACTGTTCTGGACCGTCATGAGCCCCGATGGCGGTGGTGCCCCCACCGGCGAGTTGGCGGCGGCCATTGATGAGTCATTTGGTAGCTTCGAATCCTTCAAAGAGGCATTTTCCAATGCCGCGGCCACCCGTTTTGGCAGCGGCTGGGCCTGGTTGAGTGTCGACAATGGGAAACTGCTGGTCGAAAGCACACCGAACCAGGATAACCCGTGGATGGAAGGGAGAACCCCGGTCCTGGGACTCGATGTCTGGGAGCACGCCTACTACCTGCACTACCAGAATCGCCGGCCCGACTACATTTCTGCCTTCTTCAACGTCGTCCATTGGGACGAGGTAGTGAGGCGGATAGCAGCAGCCAAGCGTTGATTTCAAGTTAATCGACGGAGTCACCCATAGTTTCACGGCCACGACCGAAAAGGTTCGTGGCCGTTTTCACGCTAGCGACCTCAAATTGACCCGGCAATTCAGCTATTGACCCGACCGACGGCCACTCCTATTATCCGCCCCACGTCGATTTCCAGGAAGGAACCAGGACGCGCCGAACGACAGAGGTTCAGCCGTCTCTACATTGGCAATGGGATAGTAGCATGAAGCCGACCATTTTCAGTCATTTTAGACTGCCCACGTTATTGCTGTTTACCGTGATCTTCTCGGTCCCCGGTTGTCAGACCAGCAAGTTCCCATTGCCCAGTTTGCCTGGGATGTCAATCTGGAGCGGTGACAAAATGGATTTGACACCGAGGAAGCTGGATACGCCCTCCTCCCAGTTCCACCCGGAATTTGCCAATTCAGAAGAAGCCCCGGCTTCATCGGCCAGGGAGGATGTGCAGCAAAAGGTAGACGAACTGATCCGCAGTGCTGAAAAAGAGAAGCAACATTCAAATCAGAACCAGCCTCTGCGGCAACCCTACAGCCTGGAATCGATCGATCCGAAAATGAGTCAGGCCGACACTGACCTGGAATCGAACAACAGTTTTGAACCGGTCAATACATCGCAACCGAACCCTCCGTCTGCCAACGGTTTCTCGATGCCAGGGAACCAGTTCAAGAACTTACAGAACGCGCTAAACCAGTTGCCCCCGGAAAACGTTCCGCAGGCCAGCCCCGCCCAGCCAGCACCCAAGAATTCAATACCAGGCTGGAATAACGACTTTGTCCCGGGTAAGGCACAATCGGCCCAACCTGGTTCCAACGGGAGTCCCACCAACAGTTTTCAACCGATACCGACTCAATCAGGTACTTCGCCCCAACCAATCTCCTCGGCCCCTGCGGGTAACGGCGCGATTCCCAGCAACGTCGGGAACGGGTTCGATCCGCCCGCCATGCCCAAACTGAACGCCTCACCGGCACCCCACAACCTGTTGCAACCAGCTACCCCGCAAACCAACAACCAGTTTCCAGCGACGCCCCAGGCAACCATCCAGTTACCATTGGCGCCGATTCCCCAAAAGAGCGGTCAGCCCATCTCCGTTCCCGATGGCGGTGCCACCCTGATCGGTGGAATCAGCTCACCTGCTGCCACGAATGCACCAGCCAGGAACGTTGCGCCACCAGCTGACAATTCATTCGGCCCCATCCCCTTCCAGAAACCTGGACCGGTCACCGAAGGGATCCCTGGCAGCCTGCCCGGTTCGCTCAATGCAGAAACGGTCAAACCAACACTCGAAGCGAACACGTCCAACGGATTGCCCGCCGCTCTACAAATGGGAAGTGGTGGATTCGCGCCGGGCAGTATCAAACAGCTGAAACCGGCAGACAAAAACTGACATCCACCGTTTGGCTGCCAAGCGTGGTGTGGGGAATCCCGGTTAACGGCAAAACCATCACCAGGGCGTATTGCCACCATTGACGCAGATCGTCTGCCCCGTCACAAAACTCGCCTGTTCACTGGCCAGATAGAGCACCGCCTGAGCCACATCCTCATCCAGACCCCAGCGACCCACCGGGATTTCGGCAAGGTACGCCTGCTTGGCAGCTTCCGGGTCATTCACATGGCGCTCATTCGGTATCCAGCCCGGCGCCACCGAATTCACCGTAATTCCAAACGGTGCAAGTTCCTTGGCCATGGTCCGTGTCCAGCCGATTTGACCTCCCTTGGCCGCCACGTAAGCACTAAACGGTGCCACCGAGTCGTGAAAGACCTCGCTGGTGATATTGACGATCCTGCCCCAACCTTGCTGTTTCAGGTGGGGCACAATCGCCTTGGTGATCAGGAAGGGACTCTTGATAAAGAAGTCGATCATTTCCTGGTAGAGGTCCCATTCGGTCTCCTCGATCGGCAACTGGGGCTGCGGCCCGGTGGCGTTGGGAACCAGGATATCGACCGGACCCGCTTGCTGGGCGATCTCTTCCAGCATACGGGAAATCTCGGTCGAATCGGTCACATCGGCCTGAACCAGGAACGTGTCGATACCGGCGGCCTGGTACTCCGCCATGGCCCGCTCGGCCCGTTCACGATTGTTGGCAAAGTTAACTGGAACCTTCGCTCCGGCAAGGCCCAGGGCCAGTCCAATCGCCTTTCCCAAACCGGCGCTATTGCCGGTCACCAATGCCGTGCGGCCTTTCAATGAAAATTCCATCTGCTTCCGATCCTCTCAAGGGTGGTGAGCCTGTCCGAGTTACGTTAAATAATAGTTTCCATTTGACAAGCATCCCTGGGACCTTATCCGGCCGATTTATGCCAGATTCCAAACCGTTTGATTCGGAACGCCTACTGAAGAGCGGGCGGATCAAGTCGGTCGAGTTCAGACAGACCACCCCTTCGACCAACGACTGGGCCAAACAGTTGATTGAGCAGCAGGCCGACCCGTCCGAGGGAACCGACCTGTCCGCCAGCTGCCCGAAACTGCTGCTGGCAGCGATTCAGACAGCCGGGCGCGGTCAACAACAGCGCTCCTGGTGGTCCGGGCGGGGAAGCTTGACCTTCTCACTGGTAGACGTCTTGCCCGACAGCATCTTGCCGTTGACCACAGGTTTGGCGACAGCCCTCTCCCTGGCCGAGACGCTCAACGAGTTGGCGCCCCAGCTGGAACCTCGCATCAAGTGGCCGAATGATCTCTACCTGAACCGTCGCAAGGTGGCAGGCATCCTGGTCGAATCGGTCCGCTGCCATGACAGGGCATTCCAGGTCATTGGGGTCGGCGTCAACGTCAACAATGTTCTCACCGATCTGCCGGACGAGGTCCGAACCATGGCCACCAGCCTGGCCGAGTGCACGGGACAGTCCTACGACTTAACCCGTTTCCTGATCCGTTGGTCGAACCATTATTTTGCTGCGCAGCAACTCCGCCTGGCCAACCCAACCGAATTGGTCAGCCGCTGCCAGGCGCGTTCCCAGCTGGAACCGGGCCAGGCTGTAACGCTGGAACTTCCCGACGGTCGCCAAGTCGAAGGAACATTTGCCGGCCTGTCCGAGCGGGGAGGCCTTTTGCTCCAACAGGACGGACCGGCCGAAGAATTCCTGTCGGCCAGGCTGAAACCGCGCGCCGATCCGAACCCACCTGTAAGCTAAACCACCCTGACCGAACCAAAAGCGATCTTCCTGACCGAATTTCTTCCGATCGCCGGCCGTTTGACAATGATTGGGCATCGCTACCCAGCCGTCTGAAACCGGGACCAGGCTTCCCGCCCGGCGGACAAGACCGTATTTTTCCTTTGGGCATCTGCTGAAATTACCCGTTCTTGACTGGTCAATTGTGATGGGAAGTGTCAAAATTCAAGGGACGCCCGAAGCCGGGTAGTCCGATTGCCAAATGACTTATCCCTTCCCACCGAGCTTGAGTTATCGTCTCGTTACAAGGAACCACAGATGCCATTATTTGAAGTTGAAACGGATGCGCACATCATCATCACCTGGGCCAGCGATGAAGATACAGCAACCAGCGTTGCCAATTCATCGTACCCCAACGAAAACATCGTGCGCCTCACCAAGCGGCCTCGTGACAGCTGGGTTATCTCCAAGGGAGTCCTGGGGATCGCGACCCAGTCGGACCCCTGTAACGTCGCCAGGGATTGCCTCTCCAAGGCAGCTGGCGACAAGGTTCACGCCATTCGCCTGTACATGCACGAAACCGGAACCGATCTGGAAAAAGCGCGCAAAGTCATCGAATCCAATATGGTGATCGGCTGGTAACCCCCGTTGGACATTCAGGACAAGCTGTCCTTTCGATCTGATCGGCCGTCAAAACGACGGCCTTTTTTATTGGCTGCGCCGCAACGGTGGCCTTGGGGTCAGTTCCTTGAAACGTTGATCTGCAGTCATTAATCCGCCACGAGTTCCACTGCGAACAGGCTGGCCTGCTCCAGGTGAATTCGCAACATGTATTGGCCACGCGGTAAATCTGCCAATGTCTTATCCCGCCAGGCAACCGTGTGCCGCAAACCATCACCCTCGATGGAAACGGCCTCGTCTCGCGAGAACCCGGCAACGCGATAGCCGTCGGCATCCAGCAGTTCCACCAGAATCTTCCCCTGGTTCGCATCGGCATTTAACTTGACCGAATGGACCTCTGCCAGGGATCGCGGTTTCATGGTGACCTGTCCAATATGGCGCCGTGGTGTGCGCAAGGTCGCCTGGTCACTGAGAGCGACCGGTCGAAGGCCAGCGAACCGATCACGTGGAATCGAAAAAAAACCGACCCCGCTCTCCTGTTGAGTGTCATCTGCCCCGGTAGCACCCAGTGAATACGCACCGTAATAGAACCGAATCTCATCCTCCAACACGACCGGCGTAGAATTGGTAAACAGGGAACCGCGTTCAAAATTCCGGCCACCTTCGCGCGAGAAAAAAAACTCATCTCGAAATGGCCGATTCCAATCGAACCCATCGTGGCTAATCATTAACTCGATATCCATCACGCCGCCATTTTCAGCCCGGTTGAGGATCTGCGCCAGACAAAAATGATAGCCAGCATATTCAAAGACGGGGGCCGTGTGGAATTCCACATGCGGTGCATCATGCTCATCGGGTGTCAGGATCAGTTCCGGCTTGGACCAGTGAAGAAAATCTTTACTTTCACTTCGGCCGACGCCATGTTTCCAGAACATCTTTCCATCGGGACCGTCGATCCACATCTTCGCCACATCGACAAACATCTTTCGTTTCTTGTCGTAGTAAATGTCGTGGGCATCGGCAATCGAAAGAGGAACAGCCCACTCACGACCTGGTTCGTTACGGAGGGGCAGCGGATCTTCGTAGTTGCCATAGGCGGTCGGCATCAAGGGCATCGGGATGTCGGGGCGTTGCCAATGAATTCCATCGGGAGAAAAAGCGACAAACAGTCCGGGCATGCTCTTCTCTCCGCCCGTACTGAAATCAAAGTAAGCCATCTTGTATCGGCGTTGCGGGTCCGGATCCCGCGGGTCAAAGATAACGCCATTGCCGTACCGCAAGGAATGCCCGCCATTGCCGACCATGACAATGTTCGTCCTTTCGGTCTCGCCGTAAGGGAACAGGTCCAGGCGGGGCTTGGACCATTGCACCCCATCCCGGGACGTCGCATAGCAGGTCACACACTGGGGCTGCGGCGATCCCGGGCCTCCGTACGCCTGATACCAGATCTGGTAACGTTGACCCACCGGATCGTAATGCACAGAAGTCCACGCAATCGCGACCTCCCAGGGAAGGGTCTCGGCGATCACCGGATTGGCAGGACAACGCGTCGTCGGATGCAGAAAACGCTCGGTCCCTGAGCGGTACAACACATGTCGGTCATCGACCAATAACAAGGTTCGATCAGAATCCTGGCATCGCGCCGGCGCCGATCCGCAACATACCAACAGCAGGGTTAACGGGATGGCCAACTGCTTGCAGCGCAACTCACTCTCCTTGCCTTGACCGCATGAACTCACCCAGCCGTTTCGGTTCACTACGCTTCCACCGCACAGGCTACCAGGCTGATGAAAGATGTTTGTGAAATCGGCTTCGGTCCAAGCAACAGCGAGTTACTTGAAAATGGACGACGCGCCCCCGCCATCTCCACCCGTGACACCCGATTCCACGGCATTCGGATCCTGTCCTGGGGCGTTCGGGTTCGTCGCAGCGGTCGAATTGCCGGCGCTGCCAGCCTGGCGGTAAACGAGCTGCAGGAACTTGTTGTCGGCCGTCGAAGCAAACCCGGTCGGAAAACTTCCATCCTTGCTGAAGGTAATGGTCAGGCCCTCATTATCCAACTTGTAGATCGCATTGACCTTGTTCCCTTTGTCCGCACCATTGTCGATGGTGAAGACCAGCTGGGCCGGGGTGGCCAAGCTGTTGGCCCCCAACGTCCCACCCGAAGTGAGGCTGCCGGAAACGGCCGAGAAGCTGGTGCTGTTAATCGACAACTTCATCGACGCCAGGGCATTGGCAGGAACAGTCTGTCCATCCATCGTCCCCGAAGCGACCGACCATTCACCGTTGAGTGACTGTCCGGAAACAGGAAGGGTCAACAAAGCGCCAATCGCAATCGCCGCGGCGTATCGAATCGGATGAAACATCTGGTTCTCCTCTTGTGAGATATCCAATAAAAACATCGGGAATTAGGGGCCGACCTGGAAAACGAACTGGCTCGTTGAAAAAACCGGGACGCAGATCACCTCTCTATAGGATAAGATGGCCGTTTCCCACGGTCCAGTCAATAAACCGCGGGAGTTCCATTATTTGTAGACCGGGCCTGGATAAGGGCTCTTTACCAGACCTTCTCTCGAGGCCAGACTTGAACTTGGCTCACGTCCCGGCCGTTCGCCCCGTCCCCCATTTTGTCGATTCCAACGCAAACCTATGCCTCCATTGATCGCGGTTCAGAACATCGTCAAGAATTACCGGCGCATGCGGGCGCTGAACGATGTCAGTTTCGAGATCCAACCAGGTATCACCGGGCTGCTCGGCCCCAACGGCGCTGGCAAATCAACGCTGATCAAAGTCCTGATGGGACTCGTACGGGTTTCCAGTGGCAGCGGTACGGTGCTGGGCAATCGATTGGGAAAACAGGGACGGCTGATTCGATCCAAGATTGGCTACATGCCAGAAGACGATTGCTACATCCCTGGCCTCAAGGGAGTCGAGGCAGTCCAGTTCTCGGCCTGCCTGGCCGGCATTCCAGCGACCGAGGCGTTGCGCCGATCGCACGAAATCCTGGATTTCTGTGGCATGAAGCAGGAACGTTACCGTGAGATCGAAACCTATTCGACCGGTATGCGACAGAAGATCAAGTTTGCCGCGGCGATCGTCCACGATCCCGAGTTACTGATTTTCGACGAACCGACTGCCGCCCTGGACCCCGAGGAACGGGACAACCTGCTGAACCGGATCCAGATCCTGTGCAGGGATGCCGGAAAATCGGTACTGATTTCGACCCATATCCTGCCTGACGTCCAGACCATCTGTGACCACGCCCTGATCCTGGCCTCGGGGCAGGTTCGGTTGAACGAAAGCCTGGAAGTCCTTAACCGTCCGACCGCCCCCACGATTACGGTCAAGCTGGCCCGTCAAGAAACAGCCTTTACCGAAGACTTGCAGCGACTCGGACTGCAGGTGCAACAGGACCACGATTTCCGGCACCTGAAGGTCTCGGGGGATCGGGAAAACCTGTCCCAACTGGTATGGAAAACGGCGCAGCAGAACGGCGTCTCGATCCACGCGCTGAGCCCGGCCAAGAACTCGCTGGAAGAAATTTTCATGTCCGCTGTTGAGGAGGCCAACGTTGCCGATTCATAAAGTGGGCTACCGAGGTTGGGAAGGCCAGAAGATTCCCGTTTCCCGTCGCTGGTGGATCATTTCCAGAACAGGCATCCGTGTCGTCCTGCGCTCGCGCTGGGTGCGGCGGTTGATGTTCATCTGTTTCTTCCCGGTTCTCTACTGGGGATTGGCCGTGTTCGTCCTGGAACAGTACATGGCTCAACCCGATTTGCAGGAGAACTTGAGTAAAACGACAGAGCAGATGCGACAGATTCAGCAACTGGATCTCGGTAACCGACGCGATAATCGTCGTTTTCGAAGAAACCTGCCTCCTGAAGTCCGCAGACTGCAAAGATACCAGGAGAATCTGGCGATGCTGCCCAAGAGCGATATCGTCATCGATGCACTGCAATCGCCGGGGGCCGATACACGTCATATCGTCTGGTCATGGCTGCTGATGACGTTTTTCCGCTACCCGCAATCGATCATGTTGCTGTTCCTGGTCGGCTTTATCGCGCCTGGACTGATATCAAGGGATGTTCGCTCACGCGCTTTCCTGTTGTATTTTTCTCGCCCGATTGGCAGGTTCGAATACATCCTCGGCAAGTTGGTCGTTCCGGCAATGTTCATCGCGTTCATCACCTGCCTGCCCGCCCTGGTGCTCTATGTATTTGGGGTCATGCTGTCGACCGAATGGTCCATTATCGGCATGACCTGGGACATCCCGTTTCGGATTTTGGCGGCTACATTGATCCTGATTTTACCGACGGCCTCGATCGCCTTGATGCTTTCGTCTCTCACCCAGGAATCGAGATTTGCCACGTTTGCCTGGTTCGCTTTGTGGATCATGGGGCATGGGGCATGGTTGGCAATCGTCCTCAGCCAGGCGGTTTCCTTCCGGGAACCACCCTTCTCCGAACAGGTAATGAATTCTCCGCTGGTGGAAAACTGGTCGCTGATCTCGCTTTACAACAACCTGGGTGACGTCCAGAGTTGGGTATTCGGTTTTGATCAATTCTCGGATATCTGGCCCAGTTTCATGATTCTCAGTTTCCTGACCCTCGTCGCGCTGCTGGTGCTGTTTCGCCAGGTCTCGGCACCGACTCGCATTTAGGAAAAAGCCATGATGATTGAACTCGACCAGGTAACGAAACTGTACGGAACAGTGATTGGTGTCAACGATATCAACCTGGCGCTGGAACCAGGGACGTACGGCCTGTTGGGACCCAACGGCTCGGGTAAAACAACCCTCATCAACCTGATCCTGGGACAACTTCGACCGACCCTCGGTTCGGTGCGCCTGTTTGGCAAGAATCCCTGGAGCCGGGATTCGCTATTGAAAAGGATTGGTCTCTGCCCGGCGACCGAGGTCTCCTATCCCCGCGTGACCGGTTACCAATGGGTCAAGTACCTGATTCGCAAACAGGGATTTTCGTCCCGGGTGGCGGATCAACTCGCCCGGAAGTCACTGGCCCAGGTCCGCCTGGAAGATGCCATGCACCGACCGATGCAAAATTACTCGTTGGGCATGCGACAACGCGCCAAGCTGGCCCAGGCGATCGCCCACGAGCCGGACCTGTTAATCCTCGACGAGCCTTTCAACGGGCTGGACCCGGTCGGTCGCGCAGAGATGATCCAGTTCCTGCAGGATTGGGCAAGCCAGGGTCGCAGCCTGATCCTGGCCAGTCACATCCTGCATGAAGTCGAGGCGGTCCACCCTTCGTTCCTGCTGATATCGGGGGGACGCCTGCTCGCTTCGGGGTCACCGGACCAGGTCCGGTCGATCCTGGCTGACACGCCCAACACGATCCGGCTCCGCACCTCCCAGGCCCGACTGCTGGCCAGTCAACTGGTAGAGAACGCGGCCGTCGATGAAATTTCGATCGTGGCTGCCGAACGGGGTGAAGCGGGTGAGGTCCTGCAGGTCGCCACCCGTTCAGCCGCCCAGGTCTACCAGGTTTTACCCGGTCTTTTGGCCAGCAACCAGATTGAGATCTACGAGATGCAATCGGCCGATGAGTCACTTAGCCACCTCTTTTCTACCTTGATGAAGATACACCGAGGGGAATCCCAGGGAGGACCTTTGACATGAGATGGCTGCACAGCATCCTGGCAACCTTCCAGTTCGAACTGGGCAATTTCCTGTCGCTGCAACGGATAGCCGTGACGGCCATCCTCGCGCTGTTCCCGCCCGTGATGCTGGCGCTGATTTTTGTCGGTTTCCGGTTTACCAGTGAGACGTTTGAGTACCCGTTGATCGTGACCGTCCTGTTTGTCACGATCGTCTCCTTGCTCGGCATGCTGTTGTGGGCAACACCCAACATTTATTCCGAGCTGGAAGGCAAGAGCTGGATCTTTGTGGCCAGTCGCCCGGGGGGCCGCATCTCGATCGTACTGGGCAAGTATTGTTCGGCAGTCCTGTTCGGGTTTTCGATCAGCCTGATCTCGATCACCGGCTGCCTGGTCGTCATTCAAACGATGTCCGGCTCCCTGAGGAATCCGATCTGGGTCTGGTTCAGCATGAACCTTCTCTATCTGATCGGCTGCATGAGTTACGGCGCGATCTACTCGCTGATTGGAACGATGTTCTATCGCCGGGCGATGGTCGTCGCCGCCGCCTACACGATCTTATCCGGCATGGTCCTGGCCAACGTACCGGCCGTCGTCAGCCGTCTGACATTGCGGTACCATCTGCAATTCATCGGCTACCGCTGGTTTGGAGAAGAGGCCGGAGTGACCCTGGCCGATCTGATGGCCCACTATTCATTGGCCGAAGCGCCGTCGACAGGTTGGCACCTGTTATGGCTCGCCGTGGCGATCGTGACCGCCTTGTTCCTCGCCGCCTGGGTCGTGATCTCCTGCGAATACGTTAGCTCGGATGAAACGTAGACCGTTTTGCCAACCGTTCAATCAGTTTGCCATTTCCCAGCCCGGTACGTTTCCTGGATCAGATTGCCGGATGGCTCGACGCGGTAACGAACGGCTCCCGGGGCACCGGTTCGGTGCACGGTACGCCCGTTGCGACCCAGGATCTCCATCGTCTGGTTGGCGACCTTCTTCGGGCTGGCACTTACCAGGACGTATTCCGGTCGCGACCATTCCAGGAAGTCGTCCGGCCGGCTGTTGGGACTACCGTGATGGGGAGCCATCACCACATCACAGTCAACCGGTGGCCGGGAAAGAAGCAGGTCCATACCGACCCCTTCCAGGTCACCCGGAAGCAGGAACTTTCTCCCATACGCTTCGATCAGCAGGACAATACTGTCCGAGTTGTCCGTGGACCCAGTCCCTTCAGGGGGCGGGGAGAGGACGGTTCCCCGGGTATGTCCTCCCCACTGGAACTCGGTTTTCCAGCTCAATTCGTGCACCTCGATGTTCTGTTCTTGCAAACGATCCAACAGCAATTGAACAGAGAGGGATGAACTGTCGTTCATCGGTGGGGTGAGATAAACCACACCGATGGAAAAACGTCGACACAAATCCGGGATCACATTGAAATGATCCAGATCCGCATGGGAAACAAACAACGCATCGACATGTCGCACCTGTTCCGACCAAAGTAAGCCCGAGACATTGTTCAAGCCGAACCGGGGCGATCCAAGCGTCCCCGCATCGTACAGCAGATTCGTTCCACCCGGGGTCTGTATCAGCACACTCGTCCCGTGACCCACATCGACAAACGTACAAACCAGTTCAGCTTGACGATCGGAGCGTTGCCAGTGTGAATGGATCGCTGCCGGAACCAGCCAGGCCCAGACGAGCCAGGCCAGCCCGCATAGGGGCAGCCAGACCTTTTGCTTTGATCTGGGCAAACCGATGCACAAGGCAAAAAACCCAAGGTAAAAAGCCAGTGTGGCCAGCGCCGATGGACCGACGGTCCAAAAATGACTGAATGGCAATCGTTGGCACACCTGGATAGCCGACTCCAGACCGGACAGGGCAAACGTGCAGGCCATTCCCAGGCAATCTGCTACCGGTTTCAACCAACCCCCAAACAGGAACAGGCCCATTCCCGTGTACAGAGCCAGGCTGATGGGGATCAGCAGCAACGGGTTCAGCAAGGGAGCGATGGGGGAAACCAGGTGAAATCGGCACGCCACCAGCGGTAACGCCAGCAACCAGATCAGGCTGCTCACCAGCACTACTTGTCGAACACGCCAGGTTAATCTCTGCAAACAACGTGTTGGCCAACAGCGCGTCGTCCGAATCAATCGTTCCAGCGGGTCGTCTGAGGGTGGGCGAAAAATCCAGTCTCGAAACAGGATGATTCCGGCCACCGCCAGGAATGACAACTGGGGCCCTACCTGGAACAGGTCAGCCGGGTTCATCACCAGCACGACCAGGGCAGCCAGGGCCAGCAGGTTAAAACCAAACCCCCTTTTCCCATACAGCCGACCAAGGCATAGCAGGACCAACAGGATCGAGGCCCGGGTAACGGGTGGACGGAACTCGACCAACCAGGCATACACCAGGACAAAAACAAGGGTCAACCAGAGTGCCCAGTGGCGACTGGCAAAGCCAACACGAAACAGCAGGAAAAAAGTCCCGGCTAAAATCCCCACGTGCAAACCGGAAATGGCCAACAGGTGAACGGTCCCGGTTTGGACAAACTCCTCCCGTCGAGTCGCGCTGAGTTGTTCCCGATTACCGAGCAGAATGGCCGAAGCCAGCGGGGCCCGGTCCGGACCCACATATTCCCAAACGAGGTCATTGAATTGACGGCGAAGCGTCGACAACAACCAGCCAGGAACCGCCCGGTTGACCGACGATTCAACGCGGACGGAATCACTGAAATAGGCATGCACGATCGCCAATCTCGACTCACCACGACTTGACTCGTGAAAATCAAACTGGCCCGGATTGGACGGTGGCGAAATTCTGACCAGGGTACCAAATATCAGTACCTGATCACCTACTCTCAAATGTCGGCATCGATCGTGGATCATCAACTCCGAACGACCCGACACCGATTCCCAAACGCTGCCGTTGCGAATTTGCTGTGGCTTGATTTTCAAAAGAGTTCGCGACCGCGAGGGGATCGGGTTCAACAAGCTTCCTTCCGTACAGGCCATCGGGCGCGGTTCGGAACGAATCTCGGCCCGCAGGCAGACCGGGGTCGGAATTTCAGAAGCAAACTGACTGATATCCCGTGCGGGAAACCAGTTCCAGCGACCGTGGTGCCAACTTGCCCCCAAACCGGCAATCGACATAAGTAAAACCAAGGCAGCGATCCGTTCTGCCCGGCCATGTCGCTTGAATCGCAAGAACAGCCAACACCAAAGCACCCAGGCGGATAAGGAAACCGTCAAGCTGATCACGAAACTGACATCGATCGTTCGATCGAACAGAATGCCCCCGCACCATGCCACGACCACCCACAGGATCGGGCTGTAGCTGATTCGAGTGGACCGGTTTCTGGAAGAGGGGATCATCGAGCCAATCCAAGGTGGAAGCCGCATGAAAACACACCTTAACGGGCCGACGAACTGCTTGGCAAATCCTTACGTGAAGCAGGCAACACCCGGGCCAGAAAGAACCGGAAATAACCCGGCTTCCTCGTCTGGCATGTTTGTTTTTTGACCGAAACAGAAGATCAACCATCACGAGTTACCGTTGGCTGTTAACCCGTTACGGGGCTCAGCCAGTGCCACTCCCTAGGCCAAGACTCTGCAGGGCGACTTTATTTCCACTAGAATACAGACGACAGACGATCCACGCCCGCGGCAGGAGACATGTAGATGGAACCGCTCGACATCGTTATCTACACGGTCGTTCTCACAGCCGTCGTCTTGGCCGCCGCCCAAACAGCCTTCCTCAACCTCTCCGATAAAGCGGAAGAAGTCCCCCTGATCAACAAGATCATCGGCATGCTCGGACTGGCAGCCGCCGGTTTCACACTCTTTGCCTCGCCGATCGTTCTGGGTGAAGTCAAAGGCGTCATTTTGATACTGTTGGTGCTGGCCATCGTCGCCGTTGCGGCACTGGCTGGGAAAATCAAAAAAAGTCGGCAGCCACAACCAGAAAAAGAGCCGATTCCAGAGAGAGCCATCAGTTCCCACGAACCCGATCCAAAGGTAGCGTGGTGCGGCCATTGCCGAGCACACACAATAGCCGGACAAACGACAGCAACCCATCACAATGAACACGGAGCCGTTACATCAAGTTATCCAGTAGCTTGTTGCGGGCATTGCCAAGCCCGCATGTTATGGAATGTCCCTTCGGACATTCGCCAAGCTAAAAACTGGACGCTCGGGTGTGCCACGGTGGTCGGCCTCATCACGGCCGCCAGTTTTATACTCGGCGCGCTGTGGAACAATGTCTTTGGACTTTTAACGGGAACCTTTGCGGCTGCACTATTTGTCGTAGTACTAGGGTTCCTGATCTGGTTTCTCTTTTTGAGATGGCAATGGCGCAAGTGGCTCAGCCAGCAACCACGGCCATTCTCGATTGATCGGACCAGGGAACCCGTCTGACAAAAACGCTCCAGAGATATCAGTGCCGACATGATTTCGGCATGATTATCCATCAGCGTGAACTGGCCCACGCTAGCGCAAAAAAAAGTCACAGCATGTCGCTCCGTCGTCATGCTATGACTTTTATCCTGACACGGGACAATCCATGTCCCGCCCTCCCGGCATGGGCATTACACCTTATCGTCTTGTCAAATGAATTTATCCAAGTCATTTACAACAAATTGACGATTCGACGGAAAAGTCGTTAAAGCAGTCACAAATTCCGGGCCGCAGCGAACGGCCTTCCCGTTTCGCTGGCAGAGTTTACTGGCAATAACGAAAAAATGACTCGCTCGCTCACTTGGCAGACATGATTGAGTGGACCAAAATTTTTTACGCCCCGGCCGATCACCCCGGATCACTACCCGTTGGGCGGCAGGAGGGAGGGAATCCGGAGGATTCTGGCAAGGAACCATGAGCACCTTAATCGAACGGCCGCAACGATTCACCGGTTTCGGTCCGTCCATCCTGGTTCGGACGTTACGCGGTCGCCGGCGTGTTAGCCCGATCCCCCCGGGGCGGCTGGCAGCGCGGCAGATGTTGCGTGAACAGTGCCCAACACGACCGGGCGTGTACGGCTGGCTGGACGCCAACGGTCAACTTGTTTACGTCGGCAAATCCAAATCACTCCGCGGTCGCCTGCTCTCCTACTTTGCCAAGACCCCGACGGACCACAAGATGGTCCGTATCCGCCAGGCGAGTGAATCACTGGTATGGGAACCGGTGGCCAACGAACTCCTGGCCCTGATCCGGGAACAGGAGCTGATCTATCGTTGGCGACCCGCTTTCAACTCTCAGGGTCAGCCCCACCGACTGAAACCTGCCTTTGTCTGTCTCAGCAATTCTCCAGCACCCAACGCGTACCTGGCACGACAAATTTCCCCCCGTGTCGAACAGGCCTTTGGTCCGATCGCGGGAACCCGGCGATTGCAATGGGCAATCGAAAGCCTGAATCATGAATTCCAGTTGCGCGACTGCGCCGATAAAACCGGGTTTGAGTTTAACGACCAACTCCATCTGTTTGACAATCTCTCGACCGCCCAGTGCATCCGCTACGAACTGGGGACGTGCCCGGCACCGTGTGCTGGTTTCTGCAGCGCCCACGATTACCAGCAGCGAGTCGACCGACTGGTTCGATTCCTGACCGGCCAGGACCGGACCTTGCTCGATCAATTGAAATCAAACATGCGGACGGCCGCCGGGCAACAGGCATTCGAGCGGGCAGCCAGTATCCGTGACCGCCTCGACCACCTCTCCTGGCTGGACCGCCGCCTGCAGGGACTGCGGATGGGATTCACCAAGCTGAACGGTGTCCTGCCAGTTCTGAATCGGAAAAATCGGGTGGCCTGGCTCGTGCTGCGACAGGGAAGACTCTTGCAGACAATCGCCCAACCGACCCGTCAGGCGGACCGGGCTAAAACGACCCGGGGCACGTTGATCCAGGTCGCCCAGGGGCCGGCCGAATTACCCGCCAGCCGCCTGGAGATCAGCCTCCAGCTGATCATCCTCTCCTGGTTCCGCAATCACCCGCAGGACCTCCGGAAAATCATCGGTTTCCAGCAGGCGATCGAGGCTTGCCAGGTCTCCCTGCCAGAGGCTGTGCAACCTCCGGGAGAACGGGAAAAGCGGTCCGATTGGCTGGAATTCTCGCAAAACTAGCCGTTGTAAAATAAGCCTGCCTTGGTATACTTCCGAATTCGTTTCTAATGATAGTCGAGCGTAATCGGCAGAACTCAGAGTTGGGATCAGGTGCAGCGATGGCACGCGTTTGTGAAGTTTGTGGTAAGCGGGCCCAAATGGGCAACTCGGTGGAAACACGGGGTAAGGCGAAATATCTGGGCGGTGTCGGTACGAAAATTACCGGGATCACCCGTCGCCAGTTCCGACCCAACCTGCAACGGGTTCGTGTCGCGACACCTGACGGTGGCGTCAAGACGATGAAAGTTTGCACCCAGTGCATCCGCAGTGGTATGGTCCGCAAGGCCGTCAAGCAGAAGCCATTCAAACTGCCCGGTTAGTCACCCGGCCAGTCTCCGCCGGTCCATGGATACGGTGAATCGATGGGTCGTTCCCAAGAACGTTTTTCCGCAGAATCTACTGCCCGCCTTGCGCGGATTGAGTTGAATTCTGAGCAAGCTGAGAAAGTTCAGATCGAACTGGAAAAACTCCTGGCCTTCGTGGGACAAATCGACCAGTTGGCACTGGATGATGTCGATCCATTTTACGGAATCGGATCGACCGAAGATTCGACACGAACCGACGAAATTCGACCGAGTTGTCCGCGTTCCGACATCCTCCACAACGCTCCTCAAACTGACGGCGAGCACTTCCTGGTGCCACCCGTGTTTGGCCAGCAGGACTCCCGGGAGGACTAAATGGATCTCTCCTCCTTCTCGGCCCATCAGTTGATCGATTTACTGGACCGGCAAGAACTGAGCGCGGCCGACTGCGTCGGTTATTTCCTGGCACGAACGGACGATCAAAATCCGGAACTGAATGCGTTTTTGACCGTGGCCCACGAGTCGGCCATGGATCAGGCCCGTTCGATCGACCAGCGGCGACAGCGGGGAGAAACCGTGGGGCGAATGGCCGGACTGCCCGTGGCGGTCAAAGACGGAATCTGTACAGAGGGGATCCGGACTACGGCCGGATCGCGCATGCTGGAAGAGTTTGTCCCCTTTTACAATGCCACGGCCGTCCAGCGTCTGCTGGAAGCCGATGCCATCCTGATCGGTAAAACGATGATGGATGAATTCGGCATGGGGAGTTCCACCGAAAACCCGCATTTTGGCAATACGCGCAACCCATGGGATCCACAGCGGGTTGCCGGTGGTTCCAGTGGCGGTTCGGCAGCCGCCGTCGCTGGCGGACTGGCCCCCCTGGCGCTGGGCTCCGATACGGGCGGCTCGATTCGCCAACCCGCCGCCTTTTGTGGCCTGACCGGTTTGAAGCCGACGTACGGCAGGGTCAGCCGTTACGGACTGATTGCCTACGCCAGCAGCCTGGAACAGATCGGGCCGATCACCCGGTCCGCTCAAGATGCCGCCCTGCTTATGGAGATCTGCGCCGGCCACGACCCGAGTGATTCAACTTCGGCCCAACGTGCCGTCGACGATTACACCCACCAGCTCGACTCCGATATCCAGGGCCTGCGGATTGGCGTTTGCCGTGACCACTTCGGTACCGGGCTGGATTCGGAAATCGGAGTGGCCCTGCAAGAAGCACTCAACGTTTTGCAGTCTCTCGGCGCCAAGTTGGTCGATATTGAACTGCCGCACGCCTCCCATGCCGTCGCCGCCTACTACGTGATTGCGCCGTGCGAAGCGAGCGCCAACCTGGCTCGATTCGACGGGGTTCGTTACACCCGACGGGCCGAATCAAGCAGTCTGGACCAAATGTACAGCCGAACCCGCTCCGAGTTCTTTGGACAGGAAGTCAAGCGACGGATCCTGCTCGGTACGTTCGCTCTCAGCTCCGGTTATTACGACCAGTACTACCGGAAGGCATCCCAGATCAGGCGGCTGGTAAAACACGATTTTGACACGGCTCTGGCAGAGGTCGACCTACTGGTCGGCCCCACGACACCTGGCACCGCCCTCCCGATTGGCCAATGGGAAGATGACCCACTATCGATGTACCTGGCAGACGTCTACACCGTGTCCGCCAACCTGGCTGGCATACCGGCCCTCTCGATCCCCTGTGGGACAGATGCCAACGGCCTACCCATCGGGATGCAACTGCAGGGTCGTCCTTTTGCTGAATCGACGCTCTTGCAGGTTGCCCACCAGTACCAGCAGCAGACCGATTTTCACACTCGGAGGCCTGACTGATGTCGTGCGAAAAAGCGACCATAATCGGCCTCGAAGTTCACGTGCAGCTGGACACACAAAGCAAGTTGTTTTGCGGTTGCTCCACTCGATTTGGCGCCCCACCCAACACCCATATCTGCCCGGTCTGCCTTGGCGCGCCGGGCGCTCTGCCGGTCCTCAACCGACAGGCACTCGACCTGGCGATCCAGGTTGGGCTGGCATTGAACTGCGAAATTGAAACGAACACGAAGTGGGACCGAAAAAACTATTTTTATCCCGATCTGCCCAAGGGTTACCAGATCAGCCAGTTCGACCGTCCCATTTGCGCCAACGGTTACCTGGACCTGATAGATCCCGAGGCCCATTTCGCCGATCGCCGGGTACAAATCGAAAGGGCTCACCTTGAGGAAGATGCAGGCAAGAGCAGCCATGATGAAACGGGAGCGGGCGGCAGCTCGAAGATCGACCTGAATCGAGCCGGGACCCCGTTGCTGGAAATCGTCACCCGGCCCGACCTGCGGTCGGGTACGGAAGCGAAAGCATTTCTCACAGAACTCAAGCTGATCCTGTCCAATCTTCAGGTTTCCGACTGCAACATGCAGGAAGGGAGCTTGCGCGTCGATGCCAACGTCAACCTGCATCTGGCGGAAGGGGATCGGACGATTGCCACGCCGATCGTGGAAATAAAAAACCTGAACAGTTTTCGAGCGGTTCAGCGGGCGATCGACTTTGAATCGGAACGACAATGGAAACAGTGGCAAGAAGACGGACGGACTATCGACCAGGCAGCCAAACAGACGAGAGGCTGGGATGACGAATCGGGCCAAACCGTCCTGCAACGAACCAAGGAAGACTCGGCCGACTACCGTTACTTCCCCGAACCCGATCTGGCGGTCGTCCATACCACCGTGGAGCAACGGGAGACCATCGGGAAAAAAATTGGGCCGCTCCCTTCCCAACAACGGGCGGAACTGATTTCGGCTTATTCTCTCTCTGCCTACGATGCCGGGGTCCTGGTGCAACAGGGCAGGCGGTTTGTCGACTTTTTCGAAACGATTGCCCGCCCCCTGGACGATGGGAAACTGGTCAGCAACTGGTTGCAACAGGAAGTGTTGCGATATCTTAAAGAACAGCAGGCAGACATCGATCAGTTCCCTGTTTCAACCGAGCAATTCATTGCCTTTCTGAAACTGATCCAGTCTGGAAAACTGGATACGTCGCGAGGTAAAGCGGTCATGCAAAAAATGATGGAACAGCGACTCTCTCTCGAGGAGTCGATGGAACAACTCGGAATCGCCCCTGTCGAAGATGACGAGCTGGCGGCCATCTGCCGGCAGGTGATCGAGGAAAACCCCGACATTATCCAACAGATAAGAGAAGGGAATACCAAGGCAGTCGGAAATCTGATTGGCCAGGCCAAGCAGATCAATCGCAATGTTGATCCGGCTCTGGTACGTAAACAAATCTTAAATTTCATGAAAACAGGATAAGGGTTGCAGCGACTCCGCAACGCTTCGCGATGGCTTGTGAGCTCAGCAGTTCCCGGACAAGGGCTTCCCTCAAATCAAACTTGCACGGTCTTTCAAGATTGATCAAAATGGAAGACTTCTTGACGTTACGGAACATTTTCGGAACATTTTCAGGCACTGCTTGTCCCGGGTTAATCAATAGCTTGGAACGCCTCTGGACAACCGATCCCGGGAGATAGACCATTGCCACATTGTGTCGAGGGAAGAATTTCAGAGATCGGACCAAGTGGAAGCCTGGTGACGGACATCCTGCAAGAACAGTTGGCCGGCGCTCCGCACGATGAAAATATCTCCATCGAGTTTTCCGGACATCAGACGTTTGGACTGTTCGACCTCGACCACGACCAACCCGAATCGACCATGGTGGCCAAGATCGGTGAGAAGGGGACCGTTGAAATTGAAATCGTCGGCCTCAGTCTCAGTGAAATGCTCGGCATCGGTGCGGGGGAAACGGTCAAGGTCTGCTGGTAAATCATGACCGGTTACTAACGCTTGGCCTGCCTGACCCCCTGGCCGCGCGCCTCTTTGGCCAGTCGAAACGCCTCATCCTCGCCAAACGCATCGACAGCAAAAGAGCGGGTCCGACGGCGACCGTGGCCATCGGTCCACTGGGCGACCCAGAACCAGTAATGGAACTCGTAATCACCGCGATGGTTGACCTGTTTGTGTCGCCGCACCCCGACAATTCCTGAGCGGTTGCGCGCCGAGGGATTCCGAGCCAGTTCGCTGACCGAGTATTTCGACGAGGCCTGTTCCAGGCTGTCCCGGTACTGCTTGGCTGCCAGCAATGCTTTGCGTTGACCACCAAACTGGTTGTCAGAAAAATACTTGCTGGTCGTGCGACCGCGCCGCTGCAGTCGAACTTGCCAGCCGCCATGCACTTTCCCGGCAGCGTTTTTCGATTCCGTACGACTGATATTCCGCCTGGGATTCTTACGGGCCACAGCAACTCATCGAACAGGGTGAAAATGGACCACGATCATCCGGGAGCTACCTGTCGCCATGGGTCATCCCCAGGCCAATCTTGAAAGGGGTTATTGCGATGCGGCGCGGAACCCCTTGGGACCACCGGAGATCAACTTGCCGAATTGTAACGGCCAAGTCGCGATTTGAAATCCCTTTTCCCGTAACTGCTTCTTGAGGATCGAAAGGTCGTCGTACGAATCGGGGTAAACCCAGAGCGAGACCGTGGTGCGGTTCGGGTTCAGCCGTTCGATCTGGTTACCGAAGTTCGAACCGTCGGCCAGCGCGACTGTCACCTGTTCACCCGTCTGACTGGAAAGCGGCTTCAGGACAAAGTGGTCAAACTCGGTAATGCGACGATCGACGGAGCCCATCTCGGTGGGGACTTTGACCATTTTGGATGCCAACTGGTACTGCAAACGGAACTCCCCGATCGGCCCCACGGTTTCATAGGTATTGCTGGATAACAGCAGCTTTTCGGCCTTCACCTTCCATTCCGCCTTCATCCGTTCAAGCAACGCGTCCATCGGGACAAACGTGAGACGACCACCCATCAACTGGAAGTGAACTTCTTCCGTAAACACGGTCTTAGCGATCGGCGCGGGAAAATGTTCAATCTCTTCAATACGAGCCTGCCGGCTGGCCTGAACCGCGTTGATTTTCTTGCGCGTCGAGGCAAACTGGTATTTCATGTCGTCCAATTTCGCTTCGGCCGCCAGTCGCAGGTTTTCGGCGCTGGTATTTTCCTCGTTTCGTTTTTCCAGTTCTCGTTTCACCATCGACATTTGGACCAGCATGGCATGTCGCTGTTCCTGCAACTGGTCAACCACCGAGCAATGGGCAGCGATTTTCTGTTCCAACTCCTGATTTTCCAACTGGCGACTGCGGGCCTCCCGGGCTGCCAAGTCCAATTTTTCCTGCAAGTCCTCCACCGTTTCCTGTTGATCCGTATCCACGGTGCGATGCGTCCAGGACGACTGGGCCTGGGCGCCGACCAGGACAACCAGAATGACCAGAATGCCTACCAGGTTGGCCACGATATCGAGGAATGAGTCCTGTCCAGCATTGAGATTGGCCGACTTCATTGCCCCGCTCCTTCGATGTCCAGGCCGCTACCCTGCAGGAGTTCAAGCAACTGTTCCATCTGGCTTTCCGCGCCCGGGGCCACAGTAAACCTGAGTTCGGGTACCCAGTAGCCATTGGCCCCCGTGACACCCCAAGAGTCGATCATTCTCCAAATCTCGTCGACCATCGTATCGACAGCCAGTACCATGTTGGTACCAACCTTGATCCGCACTCTGCGGCTCGATTGGCTTTTCGTCTCGAAGGTGATTTCTTCCCTGGAAAAATAGACCCGGATTGGACGCCGATAGCCGACCGCCCCGGCCGTCATCGATGGCAGAGCCCAATTTTTTCCGCGCTGTTGAGCCAGGCTGACCCCGCTTCCCCGGCCGCCCGTCTGGCTACCCGTTTGATCAGGCCCGCCCGCCTGTTCGGGCCCTTCCTGGTCATTGCCTGTCGCGAACATCGGTTCGTTACCCTCCGCCTGAGGCGTTCCACGATGGGCAACTTGACGTCCAGCTTGACGTCCAGCTTGGCCTAACCCTTGGCCAGATTCCATCCCCTCCGACTGGTTCACAAATCCTCCATGTCGACGGGATGCCCGCAGGCCAGGCTTGACGGCCATCGACTCCCTCCGTCGTTCGTTCGCTGCCAGGGCCCGTCGGTATTCCATCAATTCTCTCTGCTCCCGGATCGACTCTGCCACAGCCTGCCGAATCTCCTCGGTCAACTGCGGGTCCGATTCGCCGTAAACCAATCTCTTCTTCTCGGAAACCAGCTCGTACCCAAACTCGTCATCCCAGCCTCGTATCGCATGCCGGGCCAGCGAGTACGAATCGGCGCCGTCGGGACGAACCACCAAGAGCGGGTAGGGACTGCCCTGGGAGCCATTCAGGTCGTGTCGCAGGTAATATTCCCGGACAGCCATCAAGGCGGCATCCAGCGGGTTTTTTTCGCTGACCGGGATGGCAAAATCCGGGAGATCGATGGTGATATTGTGGGGCTGGATGATCATCCTCTTGCCGCGACATTCGATATAGATCGGAATTCGCATCTCACCGCCAGACCCATCATACGGAACGATGGAGTACATGACGGGTTGTCGATTGGACACCAGCTGCTGCTTCTGTTCCAGTTCGGTCACCGCTGCGGCCAGCCTGGATTCCCATTCCTTCAACTGCTGGTCGATCGCTTCCAGCTGGCGGTTGCCCGGTTCTTCATCCTGCCGTTCAAGTTGTCGCGCCAAAATAGCCGCCTCTTCGTTCATCCTCCTGATTTCATTTTCCAGATGGCTCCGGATGTGCCGGACATTCTGCAAGCGTTCCACCAGTTCCGGGCGAACTTCGCTGAGACCCTCGGACCGCACCAGTTCCAGATCCAACTGCCCATTCAATTCGTCTACCCGTTTTTCGATCTGCTCAAGGTCAGCCTGATTCGCCTGCTGGGCACTCTGGTCGGCTACCTTGACCGCCAGGACCAGTAGGATAAAGAGGACGCCGAATGTGCAAATCAACACGGCGAGAAATGGAAACAGAGAAACCTCAAGGGTTTCACGGCGGCGACCTGAACGTCTCATGCGGTTTTGTTATTGGAGACAAACGTATCAACGGAGATAGGACGTGCACTTGATTGCCAACCGCTTGGAATGGCAGCGCTCGCCTGGTAAACAGGCAACTCACCCCGCCGAGGGGCAGGTACGTCATCATCGGTCGTTTTCACAACTGGTTTCATATCGGAAATTGCTGAGCAAAGCGTCTGCAAGGTATCGTTAAGACGGTTTTCATCCACAACGAAACCCGTTTTCTGATTCTCGTCGCCCTGCTTTGATTGGATGTCCCGGATCTGCTCGATCAATTGGCTCAAGGACTCGGATTGACGGACCATTTCGGCCTGCTGGCCCGCCACGGCCCGCGCATTGTCGGACAACATCACTTGCCATTGTTCCCAGCGCTTGCTCATGCATTCATCGGCGTTGACAATGTTCTTGCCAATCGCTACCTGCAACTGGTCAACGACCTGGGAAAATGACTCTTTCAAACTGGCCGTCACCGCTTCGTTCGAATCGGAAACGGTCGTTTTCCAGGCCGCTTCGGCATCCTGAATGGTCGCCTTCCAAAGCTCGGCCTGCCGCTGCACCAACTGGTAGGAAGATGCCATGACCACCTTTCCCATCCGTTCCATGGCGACCGTACCGGCATCGGTGGCAGGCTCCTTTTCAAAATGGCCAGCCATCTCCTGGACCACTTTCTGATCGACCATCGACAGGAGTTGGACTTCAAACCGGTCCACCAGAAACTGGATGAACATCAATACAATTGACAAAGTCAGGGCCAAGGCGGTGGTATCAAACGCGACATACAAACTTGACCTGAGACCGCTCATCATCTGCTGGAAGTCATTCTCCGGGCCGACCTGGATACCGCCCAGGGCCTGGGAAATTCCCAGCACCGTCCCCAGGAAACCGAGCATCGGGATCGCCCAGACCAGGATACGAACCAGCGAGTAGCGCTGCTGCTGGCGTTCAATGTCGAGGTCAGCATGGTACTTCAACTCGTCTTCCACACCTTGGGTCGACTCATTCCTTTGAATGAACTGGAGACCTTTCTCCAGGCGCTGCCACAGGTAGTGGCCATGAATTCGATTGGGATACTGGTGGAGTCGACCGAGTGAACGGGCAGCACGCTCGGCTGTCGAATCCGTCTCCCGGTCCAGTGGTCGCCGTTGTCCCGATCCCCTGGCACCGCGGTCCGGCAGATCGGGGGAAAGGTGAACCCGATTGAATGCCCGGAATTGCTGGCCGAGGTTATCGGCGATCATCACCAGGGATGCAAAACCGATACAGAACAGCGCCAGTGTAATCTTGGATATCGGGTGGCCAGCCAAGTACCGACGAAGCGTCGGGTGCTCGATCAAATCCTGCTCGATCAAAAAGGAAATTCCCAGATACAGGGAGAGACCGAGGCAGATGGGAATCACCAGGGCCGGTAACGCCCTGGTCCAGTTGATTCTACGTTGTTGCGACATTCCGCCGAATCCACAATTTGGCTCATACGCTGCTGTTGCGCAGCATGGCCGATGCGACAACAGCAGCGGACCATCTCGTTCATCGACCAAATTGCCCAGCCAGTTAACTCAATTTCACCCAAAAAGTGAAATTAACCCTCGTAGATTACCCAGTCCCTACTTTGGTTATTCTCGTCAAGATTTGCCAAAGTATTCTCCGGAACAGTGCCGATAACAACCTGCAGATTCAAATGAAGGTGTCGCAGCAATGCGATATCCCAGGGGGGTAACCCGGCGGTATTGGCAACAATCGGCCGGGTTTTTTTATACCCTGCTGGCAAACGACCCCGCCTGGTAACTATGCTGGTGGAGTCCAGTTGTTCGCCGGTGGATCTGCATGTCAACGACCGATACCTCAATTTCCCGGGACAACCATCTGTTGCCCTGGTTGCAACTGCTGCGGATCTCGGCAGCGCCCACCGCAATCTCCAATATCCTGGTCGGGTTCCTGCTGGTCCATGGAAGCTGGGAACCGGTCGTCCCCCTGATCCTGCTGATGACGTCCAGCTTCTTCCTCTATTCGGCCGGTATGGTTTCCAATGATATCGTCGACGTTTCCACCGACCGCGAAGATCAACGGCACCGGCCGATCGCCGATGGACGGGTCGGGATCGGGGCGGCGCGATGGGCCTGCATCGGAATGTTCCTGTTGGGTACCCTCTGTGGGGCAGCGGTGGGCAGTCGCTCGCTACTCATCGCGTTGCTCTTGACGCTCACGATTCTGCTCTACAACGGACCACTCAAGCGGACCTGGGCCGGGCCTGTCGCTATGGGTTTATGCCGCAGCCTGAACGTGCTGCTGGGTGCCAGTTTCCTGCAAGACTCGGTCACTGCCCCAAACGCTTGGCTCGGCTGGCCACCGTCGGTCTGGTGGGTCGCGATCAGTCTGGGCATCCTGATCACCGGTTTGACCTGTTTCGCCAGGAGCGAGGCCAGGCCCGAAAGCCGCAGGCCGTTGATCGTGGGAGCCGCCATCATCGTGTTGGGGCTGGCCGGTTTTGCTACGACTGTGTTGACCAGCACTGATTCGGGCAAGCTGGAACGCATCTTCCCTTTGCTGATCCTCCTGCTCTCGGCTCCCGTCGCGACCCGCCTCCTGTTGGCCATCCGCTCATGCCGGCCACGGCAGGTGCAATTTGCCGTGATTTCCTTACTGAAAAGCCTGATCATTTACGATGCGTCGATCTGTCTGCTATTCGGTCAGCCCAATTTTTTCTATGCCCTAATCGTCCTGTCCCTGTTGCTGCCCTGTCTGCTGCTGGGCAAGTGGATATCGTCGACCTGAGTGATCTCCCGTTTGAAAAAATGGGTACGGCGCTTCAGGCCAATTGATTTTTGGCCGCAATGATTCATCATGGAGGTCCAGAGAAAGAGGATACTACCCGGGAAGTCGATACAGTTTTTCATTCATGAAATTGGGATATAACACGAACGGCCTGGCGCACCACGAGCCTGTCCAGGCCTTGGAGATGTTGGCCGAAATTGGCTATCGGAGCGTGGCCATCACGATCGATCACGCCTGGCTCGCCCCCTTGCATGACCAGCGGGACAGCCAATTGCGGGAAATCCGGGATTGCCTCGCTTCCCACAAAATGGACTGTGTCGTGGAATCGGGGGCCCGCTTCCTGCTGGACCCTTACCGAAAACATTACCCAACACTACTCGACCCCGACCAGGCGATCGCTGCCAAGCGGGTCGAATTCCTCAAGTACTGTATCGATACGGCCGTGGAACTGAAGGCCGATTGCGTTTCGATCTGGTCCGGCCAGAAACCGGAAGGGATAGAAGATCAACAGGCCCTCGACACGCTCGCCGAAAATCTGGCCGGGGTGCTCCAGCATGCCGAACAACAGAACATGGAGATCGGGTTCGAACCGGAACCGGACATGTTCATTGACACGATGAAGAGCTACGAGCGCCTGTTGGAATGGATTGATTCACCCCGTCTCGGTTTGACACTCGACATTGGCCACCTGTTCTGCATGGGCGAGTTGCCGATCGTCGACTTCATCCAACGCTGGCAGGATCGAATCCTGAATGTCCATATCGAAGATATGCGGGCCGGGATCCACGAACACCTGATGTTCGGAGAAGGGCAAATCTATTTCCCTCCCATCCTCCAGTCGTTGATGGAAATCGGTTACACCGGCGGCCTGCACGTCGAGTTGAGCCGACACAGCCATGATGCCTTTAACATCGCCCGGCAGTCTTTCGATTTCCTGGCCAACACGATTAGTGAATTACCGTCGTTGCCAGAAAGTTGAACGCCATGGCTTCCAAGGTCATCCTGTTAACCGTCCCGGCACTGAGGGTTTCGGACCTGAAAAACATGCCCAGGTTGAAATCACTTGTTGACCAGGGTAGCCAGGCCCGGATTCAACACTCGTTCCCGGCCGTCACCTGGCCAGCCCAAGCCAACCTGCTGACCGGCCAGACACCGGAACAACACGGCGTCATCGCCAACGGCTTTTACTGGCGAGAGGAAAAGCGCGTCGAAATGTGGACCGCCTGGAACGAAGTGATTGAATCACCTCAAATCTGGGATCGGCTGCCACAAATTGACCCGAACCTGAAATCGGCCGCCTGGTTCCCGATGCTGAGCAAGGGGTGCGGTGCCGATTACGTCTGCATGCCCGCCCCGATTCACCAGGAGGACGGGAGTGAGGACCTCTGGTGCTATACCAAGCCGCAGCCGTTTTACGGTGAACTGCTCGAGTCGATGGGCCATTTCCCGCTGCAGCACTTCTGGGGACCCATGGCCAATATTCAATCGAGCCAGTGGATTGCCGACTCTGCCGCACTCGCTTTTGAGCGTTATCAACCGGACTTTTTCTATATCTATCTGCCGCACCTCGATTACGCGGCGCAGAAAACGGGCCCCGATAGCCCAGCCGCCCTGACGGCAGTCGAGGAACTGGACCAGGTGATCGGGGGACTGGCCGAGAAAATCCTGGCGGCCCACGAATCGGTAACCTGGCTGGTCGCCAGTGAATACGTGATCACGCCGGTCGACCACGTCAGTTACCCGAATCGCATCCTCCGCGAAGCGGGCCTGTTGCAGGTGCGCCAACAGGATGACGGGGAACATCTCGATTTGGCCGGCAGCGCCGCCTGGGCGATGGTCGACCACCAGTTCTCACACGTGTTTGTGAAAGACTCCGAACCGGCCATCATCGATCGCGTCAAGGATCTGTTCCAGGGAGAAGCGGGGATCGGCCAGGTGCTGGCCTTGCAGGAGCGTCAACAACTGCAGATGAACCATGAGCGGAGCGGGGAAGTCATCCTGGTTTCAACTCCCAACAGTTGGCAGGCGTACTACTGGTGGCTGGACGACGCCCGGGCACCCGGCTTTGCTCGCACGGTCGATATCCATCGCAAACCGGGTTACGATCCGGTGGAATTGCACTTTGACCGGGAGACCAAATCGATCCCGCTCGATGCCAGCCTGGTGCGCGGGTCGCATGGGGCGCCGGCCGTCTCGCTGGAACAACAGGGAGTCGTCTTGAGTTCCTGCCCGGATCTGTTGACGGGCGACCCAATCGCGGAAACCGATCTCTGCGACCTGGTCCTGGGGTTGTTTCGGCAGGCCTGAACATGTCGCTCAAGACGAACGTCAGGGACCGATCAATTCACAATCGGTTTCGGAAAAGACATCGTACAAGTCGTAGAACTTGTCTTCACTGATCCCTGTAAACGAAACGTTCAGGTATTTCAGTTTCTTTAATTGCTTCAGTGTCTCGACCGATTGGTCCGTGATGCCGGTCGAACCGAGGTGTACCCAGTCCAGGTCGTTCATCGCGGGTAATTGCTTGACGGCCGCATCGGTAATTTTGGTCTTATCCAGATTCAGCCAGTGCAGCTTGGGCAATTCGGTCAACTGGGCAACCACGTCGTCACCCACTTTGGTATCCCACAAGTTCAATTGGGAGAGATTACCCATCTTGGCCAACGAGGGTCCAGCCGCATCGGTCACGCCCGGGGAATTCGTCTCGCTCAGGTCGAGCTTGGCCAGGTTGGGAAGTTTCGTCAACGAAGCAATACCGGCATCCGAGACCTTCGTGTCTCTCAAATTCATGGTGACCATGTCGGGCATCCCCGCCAGGACCTTCATCGCCGGATCGCCCACCTGGGTTCGGAACAGGTAGATTTCCTTCAAGTTCAGACCCGCCAGTTTTTCGATCCCCGCATCGGTCACCGCCGTGTCGTTGAGACCGAGGACTTTCAGCCCTTTCATCTGGGCAACTGATTCCATTCCCGCATCGGTAATCTGGGGACCCCAGACCTTGAGGAACGTGAGACGGGGCAACCCCTTGAGGGATTGCAAACCAGCATCACTGACACGGTTGCAATCCATCAGGTCGAGGGCCCGAATCGTTTCGGAATCCTGCAAGTGACGCAGCGCCTCGTCGCTGATCCGGGTCTGGCCACAGCGGACCTGCTGCAGGTTTGGAATCTGGGCGATGAACTCAAAGGCCTCGTCACTGACATCGGAGCGAAAGAGCTGCAGGAAGGTCAGGTTTTCGAGCGACGTCAAGTGCGACAGCGACTCGGCTGTGGCCGGGGACTGTTCCAGACCCAGGTTTTCCAACGACCCGATCTGGCCTAACAACTTGAACGTGTCGAGATCGACCTGGGTTCCATTCAAGGAGAGATGCGTCAGGCCGGGCAGGCCCTTCAATTGCTCGACCAGCGCGTTGTCATGCGTCGCGATGCTCAGGTCGACCTGCCAGACTTCGCCCGCGTCATTGACCGAAACATAACCGTCCACCGCCTCGATCTGTTCGATCAGCGCGGTCTGTTGCTCGGCAGAGAGGGCCGCTGGTTTACCCGCGTCCGGATCGGCCGAAGTCGTATCACTCGTATCACTCGAATCGGTCGAAACGCCGTTCGCTTTGAGCGCCTTGATCTGCTGCTCCAGCTGCTGGATCCTGGCCTCCAGTTCCTCGTGCTGGGCCGTATTGGAACCTTCCCCCAGTTCATCCATCCGGGTCTCCAGCTGCTTCAGCTTCTTCTTCATGATCAGCGGCTCGTAATCGGTCGTCTCACAACCGACCGACAGAGCAAGGCCCAAGCCGAACAGCAGGATCAGTGGCCAGCCAGGGCACATATCAAGGGCGCGCTGTGAGAAACGAGAATGAGGCATACTGGCAATCCGCAAAGGGTTCAGGGGAACAAGGTTTGGATCCCACGTACCGGCCGCACGTGTTCCATTTATTAACGTATTACAACCCGATTTTTTTTCAATTCTAACTTGAATAAATCGGCAGGTTTGAACCGTTTTGCCCGGAATCATCGGCAAAACAGGAACCGGACGAACCGGATCCGCACAACCGACTGGTCTGGCAAAATAGCTCAGTCACCGTTGAACTGGCCTGCCCGGGGACGGGTAATCTGCAGGACCTGTTCATGCAGGGCCGCATTGCAGCCGATCGCCTCGCCCGCATCGATCCTGGCCACACCGGCCCAGTCGGTAAAACGACCACCCGCTTCTTCGATGATCGGCTGCACGGCGGCCGCATCCCAGATATTCAGTACCGGGTCGATCATCACGTCGACGCGCCCGGTGGCGACCAGCAGGTAACCGTAGACATCTCCCCAGGTCCGAGCAAAATAGGTCGCCTCGGTCAATTGTTGCCAGATCTCGATCGAATTCCGTTTGGCAAACGTCTCAACCTCAGTTGTCACCACGACCGCTTCGGCCAGCTCATCGCGGTCGGAAACGGTAGCCCGCGTCGGCGATGCCTCGCCGCGAAAATGCCAGGCACCCTGGCCCGAACAGGCATAGATTCCTTCATCCAAGCCGGGGAAATAGACCGAGCCAATGGTCGGTACGCCGAGGATTTCCACGCCGATCATCGTGCCGAACAGGGGTACACCCGAGATAAAGCTCTTGGTCCCGTCGATCGGATCGAGGATCCAGCGGACATCCGGGTTCCCCTGTTTCTCAGCAAACTCCTCCCCCAGGATCGTATCTTCAGGAAACTCACGTTCAATCTCCCTGCGCAGGAACTGCTCGGTCTCCCGGTCGGCAATCGTCAACGGCGATTGGTCCGCCTTCTTCTCCAATTCAAACCGATCGGTCTGAAAGTAGGTCCGGATAATCTCACCCGCTTCTCTGGCAATCCGGTTGGCCAGGGTGAGCCGTTCACTCAGCATAGAGACCGACATTTGTTCTATCCCCTACAAAGAAAGGTGATCCCGGCGGCGTGCCCGGCATGCGACGGCTGGCCAGAAACCTCAACAACACTACGAGGCATGTTCGTCGTCCTCGGCAAGTAAGGATTCGTCCGCTGCCTCAGGAGGCTTGGTCCACAACGCATGTAAAAACAGCAGGATCGCACCGACGACCAACAGGCTGTCGGCGATATTGAAATTGGGCCACGGGTCAAAAAACGGCACACCTTCCAGACGGAACAGGATCCAGTCCCTCACATTGTCACGGACGGCTTCCGGGAATCCCTGGACATAGCCCCAGCCGACCCGGTCATATAAATTGCCGATGATGCCACCGCTCACCAGGCCCAGAGCGACCGTCAGCCATCCGTCACAGCCTGCTCGCCAAATGAACATCCAGCAGAAAATCCCGATCAGGGCCCCAATCGAAATCGTAGCAAAAACCCAACTGTAGCCGGCACCCAGGCCAAACAGGGCACCCGGATTGTGGGATGTCTGCAGGCCAAAAATTCCGTCGATCCACCAATGAGGGATTTGAGGGAAACCTTGTTTCGCCAATTCGGGCGAATAGTAATCGGCAAAAGCGTAAGACTTGGTCCAGAGATCGAGCCCGGCACCGATGATCACCAGACAAAAAAACAGGACGTAGCGATTTCCTGGAACGGCTACGTCCTTTGTCCGATTTTCCGTTGAGTCACTGGGACTAGTAGTTCCCGGACTCGAGCTCACTGGCACATTTGACACAATAAGGCGTATAGGGGATGGTTTTCAAACGCATTTTCGGGATTTTTGAGGAACACTCAATGCAGAAACCATAAACGCCTTCTTCGATCCGTTCAAGTGCGGCTTCGATCTGTGCCAATGTCTCACCCTCGTTGTTCATCAACAAAATGGTGTTGTCCTGTTCAAAGGTATCACTACCAATATCGGCAATATGGCTGGGAACCGAGGAGCTCCCGGAACCACCACCCGATGATTTGGACAAGGCAGCATTGGCCAAGGTCGAAACGTCCCCCCGTAATCTTGCTCGCAGCGCAAGCAACATCTCCTTGAAGGGTTTCACTTCGGATTTCTTCATTTTTGCCATCTCTGTTCTCCGTTGACTGACGAGGGGAGGCGGGATGAGCCATTGATTGGCCTCACCTTCTCAGCGAGCGGCACATTCTATGTACGGCGCTACCGATAGTCAAATAATCCTTTTTAAATTTGGCCAATTTGGCCATAAACCCTTGCAATCAAGTCACTTCCAGCGGAATAACCCGTTTTTTTTGACATCCACAGCCACCCGAATGCCGGGGTTACTGGCTCGTTGAAGTCACGTGATGTAAGGAATAAACTACGCCGTTCAGGTTCCCGTTGGTTCCCTTTCAATTCGATCCCTGTCGTATTCCCGAGACCGTGATGAGCCTCCAACGCGCGTCATTTCAAAAATGCATCTCGCCCGAATGTGGCGCGATGTTTGATTTGTCACAAACATTGGTCGCCTGTCCTGACTGCGGTCACCTGTTGGACATTTGCTATGAGTGGGACCGGCTGAAGGTCCCCGAACGCCTCGATTATTTCGAACAATTCTGGTCGCAGAGACGGAACCCCCAGAGGTTCAGTGGGGTCTGGCGTTTCCACGAACTGTTACCCTTTACCGAGATCGGTGATTGCTTGACGATCGGTGAAGGCCAAACCGTATTGCAACAGGCAGATCGACTGGCCAACCTGGTCGGCCTGCAGCCCGGCAAGCTGTTGCTGCAATACGAGGGCTTTAATCCATCCGGCAGTTTCAAGGACAATGGAATGGCCGCTGCCCTGACCCATGCCTCGCTCCAGGGAGCAAAATTTGCCGCCTGTGCCTCGACCGGAAACACCAGTGCCAGCCTGGCCATGTTCGCCGCGGTGACCGCCGCGGTAAAAGCGATTGTCTTTGTCGGGTCGGGTAAAATTGCCTATGGCAAACTCTCCCAGGCACTCGATTACGGGGCCTGTACCATCCAGATCGAAGGCGATTTTGACGATGCGATGCAGCGCGTCCGACAGGTCTGCCCGGACCTGGGAATCTACCTGGTCAACAGCGTCAACCCGTTTCGCCTGGAAGGTCAAAAGACCATCATGTTGCGCGTGCTGGAAGCGCTGCGCTGGGAGCCTCCCGACTGGATCGTCGTTCCCGGTGGGAATCTCGGCAATAGCAGTTCCTTTGGCAAAATCTTTGGCGAGCTGAAAATGCTCGGTTTGATCGACCGAATCCCCCGGCTGGCGGTGATCAACGCCGAGGGGGCCTCGACCCTCAACCATTTGTACAACGAGCAGCACCTGCGGTGGCAGGGAGGGCAGTTTTCTGCCAACCAGATGGAGTCCTGCCTCGATTCGCTGAGAGACTCCCGGGCGGCTGCCCAGACCGTGGCCAGCGCCATCGAAATCAACCTTCCGGTCAACCTGGCAAAATGCCTGAGGGCCCTGGAAATCACCGATGGCGTCGTACGCGATGTCAGCGATGAAGAGATTCTCGACCACAAGGCACTGATTGGTCGGCACGGCTTCGGCTGCGAACCGGCCAGTGGGGCCAGCCTGGCGGGGGTTCGCAAGTTGCGCGAAGAAGGGCTGATCTCCGAATCGGACCGGGTTGTCTGTATCCTGACCGGGCATGGACTGAAAGACCCGGATGTGACCGTCGGTTACCACACCAACCCGGCTTGGCGCGAGGAAAAAGGAATCGGCCAGGCCACCTCGGCCAACCCCCCCACCACAGTGCCCAACGAAGTCGAACAGATCATCGCCGCCATCAGGCAATTTCATTAACGAGAGGTTCCCCATGACAAACGTTTCCATTTTTGGAGCTGCCGGCCGGATGGGAAAACGGCTGGTCGACCTGGCCTCCCAAGACGAACAGGTCTCTTTGGTCGCAGCCGTTGAAGCGAATGGGCATCCCCTACTTGGCCAGGATGCGGGTACCGTGGCGGGGATCGGCCCGATCGATCTCCCGTTGACATCGGAACTGCCGGAAGACCAGCAGGTCGTGATTGATTTCTCCCAGGCTGAAGCAGTGGACGGCATCCTCGAAACCTGCCTGGCAGCCGGGCGGCCGATCGTGATTGCCACCACCGGATTCGGTCCGGCAACGGTCGAACGAATTGAAACAGCCAGTCGCAGCCTGCCGATCGTCTGGGCACCCAACATGAGTCTGGCGGTCAACCTGACCATGAAGCTCTCGGAAATCGCAGCCGCTGCGTTGCGGGAATCGGGCAATCGAACCGATGTCGAGATTATCGAGACACATCACCGTTTCAAGGCAGACGCTCCCAGTGGCACAGCCCTTAAATTTGGCGAGTTGATCGCCGGACAACTGGGGATCGATCAGCACCAGCATGGGCGACAAGGAACGACGGGGGTGCGAGATGCGAATGAGATCGGCTATCACGCGGTCCGCTCAGGGGACGATGCAGGGCAGCATACGATCCTGTTTGGTATGATGGGGGAAAAGATCGAATTACGAGTGGCTGCCTCCAACCGGGACTGTTACGCCCTGGGAGCGATTGCGGCCGCCAAGTTCATTGCCGATCAGCCGGCCGGAATGTACAGCATGTACGATGTCCTCGGCCTGAACTAAACGCAATTTCCAATTTCGTTTTCTGGCGAGTTCCAATATGGCCAAGTGTGATGAGGGCTATTTCTGCAGCGTCTGTGGGAACGACGTGAAAAACGTCACCTACAGCGATCTCTACCTGCGTTACGTAATTGGCCAACTCGATCCCGAGTTACTCCATACCACCCCCGAGAAACATATTCGCTGCAACCCGGAACTGGCCCAGTTCATCGTGGCCGAAGATTTCCAGCCGGTCACCGTGGAAGGGCCGTTTTCCAAGACCGAACTCGATCCCGACTTTGTGGCCCAGCAGGAGGCATGGGTCACCCGGGGGTGGCAACGGCTGAAGGAAATCCACGACATGCAGGACGTGTCGATCCTCGAGTTCCCCCTGCCGGAAGTGGTCGAAAAACTGAAATCGCGCCAGGAATGACCCTCCTGGGGTAGTCGTGGCGCAGGAAACAGAGCGGACGCGCCGATCCCGATCGTCAGACAGACAGACAGACAGACAGACAGACAGTCAGTCAGGCAGGCAGGTGATCGGGGAATTGATGTCCACCGGTCGCTTCCAGCACCAGCTCATCCTGTGAGACCACGGCCGATAGCGGCAAGGGATCATACAGGTGCGGAAACAACGTACCATCAGCCGCCGGTTCCCATTTCAACTCGTCACCCAGCATCCGGGCGTCCACCCCGACCAATACCAAGCCATCACGACCCTGAAAAAACCGGTCCGCCGTACGGCGAACCTGTTCCGCCGAGGAAAAGTGGATGAACCCATCCTCCAGGTCAATTTCCGCGCCTTCGAATGAGCCGTTTTCCAACGCCCGGTTCCATGTATCCCGCGCGACAATTTTGTAGATGATGGATGACATCGCAAAAGCCCTGTACAATGCGAACGTTTCAATACGAACGATTCAAGATTGGAGCGGTCAGGTCAAGCTTCTTCAATACGGGGAGGACCCCGGGAACCATGAAAAAAATTCTATCCGCCATGCCGCTCGGTGTCATCCTGTTGCTGCTGTGGGGAGCGGTCGCTACGGCCCAACCGACAACCGCCGACCCGGCAGAGCGCTGGGAGGAGGTGATCCGGAAGTTCGAAGCCCGGGATGCCGAACAAATGCCCGAGCCCGGCCAGATCCTGTTTGTCGGCTCCTCATCGATTCGGTTCTGGGATACCGAACGTTCGTTTCCCGAGGCAACCATTATCAACCGTGGCTTCGGTGGTTCACAAATCTCAGACGTGAATTATTTTTTTGATCGGGTCGTCGCTAAATACAAACCGTCCATCATCGTGTTTTACGCAGGGGACAACGATATCGCACAGGGGGAATCGACCGACTCGGTCGTCTCCGATTTCCACCAGTTCTGGCAGACCGTTCGTCACAAAATCCCCGACTGTACAGTCATCTATATCCCGATCAAACCGAGCCTGTCCCGCTGGAATCTTTGGCCCCGGATGGATGCGACCAACGGGAAAATCGGCCAGATTGCCAGCAGCCAATACAACTTGCGGGTTGCCGATATCGTGAAACCGATGCTCGGTTCGGACGGTCAACCAAAACCGGATCTATTTGCCAGGGATGGGCTGCATCTGAGTCCCAAGGGGTACCAGATCTGGACACGGGTCGTGAGCCAACTGCTAAAGGAAACGACGGAACGGATGGTTGTTGAGGCGCCCGAGATAACACGCCACGGGGAAACGGCCAGTGTATCGGCAACGGTCCTGGTAACCGATACACCGAAAAATGGACCTTGGCAGTTGGACTATCGATTTGATGGCCAACCATGGCAAACGATGCAGAACGGTGGGACCAAGCGAGACTGGAAGTTCGACTACCCGGGCGAACTGGATTACGGACAGCATCAACTGGAGATCCGGCTCTCACCGACCACGGGGAGTCGCCGGACCATCACACGGTCGGTCAAGGTGATCGAAGAATGAACTGTCCTGGCGCGCCCCTCAACCAGGCACGCCACGTGGCCGCGCAACAGAAGAGCCCCGCTCGCCGGAAAACGTCAATAACGATCCCCGCAGGCCGTTGCTCATTTGTTTTTCTCTGAGCCGTTTTTCTTGGCCTTCGGCTTTGGCTTCGGCTGGGGACAGGGGAAGACGGCGCAACGGTCGGCATACTTTTGCCATTGGTCGGCCATTTTCCGGACTCGCTCCGGCTGCTTTCCAGCCAGATCATTCTCCTCAACCCGATCGGCGGACAGGTCGTACAATTCCCAGGTCACCGGTTGACTGCGATCGGCCATTCTACCCTTGGCAACCAACTTCCAATGACCGTCGCGAACGGCACGGTTCCCTTCGTGTTCCCAGAACAGCCACCGGTCAATCGGCTTATCTGCAAAGGCCGTCATCAAGGACTCTCCCTCCAGCGGGGTGATCGCCATCCCATCACGCTCCTGTGGGTAATCGGCCGAGGCAACGTCGACACAGGTTGCCATCAAGTCAATCAGGTGCGCCGGCTGGTGACGGAGTTCGTTTTTCTGTTTGATTCCGGCCGGCCAATGGGCAATCAGCGGGGTGGAGATTCCACCCTCGTGGACCCAATGCTTGTATTCACGGAAAGGCGTATTGGAAACGTTGGCCCAGTTCCTACCGTAACCGATGTAGGTATCCGCCGGCCCCGGCATGACGTGACCTCGGAGAATAGGCCAGCCGTCACGCGTCTGTTTCGGCACCGAACCGAAATAGTGGACCAGGTCCTTGGGCAACGGGTCCAAGGAAGGCGACTCGGCGCGCACCGGCTTTTCTCCTTGGCGGCCACACGGTTCCGCGCAACCACCGTTGTCCTGCAGGAACAGAATCAACGTATTGTCATACTGCCCGGTCTCTTTCAATGCATCGACAATCCGCCCGATCCCCTGGTCCATCTGGTCCACCATCGCCGCGTAGACTTCCATGCAGGCCGCTTCCCAGCGTTTGTCATCGACCCCATTCCATTGCCCCACGGCTGGCGTCAACTCGGTATCGTTGGCTACCAGGCCGATCTGCTTCATCTTTTTCAGACGTTTTCTCCGCACCGCCTGGTAGCCCGCGTCATACGCGCCCTCGTATTTCTTGATGTCGCGAGGTCGGGCGTGCATCGGCCAGTGAGCGGCCGTATACGAGACGTACATGAAAAACGGATCATTCGGGTCGTGCTCTTTGACAAACTTGACTGCGTTGTCACTGATGGCATCGGTAAAGTGGTACGGCTCCTCCGGCTCATAATGGGGATCGTTCACGCAGGTAATCAGTTCGTTACCGCGAACCAGGGAATTCGGATCCCATAAACTGGAAGCCCCATTGATGATCCCGTAGTAACGATCGAATCCCCGTTGCTGGGGCCAATTGAACTTCTCGGAATCATCTTTCGGGTTCACATGCTTGGTAACGTGCCATTTGCCTGCCATGTAGGTGGAATAGCCGGCCGGCTTGAGCGCTTCGGCGATCGTCAGCGAGGAACGATTCAATTCACCGCGATAACCATCCAACCCCTGGTCATTCATCATCCATCCGACGCCGGCCTGGTGGGGATAGAGACCGGTCAACAGGGAAGCCCGTGTGGGGCAGCAACGGGCCGTATTGTAGAACTGGGTGAAACGGAGACCGTTGGCAGCCAGGCGATCCAGGTTCGGTGTCTGGATCTCACCGCCGTAACAACCGATATCCGAGTACCCCATGTCGTCCGACATGATCACGATAATATTGGGGCGCTGGGAGGCACCCGATTCAACGGCCAGCAGGGGGGTGACAGCGGCCAGCAGGAACCACAAGGTGGTTACCGGGATGAAACGGTTCACAGTTTATCTCCGTCGATGAAGTAAATGACCCCCCGACCCCGCCCATGGGGTAGAGGTGTTGCCTATCAAAGATTGCCAGTAATCATGGATATTTCAACCACCTATTGTTACCAGTATTTGCCACGAGGGGTTAGAATGTTCAAATTCCATCCCAATTTCACTCGAACCGCACTCCCTGACAGGCCCGAAATATGTCCCGTTACCTGATTTTCACCGCCTTGGCCAGCGTTTGCCTGGCAATGCAGGTCTCCTCCTCCCATGTCCTGGCCGACCAACCCGTCGCGCCCACGAGCCACGAGGAAAAAATGAACCTGATTGTGATCATGACGGACGAGCATAATTTTCGGACACTCGGTTGCTATCGAAAGACGATGGAAGGTCGTCAGGCCTACATGTGGGGGCCCGACGTGGTCGAGACGCCGCATATCGACTCCCTGGCAGAGCAGGGGGCCCTCTGCTCCAGTTTTTACGCCACAACCCCCGTTTGCAGTCCGTCGCGAGCCTGCCTGATCTCCGGTCTCTATCCACAGAAAACGCCGGTCGTCAAAAACAACATCCCGCTCAATGACGACATCGTCAGTTTTGCCGAAATCCTGGGCCAGCAGGGCTACGCCACCGGGTTTGCCGGTAAATGGCACCTCGACGGAACGGCCAAACCGGGCTGGGAGCCGAAACGAAAATTTGGGTTTGCCGACAACCGTTACATGTTCAACCGGGGACACTGGAAAAAACTGGATCTGACCAAGACGGGGGCCAAGGTGGCCGCGCGAAAAAATGGTGGACCGAGTTATGACGTGGACGGTGCTGACGAGCAGACGTTTACCACCGATTTTCTGATCGACCGACTGATCGACTTCGTCGACAAGAACCGGTCCCAGCCATTCTGTTACATGGTCAGCCTGCCCGATCCGCATGGCCCGGACACGGTCAGACAACCGTACGACTCGATGTACCAGGAGCATCAATACCTGAAACCAACCACATTCGACAAACCGGACGAAGGCCTGCCCTCCTGGGGTCAGAAGCAGAAATCCGGATTCGGCATGGCCAGCTATTACGGGATGGTAAAATGCATCGATGACAATATCGGCCGCCTGATCGAACACCTGGACAAAGCCGGAATCCTGGACCAAACGGTAATCGTCTTCACGGCGGATCATGGAGATCTGCGGGGTGAGCACCATCGGCAGAACAAGGGAGTTCCCTACGAAGGATCGACCCGGGTTCCGTTCCTGGTCCGGTTTCCCGGGAAAATCAAACCGGGCACGCGCGTCGACCAGGCGCTGACCAGTATCGATTTCGCACCGACCATCCTGCCAATGATGGGCATCCAAACCGATCGGGAATTCGACGGTCGTAATGCATCGGCACTGTTCCAGTCCGAACCGGCCGACCCATGGCAGGACATCTCGATCGTACGCGGCACCGGAGATAAGCAGGGCTGGCTGATGGCCGTGACGGATCGGTACAAACTGGTCGTCTCGGCAACCGATCCTCCCTGGTTGTTTGACCTGCAGCGGGACCCGGACGAGGTGGTCAACCTGTTTAGCCATCCCGGATACCGGGAAATTGCCCGCCAGCTCGCCACGTCGCTGCGGGAATACGGGGAGCAGCATCAGGACCCGTTTATCCGGCCAGCCAAAGTCGACGCCGATCTGACCTGGGCGATCCGCGGCTCGGGAGAGTACCCGGGGCGATAACGATCCCGGGTCCTTTGCGTCGGTGGCCCAACGGCGATAAACTGGGAACCAGTCCGTTGTTCTCGTGAATGACGTTTACTCCCGATAAAACCCGTCTGGCGACCAGAATCATGAGTCATTTTTTCCGTATCGGCTGTTCCCTGTTGACCCTCTGCCTGTTGGTTCCCAGTGCCGCAGCGTGGCAAGCCGCCGCTCCCTCCACACCCGTCAAAACCGACAACGATTTTGCTTACCAGGGAGAGTACCACGGCAATCTCAACCTCGCTGGAGCTCCTGGCAAGTACGGCGTCCAGGTCATCGCCACCGGCAAGGGGACATTCCAGGCCGTTCTCTACAAGGGCGGTTTGCCCGGCGCCGGCTGGGATCAATCGGATCGGTACGAGTGGAAAGCACCTGGAAAATTTGAACCGCAGGGCAGCACCGATCCGATTACAGGTCGTCAAGGATTGGTGCAGTTCCAGGGTGATCCCCACGGGGACGCCGTGATCCAGGACGGTCACTTTACCTTGATGAACCGACAGGGAAGGCTTGCCGGAAAACTGAAGAAGGTCAATCGCCGGAGCGAATCACTGGACGCCAAACCGGTTAACGGGGCGGTCGTCCTGTTTGATGGCAAGTCGGCCAATGGCTGGAAGAACGGCCGGATCACCGAAGACGGGTTGTTGATGCAGGGGACGACCAGCGAAAAGACGTTTGACGACTTCAAGTTGCATCTCGAGTTTCGCTTGCCGTACATGCCGGAAAAGAAAGGGCAGGCCAGGGGGAACAGCGGGATCTACCTGCAAGGCCGCTGGGAAGTGCAAATGCTGGATTCGTTCGGCCTGACGGGTGAACAGAACGAGTGCGGCGGCATCTACTCGGTTGGCAAACCGGACGTTAACATGTGCCTTCCCCCGCTCTCCTGGCAGACTTACGATATCGATTTCACCTCGGCCAAGTACGACGAAAACAACCAGCTCCAATCGAATGCTCGAATGACGGTTTGGCACAACGGGGTCAAGATCCACGATGACTTGGAACTGCCCGACCGGAAGACAACCGCTGCTCCGGTCAATGTCGGCCCGGAACCGGGACCCATTTTCCTGCAGGACCACGGCAACCCGGTTCGCTACCGCAATATTTGGCTGATGGAAAAGAGCCCTTAACGGCAAAAACCGCAAGATGCCACAAGTCGATCTGGTCGTTCCGTTCAACCCACTTTCCCGATACGGGTCATGATGCGACTTTTCGAAGGGACCGAGTTTGACCGCCCGCCCCGCTGTGATGCGTGTGAGGAGTTGCTGGCCGACTGCCAATGCCCCCCACCGGGCGAACCGGAAGTGCCCGCTGAACAGCAGATCCTGAAACTGGCAGTGGAAAAACGGAAGAAAGGGAAGGTCGTCACCGTGATCAGGGGACTGGCCCAGGGCAATTCCCATGCAGCACTGCTGACAGCGCTCAAGTCAGCTTGTGGGGCAGGGGGGACAATCCGGTCCGGCCCGACCATCGAGATCCAGGGAGATCACGAAGTGCGAATTCGACGCCTATTGGAAACTCGAGGATTTCCGATCGGGAAACGATAAGACGGCAAGCGATCTCCGCGGATGAAATCGTTCCAAAACAGATCGATTTTCCCAACCGACGAGCATCCCGATCGGGCAAACTCGCGATCGCTCAACGATGACAAGTCCAGCGTCCAAAAAAACAGGAACGGACACCTTGGCGAATTGCGCAAACCGACGGGGCAATTTTCCTTTCTCAATTTTCCTTTCTTTTTCTGCAAATTAAACTGTTTGGCAAGTTTTTTTCTTTGGCAATGGATAGCTTGACAGCTCAAAGCAGTGTAAAACAGCCTTTGCTATTTTAAAGGAGATATTAATGAAAAACACTTTATTCGCATTTTTGACAGCCGCTTTCTTCGCTTGTTGTATTGGTTGTGGTCCTAGTGGAACGGGTGGGCCAGGTTACCCCTATGCCACGGAGTGGAACGAGTTCTTGCAGGCGAAAGAGGACAAGAATCAGCAGTTGCAAATCGACGCTCTGCAAAAAATCTTGGACAAGGATCCTGAGGCAAGATCGCCCAATATGCAACCGGTCAAAAACCTGTTGAAATTCGCCAAAGAAAATAAATTGTCGAATTAATGACCCTGTCTACCGGTATTGGGAACGGTCATCCGCTCCCTCCTCGGTGAGTTGGTTCCATTGAAAAAAGGCAGGCCGCTGGCCTGCCTTTTTTCATTCCCAATCCTGCCAAGTCAGAACGGCCTCACAGGCCCTGCATCGGCTCCACGGCATCCAGTGGGTAAAACGCGGCCTGGCAATCGAAGCAACCTCGATTGGTCCTCTTATTCTTCGGTTAACTTCAGCCAACGTTCTTCGTACTGCTGCAACTCCTGGCTGACCTCGGTAAAACGGGCATGCAACTTCAAGGCTTCACTCGCATCGGTCGTGTCCAGCAGTTGTTGATTGAGAGATTTACTGTCTGCTTCCAGCGCACTGATCCTCTGCTCAATCCGCCTGAGCTCTTTTTGCTGCTTACGGTTCATTTTCTGCGCCTGCCGGGGCGCCGGTTTTCCCGCCGGAACGGCTGAAGTGTCTTGTTCGGCACGTTGCTCTTTCTCTCTCTCCACAATTTCCTGGTTGATCGAGTAGAGGTAAGAGTTGTAATCCCCCATGTAATGCCGCGCCTGACCATCACGCACCTCGATGATGTTGGTGGCCACGCGGCTCATGAAATGCCGGTCGTGACTGGTGAACAAAATGGTTCCCTGGTAATCGAGAAACGCCGCAGCCAAGGCTTCCACCGTCTCCACATCGAGGTGGTTACCCGGTTCGTCCAGAACCAGGATGTTGTGTTCCCCCAGCAGCAAGCCGGCCAGACAAAGGCGGGCCCGCTCGCCCCCGGAAAGGACCGATATTTTCTTTTCCACATGCGAATCCCGAAACAGCAGGGCGCCCGCCAGGGCCAGGATGTCCTGGTTGGTCGTGCCTGGCATCGCCTGGTATTCCAGGTACTCCAAAACCGTTTTTGATTCGGGCAACGTCGAGTAGACATGCTGGGCGTACGTGCCGATATCGCTGGCGTGACCCCATTTCAGGCTCCCGCCTCGCAAATCGAGTGAACCGACCAGGGAGCGGAGCAAGGTCGTCTTGCCCTGCCCGTTATCGCCGACAATTGCGGCCCGTTGGCCATGTTCAATCTCCAGGTTGACCTGCCGTGCCACCTCGCAGTCGGGATAGCCAATCACCAGATCAGTCGTCCTCAACACGGTCCCTTGTCGGCGGTTGACCCGTGGCGCCCGGATGCTGGCCGTCCGTTCCAGGGCAGCAATCTCGGTTGTTTGAAGACGATCCAACTGCTTCTGCTTGGAACGGGCCTGGCTCGCCGTGTTGGCCCCGGCCCGGTTCTTGTCGATAAACCGCTGCAGTTGCTTCTGCTTGGTCACGATCGACTGATTGACTTTCAAGTCGTGCTCAACCCGTTCCGCCTGGTACTGGATGAACTGGTCAATTTTGCCCGGGTACAGGGTCAACTTGCCACGGGAAAGGTCAAGGGTCTGCTCACATGTCTCTTTCAGAAAGGCCCGGTCGTGGGAAACAACCAGGATACCGCCGCGGAATTTCCTCAGAAAATGCTCCAGCAGGATCTGCGTTCTCAGGTCGAGGAAATTGGTCGGCTCATCGAGCAACAACAGGTTGGGATCGTGCAACAGCAGGGCGGCCAACTTGACACGGGTTTGCCAACCCCCGGACAGGTTGGAAACGGGACCCTCAAGGTAGTCTCCCTTCAATTCAAACTTCCCGGCCACTTCGCCGCACTTCCACTCCTCTTGCCCGCTATCGCGCTGCAGGAACTCGATGGCAGTTTCACCTGGCAGGAATGGGTCGTGTTGCCTGAGGTAACCGACCCGCAGCCGCGGATGCAGGGTCAACTGTCCGGAATCGAATTCTTCTTCGCCCAGGATAATTTTCAACAAGGTCGATTTGCCGGCCCCATTGCGACCAACAAAGCCGATCTTGGCGCCTTCGACAATCGATACATCAGCACCGTCGAGCAGGACCTGGTCGCCGTAGCTCTTATGCGCTTTATTGATTTGAATCAGAACCGCCACGGTGAATCCCGGACCTGGTGGGAGCAAAGGGAAAAGGACGATTAAAATTGACCCGACATCCGATGTCAACAACCAAAGGAAACGGGGTGAGCCGAACCGAGCGCAGCCGAGGCCGAGGCAGAATCGGCGCAGCTTTCGGAGCCACCTTACCTTATCTCGAAAAAGAGGACGAACAGCATGATCAGGGCAGCCGTCCCCCCCCCGACCAGCAGAAGCGATCCGATCCAACCGAGGCGCTGGGCAACTTGGAGCATGCCCCGTTGTTTCTCGTCCAATTTTTTTTCGTCAATTGACCGCAAATCCCGCCCAGCGTGATAGCGGACCAGGGGGGCAAGCGGCCAAACAATCAGGCCGATCAAACCCAAAAAAAGTAGCGAAGTACCCCGTTCCCTGGGTTGGTCCGGTTGGTACGCCGACCTGGCCTGGAACATCCAGCGACCCGCCTGGACCAGGCCAATCCAAATGCAGATCCATCCCACGAACGAAAATTGGGAAAGAAGAGTCGGGTAACCGGTCCAGCCCAGGCGGCTCCGCGGTGAAAAGTAGATCATCATGAACTGGAACAGGTTGGGAGCAAATTCCAGCAGCAAAAGGATCGTGAGCCCGATACCCAACCAGTAACGTCCAGCCGAAACCGGAAATCTGCAGGTCGCGAACAGGCACCCGACCAAACAGATGAGTGACAGGACAAAGCAGAAGACGATGAACAGGAAAGCAGCCAACATATCGGGAGATTTCAATCATTCAGCAACGGTGAAATATAAAATCCGCTGGATCACGAAAACAGGTCTTACCGTTTCATTCTTCCAGCCGGATGCCCCGCTCCCATCTACCTGGATAGGCAGCGTGATGACAGGATTACCGACCCCATTCTAAGAGCTTTGACAATGGATGGGTATCGGCGTCCTGGCGGGTGCGCCGCACGGATCAGGAATCGCTCCCGGCACGGCGAATCGCTTCGTAATCGATCGGCTGAGCCAGATCGATGGTACCGTGAGCCGATTGCATCGGGTACTTCAGTCCGGTGGCGCAGTTGAACAGGACAGCCCTTTCATTTGGCTGGATGCGGCCGGTGGAAAGTTCCTGTTGCAAGGCAGCCAGCGTCGCCGCACCCTCGGGACAGAGCAGGATTCCCTCCCGGCGGGCGCATTCCCGCTGCGCTTCCTCAATTGCGTCATCACTGACGGCCACCGCAAATCCGCCACTCTCCCGCACGGCGTCCAGGATCAGGTAGTCACCCAGCGCCGCCGGTACGCGGATGCCCGAGGCGATCGTCGACGCGTTGGACCACGGCTCCGCGTGGCGATCTCCACGCTCAAACGCCCTGACAATCGGCGCGCAACCTGCGGCCTGCACCGCCACCATTCTGGGTCGCTTGGATCCAATCCAGCCAATCGCTTCCAGTTCCTGGAACGCCTTCCACATACCGATCAGGCCAGTGCCTCCCCCGGTCGGGTAGAGAATCACGTCGGGGACGTCCCAGCCGAGTTGCTCGGCCAATTCCAGTCCCATCGTTTTCTTCCCCTCGATCCGGTACGGCTCCTTGAGGGTGGACGTGTCAAACCAGCCCATCGCCTCTTGGCCCCCGGCCACGATCTTCCCACAATCGTTGATGTAACCATTGCAGAGAAAGGTCGTGGCCCCCTGGAAAGCAATCTCCTGCACATTGACCGTCGGTGTGTCCTGAGGGCAGAAAACATACGTTTCGATACCCGCCCTCGAGCCGTAAGCCGCCAAGGCCGCGCCCGCATTCCCGTTGGTCGGCATCGCCATCCGTCGCACGCCGAGTTCCCGGGCCATCGCCACGGCCAGGGCCAGGCCCCGCGCTTTGAAGGAGCCGGTCGGCAGACGGCCTTCATCCTTGATCAGAATCTCGCCGCAGCCCAATCGCTGTTGGAGTTTGGCCGCTGGAAGCAAGGGCGTCATTACCTCTCCCAGGCGAACCACATTTTGCGATTTTCGAACAGGCAGAAATTCACGGTACCGCCAAAACTCCGGTCGTCTCGAGAGCAACTGCTCCTTGCTGACGGATCGGGCCAGAGCTTTCAAGTCGTAGCGGACCCAGAGCGGTTTTCCGTGATCGGAGAGGCCCCGCAGCTGATCCGCCGGATATGTTTCTCCCGTCTCACTGCATTCCAGGTGGGTTACAAAAGTCGGATACTCTTTCATCAAGGGAACCAGCAACAGGTATCGGGAGATCACCCCAAGGCGAGGTGTAGGCCATGACAGAATACCTGATGATACAACATCTGGTTGTCACGTCAGAAGCCCTGTCGAGCCGTTTCACGGTGAGAATGATCACCAATTTCAGTTCGCCCCACGGGGGCATCTAACGTTCCGTCGGTTCTTGCCAAAATTTATGACAATCCATTTGCATTGAACCAGCGAAAACAAAATAATGTCAGCGGCAGGCATGTAAACGTCATCAATCAAAAAGGGAATCGATTGAAATCGGGCAGCCGCAGAGCGTTTATCGCGGGAAGCTTGGGAATGGGAGCCTCGGCCTGGGGCTCTCTCCATTGGCCGAACCGTCTCGGTCACCCAGCCACTGCCCCGGACGCTGCCGCACCTGATCGCCAAGTCACCCGCAGGATGTCGTCTGCATCTTTTCGTCCACCCGCTTTTGCCATCATCCCGGTCGTATCGGATGGCAAATGGAACTGGAAAGAACCTCCCCAGGATTCGACCGGGTACCTGCAGCCACGCGATTTTGAAGTCTCGGTCGGAATGAGCTTTACCGGGCGAGGTTTTGGCAGGAACCTGCGCGCCACCACGGTGGCACCGATCGGTTTTCCGGAACAGGAAATCCTCGACTTCCGGATTGAAAACGAGGGATGTTCGGCCAGGATCCTGCCGATCAACGCGGGAGCGGCTCAACTCGCTCTATCGGCCGACTCGTTGGCACCAGGGCAAACGATCTATGCGATGGCTCATTACAAATTGCGCGTGTCGAAGGTCTACCACGGTTTTCAGAAAGAGCAGTTTCCCAGCCAACAGGAACAGGTCGAGATCTTTTCCAGTCGCTACCTCCGCAACAGTCCCGGGATCAAGGTGAAATCGAAGCTGGTGGACGAGTTGGTCAAACGGATTACCTCGCCAGAGATGCACCCATGGGACAAGGCGATCAAGTTCCAGCAGTGGGTTTGGGAGAATATCGAGGGGGTCCCGGGCCGTTATACCAGTGTGGAAGAGGCAATCCGGCAAGGCAAAGGGGACTGTGAAGAGAGGGCCTGCCTGTTCATCGCTCTCTGTCGCGCCGCCGGCATTCCCGCTCGGCAGGTCTGGGTACCGAGTCACGTCTGGGCGGAAATCGGACTGCATGACCGTGAAGGCCGGCCTTGTTGGGTCCCCGTTCATACGGCCGCCTACAACTGGTTTGGCTGGACGGGAGCCCACGAGATCGTGCTACAGAAAGGGGATTACATCCGGATCGGTCACCGCAAGAAAACGGTCCGCCTGGTGGACGACTGGTACCAGCTGAATGGTCCCCGACCGGAAATGTATTTTTCGGCCCGCGTCCAACCAATCGCACCGGCCGGCCATGACGCCGGGCCCGGTGCCCGCCTGAAACGGCCGGACGGCCGATGGCAGCTGGCGGGGAATCACCCGGACAACAAGCATATGCGTGACAAGTAGCCAACGGGTCGCGCCGCAGACTGACTACTGAAGGGAGCACTAGTATCCAAGGACCGGCGATAACCAGCGCTCGACATCCTCGACAGAAGCTCCCTTGACTTGGGCATAACGCTCCACCTGGTCCCGCGTGATCTTGTTCACGGAAAAATAGCGGGATTCGGGATGACCAAAATAGAGACCACTGACGGCAGCACCGGGCCACATGGCAAACGACTCGGTCAAACGGATGCCGGTAGCCGCCTCAACATCCATCAACTTCCACAACGTCGCTTTTTCCGTATGGTCGGGACAGGCCGGGTAACCGGCGGCAGGCCGGATACCACGGTATTTTTCGTTGATCAGATCTTCCTGCCCCAGATCCTCCAGCGCTCCAAACCCCCAATCGTGTCGTGCCCGTTGGTGCAACATCTCGGCAAACGCCTCGGCCAGTCGGTCGGCCAGGGCGGCCACCATGATGGCGTTGTAATCATCGAGGGCTTCGCGGTAACCAGCCGCCAATTCATCGCATCCATGGCCCGTCGTCACCGCAAATCCACCGATAAAATCGGGCCGCCCGCTCTCAACCGGTGCCACGTAGTCGGCCAGCGATCGAAAATGCTCGATCCCGCGTCGCTGCCACTGCTGCCGCAACATATGAAACCGGGTTTGCTCCTCAGAGCGTGATTCATCGGTATACAGGACAATCGAGTCACCGTCGGAGTTTGCCGGCCAAAATCCGAAGATGCCCCGTGCATCGAGCAGGCGTTCGTCGATAATCCTCTGCAACATCTCCCGGGCATCGTCGTATAACTTCCTCGCCTCCTCGCCGACCAGTTCATCGTCCAGGATACGAGGGAATTTCCCGTGCAGTTCCCAGGCCATGAAGAAGGGGGTCCAGTCGATAAACTCAGCAACCTTCTGCAGGTCAATCTCTTCATCGACCTCCGGTCGCCCTACCGCTTTGCCCGCCGGCGCGGTTCCCAGCAAACGCGTCCCTGTAAACGAAGGCCGGGCAATCTCAACCGTCTCCCAGTCGGTCGGATAGCGCTTGCTCAGTGCTTCCTCGTAAGGGACCAGCTTCATTTGCCGTTCTTCATAACCGGCCACCAGCTTCGCCTGGGAGATCGAGTTTTCAGTAATGAATTCGGTCTTGGAATCCGGGTTGATCAATCGATCGACAACGCCCACACTGCGCGACGCATCCAGCACATGCACGACACCGTGCTGGTACTGGGGTGCAATCTTGACCGCCGTATGCTTGTCGCTGGTCGTGGCCCCGCCGATCAACAGGGGAATCGTCATCCCGGTTCGCTGCATCTCTTTGGCCACGTAAACCATTTCATCCAGACTGGGCGTGATCAGGCCGGACAAGCCAATCATGTCGACACCGTGCTGGACGGCCGCTTCCAGGATTTTTTCACAGGAAACCATCACGCCCAGGTCAATCACCTCGTAGTTATTGCAGCCAAGTACAACGCCCACGATGTTCTTGCCAATGTCGTGAACATCTCCCTTGACCGTGGCCATCAGGATTTTGCCACGGTAACTTGTGCTCTCGAGTCCCGCCTCCAGCTTTTCCTGTTCCATATAAGGCATCAGGTAGGCGACCGCCTTTTTCATAACGCGGGCCGACTTGACGACTTGGGGCAGAAACATTTTTCCACTGCCAAACAGGTCTCCCACCACAGCCATGCCATCCATCAGGGGGCCCTCGATGATCTGCAGGCAGCGGGCATATTTCTGGCGGGCCTCCTCGGTGTCCTCCTCGACAAACCTGTCGATCCCTTTGACCAAGGCATGGCTCAGCCGTGCTTCTACGGATGCCTCGCGCCACTCGAGGTTCTCGGTTCGGCCCTGCTTCTTCTTATCCTTGACCGTATCGGCAAATTCGAGCAAGCGGTCTGTCGCATCCGGTCGCCGGTTAAGCAACACATCTTCCACGTATTCCAGCAGGTCGGCCGGGATCTCCTCGTAGATCTCCAATTGGCCCGCATTGACAATGCCCATATCCAGGCCCGCTTCGATGGCGTGGTACAGGAACGCCGCGTTGATCGCTTCGCGGACCGTGTTGTTTCCCCGGAAACTGAAACTGACATTGGAGACGCCACCAGAAACCTTGGCGGCCGGACAGACCTGCTTGATCTGACGCGTCGCTTCAAAAAAGTTGACCGCGTAGTTGTCGTGCTCCTCCATCCCGGTCGCAATGGTCAGGATGTTGGGGTCGAAAATAATGTCCTCGGGCGGGAAATTGGCCTGCTCGACCAACAGGTCATAGGCCCGCTTGCAAATCCGCACCTTGTCATCAATCTCTACGGCCTGGCCCTGTTCGTCGAACGCCATGACTACGGTGGCTGCCCCGTAGCGCCGTATCAAACGAGCTTTTTCCAGGAACTCGGCTTCTCCTTCCTTGAGACTGATCGAGTTGACAATGGCCTTGCCCTGGACCGCCTTCAACCCCGCCTCGATGACCGACCACCTGGAACTGTCGATCATCACCGGCACCGCGCTGATATCCGACTCACCGGCAATCAGGCGGAGGAACCGTGTCATCGCCGCTTCCCCGTCGAGCAACGCATCATCCATATTCACATCGATGACCGCCGCGCCTCCCTGGACCTGGTCACGGGCAACCTCGATCGCTTCCTCGAACAGCTCCTCTCGAATCAACCGGGCAAATTTCCGGGACCCGGTCACGTTGGTCCGCTCCCCGATCATCAGGAAATTGGCATCACTCCGCAAAGTCAGAGGGAGCGAACCTGAGAGGCGGGTAAAGGACGGAATCTTGTTTTTTCGGTGGGGCTGACTCCGTTTGACAGCGTCGGCGATGGCCGCAATGTGGGTGGGCGTCGTACCACAACATCCGCCGACAATGTTCAACCAGCCACTTTCGGCCCATTCCCTCAGAGTGGAGGCCATCGGACCGGGCTGCAGATCAAACTGCCCCATCTCGTTGGGCGTGCCGGCATTGGGGTGGCAGCTGATGAAGGGCGTGGAGATCTTCTGCAACTCCTCGATATGGGGTCGCATCACGTCTGGCCCCAGTGCACAGTTCATCCCGATGCTGAGCATCGGAAAGTGGGAAATGCTGTTCCAAAACGCCTCGACGACCTGCCCCGAAACAAAGGTCGCGCCCGATTCTGCAAATGTGCCGGAGACCATCACGGGCACTCGGTTCCCGTACTCATTAAAGTAACGCGCAATTGCAAACAGGCATGCCTTGAGGTTCAAAGTGTCGATGACCGTTTCGGGGAACAGCAAATCCACGCCACCTTCCACCAGCGCTTTGGCTTGGGCGTAGTAGGAATTTTCCATTTCATCAAAGGTAATACCACGGAACGCAGCGTCCTCGACACGCGTTGAAATGGCTGTTTGCTGAGCGGTCGGACCGATCGAACCAGCTACAAACCTGGGTTTGTCGGGCGTCTTTTCAGAAAATTCATCGGCCGCACGACGCGCATTGGCTACCGCAGCCAGGTTGATTTCTCTCACGACTTCATCGGGAAAACTGAAATCGGCCAGGCCAATCGGACTGGCATTGAAGGTATTCGTTTCAATGATGTCGGCACCCGCGGCCAGGTATTTTCGATGGATTTCCACGATCGCATCGGGGTTCGTCAGGCCGACCACGTCGGTGCAGTTTTTCAGGTCGACTGCCCAATCAGCAAATCGCTCTCCCCGAACGTCCGCTTCTTCCAACTGCAGCGCATAGATCATGGAACCCATGGCACCGTCAAGGATCAGTATTTCATGCTCCAGGCGATCCAGCAAAATCTGTTCGGAATGAGGTCGGGAAGCGACTGACAAGTTGTTGATACCTCTGTTTTGTCGACTGGCCGGCGACCCCCAGGCTGCCGCTCAGAAAAACCCTTGTAAAACGCTGACGGTTAATCCGATTAAGCGCCGTTGCAATCCGTCTAATCTATCTACAGTTCAAGTAAGCCACAATGCGATCCGATCATTTAATTCTGTTGACTGGTAAATTCCTGAATGTGCCCTGTGGACGGAACCTATGGACCCTTCTTTTTCTGTCGATACCCATTACGTTACCCCCAACCCGATCTTTGTCCCGAGCCCAAACAGTCAGCCTAATCGTACGAAACGTACCGCAAACGACCGAACCAAGGTTCACCAGGCCGATGACCTGCACGACCAGTTAGAGGGCAATTTCGAGACGGCGTCCGGGGTAGAACGGCAGTATTCGGACGATTACTTTCACGGCATCCCCGTCAGTTCCTTTTTTGTCCACCCTTTGGCGAAAAACGACGATGCTCCCTCTGCGGATCAACTGGTCTCCGCCGAGTATGGGGTCGACAACCAGACCCCCGTTTCCAGCATCCCGGCACTACTGTCCGATGTGGAAAAAAATCCAATTGCGGCGTGCCATCCATGGACAACCAGTGAAACACTCGATTCCGTTCGGCGTTTCCATGCATCGCCTCAACCGCTGGTCGACGACCTGGATTCGACGACCCGGCCCGATCAACCGGGCCCCGAATCGCACCTGACTCGGGACAACGCCTTTTCGACCGAGGCAGGCCTCGTAACGGGCAACGGCTTTGCCTGGCCCGAACTGGTTCTCCAACTGGTCAATGACCCACGTGGCGCGATCGATTCACTGGGCCAAGCGGTTCTCCATTTGCTGGGCCATGGTGAAAATCGGATTGGCATTACGTCCACCCGTTTTGGTGAAGGCTGCTCGACCATCGCTGCCAGCTTGGCGCTGTGGGCCTCCAATTTCGATCAGTCGGTGTTATTGGTCGACGGTCATTTCAACCGCCCACGCCTGGCACAACAGCTGGGCATCAAAGTGGCGGAACCCTGGACCGTTTCGAGCCATGACCCCGATTCTATCGAAGAGCGCATCCACCACTTGGGAGGAACTTCGGTCGGGATGCTGCCACTGGCGACTGAGGGAGCAGTGATGGATTCTCCTGAACAGGCGTTCGATGTTCTCGGCAGATCCTTGCGGACCATTTCCGAGCAGTACGACCTGGTCGTGATCGATATCGGGCCTGTTTTTCAGTTGATGACTGAACTGGAAATATCAACCCATCTGATGGACGTCGCGATCCTGGCATCGGCAGTCAACCGCACCAGCATCGTGGAGAGAAGTCGCTCGCAGGAAATCCTGACATCTCTGGGCACCCAGAAGATGGTCGTCGCCGAGAACTTTGCCCAACGAACCTGGCTGGAAACAGGCGGGAAGCTCTAAACGTTACTACGGGTAAAGCGGAACCGTGCCACGTCCTGGCCAGGATTCGTGTAACATGGACTGCCAGTACGGGGGACCGGCCTCTGTCCAAGTGATCGCCACCGTTGACCGTTGCGTGTGATTGAGTGACTTCCTATAGACAACTTGGCTTGATCGGGTTGGCCTTGCTGGTCGCGCTGGTCGCCATCGTTTTAAGGTGGATGATCAGTCTCAACGAACCGTTATGGATCGATGAATTGCATACGGCCTGGTCCGTCGACGGCCCGCTGGACTCTGTTGCCAGCCGCGCCGCCCAAGGCAATCAGACACCCCTCTATTTCTGGTTGGAATGGCTGGTTTGCCGGCAGTTCGGATTGACAGAATTCTGGCTGAGACTGCCTTCTATGCTGTACGGCAGCCTGACCGCCGTCGCCGCCAGCCTGCTGGTCTGGAAATTTCAACGTGCTCCGATGGCGGCCCTAACGGCCGGGCTGCTGATTGCCATCGACCCACTTTTTCTCTTCTACGGAAGTGAAGCCAGGCCGTACGCTTTACTGCATCTGCTCAGCTTACTGCAGGTGTTTTTTTTCATCCGTGAAATGGAAATTTCCCAGGATCCAGCCCGGGTACCAAGGCGTCGAGTTCCTACGTGTCTGGCAATCTTGACCGCATTGATGTTATGGACCCACCTGACAGCCGTCTTACTGGTTGTGACGGAACTGCTATTCCTGCTGTTCTTTGCCCGGCGATTTCCTGTCAAGGCGCCCTTGATCTCGATCGCAGTCGGTAGCCTGGCACTGCTGCCCATGACCTGGTTGGCCATGGACGTTTTTTCCAAACGGCAAGATTGGCAAACGGTTTCCGATTCAGGCCTCTTGATTCGACAACTCTGGCCCGCGCCGCTTATTTGTGTCATGGTACCAGCCTTGACAGGTTGGCTGGTCAGTTGGCGAAAAACGGTTCAATCAGTTACTCAACCAGCTACTCAACCCTCCCAGCAGCGCTGGATCCCCTGGTTGGCATGGCCTCTGGCCTGGGGGCTCACCCCATTGCTCCTTCTCTGGTTCGCCGATTTGTCCGGACTCGCCCCCGCCGCCATGAACCGTTATGCCCAGGTGGGCGCACCGGCCTGGCCAGTGCTTTGCGGCGTATTGCTAGCCCGAATCCCGGTCCGCTCCTACCGTTTCGCCGCCTCGCTTCTCGTCCTGGCAGTGGCGATCTTCTTCAGTGGCAACTTGGGCAGCCTGTTGGAAAAAGGGATGCCGGGTCGCCACCGACATGAAAACTGGGCTGCCGCGGTCAACCTGATCAACTCGAAAGGGACGACCGGTCCCCTGTTCCTGTTTTCGAACCTGATCGAAGATCATCAGGCGCTACCCCGCACCGGTTCCGGCTCCGAGATCAACCAAGACAAACGGTTGGCCTATCTCTCGTTCCCTGTAACGGGAATCCATAAAATCAAATCGGGGATCACGGTCATTCCACGACCCACGCTCCCGAATCGGCGTTTCACCCCAAGCGACCTGGCTGCGGTGCAGAAAAACGGCGGAGCCTGGCTGCTAGTGAGAGGAGACCCAAGGTTGACCGACGTCATCGCGGCCGAACTGGAAAACGGATTGGCACTCCCTGCTGGGCAGTCCAGTCGGGTAGACGTCTGGGAACTGACGGGCAGTCTTGTTTACGTCGCCAGGCTGCGAATCGTTCCCGATGAATCGGACTCGTCAAAGCGTACTGCCGATTAAGAGATTTCTTCTTTGACCCGGGCCGGGTCAAACGGCGCAAGGTCAATGCGTGGAGGTTTCTCTTCGACCAGGTCGGCCATCACCAGGGCCGTGCCGGTCGATTGCTGCAGACCGACTTTGAAATGCCCGGTCGCCACGAAACCGTTCTCCCAGTTCGGCAATCTTCCCAGGTAGGGAAACCCATCGTAGGTCGCCGGGCGCAAACCAGCCCACTGGCTCTCCAAGCGTTCCGGGGTCAGCGCGGGTAACAGGCTTGCAGCAAAGGCCTCCAATTCGGCCAGGACCGGCTTGGTCGTGGTCGGTTCAAACCCGGCCTCTTCGGTAGACGAACCGACCAGGATATGACCATCCGGGCGCGGTACCACATAGCGCGAACCTTCGTTCAAGATTGTTTTCAGGCCACTCTCCGGCCAAAAGTAGAGCAACATCTGGCCGCGAACGGGTATCATCGAGAGATTCACGCCGAGCGGATGCAGCAATTCACTGGTCCACGCGCCCGCCGTGATACAGAACCGGTCACCCTCAATCCTCTGGTTCCCCAGACGGAGTGCAACCAACTGACCCGATCGTGTTTCAAAACAGGGATCGCCAACCGACTGGTGAAATTCCACCCCCCGCGACCGGCAGCCGGCCCGCAAAGCGCGGAGGTGGTGTGGATTGCGAATCTGGGCTTCCCCCGGTACCGAGAGGGCCATTCGCACACCCGCGGTCGAGAGGTGAGGCTGCTGGAGACCAAGGGCCGTGGCCGAAAGTTCGAGGTATTCAATTTGACATTCTTCCCAGTAGCCCCTTAATCCCGAAAGGGCCGCCGCTTCTCCCAAGCTGCGGGCCAGGTAGATACCGCCGCAAACCTGGAACCCATTGTCGATGCCCGTCTCCGATTTCAAATCGACCGCCCACTCGGCATGCAAGCGATTACTCAGTGCCGTCAACTGATCGAGCGGGTGGATGGCCGTCTGCTCGTTGGCAGGAACGAGAATCCCTGCCCCGGCCCACGAGGCGGGTCGCCCAACCTGTTCCCGGTCGACCAGGCTCACACGGTGCCCCCGCCCGGACAGCTCCCAGGCAATCGAGAGCCCCATGATCCCACCGCCGATCACCACGGTTCGCGTCATTCGATCTGCCCTCCCAGTCTGGAACCGGACAAGGTAGCGTTCAGTGCTTCCCGTAACCGATGTTCTTCCGGGTCGCTCGACTGATCCAGTTCCCGCAAAAGTTCTTTCAGATCCTCCCCGTCATCGACATCCAGCAACGCAGGCAACCGACCATACGGGAGTTCATGGCGATCCAGGCGCTTCACCGTCTCCTCCCAGACCTGGTCCGTGCTCCAGGGCATCTCGGCAAACAGGTCAAGACCGGGCGGTAGCGAGGGAAGATCGAGCCCCAACAAATAATAGCCACCATCCTGGCTGGGCCCCAAAACGACCGGGGAATGATCCAGTCGCTGCTCTGCCTGAACAATCAGGCTGGGCGCCAGATGCGGGGTATCGGAACCGATCAGCAGGACCTTGCCACCACCCTCGGTCTGGCTGGCGGACCAACGAAGGAAATCGGCCAACCTGTCACCCAGGTCACCCTCCGACTGGGCCCGATATGCCCAAGTGTCACCAAACTTCGACTGGAACTGGCCACCCGTTTCGACCGGAGAGAAGACCAGCGTTCTTCGATCACAACATTGTTGCAGGTTAGTCATCAAATGCTGTAAAAAGACCAGATAAAGATCGGCGGCAAGCTGTTCGCCCAGTTCCACCGCCAAACGTGTCTTCACTCGGCCCGCCTGCCAGTACTTTGCGAACATTCCCAAGTGAGACATCCAACAATCTCCCGATCACCCATTCCATTCCGCGACCAACGGAATCGACTATAATTGAATTGATAAAACCAACCATGGAATCGACAAAACGAACCTGAGGGCCAAAATTAAAGGGGCGTCAGGTAAAAAGTCCCGTGAATCCAGCCAGGCTCGAACGACTCGTTTACCCCTCGGGTCGGTAAGAGGTTAGAATAACATTGACGGGTGGATTTTCGCAGGCCCAATCCCCAACCGGGCCGGATACTCTTCCCCGGCAGTCGAACAAGCAAACGAAAGGTCAATTTCTGATGGCAGTCGCCAGCGGCAAGAGCTTTATTGCATTATTGGAACGAAGCGGGATTGTCGCTCCCCAGGATCTCGATTCGGCGCTGGAGAGACTGGACAGGAATTCCGCAGACCCTTCCCAGGAACTGGAATCGTTACAACGGCACCTGGTCGAGTCGGGACTGATCACCGAGTGGCACTGTGAAAAACTGACTGCCGGAAAATATAAAGGTTTTTTCCTGGGCAAGTATAAACTGCTGCGCCACCTGGGTACGGGCGGCATGAGCACCGTTTACCTGGCGGAAAACAAGATCACCGGCCAGAAGCGGGCCATCAAGGTGCTGCCCCGCAAAAAGGTCAGTAACAAGAGTTTCCTCGAGCGATTTTACCGGGAAGCACGTGCTGCAGCGGCCTTGAACCATCCCAACATCGTGCGCGTCTACGATATTTCAGATCAGGAGAATACCCATTACATGGTCATGGAATACGTGGAGGGCATTGACCTCTACGCGCTGGTCAAACGGGAAGGTCCGCTTCCGTTTGACGAGGCCCTGCGATACGTACGACAGGCAGCCAAAGGATTGCAACACGCCCACGACCGGAACCTGATCCACCGCGACATCAAGCCGGCCAACCTGTTGTTGTCAGAGAACGGGCAGGTAAAAATCCTGGACCTCGGGCTCGCTTTACTGGCCGCCGAAGATGAAGAGTCCTTAACCGTGATGCACAACGAGCGGGTCATGGGAACGGCCGATTACCTCTCGCCGGAACAGGCGGTCAACAGCCACGAGGTCGACCAGCGGACCGACCTCTACAGCCTCGGCTGCACACTCTACTTCCTGTTGACCGGCCAACCCCCTTTTCCCCAGGGGACGCTGGCACAACGAATTGCCATGCATCAAACCAGGGAACCAGAGGCGATTGCCGAAATCAGAAAAGAATGCCCTGCGGCCATCGCGCAATTTTGCCAACGCATGATGCAGAAAAAACCGGAGGATCGATTTTCCGGAGCGGCCATGGTGATCTCGGAAATCGACAACTATCTCGAGTGTGGTGAATTCCCGGAAACGGGTGGGATGCGGGGGCAATTTGATTTTGATGTCCCTGATCGCCCGACCGAAACAACCGCCGATTCGATCGTGGTCACCCAAACCCCGGAACGAAAGATCGGGAAGCGTGCCCCTTCATCACCAAATTCGAACCGACCGGTCGCCGCGGCCACCCCCGACAAGGAGACCGGCAAGCCAGTCACCCGCAATAAGCTTCCTGTCGGCCTGTCACTCTCGCTGGTAACGCTCTCGTTGCTGGTGATTGCCATCCTCGTTGTGGCCGTCCTCAATTTCACCGGCCAGACCGGCGAACCGGCCGCAGCGAACCCGACACCCGACACAGGCCAGACAGCAACCGTTGCAGCACCAACCAACCAGGATACATCCTGGAATTCGCTTCCCGACAATGGCCCGACCGGAGGGGGACAACTATCCGGCAATCGAACAGGACTGACAATGGCGGACCTGGTCGCTGGATCGGGCGAGGGTACCACCAAGCTGATCACGTTCGAATCCGACCATTTCCTGAAGAAAGCTGCGAACAAGAAAAAACAGATCTGGGTCATTCGTCACAACAACCAGCAAATTGGTACCCTGGCATATCGCGGCGAGGCCGAGGTCATCGAGAAACAGGGGGCAGAGGGACGCGTGTTGCATATTTTGGGAGACTCAGACCAGGTCGTCTTCCGACCGACCAACCCCTCCAATCGCCTGCGTTCGATCGAATTCTCGATCAAGTTGGAACGTGAAAATCCACAGATGAAGTTCATGGTCCAGGCCAAATCACTGCGAGTACCGGAAGACTGGGAACCGATTTACCCCCCGCCGAACTCTGATAAACAAGAATTGTCTTCCAGCCGATTTACCCCGGTTAAGATTGACTCGTTTGATACGATCGACGCACAAAAATTCCGTTTTAAACTGGACGGTCCAGTGGAAGATGGAGTTTTTATTGACAACCTGAAAGTGGAATTGGCCCAATGAAGATCCAAGTCCAATCACTGATTGTTTTACTGACTTTAAGCCTGCTAGGGTCGGGAGTCCTTTCCGCCGACGAGCCAACCGCCAAGGAAAAACGACAGGTCAAGACGATTGCATCGATCCTGGATCGCGCCGGCCGGCTGTATCAATCGAAGAAATATGAAGCTTGCAAAGACAAGATCGAACAGGCCCAGGTCCAACTCGAACAACTGTCCGCATCGGCCGATGCGGAACTGCTGGAACTGATCAAGCCGGAATACGTGCGATTATCCAATGCCCACAAATTACTGACCGAACAGGGCCTGGAAATGACGGAACTCAAACCGTTGCCCACACCGATGAGCGCCGACGGCGAAGCGATCAGTTTCGTGGAATCAGTAGCCCCGATCCTGGTCAATCATTGTGGTCGTTGTCACGTGCGCGGCAACCGTGGTGATTTCAGTGCGGCGAGCTACAACGCACTGATGCAGAGCACCCATGTTGCCGTTGGCCTTGCCGATGAAAGCAGGCTGATCGAGGTGATCGTTGATGGCGATATGCCACCCAACGGAAACGTTCCCGCAGAAGATCTCGATACACTGAAAAAGTGGATCGCCCAAGGGGCGAAATTTGACGGTGACATGCCGAACCAGAATATTGCCGCGCTCGATGGCAACGAGCCGGAGATGGATCAACCACGACTGCAGGTCACACAATCAACCGGCAAAGAAACGGTTTCATTCGGCCTCCATGTGGCGCCAGTACTGATTGAAAATTGTGGCGCTTGTCATATCGATACGAACAATCCCCGTGGCGACTTCAACATGGCCAGTTTTCAGCAGTTTCTGCGGGGGGGCGACTCCGGTAATCCATTTGTGCCGGGCAAATCGGCTGAGAGCAACCTGATCAAGCGATTGCGGGGAATCGATTCTGAGGTGATGCCCCCCTCCGGGAAGTTGGATGACAAGGTGATTGCGCAAATTGCCAAGTGGATTGATGAAGGTGGCAAGTTCGACGGTGGGGATAATCCACAACTGGAAATGGCCATCGTGGCCGCAACCGCCAGGGCAGGGGCCCAGTCCCACGAAGAATTGACGGCCGAGCGCAATGAACTGGCCCGCAAAAACTGGAAATTGATCATGTCGGACGTATCCGGCACCGAAACGGCCACGGACAACTTCCGGGTCGTCGGAGCAGTCCCCAATGATCGGTTGGACGAGTTCGGTAAGATGGCAGAAAAAATGGCGCCGAAACTGAGGAACGCGTTTAAAACCAAATCGGAGGGCCCCTTTATCAAAGGGAACACGACCATTTACCTTTTTGAACGCCGTTACGACTTCAACGAGCTGGGAGTCATGTTGAATGGCCGCGACCTGCCGATGGGACTGAAAGGCTACTGGGATTTCAATACGATCGATGCCTACGCTTCCCTGTTGACTTCCCGCAACAAGGAGCCCGAGGAAAGCCAGGCCATCCTGGCTCAACAGCTGGGTGCCATCTACGTGAACAACCTGGCACCCGATGTCCCGCGCTGGTTCGCCGACGGCGCGGGATACTGGGCAGCAGCCAAGGTCTTCCCCCGCGACGATCTGGTCAGTAAATGGGACGAGCAGGCTAAATCGGTTTATGCAACGATGGAAAAACCGGGCGATTTTGCCACGGGTCAGCTGCCCGAACACGATGCGGCACTGGTCGGATACCTGTTCCTGACCAACCTGAGGAGTGATGCGGGCAGGTTCGCCAAGCTGTTCAAGTTCCTCGATTCAAATTACAGTTTTGAGCGGGCCTTTACCGAGGCCCTGGGCCAACCTCCGGCAGAGTACTTTAGCGGTGCAGGAGCCCGTCAGAACCGTCGCAACGAGTAAGCGTTCGAGGCAGTTTCACCTGTTACTTTCGACCCGGTTTCTTCTTTTTCGAAACCGACTTCCGTTTTTGCTTCCTTTTGCCTTGGCCGTCTCGCTGGCCGCTGGCTTTCTTGGACGTCCCGCGCTTCTTGACCTTTGATTTTCCTTTTCGGTTTTTCGACTTTCGCGTCAAGCCGGACTTTTTCTTTTTCGCCGAAATTTTCTTTTTGCCGGATTCTGCTCCGCTACCTTTCTTGTTGCGCAAGCGACTCTTTCCAGAGGATTTGGAAGTCGCTTTCTTGCCCTTCCGGCCACGCGATCGATTGGCCTGCTGAATGACCTTGGCCAAACGGAATTCCAACTGCCGGTTGGTCGTGTCAACAAAGGCAACACAAACCATGACCCGGTCACCCAAACGGAACTGGTTTTCCGAGTGATAGCCGGACAGCGTTCTGGCAGCGCGTTCATACTGGTAGGAGTCATCCGGCAGACTGGCAATCGGAATCAGGCCCTCGACCGGGATTTCAACACCTTGGGCAAACAGGCCAAAGGACTCCACGCCGCTGATCACGGCTTCCATCTCTTCCCCAACCCGGTCAGCAAAATAATTCAAGAGCTTCAACTTGGTCAATTCGCGTTCCGCCTGCTCCGCCCTCTGCTCCATGCTACTGCAGTGATGACCCAGGGCCGTCAGGCGGTCGAAGCTGTATTTCGGTTTCTTCCCACGGATCAGATCGAGCAGCATCCGGTGAATGACCAGGTCGGGATAACGGCGGATGGGTGAAGTAAAGTGACAGTAAGCGTCACTCGCGAGAGCATAGTGGCCCGACTCCCGCGGGCTGTAAACGGCCTTTTGCATACTTCGGAGCACGGCAAAATGGATCGCCTTGGCCTCCGGGAGTTCCGACGCCAATTCAACGACCCGCTTGATTTCAAAACGACTTTCGAGGCTGTCACAGTCAATCCCGATCTGCTGGATAAAGGACGTCAGCTCTTTCAGCTTGACAGGTGAAGGCGCTTCGTGGACGCGCCTTATGAAATAGATTTCGCGATCCGCAAATTCCCTGGCCACCGCCTCGTTGGCAGCCAGCATGAATTCTTCAATGATCTGGTGGCTCTCCGTATTTTCCTCAACGTGCGCGCCAGCTACCTTCCCATCTTTATCCAGGTCAATCCTGACGTCTGGAAGTGACAGCTCGATCGCCCCATGATCCAATCTCCGCCTGCGCAGGATCATGGCCAGCGTATGCATCTGGCGAACCAACTGGAACACGGGCGGGGTCAGTCGTTTCTGCCAGGGTTTATCATTTTCCAGGTAGTCGTCGATTTCTGCGTAGTTGAAGCGATGGGCGCTCTTGATCACACCACGGTGCAAATCAGTCGCTACCGGGACACCGGAAGGGTCAAATTCAATGACGGCCGTCATGGTGTAGCGCACCCGGTCCGGCTGCAAACTGGCCAGATTATTGGAAATCAGTTCGGGCAACATCGGGATCACGCGATCCGGTAGGTAGACACTGGTCCCCCGCGCATACGCTTCCTCATCGAGGGCTGACCGCTCCGGCACAAAATGGGAGACATCAGCAATGTGGACCCCGAGCCGCCAGTGGCCGTTTTCCAGCTGCTCCAATGAAATGGCATCGTCAAAATCGCGGGCCGTTTTCGGGTCAATCGTGATGACAGTCGTCCCGGTAAAATCCGTTCGCTCGCCCGGGATCGACTCGTCGAACTGGTCGGCCTGCTGCCGGCTCGCTTCCATAACGGCTGCCGGAAACTCCTCCGGTAAATCAAATTCCCGCATGACCGTCAGCGTGTCCACGCCAGGTTTTCCGCGTTCGCCCAACACTTCCACGATAACGCCTTCCCCATCCTCATGCGCAGAAGGGAAATTCGCCACCTCGATGACGACCTTGTCACCCACCCGGCAGTTCTTGGCGCCCGCATCACCGACCAGGATGGGAGAATCGAAAACGCCGCTATCCACCACGACCAGACCGCGGCGTCGACGCTCGGTGTAGGTACCCACGAAACGGTGGGTACGACGTTCGAGCACTTCGATGATCCGGCCCCTGACGCGCAGCTCTGGTCCTTGACGGCGACGCGACACGCGAATCCGAACCGTATCGCCATCCGCCGCGTCTTCGGTTTTATGCCGGGGTATATAGATATCTTCCGATCGGTCGGTCGACGTCGAATCCAGAGGTGTGACAAATCCGAAACCGGCAGCTGCCCTGCGAAAGACACCCCTGATTTCATTCTGCTTCGGCTTGCGGGTCGCCTTGAGGACCAGGTGTTTTGGGCCCCAGGCTATTTCGCCCCGTTTGACCAGCTCCTTGAGAGACCGTTTCAGTTCCCTCTCACCTGCCTCGTCCAGTTTCAGCTTTCGTGCAATCAGCTTCGGTTTGACCGGACGATAATCACCCGCCTGGACCACGGCCAGGATCTTCTGTTCCATTTCCTTTTTTGATTTCATAGCCAGAGTGTAGAGCAGGCAACTACCCCTTGCCACTCCAGATCGACCTCTTGCTCGATCTTATTGGCCAGGTGACGATCCTCCTGCCAGGACACCCATAGACGGCAGGCGATGTTTCTGCCACACGGGCAGGGAAAACCGCGAGAAGCGGATCGCGCCCGGGAAAAAGGATGGAACAAAAAAATTTCAACCGAAAGTGGAACCAAATCAAACAACGACATTGGGAGGATTCAATATCGTTGGCAACGGTGGTATGGTAGCTGGAAACCAACCCGGCGATGCAAATCCGTTTGGCCATACCTGGCAGGCAATGTTGAAGATCTGTTTTATCACTTCCGAATTAGCACCGTTGGCCAAGGTGGGCGGCCTGGCGGATGTCTCCCAGGCGTTGCCTCTTGCGTTGGCAGAACTCGGACACGACGTGCGGGTCATCGTCCCGTACTACCGGGAATTTCAAACGGCGCCGGATCACAATTTCATCAGGACAGGACCCTTCATCGAGCTGAAATTTGGCAGCCACCCATACTCGTTTCAAGTACTGGAGGGCGAATTTCCCAGCCGCGACCATTCACGCCAAACCCCGCAACTCCATCTCGTGGACTGCCCGGAACTTTTTGACCGACCAGCCATTTACGGGGACTCGGAGGAAGAACACCTGCGGTTCCTGATGCTCAGCCGTGGCGCGATCGAGATTTGCCAACGCATGAAATGGGCACCCGATATCTTCCACGTCAACGATTGGCAGACAGCCATGCTGCCACTGCTGCTAAAAACCGTTTACGGCTGGGACCGCCTGTTTGATGCCAGCCGATCGGTTTTGACGATCCACAATATTGGCCACCAGGGTGTTTTCCCGGCGGATATCCTGGAAGATCTGAACCTCGGTCCCGCCGAGACACTGCTCCACCAGCAGGACCTGTCCGAAGGGAGGATCAACTTCCTGAAAACAGGCCTGCTATACTCCGACCTGCTGACCGCCGTCAGCCCGACGTATGCTCGGGAAATCCAGACCGCTGACTACGGCATGGGCCTGGAACAGCTACTCTCGGCCCGCCGCAGCCTGCTACAGGGGATCGTCAACGGGATTGATACGGACGTCTGGAACCCGGCAACCGACGAGCTGATCACGGCCCGATTTTCTGTGGCCGATCGATCCGGAAAACGACAGAACAAGACCTGCCTGTTGGAGACGATGGGTCTGGAACCGAACCCCGGCGCACCCGTCGTGGGGATCGTCAGCCGATTGACGCACCAAAAAGGCTTTGAAACCCTGTACGAATCGATGCCAATCCTGTTGTCGGAAAATGATCTCCGTCTGGTCGTGCTAGGCAGTGGTGAAACTCAATACATCGATTTTTTCGAGCAACTCAAGCGGCAGTTTTCCGACAAAGTCGCCTTTCACGAAGGCTTCGACAATCGATTGGCGCACCAAATCGAGGCGGGCAGTGACATCTTTCTCATGCCCTCCCGCTATGAACCGTGTGGACTGAACCAGATGTACAGCCAGACCTATGGAACGATACCGGTTGTTCGAAATACGGGCGGCCTGGCCGATACGGTTATCCAGTACGACGAATCAACGGGCCGCGGAACCGGGATCCTGTTTGATGAATTCACCAACCAGGGTGTCCTGTGGGGCGTTCGACGCGCTCTGCAGCTTTACCAGGATCCGGACCAATGGTACCAGATTGTCAGCAACGCGATGATGCAAGACTTTTCCTGGAACCGGAGTGCCCGACAATACGCGGAGCTGTTTGAGCGACTGAGCCAACTGTCGCCCACGGAACCTGCAGCGAAAACGACTTAACGGGGACCGGTCGAGCTGACCGATGTGAGCAACCAGCGGCTAACCCTTGTAGATTTTGCGCCCAATCGCCGGGTTGTAGACCGTCCAACGGCTGTCCGTATTGACATCTTCGTCGATCATCTGCTTGGCACAGTGAATCTTGGCGTCCAGGTTGTCCAGGTGGTGCAAGGCGATCGCCTCGAGGGTCATCGGCAACTTGGGGCTGCCAAATTCGTACTGCCCGTGATGAGAGACGATCATATGCTTCAGCCGGGTGGCCAACTCTTCCGGGAATTCTTCACCCGATTGTTCCGTCACGGCTTGGATTGTTCGATTGAGCATGTCGACACCCTGCACAAGGTGTCCCAACAGTTGGCCCGAATCACTGTATCCCAGGTCCGGTTCATAGGTCAATTCAACCGTCTTTCCCATGTCGTGCAAAAACGCACCCATCAACAACAGATCTGAGTCCAACCCCTCGTACAATGGACCGACGACCGCCGCGACCTCCATCAGGGAGAGCGTATGTTCCAACAGTCCACCCCGATAGGCATGGTGATTCTTGATACCGGCCGGGGCCGACCGGAAGCGGCGCATGAAATCCTCATCCACCAGGAAACACTCGGCCAGGTTGCGGAGATGGACATTCCCCATTGACCTGAGCAGTTCGGCAATCCGGCCCGTCATTTTTTCCAGCGAGGCATTGGAAAGCGTCGTGAATTCCGTTTCATCGATCTTGCTGCTGTCCGTTTTCGAGATGGTCTTGGCGAGCACTTGCATACCACCGTTGTACAACTGGCTGGCCCCTTTGACATGGATGTAATCACCATTCTCAAAACCGTCATACTGGTTTTGCGTCGCATTCCACATCATGGCCGTGAGCGAACCGGTCTTGTCACTCAACCGGACCTGCAAGTACAGGTTACCCTGACGGTTGGGTCGCAATTGCTTTTCCGACGCCAAGAACACCTGGTCAACCGTTTCACCGTCTGACAGTTCGTTTACATAGCGGCGGTTCATAATTTTCTCACGGGGTAAAAATTTGCTTGCCAGGGCACCGATTCTAGGCACCATCGCGCCTCGATTCAATGAGACGCTCGTACCGGCCCCGAGCTTTTGGCATCGCCGGCCAGGCCGACTGGCCAGGGGGGCTCACGCGAACCCCAGCTCAGAGGTCGGAGTAGTCGGTGGGAACCAGAAACCAGTTCTGAATCCCGGATACCGTATCCTTGTATTGCTCGAGGTTCTTCATCCTGTCCCATTCCGGATGAGCCAAAAACGCTTTCCAGTGCTCCTTGTGCTCGTCCATATTGGCGGCGCTCAACATGTAAACCAGGTTGGGCGAATCGGAACCGGCGATCGTTTCGGCAAAAAAGACTGGCCCCATCTTGACGTCCTTCATCAACTGGATCTCGCCCTCGTCAAACATCTGCACCTTGCGCCGTGCATGGTCCTCGGTATGACTTTCATAGAGTCGCAACTCAAAAACCCGGGGAAGTTTCTTCTGTGACAATTCCGATGTTTCCATCACCGGCATGCCACGAAACGCCTTCAGCAAGCGGCTGTTGATCCGCTCAAAGGCCGGGCTCTTGAGCGGTTGGTCAAAATAATCCTTGGCCGAATCCTGGTACTCCCGGTCCTTTTCCAATGTCCCTCGCAAGTTGACAAATTGATCGGCATTTTGAAAAGGTAGCAGCAGGAACATCGAATGGTCCCCCTTGGTCGACTTGAATACGCCGACCTGGTGAAGACCGGCTCGGTGCAGTGCCGGCATCAGGGAAGCCTTGAGGTATTCGTCCACCACGGCCTGTTTTTCCGGTGAGTTATTCACGTAGACGCGCAACTCGTACAGCTCGGGAGACTGGCCCGATGCAACGGCGTGCTGCATGGCCCAACCGAAAACCAACAACAACAGGACGTTTTTCATGGCTCACCTCTTTACGGTTACGGTTCTTGTGACAGGCATCATTCGAACCGCAAATCGGCACAACGTCCATACCACGAACCGGTACCGGAAGTGTCTCAGCGAGCGACCGTCAACCGGATGCCCCCGGAAGAAAATGTTCTGCTCCGCAGATCTTACGGATTCATGGTATGCCCAAAATAGATCGCGTTCAGGAAGACGCGACTGGTTCCATGCCAAAAAGCGCGAAAGTTTGGATTGTCAGCAATCACCACCACCCGCCCCTGGCCGATCGGGTAAACGACCGCTGCGGCCGTCGACTTTAATTTTCCCAGGTTTTCCTCCGAGCAGTATCCGGCCAGATGGGGTTTCTCGGTATCGTACATCATCGGGTTGCAGTACGGGTTGTCCGACGGCTGCAAAACCGATGTGTGATTGCGAAACACGGGCAAAGTCTTGCGGGTCTTGCCAAACATCAAGGGGTGAGTCAGATCGACCCGGGTATTGAAGATCGCCCCACTGATCAGTTGCAACGCGCGGGTCTTCGCCTTGGAATCGAACGGCAGTTGGACCGACTTTGCATCGACCGCGCCGTCCTCGGTTTCCGGATCCAGGTCCGTGGCCCAATCGCCCTGGATCGCCTCGGCCACCGAGGGACCCGACTTGCCGACCGCCACCACGGTCCCCCCGTCTCCGACCCACTCCCGTATCGCCTGCCAACGCTCGCTGGAAAGCTTGTTGTACCGGCCGGCGGGAAACAGCAACGTGGTATAACCGTCGAGGTCTGTCGTCTCCAAGCGGTCCGGCTTCAACATGGAAACCGGCATGCTCACCCGGGTGTCGAGCAAATGCCAGATTTCACCCGCCCCATACGGCGACACGCCGCCCGCGACCGGCATGGCGATCTTCGGTTGGGGCAGCGTGACGAAATTGCTGCTGCCAAAATCGATCCCACTGGATGTCAAGCCGCTTGCAACCGGCGAGATTATGTTGCCTCGAGCGGCTCCCTGACTCAAAACGTCCTCGATCGTCGACCTCTTGTCCGCCTGGATCCCCAGTGGCAGTAACAGGGTGCCGGCCGGGTAGGACTGGCTGGCATCCTCTTCGGTCACCGAGAACGGCTGCAGGGCGACCTTGACATTGACCCCTTTCTTGAGCAGTTGGCTGACCAACTGGACCGCCGCATCATCCCGCCAATCGACCAGGTAAAAACGGGCCGATGGGTCAGGCTCGAACGCTTGCGCGGCGCGGTCAAACAACTTGGCTGGCCGCATGCCAGTCACATCGACCTTCTCCGGGCTGCCAAACTGCTCCAGGTCATAGGCCAACGGCAAGGTCCAACTGGAGACGTCGTAAAACACATTCTCTTTGAAACTTTTTCGCCGCATCAACAACGACCGGATAAACCGGTATTCCGCCTGTGCGGCAGGAACCACCAGTGTCCACCGCGGATCGTAGGCGCGGTCACCCACCGCAAAGCTCTCCTCGGGCCAATAACATCGGATGTCATGTCTCAGCAGCGTCTCTGCAAAATTCTGCAGGCGGGTACGATTACCCGGGCTACTGAAAATAAATGTCTTCACTTTGTCCCGACCTGCTTTTTCCAGCGCCTCGCGGTAAAAGGAACGTTTGAATTCATGAAGGGATTCCCGCAGATCAACTGTGGCCCGCAAGCTGGACAGCGAAGTCGTAAACTGGTTGGCAATCGTTTCATGGAAACGGAGCAGACCGTTCACGTTTTCCTGGACGTGTCCCCGCGAACTGGCCTGTTCAAACAGGATACCCACCGCACCGTGCAAATCAGGGTAGGTCGAACCCTTGCCCATGTAGAAGTCGTCAAAACGTTCCTGGGTATAGTACAGGCTTCCCCTGCGATCGAGCGCCCGGGCGTGATAATCGGCAAACTGTCGCGTCAAATCGACGTTTTCCATTGGCGTCAACGGGTTGGTCCGCTCGGGGATACCGGGCTGGAAAAAGTAGGTCGAGTTCGTGCCCATCTCGTGGAAATCGAGGACCACATTCGGCTTCCACCGGTGATAGTTTCTCAGCCGGCCACGACTCTCAGGATGCTCCGCTGGCAACCAGTCCCGGTTCAAGTCGAACCAGTAATAGTTCACTCGTCCCGGGGGCCAGTTCTGATTGTGCTCAGCATGCTGCGAATCGGGATTCGGCACACGACCTCGAAACGCGTTGGTCCAATTGGCAAACCGGTTGAAGCCATCCGGGTTCAGGCTGGGATCCAACAGGATCACGCAGTCGTCCAGCATTTTCTCGATTTCTTCTCCCTGGGCGGCGGCCAGGTAATGCGCTACCAGGGGAGCGCAATTGGTTGCGCTCGGCTCGTCCCCATGCACCCCGTAACCCATGTTGATCACGGCGGGCAGGTCACTGATGTCGACTTGACTTGAAACGGAAGGACGGGCCAGTTTGCGATGTTGCTGGCGAATCTCCTCCAGGCGTTTCCGATTGCTTGGCGAGGTGATGGTCAAAAGCAGTAACGGACGCTTTCCATGTGAAGTGGCATACGTCTCGATCGCAACCCGATCCGATTGTTCGGCCAAGACCTGGAGATAATGGACCAGTTGGGCGTGGGTCAAGTGTCGTTGGCCAATCTCGAAACCGACCACTTCGGCCGGAGTCGGAACGGCGGGATCGAAATCGACCTCGGCCGGCCAGTAGCGGGTTGGCGGGTCGACCGTGATCGCCAGGCTATCCTGGGCCGGCGAAGGAGCCTGTCCCGCAAGATGAGCCAATGGCAAGCCAACTCCCAGCAGCATTGCCACCAGGGGTACGATTCGAAGGTGTTGCATGGCGATCATGATCAAAACCGGTTCCCCGTTGGAAAATCACGAAGTGTCATTCAAAGGTCAATTGAAAACTTCCATTATAGTTGGTCGAGCGGCCCAAAACGCGTCCCATTTCGGCCGTTATCTGCGGCTTGAAAATGCGGACAACCGAGCCGATCGCGGACTCGCAAAACGGGAGCCCCGCCACAAAACAAGAGCTTGTCCGCTATGGTAAATGCCGCGGACCATTAGAATGGGAACCGTCAATGGACGAACAACCGCCTCCCCTCGATTTAACCAACTTATTGGAATCATGGCCAAATCCGGAATTTCTCCCACCCGCGAACAGGATTACCCCGAGTGGTACCAGCAAGTGATCAAAGCAGCCGACATGGCCGAACCTTCGGATGTCCGCGGTTGCATGGTGATTAAGCCGTGGGGCTATGGTATCTGGGAGAACATGCAGGCTGTGCTGGATCGCCGGTTCAAGCAGACAGGTCATGAGAACGCCTATTTCCCCTTGTTCATCCCGAAGCATTTCCTGGAAAAAGAAGCGGAACACGTCGAGGGTTTCGCCAAGGAATGCGCCGTCGTCACGCATCACCGCCTCGAACCGGGACCCGAGGGCGGACTGGTCCCGGCCGGCGAACTGGAGGAACCGTTAATCGTGCGCCCGACCAGCGAAACGATTATCGGCAGCATGTTTGCCCGCTGGATCCAGTCCTACCGGGACCTGCCCTTGAAGATTAACCAGTGGTGCAACGTCGTTCGCTGGGAAATGCGCCCGAGAATTTTCCTGCGCACGGCGGAGTTTCTCTGGCAGGAAGGGCACACCGCGCATGCCACGCGTGAAGAAGCGTTGGAAGAGACCAGGATGATGCTCGATGTTTACGCGGAATTTGCCGAAGAACATATGGCGTTACCGGTGATCCGCGGGGAGAAAACGGCTGGTGAACGGTTCCCGGGTGCTGACATGACGTTGACGATCGAGGCGATGATGCAAGACCGCAAGGCGCTGCAGGCCGGGACATCACATTTCCTGGGGCAAAATTTTTCGAAAGCCCAGGAAATCAATTTTCATGATCAGGACGGGAAAGAGTCGTATGCCTGGACGACGTCCTGGGGACTTTCAACGCGAATGGTCGGTGCGTTGATCATGGCGCACTCCGACGACGACGGCCTGATCGTTCCACCCCGACTGGCCCCCAAGCATATCGTGATCCTGCCAATCTATCGCAATGACGAAGAGAGGACACAAGTCCTCGATTACTGTCATTCGCTGAAAGAGGAACTGGACCAATTGGAGTTTTCGCGACGGGAGTTGCAGGTCCTGCTGGATGACCGTGACCTGCGTGGGGGTGAGAAAAAATGGCACCATATCAAGAAGGGCGTCCCGCTCCGCGTCGAAGTCGGACCGCGCGACATCGAATCCAACTCGGTTTTCGTCGGGCGTCGTGACCAGCCGAAGTCGAGCGGCGTCAGCCGAGATGAATTTGTCGCGAACGTCCTGCAAACGCTGGAGGAAATCCAACAGAACCTGTTTGACAGGGCCCTGAAATTGAGAGAGGACCACACGCATAATTTCACCAATCTGGACGATTTCAAGGCATTCTTTACGCCGGACAATCCCGACAAGCCGGAGATCCACGGTGGCTTCGCCGTCTGCCATTTTGTCGATACACCCGAAGTCGAGGAACTGCTGAAACCGCTCAAGGTGACGCCCCGCTGCATGCCGCTTGACAACAATGACGAACCGGGAACCTGCATCTTTACGGGGCAACCGGCCACGCGAAAAGCGATTTTTGCCAAGGCTTACTAGGAGAAGTAGTTCCAGCTCCTGCACGGTCCACCCTTGGAATCAGCGGAGAGCGGGCGAGAAAAAAGGGCCTTATATCTTATCGAGTTGGGCTATTCATCCCAGATGGACTCAACATCGAAGGGACCGTTTCGACAGTTTTTGATCGGAGAAACTGGACGGGCCAATTCCACAATGCCATAATGGCTGCAAATATTCTTCACCCTGTTTCGATCTAGAATTTGGATCCAATATCCCTATGAAAATTTTTGTTCCCACATTTGTCTTTGCCTGTTTGTTGACAGTCGTTCCGCTGGCTGAGGGCCAAACACCCGACCGCAGCCAGGACGAGCAGGCCATTCGAAATATTACCGCCGCCTACGGCCGCGCCTTCAACCAGGGTGACGCCAAGGCCCTGGCAGCCCTCTGGGCTCCCGACGGCGAGTACGTTGACCAGACCGCGACATTGATCAGCGGTCGCGATGAAATCGAACATGCCTTTGGTAATTTTTTCGACAACAACAAAGGCCTGAAGCTGAACATCAAGGCCGACAAGATTGGCGTCGTCAATGACGAACTCGCTTTTGAAATGGGTTCCACGAACGTCTCCAGCCCGGATGGCAAATCGCGGACCACTCAATTTTCTGCCAATTTCGTCAACCGTAACGGCAAGTGGATGCTGCTGAGTGTCCACGAACTGCCCAACAAGGCGCCTTCCCAATACGACCACTTGAAAGGACTCGAATGGTTGACCGGGAATTGGACGACCCGGGATCCCGGCAATCAGAAGCCGGGCGAAACCGTCATTGCTGTCAGCTGTTTCTGGTCGGGCAACCAGAATTTCCTGATCCGGGAATTCTCCTGTGCTACCGACGGGAAAATCACCAACATGGGAACCCAGCGAATCGGCTGGCACGCCCCGACCAAGACGATCCGCTCCTGGTCGTTCGACAACAAGGGCGGGAGCATCATGGGAGTCTGGAAACCGGACGGGAAAAAGTGGATTGTCAACACGGAAGAAGCCCTCAACAACGGCCAGGAACTGACATCGGTCGAGATTCTCTCCCAGGGATCCAATGGTGAACAGGTTTGGCAAGTCACCGACCAGTTGATTGGCGAACAGGCCTTTCCCGACAAGACGTATACTTTCCGGCGACAGAATTAAGGCACCCGCCGGCTGGCTTTTTCCCGTTTAACATCCAACACGACAAAACAGAACAACAACTTCAACAACAAGGAATTTTTTGATGAATAGCAAGTCCCTTTTGACATTGGCAGCCGCCCTGGTAGCCGTTGCTTTCATGTTCGCACCGTCCTCTTCGGCACTGGCCCAAGGTGGAATCGGTGGAGTTCATGGTGGAGCTGCGGGCCAGCACCCCAATCACGCCAATGCCTCCGGTTTCCACAAGAATGACTCCTGGCACGTCCACGAAGGTGGAAACTACGGGTACCACTATCACTACAACCCGTCGGTCGGTTACTACCGCCCCTACGTCGCGGGTGGCTACTATGGTGGTTACGGTTATCGTCCTAACTGGAATCTCGGCTATGCCCGTTCCACGTCGCCGGCACTGGCCGCTTACTCCAACATGCGTAACGGTGCTTATGGGGGATATGGTTATCGCTACGGTTACCAGTACTCCTCAGGGAACCAGCAATACGTTCCCTATTTTCCACCAGATCCATTCGGCAACCCGGATACGGGCACCAGCTCGGCACCCGACAGCCGAAAATCGGCTCAGGAACAGTTGAACCAGCAGCTCAACCAAGACAAAAAATAATCACTCCATTCGGGTGATCTCCAGCAACCACAGCGGGTTGCCTAGCAAGACGATCCCAACCCTGGGCAATTTGCCCGGGGTTGTTTTTTGGAGTCCTCTTGCCCTGCACCCGTTACCGTCGTCGGTCGTGCCGTCGTCCGAACTACTCACAAGGCAAATCGATGGGCCAGATTCACTCTCATTACCCCGTCCTGCTCGTCGCAGCCATTACCAGTCGTCATGGGAAAGCGATCGAATGGGCCATCTCACAGGCCTCACAGCATTGGGGTGCAGTCTCCCTGGCGAGTGATCTTTTTGACTTCCAGGAGACCGGCTTCTATGAAAAAACGATGGGGAGCAACCTGCGTAAACAACTGGTGGCATTCCAATTGGTTGACCCGGCCACCTTGCCCGATTACAAGATCTCTTCCAATCAGTGGGAACAGCAGTACGCCCAGGAGCACTCCCACCCCGAAACGCGCCCGCTCAACATCGACCCCGGTTATATCACCGAAGCAAAACTGGTGCTGGCCACCACCAAGGACCGGGATCACCGGGTCTACCTGCGGGATGGCATCTATGCCGAGGTGACCTTGCATTACCAGCAAAACCGCTGGTCGGAATCGAGGTGGACCTATCCCGACTATCGGCGAAGCGACTTCCAGTCGTTTTTCACCGAATGTCGGAAGCACCTGAGAAACTCGCTGAAAACGGGTTAGCCCCCTCGGCCGAGGTTCCATCTCGTTGACGCGGCAGGGGGAGTTGTTAAAACGGTTTTTAATAAGGGTTGAGAGTTTTTGACAAGTTCACCCCTTGTTTCGCGCCCCGCATTTTCGGTTGACCCATCATCCCATGGAAAGAAGTCCTACATGTTTGTTTCTTCTCGATCTGTACGAATTTCTCGATCTGTACGAATTGCCATCTGTTGTTCCTGCTTCTGGTTGACCGGATGGCTGTCTGCCGACGAGGGGATGTACCCCGTCAGCGAAATTGAAAAACTCAATTTGGCGTCTCACGGCTTGAAGATGTTGCCGGGAGACATCTTCAATCCGAACCAGGCCTGCCTGATCGACGGTATCTGCAAGGTGAACGGTTGCACCGGTTCGTTCGTCTCACCCCAGGGCCTGATCATTACCAATCACCATTGCGCCTATCGCGCCATCCAGAGCGCCAGTACAACCGAAAATGACTTTCTGGCCAATGGCTTCCAGGCCAGGACACTGGCCGACGAAATTCCTGCCAAGGGCTATACCGTCCGGATTACCGAGGCCTTCAGCGACATCTCCGAACAGGTACTGGCCGTGCTGGAAGAGGGGATGGGATTCGCCGAACGTACCAAGGCGATTGACCAGCGGCGGAAGGAGCTGGAGAAAGCGGCTGAGCAGGCCAACCAGGGCATGCGGGCCGAGGTTGCCGAGATGTTTGCCGGGAAAACGTATGTCCTCTTCCTGTACACCTACATCACCGATGTTCGCCTGGTCTTTGCACCCCCGGCCTCGGTAGGGGAATTCGGTGGTGACACGGACAACTGGGAATGGCCGCGCCACACCGGCGACTTCACTTTTCTCAGAGCTTACGTCGCACCCGACGGCTCAACGGCGGACTACGCCGAAGAAAATGTGCCGTATCAGCCGAAACGCTTTATCCAGGTCGATCCCAACGGTGTCGAGGAGGGCGACTTCGTAATGTTGATCGGCTACCCGGGACGAACGGCCCGGCACAAGACGGCCAGCTTCCTGGTGTACGAAGAACAGGTACGGTTGCCTTTCATCGTTGACTTGTACGGTTGGCAGATTGATCAAATGGAAGCGGCCGGAAAAGAGAACCGGGCCCTGGCCCTCAAGCTGACGTCGCGCATCAAATCGTTGGCCAACGTGGAGAAGAGATCCCGCGGCCAGCTCAAGGGACTGCGACGGGCAAAGATCGCCGACGGGAGAGCCGCCAAGGAAGCCGAACTGCAGGCGTATATCGACGCCGACCCGGATCGGCAAAAACAGTATGGGCACCTCTTGAGTGAAATCAACAACGTTTACGCGGAAATGGGTGAGACGGCGGCATTCGAACTGAATCTGCAGAACCTGACTTCCGCGTCGCGGATGATGAACCTGGCCTTTTCCATGTACGACAGTGCCGTTGAGCGGCAAAAACCGGACCTGGAACGGGAAGCTCCCTACATGGACCGGAACTTTGACCTGACGCGAAAACGGCAATTGCTGAACCAACAGAATATCGATCCGGCCACCGACAAAGTCCTTTTGTCGGGCATGCTCGATCGACTGGCCAAGGTACCCGCTGCCAAGACAGTGGACGCGCTACGTGTGGCTCAGTTGAAAGACAACCTCCGCAACAATTACCTGGACTCGATGTATACCCAGTCCTGGCTGATCGACAAGAACTACGTCGAGGATGGATTTGCCAAAACGCCGGCCGAGTTGAAAGAACTGGATGACCCGTTCCTGAACTGGGTGATCGAACTGTATCCCGAATACCTGAAGCTTCGCGAAAAAGGGAAGGAACGAAATGGCCGACTGGACCAGCTGTACGGCGAGCTGGTTGCCGTCAAGCAGCAGTTTCAAAACGCCAATTTCGTTCCTGATGCCAATGCGACGCTACGGCTCACCTTTGGCCACGTCAAAGGCTATTCCCCCGAAGACGCGGTCTATAAATCACCGATCACTTCCCTGGCCGGGGTGATCGACAAGACAACCGGTCAGGCACCGTTCATCACCCCACAAAAAATCATGGACATGCACGCCAGGCAGGAATTTGGACGCTACCGAAATGAAAAACTGGATGATGTGCCTGTGGCGATCCTATACGACACGGATACCACGGGGGGTAACTCGGGGAGTCCCATTCTGAATGCCGAGGGGGAACTGGTTGGTGTCAATTTTGACCGGGCCTTTGAAGCGACCATCAATGATTTTGCCTGGAACGAGTCGTACAGCCGCTCGATTGGCGTCGACATCCGCTATGTGCTGTGGATTACGGGAGACGTTTTCGGCGCCACCCACCTGTTGCAGGAAATGGGCGTTAAAGAATGAGGCCGGCTGATGCCGAGTGAAATGAATCCGCCAACGGATGGTCAACAGGTGAACCTTCGATAGCAAACCGTCTATTCGAAATTTGCTGCGTCTTCGGACGATTCCATTGGTGCGTTAGCGGCGCTTTCGGAGGCCTCACCTGGCTGCGCCGCACGATCACTCTCCTCTCCTGGCAGCTCTTCGTTAACCTGGTGCCGGCGGGAGCCAAACGTCTCCGCCCAGGAGCGGCTGAAGGCAGCACCGTAAAAGAGAACCAGTCCATTGATGTAGACCCAGATCAACATGACGACCAGTGAACCAGCGGCGCCATAAACTTCACTGGTCGTCGAGAATTTGAGATAAACCTCGATCGCGTTGCGGCTGATGTTGACCAGGACCGAAGTGAGCAGGGCCGCGGGGACCACGTCGGTCCAGCGAATCTTGGTCATCGGCACCAGCCAGAACAACAGGGACAATACAAAGGGGACAAGCAGGTACATGACACCGCGGTCGGCCAAGTGAAGCCACGATACCGAGTCGCTCTTTTCACCCATGTACCCGTTGACCGTCGTCAACATGGTTTTGAGAACCAGAGAAGCCAGCAAGGAAAGACCCACACCAAAGACCATCGATATCCCAAACAGGCGCATCCGCAGCGTATTGAGAAACTTGTGTCTGGGTTTGACCTTCCAAATCTGATTCAGCGTAAACTGCAACTGGGTAAACACGGCCGAGGACGCCCAGAACAGGATGATCAGGCTGATCGTACTGGCCACGATACCCGTCGCCGGCCGTTGCGCATTATGAATCAGGCCGGCAACTGTGTTGGCGATCTCCTGAGAACTGGTGAAGATCTCGACCTGCTTGATGATCTGCTCCTCGGCCAGCTGGTCATCGAAAACATAGCCGGCGATGGCAATCGCTATCAATACAAGCGGTGCCATCGAGAGCATGGTAAAATAGGCCAGCGCTGCCGACATTCGCGAAGCGTGCGCAGCGAGCCAAATCTGGAAAGAGCCCTTGAATAAACGCCAAAAACGAAACAACATGTGACCCGTTTGTCAACCATTTGTGGGAACTATAGAAACCTTCACATCATCAGGTTAAACCGGTCGTCCGTCCAGAACCATGGCATTATTGGCTTTTGGCAGAAAGAAGGTCCCCCTTCCGTTGAAATCGCCAACACACCTTGAATCCCCAGCTGGAACACGTTCTGATGGCGACAAAATGAGGAGGATCCGGGGCGGCGACTGAATGACAAAGAAATCAAGAACATCTAAGATATTGACATTCCTTCTGTCTCGATTCCCGTTCCTGAAGTCGGTTTGACGCATCGAAAGAAATAAACTGTGAAGTCGATCATTGCATACATCGTATTGGCCCTGGTCGCGGTTCTGACCGGAATCGGTACCGGCTGGGGATTTGGCTTGTGGGAGTACTCCGACGACAAAGAAAAGTTCTTTCAGAATCAATGGGCACGAATCGATTCATCCAACGTTTCCCCCCAGCTCAGTTTGCTTGGCTCCAAGGACGTCCAGCTCAAGGAACTCAAACAGGGGGCACCCGTCATTCACGATTTTGTTATCAAGAATATTGGAACCTCCGACCTTGAAATCAAGCTGGAAGATCAATCGTCCAACGTGGAAGTAATCCTGCCCGATGGCCAGGTGGTCCTGCCCGGCAGGACGTTTCCTGTCACGCTCAAGCTGCGCAATACGAGCTCGGCCGGTGAATTTGAAGAGTTCGCCCTGATCTCCACAAATGACCCGTCCGAAGAGCGAAAACAGCTGCGATTTTCGATCTCCGGCACCTTGTCAGAAAACGGAAAAAACCGACCGTAAGCCAAAAGCCAAAAGTGAAAGCAGCCTGCGGTCTCCAAACGTTGCCATTTACCTGAATTGCCTCGAACTGTATTCTTGAAGACAGTTACGTGACTGGCACCGGGACATTTCCGACCATGCCTGGCCCAGCTCATTTTAACCCGCACTGTCCCCGCTGATCACCGGTCGAGGATGGATCGGAACGGGAAATGGATGAGACCGTTGTTCAAAGAGGTTTTCGATGGCTTATCATGACAACACCAAACGGATACTGCTTTTTTGCAGCGCGATCGCGGGTACTGCGGCACTGTTGATTGCTCTTGGCTGCGACCAGAACAGTCCGTTGATTGGCATCAGCTCTCCCACCGGGTTCGCCCATTCCTTGTTCCAACAGGATGACGAAGAAGAAGCGCTCGATCCCAGCGAATCTGGTACGGCCGAAGACTTGCTGAAAGACTGGAAGAAGCCTGAATTCGCGCTGTTCATCTCCGGGCGGCAACACGGCTATCTGGAGCCTTGTGGCTGCATCACGCTCGCCTTGCAAAAGGGGGGGATGATGCGACGACATACCGTACAGAAACTCCTCCTCGAACGGGGCTGGGACCTGATTTCTATCGACGCAGGGAATCAGGTAAAGCGATTTGGTCAACAGCCGGTGATCAAACTGAGACATACTTACCAGGCGTTGTGCCAGGCCATGGACTACGACGCCATCGGGTTCGGAGTCGACGACCTCAAGTTGCCAACGATCGACCTGATCCAGGTGATGGCAGACTCGACTGGAAGTAACAATCCTTTCGTCTGCGCCAATGTTGACATCATGCAAGCGGGCATGCAAAGCCCGTTCATGGTGGTCGAAATCAATGGCAAAAAGGTCGGCATCACCCAGATCCTAGGGGACGAACATATTGCCGCACTGAAGGATAATCCCGAGTTGACACTGAGTTCGGTCAAAGAGGGCCTGGACCGTGCGGTCCCCGAGCTATTGGCCGAAAAGTGCGATGTCAACGTACTGGTTGCCCAAACAGGCTTGGAGGAGTGCCGCGAACTGGCCAAGCAGTATCCCGTGTTTGACGTCCTGATTACCGCCGGTGGAGCAGGGGACCCCACCATGTTGCCGGAGTACATTCAGGCAGGGAACAAGAGGACAGCCATGATTCAGGTCGGGGTCAAGGGCATGTACGTGGGGATCGTCGCCTTTTACGAGAAAGACGGTCAACTGGAACCGCGGTACAAACGAGTCCCCCTGGATGCGCGCTACAAGGACTCGACACAGATCAAAAGCATCTTCCTGAATTACCAAAACGAACTGAAGCAGCTGTATGTCAATGGCCAACTGACCGATGTCAAACCTCGCAAGCATCCCAGTGGCTACCAATTTGTAGGGTCGGAAACCTGTTACGATTGCCACGACGCGGAATATGAAATCTGGGAAGAGGGAACCGAGGGTGAAGAGGGACCCCACTTCCGCGCAACCCTTGACCTGACCGACCCTGGCGAACGGACATGGGTGAAACGGAATTACGACCCCGAGTGCCTGAGTTGTCACGCCACCGGCTGGAACCCGCAAAAATACTACCCCTATGAATCGGGTTTTATCGACATGGAACAGGATCCGCACCTGTTCGGTAACGGGTGCGAAAACTGCCACGGGCCCGGCTCAGCCCACGTCGAAGCAGAAAATGACGGGGCCGACGAAGCGGTGTTGGACAAGTTGCGGATGGAAATGCGATTGACACTCGACGAGGCGCGGGAAAGCGCGTGCATGGAATGCCACGACCATGACAACAGCCCGCCCTTTTTCAAAGAAGGCGCATTTGAAAAATACTGGAAGAAGATCGAGCACTAACCTGGCTGATCCCAAAAGGGTGTCGCTTGCTAGCGTTCACGGCATCATGCAGTCGTGACCAACCGTTTCCCAACCGTTTCAAGTCGCGGAGAAGCGAATAACCCGCGCGATCCGCAAATCTTCAACGGCGGGAAGTGGGAATGCTTGACCTGCGGGGATTCCTTCCTAGTATTGCGAACTTGAATTGAACCAACCAGCACAGCCCCACGTAGGGATGTTGTCTGTTGCATTGGAATCGATGTACTGTGCACTCCATGACGGAGGCTCTCATCGCTTCAACCGGGAATCAGGAAGGCCACTCGGTTGAACGCATCCGTCAAATGCCGGGGAGTGCCTGTGATACGTGGAAGATCAATTCTGTTTTCCCATGTCTGCTGGATGACATGTGCGGTTCTCGTTCCCTTCTCCAACACGGTCCAAGCCGACCAGTTTCTCCGGTTTGATGTTCCCGCCACGTGCGCGGCCGTCGAACAGGAACCTCGCCACCAGGGCCAGAAAACAGTCGAGATCATCGTGCCTGTTTCGCTGGACCTGGCCACCGATTCCAAGATCTCAATTCGCGAACTGCAGGTTGAAATCCAATGGAACCGGGGTGCCTATCAAGTCACCGATTACCAACCGCGAACCACGATGCAGTCCGAGATCGTCGGCACGATCCAGGTCGAGGACCGGCAGGACCGTCATGCCTCGGCAGGCTTGGACATTTCCAGCGGCTATTTCGACGCAGTCAGTGGCAAGGCGTGCCTGCAAGCCGGGCAAAAAAATGGGCAGACATTAAGATACGAGGAAATGCCGGAACACGACATTCTGGTAACCAGCGGAACGATCAAGAGGGGGACAGGCGTCAATTTCTGTTTCAAGCCATCCCGGTCCAGCACCTTGCTGGGGAGTCGTGACCTGAAGATCATCTGCCAGGTTCCGGAAGACTGGAAGGGAGGTGTCCTGCTGGTCAAATGCCGAGCCCGAGCCAACCGAAAATTTCTCGGTACGTTTGATGACGCGCTGCAGCAGGGCAGCGCTTTTGTGCTCCCCGTATTCCTGCAGGGCAACCGCCAGGCAAGAAATTTCGCCAACGAATTTGTGCGAACCGAGCAACAACTGCGTTCAGAATGGCGGCGTTACCAAACACGGCAACAGGGCAGCCAGGTGGCCCATCACTGGAATTCAATGGTTGGCCGAACGACGAAACCGATCCCAAATGTCTGGGTCCACCAGTTGATTCAGGCGGGAGACGATGACTGGCTGGAAAAATACCGTCAACAATTGCCATCCCACATTCACTCGACGGCCCATGCATTCGTCGAGGCACGTCGTGAACTGGTGGAGCTAGGCCGCTGAACCGGCACCCGACCGACTCCTAAAGAGCTACAGGGCCTCACAGACCAGGTCACCAATCTGTGCGGTAGAATGGCCCATTTTCCCAGCCGACTGACTCTTCATCTTGGTGCCGGTCACTGATTGAATGGCATTCAGAACCCGCTGGCCGGCAACCGCCTGGCCGCTGTGCTCCAACAACATTGCCATGGCGCCAATCGCAGCAATCGGGTTGATAACCCCCTGTCCGGTGTACTTTGGTGCACTGCCACCCATCGGTTCATACATGCTGGTACCGCCAGGATCAGGATTAATATTTCCCCCAGCCGCCACGCCCATGCCACCCTGGATCATGGCCCCCAGGTCGGTAATGATGTCCCCGAACATGTTGGTAGTAGCGATCACATCATAGTACTCGGGGTTCTTTACAAACCACATGCAACAGGCATCGACATGGTTGTAATCGGCTTCGACGTCCGGGTAATCACCCGCTATCTCCTGGAAGGTCCGCCAGATCAGGTCATGACCAAACGTCAACACATTCGTTTTCCCGACCAGCGTCAAACGCTTGCCTTTCGGGTTATTTCTTTTCTGGGTGTACTCAAAAGCCCAGCGCAACCAACGCTCACAACCTTTGCGTGAATAGATGGCCGTTTGAGTGGCAACTTCGTCGGCCGTTCCTTTCTTGAGGAATCCACCAATTCCTGCGTACAGATCCTCTGTGTTCTCCCGTACAACAACAAAGTCGATGTCCTCCGGCCCTTTTCCGGCCAACGGTGTTTCCACACCAGGATAAAGTTTTACCGGTCGCAGGTTGATGTATTGGTCCAGCTGGAACCTCAGGGTCAACAGCAGCCCTTTTTCAATCACGCCCGGCGTCACATCCGGATGCCCGACGGCTCCGAGGTAAATGGCATCGTGCGCGCGCAATGTCTCGATTCCACCCTCGGGTATGATTTCACCCGTCTTGAGGTAACGCTCTCCGCCCCAATCCAGATCGGTCAGCTCGTAAGTAAAACCTTCCGCCTGGGCGACGGCTGAGAGTACCTTGAGCGCTTCACCAGTGACCTCAGGCCCGGTTCCGTCACCACCGATTACAGCAATTTTCATCGTACTATATTCTTATCCAACAATTTTCCATAAATCCAAGCGGGCAGATTGCCCCACAGAAGAGTGCAGATTTTATCAACCTGAATTTCGCATCACAAGCGGAGGAGCGAAATCGCATCGCGGCGTCAACCTGGGGAATTCCTCGTGACGCCGGCAAGCAATCGGAACCACAGGACGATGCCCTGCGGAATGGGGCTATCCGGAGTGCGGACCTTAATTCTGACTGAAATCAAAAGTCACCGGGGCATCCAGAGCCAGCGGGTTTTTCTTGTATTCCTGGTAGCACTGAGGACAAAGATCAAACTGCCGGTTCTGGTAAACATCCTCACTCAGTTCCTGACAGTCCGCTTCCTCAAGTCGTTCCAGGATCTCTTCGATCTCCATCAAGTGATCCCCTTCGTCAGCCGGTTCAGCCGAATCAATCGTCGCCTGAATTTCGATTCGTACGATATATCGTATCTCTTCCAAGGAATCGATTCTTCGCTGACATCGATCGCAAGAGTAATGAATCATGGTCATTCCTTAATCCATGGTTACATTGGTCATCCTGTTCACCCCAAACAGAATGATGCCGTTATCCTAGTAATTGCCAAGCTCGTTGCAACCAAAAAATGAGCGATTTTGAAACATTGTTCGAAGGGCCATTTCCCCTGTCCGGCCCGCAGCCGCCGCTTTGTCAGCGGCACCCGACTGGCGGACAAGCGGAAGCTAATCATCCCTAAACGACTGGAAAAAGAATCGCAATTACAACCCAATGCTCTGCAATAACTTTCGGTTATCTGAAAGCCGTAACCCGGGTCTCTTCTCACCTCTCAAAACTCGGATTCTCAGGCTGCCGATTATGAAAATGGGAAGAAGCCCGAAACCGTTTCGATTCCGACCAACCAGTGTTGAGCTGATCCGGCCCCGCAACGCGTCACCCTTTGCCCGACGCGCGATACCTGCGCAGATTCTGGAAATCGTGGAGGGAATCTGCTAGACTCGAAATCGAGGGGGTGGATCGATTCTCTTTCAGCGTTAAGTACCGGGTAGTTTGCCTGGCCTGCCTTAACAGGGCGACACGATTGGCCAGAAGGGAGAGACTTTGAATGGAACAAAGTCGTACAGACTCAAGTCTCAATGGCAGTGTCCTTGTTCTCAACCGCTTTTATATGGCTGTTCACGTCGTGTCGGTGCGCCGGGCACTGGTCATCCTTTACCGGGAACTTGCCGAGGTGATCCACGTCGAGGACGGCCACTACTCGAACTACGATTTTGAAAGCTGGTTGGAAATCAGTGAATTCACCTTGGCCGACGAAGTGGAGCAAAAGTTGAACCATGAGTGGATCCGCAGTGTCAATTTTGCAGTTTTGGTTCCACGGGTAATCCGACTGAACAGCTACGACAAAATCCCCAAGTTGACCCTCCGTTTCAACCGCCGAAACCTGTTCGCCCGCGACAACCATACGTGTCAATACTGCGGCATGCAACTGGCCCTCAGGCATCTCAGTTTTGACCACGTGATTCCCCGCAGCCAGGGAGGCAAAACGACGTGGGAAAATGTCGTCTGCTGTTGCCTCCAATGCAACGGCAAGAAAGGAGACCGAGCTCCTGAAGAGGCGGGAATGCAGTTGATGCAAAAACCGAAACGTCCCCGGCAGAGCCCGGTTTTGACGGTCAAGTTGGACAACCCAAAATATGAAGTCTGGCGAACATTCCTCAAAGGCAGTTCCCTGGCCCTCGATGCATAACGGGAAAAATTCGACTGGCCTAACTGTGGGATTCAAGGGCGAGCCATAAGAAAAGCCGTCCTCACGGACGGCTTGCATCTGTTTCGATTCAGAACTTGGTCGACGACCTGGCTACCTTAGCACAAGGGGTCTTTTCGCTCGCTAATGTTCTCGCACTCTTGGGATTTATCCGCGTTGAGCTGGACGAATGACTTCCAATCATCCGGCACATCGTCCTCGTGGAAGATTGCCTCGACAGGGCATTCCGGAACGCAGGCTTCGCAATCAATACATTCATCAGGATTAATGTACAGCATGGTTTCGCCTTCGTAAAAACACTCAACTGGGCAAACCACGACGCAATCTGTATATCGACAACCATCACATGGCTTGGTTACCACATGTGTCATATCCAATTCTCCTATCGACAAACTTCCGGAGACCTGCAGCCAACCGACAGCAACTTCTCCTGTTATCGGCATTTACCAGCAACTCCTTAACCAAATGGTCGGAACCATTTGGCCAGGCGGCCAACGCTTCGCTTAGAATCGTAGTAATCGAAAAAAACCGTGTCAAGTAAATACCCGGCCCCGGCCACTGGCAGGCGAGGAAGTCGATTCCGGCATTTTAGACAGTTAAATATGCGACAAACACATGCGACAAACAGAAAGGCAAGGCATTCAGCCAGATGAGCCTCCGCCTAGCGGATGTACCGGGCGGCCGGGTCACTAGGGTCAGTATACCAGCTTTGAGAGGAACTCCGTCCCGGTGGTCGCGCCAGCTCCGACGGGGAGGCCTGGGGAGCTGACCCGCCGGTAGCGGGAGAGGCCAAGGCGGCGATATCGACCATTTGAACATCTCCCGGGTTCGGCATGGACCAGAGACGGGATCTGTCACCGTAGATCGAGTTGACGCGGTAGCTGTTAGCGTCAATCACCAATTTCATCGTTTGACCATCCGCCTGGCGAACAAACAGTTCGATGTGCCGCGGCAAGCTGACACCCGACTCCGATTCATACTGGTAACATGTCGAATTGAGGTAGGCAACCAACTGGTGATTCTTGTCATAGAATGCCTGCTGCGATATGTAACCATGGCTGGGGTCGACGACGCAGACACGAATCGTCGGGCCTTGCGGGGTTGCAATGGTCGAACGAATTTCCAACTGGCCATCACTGCGAGGGAACGGACCCGCATGTTGATCGGCGGGCGAAAATCTGACCAGGCCCAGTGCATCGATGATCCAGCTTGGTTCCAGGGGAATCGCCTGCCTCATGGAACTGGCCTGGTATTCCGAATGCCGAGCGTAATAAATGGCACTCGGGTTATCTGCGGTCGGAACCTTGGACCAGACCCAGAACAACTCTTCATTACTGCCCACATCCACACCCATTTCAGTCAAACCCATCAGACCGGCCTTCAACCTCAGATTGTAAGGGCGTTCGACAACCATCGTGCCCCGCAAGCTGGGCATACCATCCATCGAGACCTTGATATCGGCCTCGATTTGCTGGGCGCGATCCGATTGTGCTTGCAAGTGCTGCAACAAGTCATACTGGTCGGGTGCCGTCTGGAAAACAACGGGGACAGAGCGTTGGGCCCGAAATCGATTGAACACCTGGCAGCCCGTCTGGGAGAGGAACAGCAGGAGGCTGGCCAGGATCAACAACCGCCGTGCGGTTTCCCTGTGACGCATTTCCATTTTCAGATTCAAGCCATTCATCCGTGGTTCAAGACTGGTTCCTGCAATCGGCATCCAACGATTCAACCGGCGTCCCTCTCTTCATCGACATCCAGTTCCCGGTGATCCGTAAACAACTTCTGTTCCAATTCCGCTTGTATTGTGGACAACTGTTCCGCCGTCAAATCGGGAACGGCCAATTCGTAGTTCTTCTTCTGGCTGGCGTCATTCAAAACAATCCACTGGCCCGTTTCGTCCTGCACACTGTCGACCAGTCGCAATATCCTTTTGCGGACCAGCAACAACCCCATGACATACTGGATGTCCCCGGTCTCCGGTTTCTCGACCAGGTGCTCAAAATAGGCCAACAGGACATTCCGCGGTGCCCAATAAACCCGGCCTTTATCCAGATCGGGAACACGCGACTTCCACCAACCAATACAGGCTTCCGGTGGTTCGTTCCATTGATCGGTGCCAAAATCAACCCGCAGCATTTCCTCCCCGGATTGGATCAACGCCGAGACATACTCCTCACCTGTCTCAAAATCACGTCCAGTCACCGAGCATTTTCGGTTGGACTTCTTGAAATCAAAATTTGACACACCAACAACTCGAATCGATATCCGTTTGGATTAGGGGCGGCGAATCGTAGACAAACCTGGCCTCATTTTCAAGGTAGAAACTGAGCCTTCTCCAAGCGAACAAGTGACCATTCACATGCTAGCTCTTCGCCGCGCGACAGATCGCACCGTATGAAACACAACGGGCCTGGCCAGACGCCCGAAAGAACGACTGGCAGGCCACACAGCACCGGTTTTCTCCAGCCGATACCGATTCCGGTAAACGGGGAGACCCGGCGCCATGAAGCGTGACGAACGGCGAAAAACGAACGAGTGCTGGCAGATCGACCGGATTGGCAAAGGGTCCCCACCGGGGCTGGGAACGATCCCAAAATCGACCCAACCAGTTTACCTGTCCTCACCCGATCAGTTCGGGTCCGAACATCTGTTACGAGCCTACCCCGTTTACACGGAAAATGCTGGTTTGTTTCCTGAGACTGAGCGATCGGTTTTGAAGATGCCGATTCTAGTTTAGATTGAGCATTCCTATCCTTTCCGCTCACCCATTTCGCCAAGTGAATTTACCCGCTTTCCTCAACGCCGTTAAAGAACAGGCCAAAGTCTCCCGGACTCTGGATGACGCCTCCCTGCGCGACGCGGCGTTGGAACTTTCCTACGAAGCAAAACAGAACGATAAACAGACCGAGCTGTTCGTCATCAAGGCTTTTGCGGTCGTTCAGGCAGCCGCTGAACGGCATTTGCAGATGAGTCATTACCCGGTTCAGCTGCAGGGTGGGCGCGCCATGTGCCGGGGGCATATCGCAGAAATGCGGACAGGCGAAGGAAAAACTCTCACAGCAACACTGCCACTGTTCGTCCATGCCTTGAAGGGCAGGGGAGTTCTGCTGGCCACCGCCAACGACTACCTCGCCAAGCGAGATGCCCAGTGGATGATGCCTGTTTATGAGGCGCTCGGATTAAGCACGGGGGTCATTCAATCGGAAATGTCACGGCCCCAGCGACGCAATGCGTACAGCTGTGACATCACTTATGGAACGATGAAGGAATTCGGGTTTGATTTTCTTCGTGACCACTCCTCCCAACGGCAGATGAAGCAGGACCAGCTCTATTTTGGCTCCCACCCCTCGGGAGCAGCTCAACCACCAGGCGATCAATTGCCGGTTCATAGGAAACCGCATTTCCTGCTCATCGACGAAGCGGACAGTATCCTGATCGACGATGCTCGGACTCCACTGATCATCAGCTCCGCTGAAGACGACATGACCCAGGATCAACAGCAAATGCTTTACCAGTGGTCGGCCGAGAGCGTACCTAACTTTGAAGAAGATATTGAATACTGGTACGACAAGGAACAGAAACGAGTCGACTTGACCCCGGAAGGCACCGCGCGGGTTCGAGAAGTTGCCAAGCCGAAAATCCTGGATGGTGTCGGTTTACCGGAGATGTATGATTTTGTCGAACGGGCCATCCAGGTTGACCGCGATTACAAATGCAATCGAGATTACGTGGTGCGGGATGGTGAAATCGTCATCGTGGATGAAGCCACCGGGCGTATTTCCGAGGGCCGGCGATGGAGCCGTGGCATCCACCAGGCAATCGAAGCGAAGGAAAACGTAACCATCACGATGGACACCAATACCTCGGCCAAGATCACGGTACAGTCCTTTGTCAGCCGGTACCCACTGATCGCCGGGATGACAGGAACCGCAGCCAGCGCGGCCAGGGAATTCAAAAAAATCTACCACGCACCCGTCAGTGTCATCCCCCCCAACAAGCCGAGTCAAAAAACCGAGCTGCCGGTCACTTTTCGCCCAACCGAAGAGAAGAAATGGCAGGCCGTCGTGGACGAGATCAAAGAGATTCACGCGACCCAGCGACCCTTGCTGGTCGGCACACGGTCCATCGCCAAGTCAGAGATACTCTCGGGCCTGCTCCACCAGGCGGGTGTCAGCCACGCGGTATTGAATGCCCGGCAAATTGAAAGGGAAGCGGACATCATTGCACAGGCCGGAGAGCCAGGCCGAGTGACGGTCGCCACCAACATGGCGGGCCGGGGAACCGACATCAAGATCGATGATCGTGTCAAATCGCTAGGTGGTCTCCATGTTATTTGTACCGAAATGCACGACTCGGCCCGCATCGATTTACAACTGTTTGGACGGTGTGGTCGCCAGGGAGATCCGGGGTCCTTCCGACAATATGTCTCGGCCGAAGATCAACTGCTCGACTCGGCATTTGGCCGACCCACGGCGAAACGATACCGCAAAATCGGAAAAATCCGGTCAGACCGCTGGTGGATCCAACTGTTCCGGAAAGCTCAGAAAAAGCTTGAGAATCAGCATTATCGAGCGCGCAAAATACTCATGTACAACGAGAAACAATTGGCCAAATCTCATATCGAGATGGGGCTGGATCCGATATTGGACGTTTACGACTAACGCCGCCGGTCATTGCTTCCTTGCCAATCGGGTTCCAGATCCTAAACTTGACCAATGCATGGAAGCCGGCCCACTTCATGATCTTCAACTTGTCGCCCGGTAAGTTCAACGATAACGCCACCTTCTTCTGGTGGATCGTCGTCGTTTGCCCGTTCCCTAACCAATAACCCACTTTCTCCAACCATGTCAACTGGCGAGTCCAAACAAACGTATACGGCCGAGGACGTCAAGGCGGAAGTTCGCCAGACGGTGGCTCAGCTTAGTGAATTATCACGGTCGAATGTTTCGTTCGATGAATTCTGCCAAACCGTCTTGACCAAAATCGTCAAGTTAACCGGAGGCCATGCAGCCTTGCTGTGGCAATCTCCGGCGGCCAATGAAACAAGAATCACCCACCGGGCATGCCGTCCCGAACTCGACTTACCTGCCGAGAATCGCGCCCACGAAACGGTCGTTCACCGAGTCGTTGAAAGTCAACAACCGGTTGCCATCGCCTCGGAGTCCTTGCCCAATGACATCAGCCCACTGGCTGACTCGGGGGCCTACCTGATCCTGGCAGCCCCGGTCTACAACCGCAAAAAGACGTGCTGCGGCGCACTCGAGTTGTTGCAGCGCAGGGATATTTCCGAGTCGGCCCAGCAAGGTTACCTGAAATTCCTTTCCCGGATCGCCGAGCTGTTTCCCCGCTGGCATGAAAACCAGGAATTATCCCGACTGAATCAAAACGCAGAGAGCATGGCATCGACGCTTGATTTCGTCACCGAGATCCACCGCTCGATCGACATCGATGAAACAGGTTTCGCCATCGCCAACGAAGCTCGCCGTGTCCTGGCGTCGGATCGGGTCAGTATCGCCAGGTGGACAGGGAGTAAATGCAAAATCATTGCGGTCAGCAGCCAGGATCGTTTTGACAACCGTGCCAACGTGATTCGCAAGCTGGCTGACGTGGCCACATCGAGTGTCAGTATCGAGACACCCTTCTGGGTCACGGGTGAAACGGAGGGTTTTGCACCCAAGATTGCCAACCGAATCAATGAATACATGGATGAGTCCCACTGTCGGACGCTGGCCGTGATTCCTCTGTTACAACAACCGGAAGAGACGGTCGACCAACAGTTCAAACCGGGCCTGCGTCCCCAGCCAAGGAAACTGGGGGCCATGATTATCGAGTTCTTTGATGCGGACGTCAAAGAAGCGAGCATTGCGGAACCTTGCAAGCTGGTAACCGAACATGCCGAGCTGGCGCTGGCCAATGCCACCGATCACAGTGATATCATCCTGCTGCCCGTCTGGACTCGAATGGGGCGGCTGCAGAAATTCCTTTTCCGCGATCATTTTACCAAGACGATGACCGGGATCGCGGCACTCTTCCTGGTGCTGATGCTGCTAATGTTTTTCCCCAAGGAATTACAGATGCGGGTCAATGGTGTAATGCAACCACAATTGCGAAAAAATCTGTTTGCCCAGACCGAGGGGATCATCCGCGAGGTTCACGTCGATCACGGTTCGGTCGTCAAGAAGGGGGACCTCTTGATCGTGATGGAAAACCAGGATCTCGATATGCAAATCGCCCAGGAAGAATTTCAGCTGGAGACGATTGAAGAAGAAATCAAGATGACCAATGTCCTCCTGGCCCGTCAAACCGACCTGCCGCTGGAAGACTCCATCGCGCTGGGCAACAAGTTGACCACCCTCGAAAAACAGAAAAGCAGCAAGGAAAAACAACTGGAGCTGATGCTCAAGAAACGATCGTTACAAAAACTCTACAGCCCGATTGATGGGACCGTAGTGTTGTGGGAAGCGCGCAAACGCCTGGAAGATCTGCCGGTCGATGCCAATCAATATGTGCTGGAAATTGCAGCCCTGGATGGTGATTGGCAGCTGGAACTGGATATCCCTCAGAACAAGATCGGCTATGTCAGCAACGCGCTCTCCAAGAACCCCGACCACCAACTGGAGACAGAGTTCCGGGTTGCCACCAATCCAAACTTGCCCCAGGAGGGGGAACTTGTGCGGATTGCCGACCGGGCGGAACTTTCGGCCACCACCGGCACCCCGCACTTCCGGGCGATCGTCGATGCCCATATCACGGATCTTTCCAGCCTCCGCCCCGGTTCCGGGGTAACGGCCCGCATCAATTGTGGAAAAAGGTCCCTCGGATTTGTTTGGTTTTATCAAGTCATCGACTTTTTCCGTACGCAAGTCTTCTTTTAACTCCCTAACCTGGCATTCCTAAACGTGTCCGCATCTGTTCCTCAAGGTCAGCGCAATTCGGGTCCTGTCGTACGCATGAAAATGCGGTCCGACTTGACCTGTGAACCGATGACCTACCAGGGCGTCGAATACTGGGTGGTCAAGGAACCGCTGGGCCAGAAGTACTACCAGTTCCCTCCCCATGTTTTCCATATTCTGAAACAGCTGGACGGAACCAGGACGATCGACGAATTGATCGACAACTTCCATGAAGAAAACGCACCGAAGAGGATTACCCGGAGTGAACTTCAGCAACTGTTGACCCGCTTCCACAAAGATGGCCTGGTGATTTCGGAAGTCAACGGCCAGGGAATCGAGTTGCTTCGCCGCGGAAGAAAAAACCTGATCATGGAGCGCGTCCAAGCCTGCTCCAACATCCTGGCCATCCGCTACCGCGGTTTTGACCCGGAACGAATGCTGAATTGGCTGATCCGCTGGACCTGGTGGCTTTTCACGCCAACCGCCGTCATCTGCTGGCTGGTTCTGGGTGTGGTAGCGCTGCTCTCGGTCATCATCAATTTTGCAGAATTCCAGGCTCGCATGCCCGGATTTGAACAGTTCTTTGATATCAACAAGTGGTACATGTTCGTGGGCGTCCTGGCGGTGACCAAGGTGCTGCATGAATTTGGACACGGCCTGGCCTGCAAACGACTGGGAGGCGAGTGCCATGAAATCGGTTTCATGTTGCTCGTATTGACCCCCTGTCTGTATTGCAATGTATCCGATAGCTGGCGCCTGCCCAACAAATGGCACCGGGCGGCCATTGGCGCAGCCGGCATGTACGTCGAAATGATTCTGGCCATCATCGCTACCTTTGTCTGGTGGTTTGTCCAACCGGGAACGGTTCAGGATATCTGCCTGCAAGTGATGCTGGTTTGTTCGGTCAGCACGCTATTGTTCAACGGCAACCCGCTACTCCGCTTCGACGGCTACTACATCCTGAGTGACATCCTGGAAATCCCCAACCTGTATCAAAAGTCGACCAAAGCGCTGACGACGTTACTGGGCCGTCATTGGCTGGGCCTCGAAATCCCCGATGACCAATTGATGCCCACCAACCGTCCCTGGGCCTTCGCGTCGTATACCGTTGCGGCTTTCCTCTACCGCTGGTTTATCCTCTTCTCGATTGTCTGGTTCCTGATGATATGGCTGGAACCTTATGGATTGGAGTCGTTAGGCAAGGGAATTGCCATTTTCGCAATGTTTGGAATGCTATTCTGGCCATTGTTCAAGTTGTATCGTTATATGTCGGTGCCAGGTCGAATGAATCAAATTGAAAAACCCCGCTTCGCCATCGGTGTAGCCATCATCGTATCCGTACTGTCGTTGGTGCTGCTGATCCCGATTCCCCATTACCTGAGATGTTCACTGATTGTCGTTCCCGACCAACTGGAAACGATCTACGTCCAGGAACAGGGGATGTTGGCTGATTGTATCGTCGAAAATGGCGACCCGGTTCAGGAAGGGGAGGTCCTGGCAACGTTGCGAAACCTGGACCTGGAAATGGCCTACCAGGAAGCGGCCGGAAAACTGGCCCAGAAGGTGGGCGAAAGAAAGGGACTGGTATTGAACGGGTCGGTGATTCGGGACTCGACCTACCTCGAACAGCTCTCCACAATCGACAGTGAAATCCGCCAGCTCTCTCAAATGGCCAATGATCTGAGACACCGCATTAAGCAACTGGAGATCAAGAGCCCCATTGCGGGGACCGTCTTGGCGACACCCTACCAGCACCCGTCGGACGGCAATCACGATCTGGAAATCATCGATCAGCAACCGTTCCTGACTGAACGAAACAGCAACGTCTATGCCATACGTGGTCAACGGTTCTGCGAAGTTGCCAACCTGACTAGCTGGTACGCAATCGTTCTTCTGGACGAACAACAGATCAACTTTGCCAACGAGAACCTGCTCACAAGAATCAAGCTCTATTCGCGGCCCAATCACGTGATCGAATCCCAAGTTGAGTCACTGGGCGTGGCCGACCAGTCCTTGCTGAGAAAAAACAAGAACAACTTTGACCCCGGTAACTTGCCCCAGTCCAAGCTGCCTGACCTGGTGACCGAAATGGTCGCCGCGCACCAACATGGGAACATCCAGTACTTCGCCAGGGTGCCCATCGATGCCGACGGCACACCGTTGAAAATCGGACTGAGCGGACAGGCTCGAATTTTCACAGGCTACCGGTCACTCGGTTCCCGCCTCTGGTGGTGGATCAGCCACAATTTTCTCAGTTGATAACGGGACAACAACCTGGGACAACAACCTGGGTTAACAGCGCGCCGTAACGACCGCCTGCTCACCGTTTCATCCGGCGACGCTCGGCACCCATCATCTGGATTTCACTTCCTGTCGAATGACACGACAAGGACCTGGCTGGCGCCGTACTCTTTTTTCATCTGGATAATTCGGTCACGAAAAATTTCGTTGAGCAACTCTACCTTTCCGTCCTCAATCGCATCCAGTTCGATTTTCACCTTGCGCGTCTCGAGTTGGTTTTCGAAGATGATCGCCAACCCGGCATGACCCACGGTATTGAGGCGCTCGCTTTCATCAAACTCGGCAAACTGGAGATAAATGGGGTAGGCCCTCTCCCAGTCGTCGCTCTGGATGTGGATTTCACCGATCCTCTCCAGCGCCCAGTCGCGATACAACTTTGTGGTGTTGACCTGACCTTCGGGAGCTGTTTCCAAGGGAAAATAGTCCAATACCGACTGGAAATTCTCAATGCTCGGGCGGGCATGCGCAAAACGATATTGATCCTTGACCGTATTTCGCCTGGGTATCTCGGGCATGTTGTCGATCGCCACCTGCAGGGGGTCTCTGGTGACGTCCTGGTTGGCTAGCCAACTGCCTGCGAATCCGCCGATGATCATCAGTACCAGGAATGTAACCATCGTGATCGGACGGGTCCACCAACTGGAACTATGTCCTTTCATCACAGCTTGCAACTGCCGTGTCACTGCCAACTTTGATTCGGCCAACGTGGGTCCGGCCACGCCGGTTTCACTAATGGCCAACTGCTCGATCAGTCGATCCCAACCTTCATCCAGATCAATCTTTACCTTGCGCAACTCTTTCAGAAGGACGGCACCCGAAGCGGGTCGGTCATCCGGGTTCTTGGACATCATGCCATTGACCACATGGACCAATTCCGGCGGGATGTCAGGCCGGATATCCTGCAGAGGTTGCGGTTGGTTCTTGATATGTTTCAGAGCAATCGCCAACGCGTTGTCGCCATCATAGGGTGGCTCGCCGGCCAGCATATGGTAAGCGGTCACCCCCAGCGAATAGATATCACTTCGCGGGTCAACCTGCTTGCCTTCGACCTGTTCGGGGCTCATGTACATCGGCGTGCCCATCGTCATCCCGATCTGAGTCAGGCCTTGCTGAATCGAATCATCGTTGATCCGGGCCAGCCCGAAGTCGGCCACCTTCACTTCTCCCTTGGTGGAGAGCATGATGTTTTCCGGCTTGATGTCTCGATGAATGACATTCATCTCACCCGCTTTCTGCAAGGCCATCGCGACTTGCCGGATGACATTGACGGCCATCACTGATTCGACCGCCCCATACCGACCCAGGTATTGCCTCAGGTTCCGGCCGGCTACATATTCCTGGGCAATGAAATGATAGCCATCGACCTCACCCACTTCATAAATCTGGACAATGTTGGCCTGCACCAGCGCAGCTGCCGACTGGGCTTCCCGACGAAACCGTTCGATGTAGGACGGGTCACCGGCGAGGTTAGCATGCAACACCTTGAGCGCCACGTTTCGCCTGAGCGAGACCTGTTCGGCCAGGTAGACCTCGGCCATGCCACCCCGACCCAACCGACGGATCACGCGGTAGTCGCCAATCGTCTTACCGGTCAAGTCCTGGGCTTGAAGTTCAGGTTGGTTCTGCTCGGAGTTCATGACAGACAATTTCAGGCCGGGTCGATTCCATGATTTCCGGGTCGATTCCAATCGAACGACTCGGTTTCATGAGACAGTATGAATCCAATTCCGTTTTTTGACAATGTTTTGCCGTTAATTGGGGCGAGTCCATTCTCCATTCATCTCTCAGACATCAATTCTGCTAGGATATCCGTGTCGTTCTGTGATTCACTCGCCTGGTTTTTTTGGGGATCCCTTCCTGATCATGTCACCACAAGCCTCAAAAGCATTGTCTCGAAGACGCTTCCTGCAAACCACTGCCATCACATCAGGTGCCCTGGGAAGTTTTACGTTGCTCCCCGGACTGGGGTTCAAATCGGCCGCCGCGTCTGCCGTTGATTCAAACTCACTACCGGATAATCGGGGGCGAATCTACAAATCCGTTAAATGGGGAATGATCCAGGACGGTCAAACGGTGCTGGAAAAATTCCAGCTGAACAAGGATCTTGGATTTGACGGGATGGAACTCGTCAGCCCGTCCAACCTGGACCTCGACGAGGTAATGGCCGCTTCGCGCGAAACCGGCATGCCGGTTCACGGCCTGGTCAACCAGAAACACTGGCAGGTACGCCTTTCGTCCCCGGATCCATCCCAACGGGAGCAGGGAAAGAAAATCCTCGATCAATGCCTGCACGATGCCCATTCGCTGGGTGGTGATTCGGTGTTACTGGTTCCCGGCCGTGTCAAGGGAGCGGAGGAGAGCCATGACCATGTCTGGCAGCGATCCATTGTCGAGATCCGCAAGAGTCTGCCACTGGCCAGTCGACTGGGTGTTCGCATCCTGATTGAAAATGTCTGGAATCGTTTCTGTGAAACCCCCGAGCAGTTTCGCGACTACCTGGATGAAATCAACAGCCCCTGGGTGGGTGCCTATTTTGATATCGGCAATGTGCGAAAATTCAGTCCACCCGAGAACTGGATCCGAGTATTGGGGAACCGGATCGTGAAACTCGACGTCAAGGACTGGGGAAAACAGGGCGGGTTTTGCAAGATTGGCGACGGTGATGTCGACTGGAATCAGGTTCGGGAAGCGTTGGCAGAAATCGAGTTCACCGGCTGGTCAACGGCCGAGGTTTCAGGAGGCAACCGGGAGAGACTGGCCGAGATCGCCGAACGGATGAACCGCTGCCTGGCCCTATAACAGCGACTTGCCTGTGAAATTGCCGACCCTCTCTTACCGGGAAGGTCAGAGGCCAGGCCGCGACAGAACCAGTTCGGAGAAACTGCGGATCGATTCAAACACATCGGTGTGGACCGGTTCGTTGCCCGGGCGCAGACTGAGACAGGTCTGCATGCCAGCCGCCTTGGCCGCTTCCAATTCGGCTGTCACATCGCTGACAAACAGGACGCTGCCGGGGGAAACGTGGGCATCCGAGGCGATCTCCTGATAGCTGGACGCTTCCCGCTTTCCGCCGACCTGCGTGTCGTAATGCCCACAGATCAACGGCAACAGGTCCCCTTCCCGGGTATTTCCGAAAAAGAGAAGCTGCGCCCCGACGCTACCCGAGGAATAGATGCGGATCTCGATCCCGTTCTCATGCCATTGTCGCATCGCGGGCGCCACATCATCAAACAGGTGAGAGACGATCTCTCCCGATTCGAACCCGTCTTTCCAGACCAATCCCTGGATCTTCTTCAAGCCGGTTGCCTTGACGTCAGCGTCCATCAGATCAATCACGGCGCGGTGCACGGCTTCCTGCTGCTGGGCCGGTTCCCCGACCAACCATCGCTCAACGGACGGCTGGCCAAGATCGGATGAAAGTAACGGCAGACATTCCTGAAACGCCGGCTCCGACCAGTTCTTGGCCAGGAACGAATCGACGTGCTCCCGCACATAAGGGAACATCACATCGTAGACAAAACTGATCGACGATGTCGTACCCTCGATGTCGAGCAGGACCGAGTCACATTGAAAGGAGGCCACGATGGAATGCAGTCCCGTCGGCTAGAGTTTTAAGATTCTAAAGTTAAAGTTCTAGATTCTAAAGTTCTACGATCGGGTCAAACTGACCATCCTGATCCGACTTCAGGTACCCGGGGCCCATACACAATGGCTGAAATTTTTCGTGCTCAGCCTCTTCCTTGTAATGCGGGGCCCAACCCGACATATCCTCAAACAGGCGAATGCACCGAATCGTGCGATCACCGCACAGGTTGAACCAGTGCCGGGTCCCGTTGGGCACACTGATCAGATCGCCCGACTCGACTGTCACACTGAAGACCGGGGCCGTTTCCGGGTTGATGTGAAACAGACCGGAACCCTTGACCGTGAAGCGGACTTCATCCTCGGTATGAAAATGTTCCTTGTCGAATTTGGCGAGCATATCATCCAAACCAGGCGTGTCGGGAGTCACGTTAATCACGTCGGCCGTGACGAATCCCCCCGCTTCCTTGAGGCGCTCAATTTCGGGCGCGTACGCTTCCAGGATCTCTTCGTTGCTCGCATCGGGGCCAACCCGCCCCTCCACGTCCCACTTCTCGTAGGCGATTCCAAACGGCTTCAGGAAATCAGCGATCTCCTGGGGGTCATTAATTCTCTGGTCGGTATCGGGAACATGCACGCTGGCCACGACATCACTCCATACGGGTAGAACGGGTTACGGCGATATTGCCCGACTATTGTATCGAAAACGGGCGGTGAGATCAGGACTATTTTGCAGGCAAGTTCAATTTTCTGCCAACACACTCAAACAGGAATTCAAAAATCTCGACATGACGCCGGGCCGCAAAGAGATCATGTCCCCAGGTGTAGAGACCATGATTGCGAATCAGGAAGCCATGTTGCAAAGGCTCTTTTTCCCGAGCCAACGCTTCCTCCACCTGCACGGCCAGGGAAGGGATGTCCTGGGTGTTGTCGAACACGGGAACCCACTGTCGATGCTGGTGCGTCTTCACACCCTCCAACCCCTTCAACATTTCGTAACCCTGGATCTCGAATCCACGGTCTGCAAAGAAATAATCAGACAACAAGGTCCCCCAAACACTGTGGGTATGGAGGATGCACCCGGTACCAGGAGTCTGAGCCAGTACCACATGCAACATCGTCTCAGCAGAGGAGCGGGGCTGGTTTTCAAACAGCGGTTTTCCATCGGGGCCAATCCGGACGAAATCGTTGCGTGTCAAACGACCTTTATCCATGCCACTGGCCGTCACGATCAGCTCGACCGGATCATTCTCGAGCACCACGCTGTAATTACTGCTGGTCCCAACTGACCAACCGCGGCCATGAAACAAGCGCCCACATTCCCGCAGCCCATCCAGATGGTGTTCCTGGCCAGCCAGGGGATGCCCCAAGGGAAGGGGAGAATCACCCGTCTTATCAAAATCCGATTCCATCATGTCTCGTTCTTTACAGGATAAAAATATGGGACGACCCACCGTGACGCAGCCACAGGACTGACGCTGTCGGGAAACCTGGGCCACCGGAAATTCAGCTATGCATGCGGGGGAGAGGGTCCCCCCGGTTAATGATCTCTGTTTCCAATGCCGACAACTCTTCCAGGCGAATCCGCACTACCTCCTCGCTGCCAAAAAACTTGGCCATTCGAACATAGGTCGTGTGGTGCCGTGCTTCCGATTCAAACAGGCTGTCGTAAAACTGAGCCAATTCCGGGTCCTTGACGTGCCTGCGGAGCAGGTCAAAACGCTCGCACGATCGAGCCTCGATCAAACTGGCCACCAACAGCCGGTCGATGGCACGTTCCGGCTCCGATTTGCGAACCAGGTCATTCAATTGTCGTCCATAATTGCTGGGCACCTGCCGACAAAATGGAATTCCACGCTTTTTGAGCAGGTCCAACACCATTTCAAAATGTTCCAACTCTTCCCGGACAATTTCTGCCATTTCCCGGCAGAGTTCTTCATTGTCGATGTAGGCAAAAATCAGGTTCATGGCACAGCCGGCTGCCTTCTTTTCGCAGTGCGCATGATCAATCAGGATCTCTTCCAGGTTCTCATCCATCATCGACAGCCAGCGTCGTGATGATTCCGATTGCAGGTTCAACATGGGGGCAGCGCCGTAATGGAAGCTGTGTGGGAGTTCGTCCGGTCAACGTCACTCTCCCGGCAGCGACTGCGGGCACGCCTGGCCGGGAGACCTGAGTTATACGGACGAATGACCATGATTGCCAGCAGCAAACTCGCAGTCGGTCGAGCAAAACCTTGATATTCCCGAGCCCGAACAACACGCAATCAGCGCGATCTGGAAAATGCCTTTTCGCCAAGGGTATTCGATCCAAACTCCGAATCGCGACCAGCCCTGACGATCAAGGGATTCGCGACTTGATTTTGCCCCGTCGGCGACGGAGAATTCAGGTTCACTGCAACCAACATCTGGAACTGAACATGGATACCCGCTTCGCCCGTCTCTCCCTCTGGCTGACCGTCCTTTACCTCTCCCTGTGGGCCGTTCCCAAACTGACTGCGCAGGAAACTTCGACAACAGCACCCCGTCCCAACGTGATCATCATATTCATGGATGACATGGGCTGGGGTGATGTCGGCTTCAATGGTGCGACCGGCCCCCGCACACCACGCCTCGATCAGATGGCCCGCGACGGCCGCCGGTTCAATGACTTTTATGTTGGCTGCAGCGTCTGCACCGGTTCGCGGACGGCGCTGATGACGGGCTGTCATTTTCGCCGATTGAGCATGAAACCGGTCCTGTTTCCGGACTCCGATCAGGGGCTTCATCCCGAAGAGGTAACGATCGCCGACCTGTTGCAGGGGGCAGGTTACCGGACCGCCTGCATTGGCAAGTGGCACCTCGGCCACCTGCCTCCCTGTCTACCGACCTACCAGGGATTTGACAGCTATTTTGGTATCCCCTACAGCAATGACATGTGGATCGACCCGGCCAACCCCCTGGCCCCGGACGTCGTCCTGCGGGAAGGTTTGACGCTGGAAGAAGTCAAAGCGGGACACAAGAAGAGGAATTGGGTACCCCTCATGCGGGATGAACAGGTCATCGAGTACCCGGTCGATCAAACGATGATCACCCGACGATACACCGAGGAAGCAATCCGGTTTATCGAAGCGGGCAAAGATGACCAACAGCCTTTCTTCCTCTATTTGCCCCATACGATGGTGCACCTCCCCCTGGCGGCCTCCCCCGAGTTTGCCGGCCGCACCGACAAATTGATCTGGGACTGCATTGAGGAGGTCGATTGGTCGGTCGGCAAAATCCTCGATTGCCTGGACCAAAACCAACTATCGGAAAATACGTTGGTGATCTTTACCAGTGATAACGGCGCCGCCGTCGGTTCCTCGCTTCCGTTGCGGGGCAGGAAATTCACCGTTTACGATGGTGGGGTCAAGGAACCAACGCTGATGCAGTGGAAAGGGAAAATCCCGGCCGACACGGTCTGTCGTGAGGTCTGTGGCACGATCGACCTGCTGCCAACACTGGCCCAATGGGCAGGAGCCCCTTTGCCCCCGCGAAAAATCGATGGTCGCAACATTGCACCCTTGATCCTGGGAAAACCGGGAGCCAAGACTCCCCACGAGACGTTTTGCATCGCCCATTCCGGGGGAACCGTGCGGAGCGGCAAATGGAAATTCTATCCCTGGCAGGAAAAAGCGAAGGGACGGGGATCCGCGGGCGAACTGGGTCGTGAACCGTCTCCTCTGCCCGTCCAACTGTACGACACGTCGGCGGACATCGCCGAAAAAAACAACCTGGCGGGCGAGTACCCGAAGGTCGTCCAAAGATTGCAAGCTGCCTACGAGGCACATTTGAAGGAAGTCGAGAGTGAAGCCCGGCAAACGGCTCTGCTAAAACGTCCCACCGGTGTACCCACACCTAAGCGCCCCGGCAAATAAGACGGCCGGTTGCAACCCGACCGGTGGCGGATTTAGCTGTTTGACGCCTCGGGGATCGGTTCACCCGCGCGTACTTTTTCCAGCCAGGGGTCCATGTCGTCAAAAATCTTGCCGGCATTTCCTTCAAACACCCGTCCAACCAGCAGGTTGGTCAGATTCATGACGTGTTGGGGATGCGCTTTCATGAATTGGCCAAAACTGAATTCTTTCGTGTAGAAGGCCCGCACCAGTCGCCGAATCAGTTCCACACCCTTCTCGTAGTCGCGCGTCCAGCAGCCGAGCTGTTTTTCGGAAACATCGTTCCGGTGCAACCCATCGGTCACGGCATCGGCCGCCATCACGGCCGATTTCAAGGCCAGGTAGACCCCCGACGAATAGATTGGGTCAATGAAACCGCCCGCATCACCTACCAGCACCCAACCATCTCCCGCTTGTTGAGTCGTTCGGTAAGAGAACTCTTTCGCAACGTTCAAGCGGCCTACCTGGTTGGCGTCGAGCAATCGCCGCTTGACACCAGCGCAGTTATTGACCTGTTCCTCAAAGGTCTGTTGCGGCGAATTGCCCCGCTTCAGGACAAAATCATTATCGCCCACCAGGCCGACGCTGACCGTTCCATCTCCCAGGGGGATATACCAGAACCACGCATCCTTGGATGAGGTGTGCAGAATACAGGTGACCTCCGGTTTCCCGCCACCGGCCCGCTGTGCCCCTTCAAAGTAACCCCAGATCGCCGCCTTCTTCAGGTCGGGATAATATTCTTTGAGCCCGAGTCGCGAGGCAAGCAGTGCCTGTTGCCCCGAGGCATCAATAATGACGCGGGCACTGATTTCCTGCTCTTTCCCGTCGGCCGTTTTGAGGGTCACTCGATGGGGTGACTTGTTTCGAATATCAATGTCCAGCACGCGCGTCTCGTCTGAACAGGTGGCCCCCCGGTTGTAGGCAGTCTCGTAGAGCAGTTGGTCAAACTTGTCACGTTTGACATGCCAGGATTCACTGCAGTCGCGATCGTCCATCTCGCGAAAAATGAAGGGGGCCGTCTCTTTGCCACTGCTGTTGACGAACTGGACACCGTTCTTTCGCGTGAACCCGGTCTTGTCGAGCTCGTGAAGGATCCCCAGTCGTTCAAAAATCCAATACGTCTCAGGCATCAATGATTCGCCCACATGGAATCGGGGCATCTTGTCCCGCTCCACCAGCAATGTTGAAAAGCCATGCTCGGCGACCAGGGCAGCAGCCGTCCCCCCACCGGGACCTGCCCCAATCACGACGCAATCATAACTACGATTTGCAATCATCTCTGAATCTCATGTAAGTGTTGATGAGCGGCCCCTGGCCACCTGCGGCCCTGTCTGTAATACGGCAAAAAAGCAGGGCTGTATTCATCATTTACCGAAAATAGCAGGTGGTTCGTAACGATTTCAGTCCGAATCCGTCGATCGCCGGAGATTTTCGAAGAATATCGTTTGGCGGCCGTTTGTTTCGACTGGAAAATCAAACGTTTATGTCAGAAAATTCCTGATTCAACGTGAATAATGTTAAGAGAACCAATTGATTTCCGCCCGCCCGGCAGGACCCGAGATATCTGAAATGCCGAAACATGCTCCCAGCCCGCTCATCGATTCGAACTGGATCATCATTTCGACCGCCTTCATCGCCGGCCTGGCCAGTTGCCTGCCCGCGCCGACCGGATCGGCTCAGGATCAAGAACCAACTGTCCTGGCAGAATCGAAATTTATCACCCAGCCACGCCAGGTGACCTTCGAGGGAAAAAGGGCAGGGGAGGGCTACTTCGGCGCCAATGGGTCCCAGATGGTATTTCAGAGTGAACGACGGGACGACAATCCGTTCTTCCAGATCTACCTGCTCGATTTTGAAGTCGGTGAAATCGAGCCGATCTCGCCTGGTCACGGCAAGACGACCTGCGCCTGGATCCATCCCGATGGAAAACAGGTGCTGTTTTCTTCGACCCAGGATGACCCGCAAGCCCGTCAGAAACAGCTCCAAGAAATCGAATTTCGGGAATCCGGCCAGTCGCGACGGTATTCCTGGGATTACGACGAACATTACGAAATCTATGCTTTCGACACCGATTCAAAAAAATATCAACGACTGACCACGGCGCCTGGTTACGATGCCGAGGGTTCCTACTCCCCCGACGGAAAATTGATCGCCTTTGCATCGAATCGTAACGCGTATTCGAAACCGATGACGGATGAGCAGACCAAGGCGTTCGAGATCGACCCCGCCTCCATGATGGACATCTTCATCATGAACGCCGACGGATCCAATCTTCGCCAGTTGACCGATGTGCCCGGCTATGACGGGGGCCCCTTTTTCTCTCCCGATGGAAAAAGGATCTGTTGGCGTCGATTCTCAGAGAACGGGGCAACTGCCGAGATCATGACGATGAACATTGACGGGTCGGATCCCCGGCAACTGACGCGGCTGGGCGCCATGAGCTGGGCCCCGTTCTACCATCCCAGCGGAAAATACCTGATCTTTACGACCAACCGGCATGGGTTTGCCAATTTCGAGCTGTACATGATCGACGTGGACGGAAAATCGCCACCGGTTCGGGTCACCGAAACAGAAGGCTTTGACGGCCTGGCCAGCTTTTCTCCCGATGGCTCCAAGTTGACTTGGACCTCCAACCGGAACGAAAAGAAAGAATCCCAGATCTACCTGGCCGACTGGAACCACACCGCGGCGTTGGAGGCCCTGGCCGTAGGAACCGATCAACCGAGCGAATGGGCCAGCGCAACCAAGTCCGGCAAGGGCGCCGCAGAAGTCACCAATCCCAGCTTCGACCAGGCCGATTTCATCAAGCATATCGATTACCTTTGCCGGGAAGAACTGGGCGGTCGGATGACCGGCAGCCTGGGCGAAAAGAAAGCCACCGCCTATGTGGCGGCCTACCTGGACTCACTCGGAATCCAGGCCGACGGGGATGGCGGGGCGTGGTACCAGAATTTCAAGTTCCCGGCCGGTTCCCGACTGGGACCCGACAACAAGCTCGACAGCCGCTCCACCGAGACCGGTCCTGATGGAAAGGTAACCGATTACCGGTTGAACGAGGACTGGCGCCCCCTTTCCTTTTCCAAGACGGGAAAAATGGACCCGGCCGAGGTCGTCTTTGCCGGTTACGGGATCGTGGCACCCGCGGCGGAAAACCAAGAAGAGTACGACTCCTATGTCCACCTGGACGTCAGGGACAAATGGGCCGTGGTCTTTCGTTACATGCCGGAAGACATCTCGGCCGAACGAAGACAATACCTGCAGTACCATAGCAGTCTCAGGAAAAAAGCGATGGACGCCCGCGACAAAGGCGCACGGGGAATCATCGTTGTCAGTGGACCGAACTCGAATGTCAAAAATGAGCTGGTCCCCCTGCAAAACGATTTTGCCAACGCCGGATCGAGCGTCGCCGCCATCAGTATCAGCGATGACGTGGCCAGGAAATGGTTAAGTACCCAGGGGAAAGACCTGCAGGCATTGCAGCAACGGCTGGACACCGGCGAACCGATGATGGGTTTCCCGATCAAGAACCTGGAATTGACCGGTTCGATCGATGTGGAACAGGTCGTGGGTCGTGGCAGGAACGTGATCGGTCGGCTGATGATGGGAGACAAGCCGGCGGAACAGGCAATCCTGATCGGAGCCCATATTGACCACTTGGGCCGAGGGACAGGGGGTTCATTGGCCAAGAACGACGAGCGGAACATGATCCACGCCGGTGCCGACGACAATGCATCGGGAGTCGCCGCCATGCTGGAAGTGGCCGAATACCTGGCGGACCTGAAGCGAAAAGGCAAACTGAACATGCAGCGGGATGTAATCTTTGCCGCCTGGTCGGGTGAAGAACTCGGCCTGCACGGATCCCAGCATTTTGTCAATCAACTCCTGGGCAGCCGCGCCACCGCGCCGACCCCCGCTTCGGCACCCAAACCAATCCCGGAAGGGACCAACCCCCATGATATCACGATCGAACAGATCGGTAGCCTGATCGAGAAAATCAGCAATGAACTGCCCACCATGGATCGCCCGAAATTGAAATCGTCGATCGTCGAATTGACACTCCTTTCCCAGTTCATGGAGCAGGGAATCAAAGCTTTTGATGCTCAAATCCGCGAAGCCGGCGACCCAGCCGAATCGGCAGACTGGCGACGCCAAAGGAACGAGATCTCGGACACCTGGGATCAGGCTCAGTCCGTATTGGCCGCGCTCAACAAGGCACAGGAATCGACCGCGGAGACTCCCTCGGAATCGCAACCGGCCAAATCCATCTACCCGGCAATTTCAGCCGCGTTGAATATGGACATGGTAGGACGAATGGAAAAGCAATTGGTGCTGCAGGGGATTGGCAGCAGCGATTACTGGGCGGGCGATATCGAGAAACGGAACGCGGTCGTCGGACTGCCCATCAAGCTGAATCAGGACACGCAACTGCCAACCGACGCCAGTTCTTTCTACCGGGCCGGCGTCCCGATCCTGTCGGCGTTTACCGGTTCGCACACGGACTACCACACACCTCGCGACACGCCAGAGAAGCTGAATTACCCCGATGCGACCCGGATTGCCAAGTTGATGGGACTGGTGGCCCGCGGCCTGGTGGTCAACGACCAGATCCCGGGCTATATCCGGCAATCTGCCCAGGAAAAAAAGCAGTCTCGTGGTGTGATGCGAGCTTACCTGGGAACGGTCCCGGATTACGCGTCGGATGAAAAGGGAGTCCTTTTGTCAGACGTGACCGCAGGTGCCCCGGCGGACAAGGCAGGCGTTCAGGGGGGGGATATCATCGTCGAGTTGGCCGGACGAAAAATCGAAAACATTTATGACTTCACCTACGCGATCGAGGCGCTCAAAATCGGCCAGGAAACGACGATCGCCATCCTTCGTGAAGGAAAACGACTGGAAATGAAGGTTGTGCCCGGGTCCCGGGAATAGAGCACCTGGCAGCGAATCCCCCTGTGTAGCGGGACGCCCGCCAGGTTTTAACCGGCACGCCGGTACAATGAACGAAAGAGCCACCATGAAACCACTGATCCTTTGCTTGATCTCAATCATTCTGTCGTTGCCCTGCGATGCTTTATGGGCCCAGCGACCCGATCGTCGCAACGCGCCCCAGGGACGTCGTATCGAGCCCGATGCCCTCGACTTCGAAATGGGCGTCGGCCATATCCCGGACCGCGAGACGTTTGAAAGACTCTCCTACCAGGGACCCGAAGTCTCCCGCGACGCCTACCTGGCCAACCTGGAATTCGTCAAGTTCGTGATCGACAAACAGGATCCGAACCATCACAAGGTCTACTTCATGAATACCGAGAACCACCGGGGTCACCCCCCCTGGATGCGAATGGTCGGTATCAACAGTCGTGAGCGAGGGGCCATCACCTATTTACCGAGGCTGCTGAATCCGTCGGGTACCGCCGGCTTGTACATCATCGATTTTCAGCCGAACGACTCCTATGGTTTCGAGGACATCCAACGAATCCAGAACCTGTTGATTCAAAAGATGCCCCTGCTCGAGGGACGTGTGGCGTTTCACCCGCTGCCAGGCAATCTTGCCCGCTATCAGCAGGAGAAGGAGAAATACGAAAAAGCGAAGCTGGCCGTCCACCTCGACACCGATCTTTACCGAAATATCGCCTTCCTGCCTCTCAATAACGCCAATTCGTTTGGCCGCCTGCGAATCATGGAAGCAAACGACCGCCCCTCTCCCCAGGATATTGTCATTTACCGGACACTCCCCAATCAGATGCCGCGGGTTGCCGGTGTCATCACCGAGATGCGACAGACTCCGTTGTCTCACGTAAACCTCCGCGCCGTCCAGGACCAGATTCCCAACGCCTACATCAAGGACGCATCCGGCCAAGCGGAGATTCGCGCGTTGGACGGAAAATTGGTCCAGTACCAGGTCACTCCACGGGGCTACCGGATTCAACCCGCGACCCGTTCCGAGGTCGACCGGCACCTCCGCAACCTGCGGCCCAAAAAATCTCAATCACCGCCCCGCAACCTGGCGATCGAGGAAATTCAACCACTGGACCAAATCGAGTTCAAACAATCGGACAGTTTCGGGGTCAAGACGGCCAACCTGGCAACCCTGCATCGAGTGAAATTAAAAGAGGGTGCGGTCCCGGACGGGTTTGGCGTTCCGTTCTACTTTTATGACCAGTTCATGCAACATAACGATCTCTACCCGGAAGTCGATCGAATCGGAGCCCTGGCCGACAACGGGGCAGAGCCCGACGTCCTCCGACGCGAGTTGAGCGGCCTGAAAAACCGGATCGAAGAGGGTGATATGCCGAACTGGATGATGAAGGCACTGGCCGAAACCCAACAACAATTCCCACCCGGTTCTTCCCTACGCTGCCGATCCAGCACCAACAGTGAAGACCTGCCCGGTTTTAGCGGGGCGGGACTCTACGATTCCTGCACGCACAAACCAGACGAGGGCCACCTGGCCAATTCGATCAAACAGGTATTCGCCAGCCTTTGGAATGTCCGCGCGTTTGAAGAGCGCCAGTTCTTTCGCATCGACCATCGCCAGAGCGCCATGGGAGTCCTGCTACACCCGAACTTCGAGCAGGAGCAATGCAACGGCGTAGCCGTGACCGATGACATCCTCTACGAAACGGAAGGGAATTACTACGTCAACACCCAGCCGGGTGAAGACATGGTGACCAACCCGGATCAGGATTCGTCGGCGGAAGAGATGTTACTTGGCTGGTACGATCGCGACGGCCAGGAGATTATCCGCGAGTCACCGGATGCGGGAGCCGGCGGGAGTCTGCTGAATGACGGCCAGATCAAAGAACTGCGGGAAGCATTGGGACGCATTCATTACGACTTCGAGAAACGGTACCAACCGGGCGAAGGAGAACCGTTTGCCATGGAAATCGAGTTCAAGGTGAATCGTAAGGGACAACTGGTGATCAAGCAGGCCCGCCCCTGGGTCTTCTCCTCGAATGGAGAAGCGACCAACGGAAACCGATAACGTAGTTCATTAGTGATCTTCGGTGTCAAAGAACTGGTAAAGGCTGGAAAAACTGCGGAGAATCAGCATACCGTCGAGCACCGCCGGGGATGCCTTGAAACCATCCTCCATCTTGATTTTCGCCAAAGGCTGGAAGGTATCACCCGGCTTAATAACGTGGATTTCGCCCGATTCGCTGAACGCAAAAATCTTTTCCCCGTCATAGATGGGGGAAGACGAAAAGGCGCCTCCCACTCGCTCTTGCCAAACAATCTCCCCGGTCGTCACATCAATGGCCGAGGCAATCCCCTTGTCGCTGAACATGAATAAACGATCACCCACAATCAGCTGGGAAGGTTTACGAGTGACTCCCTTGGCCAGCATCCAAACGGTGTGGGTATCCGTAATATCGCCTTGGCCCGATGGATTCACGGCCACCATCTTCCCCATTCCATTGGTCAGAATCAGTAACCCGCCGGGTGTCATCAGGGGGCGAGCCGATGCGTTCATCCCACCATGGTAAACCTTCCAGCGCTGCTTCCCTGTTTCCACATCGTAGGCAATCGTAGCCACCGCGCTAGGGTAAACCAGGATCGGTCGGCCATCGACCTCAAACACTCGACCTGTCCCATAAGCTTTTTTATAATCACCATTGTCGGTGCCGTAATCAATATCGCGGCTGGTGCGCCAGACGGTTTCGCCCGTCTGCTTGTCCAAAGCAACCACGTATTGGACATCCGCGCCATCAAAGGCAACGAACAACTTGTCGTCATACAGGATAGGTGATGAACCAGGCCCCCGAAAATGATCGCACTTGAGATCCGTTCGTTGCCAGATCACATCGCCCGTCTTGGTATCCAGGCAAGTCGTCCCATAACTGCCGAAATGCACATAGACCCGCCCCTCCTCGATGGCAGGTGTAGGACTGGCGTAACTGTTGGTCGGATGACAGAACTCGGGCGAATCGTTCTCGTGAATCACCTGTTCCCGCCGGACTGCTCCCGAGTGAAAGTCGAAGCAGAGTGCCGACATTTGTTTCCCATCCTCTGTGGCATTGGTCAACCAGATCTGGTCACCCCACACGACAGGCGAGGACCAGGCTTTTCCGGGAAAGCTTATTTGCCATCTCACACGGCTCGGCTGATCCAGGTCCATAGGCAACGGGGGCCCACCGGTATGACCGTCGGCCGTCGGCCCCCGGAACTCGGGCCAGTTTTCCTGCGCCGCAAGCGGAGCCAGGGAGAGGCAGATAAGACAACAGGTCAGGCTTGATCGAATGCAATGCAGGAACATGGAGCGCATGATATTCTCATCAACAGGAGCACGTGAAGCTGTAGTTTACACCAAGGTAGCAAGCAGGACCAAGATACTCGCAGGCGGGCCTGAATTTAGCCGTTTTCCGTGTCAAATCGTAACCGACCCGTAACCGGCAATCCGATCCCCCCATCAACCGACAACGGGCAATTGAAGGCCACCGCTAAAACCCGTTTTTCCCGGAACCGCAGGATCCACCCGGGTCTCTTCTGGTATCCGGCGCCAGGAATTGGCAAAATCGATAGAATCTTACAGCAGCTTACATGACTTTCATTGCACCAGGTAAAGAAGACGGGGAGATTTCGTTTGGCCAAATACTTTTCATTTGTACTCCTGCTGGCGGTCATCGTCCTGTTGGGGCTGCTGTTTTTCCGGGTCATGGTCGGCTTCCTGATCCCCATGTTCCTGGCCGCTATCCTGGTTGTCATTTTCGGGCCCTTCCACCACTGGATCCTCAAGAAAGTTGGCGGCCGAAAAAAAATCGCAGCCATGACAACGACGATCTTGATCATCCTGGTCGTGCTATTGCCATTTGGGGTCATGTTTGGCCTGGCCGCCGCCGAAGCCCGACAAGTCGTGCGGGACTTCAGCGCGTCGCAGGTATTGAACGAACTGTCAAAAATCCGCAAGAGTATCGGCCTCGATTTTCCTTCCAGCCCCGAGTTTCGGGCGATCGAGGGCGACTTCATGGCGATGCGGTCGGGCAGTCCCTACACGGATGCTGACCGAAAATCGGAATTGGACCGACAACAGGTATTGCTGGGTGATATCCGGCAGAATGCCGCCAAGTTATCCGCCAAGTTGTCGTCGGGAGGTAATTCATCCTCACCCGCTCAACCGTTGGACGCGACGTGGCAGCAGTTTCAGCAGGAATTTGAGCAACTGTCAAAACTGCATCAGAAAACCCAGTTTGAATCCGACCCGGCAAAAATGGCCCAGGCCTACCCGCAGTTTCATGCCAAGGCTGGCAAGACCTATCACACTTTTAACGATTTCAAAAACCGACAACTGGGTGGGAAGCTATGGACCTGGCTGCGCGAGCAGGCCAACCCGACGAATGAGCAACTGGTCAAGGAATCGGAGCCGATCCTGGCCTACGCTCGGGATCAGCTGTTTGAACTGGGCGCCTCCACGACCGCATTTTTGATTCGAATGATGCTGGGGATCGCCATCACGGTCATCAGTCTCTATTTCTTCCTGCTGGACGGGCCCGCCATGATCGAATCGATCAAGGCTTTGTCACCGATCGATGACATGCACGAAGACGAGTTGATCCGTGAATTCGGCCAGGTCTCCCGGGCCGTGGTCCTGGCGACCCTGCTCTCCGCGCTGGTTCAGGGCATCCTGGGAGGATTCGGCTACTATTTCGCCGGACTCGATTCGATTTTCCTGCTGGCGATGGCAACCAGTTGCTTGGCCCTTGTGCCGTTTGTCGGCGCCGCGTCGGTCTGGGTACCCTGTTGCCTGTACCTCTATTTTGTGGACCACAGTCTGGTCGCCGCGGTGGGCCTGGCTGTTTACGGCATCCTCGCCATCTCTTTTGCCGATAACGTGATCAAGCCGATTGTACTGCACGGTCAATCGAACATGCATCCCTTGATCGCCCTGCTCAGCATCCTGGGCGGAATTGCCACGATGGGCCCGATCGGCCTGCTGATCGGGCCGATGATCGTGGCGTTTTTGCAGTCCCTGTTAAAAATCCTCCGCCGCGAACTGGCGTCGATGGATCAGGAAGAATCGCTGGAAAGCCTGCCTTCCACGCTGCAATTGACGCGCAACATACCGGGCGATCTTCGCTGGAAACAGCAGCCAGCCGAATCTCCCGCCTATGTCCTGACCGGGCCACCGCTGGACGGCATCGAACCCACTTGATCCAGGCAGGTCAGCCAAGGGACAGCGAGGAACCGGTCTTTCGCATTGGCTGGCGTTTCCATAAGACAAGGGAGCGCCAAAGCCATTCCATCGGTCCATAGCGAAAATGTGCCAACCACCATTGAGAACCGATCAACTGCAATAACCAGATCCCCAACACAACGACCATCTGCTCCCAGCGTTCCAGGTAACCGTGGTAGCCCAGGCCGTAACCGTAAAAGATCAAGCAGGCGATCACGGTCTGAGCCAGGTAATTGGTAAAGGCCATCCGTCCGGTCGCGGCCAAGGCCGCAACCAGCGGTTGTAGCGGGACCCACCCCACCTTGCTGACGATCATGACCGCGCCAATCCAAGCGGCCGCCACAAACAGGCTACCCCAATAGTTAAACTGCATCCCCTTAAACATCACATAGATCGGATCCCACTCATGTTCCATCGCGCCCGCCACACCGTGAGCGATCAACGGCAGGCCGACAGCACATCCAACAACCACCATCAGAAGATAGAAACCCACACTGCTTCGCGCCTGCAGCACGCCCCAACGCAGGAAGACCATCCCCAGCAACATCAATCCACTTGCGCGCCAAAAATTTAAAATCAGCAAGAGGAACGTCTGCATGAAGATCGCATTGACCGCGCGATGTTCCACCTGATCCAGCCAACCCCCACGATAAATCTGCAGCTGCCTCTCAATCTCTCCCTCGTCGGGAAGACTATCAGCGCGAAAAGCCGCCACTTCCTCAGCAGGCCAAAATGGAACAGTCGCCCCCAGACCCATGATCAACAGGCTGGGAATCAGGAGCAGGAGGAGCGCAAGCGGGATCAGCCACCGGTTCCGCAAGCGATGTAGCGGATAGATGCAGATACCGCAGATCGCGTAGGTCACCAGAATATCGCCGTACCAGAGCAGGTACGCATGCACCAGGCCAAACAACAGGAGCCAGAACATCCGTCGGTAATGGAGGGAGGCTGCCGAACGGCCCTGAGCCCGGGCACGGTCCGCCATCAGGACCACCCCGGCACCGAACAGGATCGAAAAAATCGTGATGAACTTTGTGTCGGCCACCAGGTGGGTAATGTACCAGACCCAGCCGTTAACCCCGGTGAAATCGCCAAACGACGCCGGGTTCAGATAGGCGGCGTCGATCATGGAAAACGACTGAATATTCATCGCCAGAATCCCTAATACGGCAACCCCGCGAAGCAGATCGAGCGAGAGAATTCGCTGGCTGGCCGGCGTCGGATTCAATTCAGCGGGGGGATTCATGCCCGTATTTTCTGAAGAAAACAGGAACCAAGTCGAAAAGCTGCCGGTTCATCGTGTGCCCCATTTTAAGATGGCTGGAAATCAAAAGGAACCTTTCGAAAAACGAAAAATATTTTAAATTGAAATCTGCGCCGGGCTCCCATCGTGACTGCTGTTGGACCGATAATGTTCGCTCGCCGCTAATTGAATTCTGACATCCCTGCCAAAAAGGCGATCCATGACGACTTGCCATTCGATGTACAAGCCGTTCCCCTCGATGGGAATTTACGAGATCCTGTTAAGCTCCCCGGATTTCGCCGGGATGTGCATGGGGGAACCGGGAACTCGCATGCCTACGCGTGGACGATTGGCTTCGAAACAGTTTCAGGTGGTCCTGGGTGACAACAATGAGTGAGCGAGAATCTCAAGTGCAAGATGTTTGTGAGCCGTCCATGACGGACCGAGTGGAATCATTTCTCTCCGACAATTGCCCACCGATGGGAATTTACGAGACACTCTACGCATTCCACGATTCCTTTGGTCGATTCATGGGAACAGAGGGGACCCATCCTTGGTCCCAAGGATTCCCGCTGACGACACCCTTGGAGAAATTCGGGGGGCCTGCGTTGCCGGACAGTGTCGAAGTTACTTGGGAAGATCGCTTCTACCCCAAAGCCTGGGGGCATCCAGCCCTGCGTGAGGCCCTTGTCGAATACTACAACTCACGATACGGATCATCCATTACACCTGAGAATGTGATGATTTTTGCTGGCGGTCGTCCTGGAATCTACACCGTGATGGCCTTTCTGAAAAAGCATGTCAAAGTCCGAATCGGCAATATTGAGTGGCCCGCCTATCTTGATATTTTGACACAAACTGAAACCGAGTATGAGATTGTTCCTTTTACCAAAGAGAACAACTTCCACCCTGGCAATGCCGAATATTTCGACCGGTCCGGACTCGATGCAGGCAGTGGCCTGATGCCCGTTATCTCCAATCCACAGAATCCTTCAGGTCAGACGCGTTCAGGTGAAGAACTTCGAGAATTGATCGAAATGGCAGAGCAATCCGGCAACGGAATTTTGCTTGACGAAGCATACGAAATGTTCCACTCTCCTTCGGTCAGCGGCATTGAGTTCGTCCAAGATTTAGACAATAGCAACGTGTTCATCGCCGGTGCCTGTACGAAGGGACTCCAATCACCAGGCATTCGGATTGGATGGATGATTGCCAGTAAGAGCAATGTTGAGACCATGGCCAACTACTCCAGCTTCGGCATGGGTGGTGTCAGCCATCCCTCACAGCATTATGCTGTCAAACTGCTCGAGCCAAATCGTGTCAAGCAGGCTCGTGAAGCCGTCGAGGAGCATTACAATTGGCAACGCGAACGATACGGCAAGGCCTTCAAAGAAATGGGGCTCGGCGTTTACACGGGTAACGGTGGGTTCTACCACTGGCTGGAATTACCTGAGGGCATGACCAGCGATGAACTCAACAAGCGTTTGTTCAAACACGGTGCCGCTATCCTGTGCGCATCGGATTGTGATATGGCGCGTCCTCACTCGAAAGACCCTGGTTATGTTACTCCCTATGAGCGATTCTTCCGTTTCTCGTTTGGTCCGCTACTTCCAGAAACATTCGAGGACGATGTCCAGTTATTCCGCGAAGTGTATGAACAGTACAAATCCGATGTTGGAATTGAAGATTGACTAAGAGGCGCATTTGAAATCGAAGACTATCAAACAATTTGTACGAGCTGGAGTGGTGCCAAGTGCAACGCATAGTAATCTCGTCTTGCCAATCTTAACCAAACCGAGGTCGACAGCCGGATCCTCAAATTTCGGCGAGCGTCTCAACCGCCTGGATCAACCGTGATGACCCAAACGTCGCTTATCCTGTTACTCCTGAACGCACTTTCGACATGGTTCATGTTGGGAGTCATCTGGTACGTCCAAATCGTCCAGTACCCCCTCTTCTCCTGGATCGACAAAGACAGGTTTGGCACCTACCAGGAACGCTTCCAGTGGCGGACGACCCTGGTCGTGGGAGGCCCGATGGTCGTAGAAGCTTTCACCTCTGTGCTGCTCCTCTGGTATCCACCGATTGCGGACCATTCCTTGCTATTGATGGGAGTCGGCCTGATATTCCTGATCTGGATATCGACCGCATTTCTACAGATACCCTGCCATGGCGAGTTGGCGCGGGGCTACCAACCGGTTTATCACCGTCGCCTGGTCCTTTCCAACTGGATCCGGACAATCAGCTGGACCTTGCGAGCGGTGCTGCTGACCTGGATCCTGTTCGCCCTGTTGGCTGAACCGCTGAATTTGTCAGAATGAATGAACCCCATCAAAAGGCCGAGGGTCAATCGGACCGAAGAGCTCGTCCCTTCCGGTGGCTGAGAAAGATCTTGATCCTGGTCCTGGTCGGAGTAGCGGGCATGTTTTTTTTAAGTTTCTCTGCCAAAGCCCCAGACAACCTGGGGGTCAAAAATGGCCATTTCCTGCCCCTGCCGGACAGCCCCAACGGGGTCTCCACCCAGGCGACCAACCCGGCACAAGAGATGGAGCCGATCCCCTTTACCGGCAGCCCTGCCGAAGAAATGAAGCGGATCGTGGCCGCCGTCAATTCGATGCCGCGTTCCAGGATTGTCCAACAGGATAGCGACTATTTGAGGGCCGAATTCACGAGCTGGTTCTTCAGGTTTGTTGACGATGTCGAGTTTTTTATCGATGATAAGGAAAACGTCGTTCAGTTTCGCTCCGCGTCACGTGTCGGCTACTCCGACTTGGGGGTCAACCGGCGGCGCATGGACCTTTTGCGTGAGAAAATAAAGCAATGAGCAAGCTCTACCTCTTGACCGCCGTTCTCGTCATTGGCACCGGGATGATCTGGTACAACCTGGATCAAAACCTGGCCAGTCAATCTGATTCTACTCTTCACCCACTCAGCGAGCCAAACCCCGTGAGCAATCTCGAAGAACCTACCGCACCCCAGGACGAAGACAAGTCGGCAACGGAGGAGAAGAAACGGAAGCCCTACGTTCCGCTTTCGGATAAAGAGCTAAAGAAAAAACTGACCCGTCTGCAGTATGATGTAACCCAGAACGAGGCAACCGAACGACCGTGGACCAATAAATACGACAAGCATTTCAAGGATGGAATTTACGTCTGCATTATTTCCGGAGAGCCCCTGTTTTCATCGCTGGACAAGTACGATTCCGGTTGCGGCTGGCCCGCCTTTACCAAGCCGATCGACAAGAATGAATTCACAACTCGGACGGATTACCACCTGGGTTACGCGCGAACCGAGGTCCGTGCCAAAACGGCGGATTCCCACCTCGGTCATGTCTTTCCCGACGGACCAAAAGATAGGGGCGGATTGAGATTTTGCATCAACTCCGCTTCCTTGCGGTTCATCCCCAAGGACAAGTTGGCCGAGGAGGGGTACGGCGAGTACCTCGGGCTGTTCGAAAAGAAATCGGACAAGAAAGATGGCAAGGAGAAAAAGCCAGCCACTCAGTCTCCAACCGAAGCTGGCAAGAAACAGGCAAGTGACCAAGGTTGAACCCGTTCCCGGACGCTTTTTCTACGACAACTTCCCGCCCAATACAGGCGGGATTTTTTTGCGCGATTCCATCACCGCGCTCCCGGTGGTTCAAACACGCTCAGTCGGGCTCAATCGGGCTCAATCGGGCTCAGTTCGACTCCGACGGCTGCCATCTCACCTCAGAACCGACAGAAATTTGGCCTGGCTCGATCACCCGGGCCGTGATGCCGCCATGACCCCGCATGGCGTTGTAACCCCCGGGCCCCAGGTTCTCTTCCATCCGACTGCAGGGCGGACAATTTCCAGTCCCCAACAGCAACGCCTCTCCAATTCTGAATTCCTGGTTCTTTAGGGCCAGCAAGTTGATTCCGCTAACGACAATATTTCGACGCAGGTCGGCCGGATCGATTTTTTCCTGCTCTACCAGCTTCGCCACGACCGCCAGGTGCTCATACTGCAGCAGCGTCACCTGCCTGGGCGAGTCACTCGAACCCTGAAAATGATCGCCCAGCACACCCTGCTCGACATCGACCGTAAATTGCTCCACGATCTCCAGCGAGGCCCGCCTCTCTGGCCGAAGTCCGAGCCAGACGACCTGGCCCGCATACGGCAGCGAATTGAGCAACTCATTCACAACCAATCCCCCTAGGCAGTCCATTCACCTGCATAATCAACTAGAAATTCACCCGCATCCCGCCGGATCAACTCGTACATTCGCTTGGCGATCTGTCGAATATGAAGTTGATCATGGGCTGCCCAAGCCGCCAGTATATCGCCAGCCCGCAGGGAGCCAAGATGCGGGTGTTGGTAGACCGTCCCCCATTGAGGACGGGGCAGTCGCTCCAGCCATTTGACTGATGCCTCTCGCAATTCACAGAATTCTCGCACCTTGCCTGCCAGGTTCATCTCGTTGTAATTCCGGTCGACTGCCGACAACTCCGGATTGATGGAGGGCCACCGTTTTTGCGGATTTTCCAGAGTCATCCGTAAACGGAGCGGAAAATCTTCCCGCTCCTCGTCCACGAGGTGGCAGACAATTTCCAGGATCGACCAATTCTGACTCGGCGGACGCCAGCGGGCATCATCATCAGAGACCCCCCTCACTTGTACCGGTAGCAATTGGCCGAACCGTCTTAATGAAGCAGCGAGTTTTGGAAAATTCATCGATTCAGATCCCAGCGAAAAAAAATAATTGTTTTTTTTGACATGCACGGTTGCGAGAAATCAAATCAGCGTATAAAACGGTACACGGAAACTAACTGAGACTCAGTCTCATTAAAAAACCCCATATTTCTTAGGACTTCATCATGAAAAGCAAAGGTTTTACGCTCGTTGAGCTTCTAGTCGTTATCGCTATTATCGGCATTCTCATCGGCATGCTCTTACCGGCTGTTCAAGCCGTTCGTGAAGCGGCCCGCCGGACTTCCTGTCTGAACAATGTCCGCCAGATCGCCCTGGCGATGCACAACTACCAGAGTGCGCTGTCGGAATTCCCCGCCGCTTCACTCTACCCCACGAGAAATGCAGACGGTTCCGTAATCGATTCGGCATCGTCTCGAAACGGCTGGTCCGCCCAGGTCCAGATCCTGCCCTATCTGGAACAGGGCAACCTGAATTCCACCATCAACTTCCGAATTGGCTACAAGGAACACCCGCTGGTAGACATCAACGGAACTACCGCCCAGATCTCCCAGTTCCGCATCCCAACCTACTTGTGTCCCAGTGAAATCAATGACCGGCAGCGAGTCTCAGGCTCCACACTTTATTACCCGCTTAACTACGGTGTTAACGAAGGTGTCTGGTTCGTGCACAATCCGGTCAATCGTCGCTGGGGGCAGGGAGCATTCGGACCCGACCAGCACTTCGACATGAACCAGTTCCTCAGCTGTGATGGAACCAGCAATACGCTGATGATGGCCGAAGTCAAAGCTTACAATCCTTATTTCCGCAACCTGGGTGCTACGGAAGACCCCGGGATGCCCACCAATCCTGCTGCCGTAGCCTCCATGGGTGGTGATTTCAAAAAGAACTCAGGCCATACCGAATGGATTGATGGTCGCGTTCACCAAGCTGGTTTCACCACCACGTTTGCTCCCAACACCGAGGTTCTCCACACGGTTGACGGCGTCACCTATGACGTCGACTGGACAAACTGGCAAGAAGGTAAAAACGGTTCCAGCGCTAACCCGACTTGGGCCGCCGTCACTTCGCGAAGTTATCACCCGGGTGGCGTCAGCACCAGCCGCATGGATGGTTCGACCGCCTTTGTCCGCGAATCGATTGACTTGTTTATCTGGCAAGCCCTCTCTACCAAAGACGGGAATGAGGTCGTCAGCTTGGACTAACCTGGCTTTCAGCAAACGAACCGAATATCTTCCTGCTGAACCCCAATCCGCATGAATTCGGTTCAATCAGAGCCATTCTTTGGCTATGATACGCGGTGTCGAGCAATCGACACCGCTTTTTTTTTGCCAATATCCAAACGGACAGGATCACTCCATTGGCCATTGAACCTACCAAATTTATCTGGAAAGACGGGAAACTGATTCCCTGGCAGGATGCCCAAGTCCATGTATTAAGCCACGCATTGCATTATGGAACAAGTGTCTTCGAGGGGATCCGCTGCTACAAGACACCCGATGGTCGCGCCATTTTTCGTCTCGAGGCCCACATCAAACGGCTGTTGGACTCGGCCAAGATCTACCGGTTCCCGGTCGAATTCAGTCGACAGGAATTGATCAAAGCGTGTCGCCAAGTGATCGTTGAAAACGAACTGGAGAGCGCCTACATCCGTCCGCTGGTTTACCATGGCTTTGGCTCCTTGGCCGTCTTGCCACCGGCAGAGATGAAACCAGAGGTCATCATTGCCGCCATCCGCTGGGGGGCATACCTCGGAGAAGAAGGTCTGCAAAACGGGATCGATGTCTGCGTTTCCTCCTGGAGTCGTATGACCAGCGCAACCCACCCCGTTCTGTCCAAGGCGGGTGGTCACTACCTGAACTCCCAACTGATCGCCAGCGATGCCCACCGGAACGGTTTTGACGAAGCGATCGTCGTCAACAACGGTTTGATCAGCGAGGGATCCGCCGAGAATATCTTCATCGTCCGTGACGGCGTCCTGCATACCCCTCCTCTGGCGGCTGCTATCCTGGGTGGCATTACTCGAGATTCGGTGATGACACTGGCACGAGAGATGGGGATGGAAGTTCGTGAACAGTCGTTGCCCAGGGACCTGCTCTATATCTCGGACGAGATTTTTCTGACGGGGACTGCGGCCGAGATCACCCCGGTTCGGAGTGTCGACCATCTGCCGGTTGGCAGCGGGAAGCCGGGCCCCGTGACCCAGGCGCTGCAATCTGCTTTTTTCGGGCTGTTTGACGGCTCGACCGACGACCGCTGGAACTGGCTGGACCGGGTCTGATATCGAAAACGGCCTGGTCCTGTCCCAGACGATGGCGCCGACCAGGGGTGATCCACAGGATGCTGACGGGCCAGACTGTTTGAGGGGCGTTTTTGTTTCGATCTGGCAGGGGCGCCCCAGTTTGCCAAAACGTCTCGCTACTTGCGATTTGCCGGTTTTTGTGGCATATTACTCGGTTCTCCGGTTTTTAACCGGTGGTTGAAGTCGTGGAGCGGGGATTCCAATTCCAAACCTTTACCACGGCTTCTCTCCCTCGGTTTTGAACCCGTTTGAATTACACAGCGGGAGAGAGAATGCGTATTTGGCCAGCCATTGATATACGTGGTGGCAAGTGTGTGAGACTCGCGCAGGGTGATTACCAACAAGAGACAATCTATGGCGACAACCCGGCCGATATGGCCCATCGTTGGATCGCCGAAGGTGCAACCGGATTGCACGTTGTGGATTTGGATGGAGCCCGGGATGGTTTAACCCCTGGTGGCGGCAGTCCCAACCGAGATGCCATTGCCCGAATTGCCAAGGAAGTGCCCGTCGACATTCAGTTGGGGGGTGGGATCCGGGACGAATCGACCATCGAAGATTACCTCGAAATGGGAATCAAGCGACTGGTGATTGGTACCCGCGCTCTGACCGACCCGGACTGGTCGATTCGGATGATCGATCTTTTCCCGGGCCACCTGATCATCGGCATCGATGCCCGGGATGGCCGCGTGGCAACCGACGGCTGGTTGAAAACATCGGAGACGACCGCGATCCAGCACGCCCAGCATTTTGCGCAGCTGGCAATTGCGGGGATCATTTACACCGATATCGCCAAAGACGGGATGCTGAATGGTCCCAACCTGGATGCCATGAAAGAGATGGGCGACGCGGTCGACATCCCGGTCATCGCATCGGGCGGTATCACCCGGATAGAAGATGTTACCCAGTTGGCCCAGTTGGATTTGTCAGGGGCGATTCTGGGTAGATCGCTATACGAGGGTTGCCTGACCCTTTCCAAAGCGCTGGAAGCAGCGCGGGCGTGCGTTTAATAGGTACAGGAGTCCTACCATTTTTAATTCTTAACGACTCCGCTTCCAATCAATAAAATCCAGTCTCCAGAGGTTACAAGTAATATGGCAAATGTTGAATCGATTCGAAATATTGTGCTTTGCGGTCATGGCTCGTCGGGAAAAACCTCCTTGGCCGATTCTTTCCTGACGATCACCAAGACGGTCAGCGGCACGCCCAACGTGGAAGACGGCACCAGCATTTGCGATTTTGACCCGGAAGAAAAGTCCCACAAGTACTCCATCGAGGGCGCTGCCACCCATTTCGTGCATGGTGGCAAGAACTTCAACCTGCTCGACACCCCCGGTTACCCGGATTTTATCGGCCAGGCCATCGGTCCGATGCAGGCTGTCGAAACGGCCTTGATCGTGGTCAATGCATCCTCCGGAATCGAAGTCAACACGCGGAGAGTCTTCGAGGAAGCCGGTAAGGCGGGTCTCGGCCGGATGATCGTGATCAACAAGTTGGACAGTGACAACCTGGACTTCCCGGCGATTGTCGAGGGCATTCGCGAAATGTGGGGCAACCAGTGTGTCCTGTTGAATGTCCCGGTCGGGATTGGCGCCGATTTCAAAGGGGTCGTCAGCACCCTCAAGGTTCCGGACGACACCTCGGGTGCCATCGTTGATCCGAAGGAGATCAGCGAACCCCTGATCGAATCAATCATCGAAGTCGACGATGAAGTAATGGAACGTTACTTCGAGGGGACCCCCCCGTCAGACAAGGAGCTCAGTACGTTGATCATCCAGGCTGTACGAGCCGGCACCCTGATCCCGATCGTCTGTTGCAGCGCCAAGACCCAAACCGGGCTGACCGAGGTGCTCGACGCGGTCGCCATGTGCGGGCTGTCACCGGCTGATCTGCCTCGGACGGCAACTTCGGGCGAAGAAGAAGTTGAAATCAAACCGGACTCCAATGGACCACTGGTCGCCCGTGTCTTCCGGACCCGGATTGACCCGTTTGTCCAGAAGCTGAACTTCATTCGCATCTATTCCGGCACCTTGAAACGGGACGATAACGTCGCGGCTTCGAGCGCGAGGAAAGGCATCAAGATGAGCCAGTTATTGCGTGTTCAGGGAGAATCGACGGAGAACATTGACTCGGCAGGTGCAGGTGAAATCGTCGCCGTCGCCAAGATGGACGACCTGCATACGGGTACCGTATTGGGTGAATTCAGCATGCCTGACTTCAAGTACCCAACCCCGATGGTTTCCCTGGCCGTATCGCCCAAGAGCCGTGGCGATGAAACCAAACTTTCCGGAGCGCTGAACAAGGTGGTCGAAGAAGACCCAACCTTCAAACTCGATCGCGACGCCCAGACCAAGGAACTCGTCATGACCGGCATGAGCGAGTTGCATCTGAATATCATCCAGGAGCGATTGATCCGCCGGGACAAACTGGAAGTCGAAACAAAAGAACCCCGCATCGCGTTCCGCGAAACGATCCAGGCCAAGGCGGAAGGCGATTATCGCCACAAGAAACAGTCAGGGGGCCGCGGACAATTTGGAGAAGTGCATATCCGCATGATGCCCCTGCCGCGGGGAACGAATATCGATGAGTTTGCCACGAAGGCCAATTTCAACGGCCTCAAGGACGTCCACTACGACGAAGACGCCAACTTCCTGTGGATCGATGCCATTGTGGGTGGTGTGATCCCCGGTAACTTCATGCCGGCCGTAGGCAAAGGATTCGCCGAACGGATTGTCAATGGTGTGATCGCCGGGTACCCCGTCCAGGATGTCTGCGTGGTGGTCCATTTCGGGAAACACCACCCGGTCGATTCGAGTGAAGCCGCATTCAAGATGGCCGGAAAAATGGCGTTTAAGAAGGTTTTTGAGCAAGCCCGCCCCAGCCTCCTGGAGCCCATCGTCCATATGGACATCACGGTCCCCGAATCGAACATGGGAGACGTGTACAGCGACATGTCGGGGCGCAGCGGTCGCGTTTCCGGAAGTGACCCGGCCGGCGGTAATTTCACGACCGTGCATTGCGAAGTCCCCCTCCGCGAGGTGACAACCTACGCTCGGACCCTTTCGAGCATGACCGGTGGGATGGGGAGCTACACGATGGAGTTCAGCCATTACGATATCATGCCCCCCAACATTCAGCAGGATATCATTTCCAAGGCCAGCTTGAGCGACGATGAAGATGAAGGGTAGGGGCGCCTGAAGGAGGGGGTGCCCATTGGGGACGGGGGACAGCCACTGGTCGGTTTCCCGGCGTCCACCAGAAACAAACCTTGCGCAGGACCGTTTGAAGCTGGATTCCTGACCCGTTTGATGCGGCGCCGGAAGACTGGACTTCGTACGGCTGCCGGGTCGACTTTGCTACCCGCGCAATCGATTTCGGGGAGTTCCGGTGCCCGGTCCAGGAAGAAAAACTGGGCGAAACCACCGGAAACTTGATGTCCGGTTGCCGGTCAGCTGCCGAAAATTGCAGTCAGACAGCAGAAAATAAGGGAAATAGCCAAGAACTGAGGACCGCCCGCAACGGGGTGGAGTGAGCTGGGCTGGACACCCGATTTGATAGGGATGATGAACTGTTTCGCCATGAAATTTGAACCTTCACATATCGGCGCAATCTCGGATCTGGCCGATCGACTCGCCTGCGAATTGGCATCGACCCGACCCAAGGTCACCCGGTTGGAAAATAATCCGATCCCCAAACGGGATGCGCTCGTCTCGGTCGTGAATGACCTCAAGTCGATCCTCTTCCCCGGTTTTCTACAGAGCGACCCGGGCAATGGTGACAACCTTCACCAGTTCCTCGAAACACGCCTGAAAGTTGTCGCTGAGCAATTGTCCGGACTGATATCGCAATCGTTGATCCTGGACCGGCGTTTTGCCCACCTGGATGATTCAGATGCCGCGCAAGACCAGACAGCCATATTACCGAGTGACCACCGGTTGCTGGAGCAGGGTCAGGACCTGGCTTTCCAGTTCCTGGAAAAACTGCCTGGTATCCGATCCTGCCTGGCCACCGATGTTGGAGCGGCGTTTGATGGTGACCCGGCCTGCCAAAACCTGTTCGAAGTCGTGCTCTGCTACCCCGGCCTGATGGCGATCACCGTCCACCGAATGGCCCACCAACTCTACAAGCTCAAAATTCCATTCCTGCCCCGCATGATGGCCGAATGGACCCACAGTGAAACCGGAATCGACATTCACCCGGGAGCCCAGATTGGCCGACACTTTTTTATCGATCATGGCACCGGTGTCGTGATCGGCGAGACATGTGTCATCGGTGAACAAGTCAAGATCTATCAGGGTGTGACACTGGGGGCGTTGAGCTTTCCCAAAGATAACCAGGGAAATCTGATCCGCTCCAGCAAGCGCCACCCGACGATTGAAGATCGGGTGGTGATCTACGCCAACTCGACCGTTTTGGGGGGCAACACGGTGGTCGGCCACGACTCGGTCATCGGCTCCAGTGTCTGGCTGACCAGCAGTGTCGACCCGTTCACCACGGTCGTCATGGAGAAGCCGAAACTGCGCATGCGGAGTGAAAATCGCCAGGACCTGGAGAATCCCCTGGATTACCAGATCTAGTCGGAATGCTCGGAGTGCAGACGAGAATGTTGCCGATTTTTCGTTCGTGTCCTCGACGGCACAGAGCGCCCCTGCCGATTCGAATCATGATCATAGCGTCTACCACGTCTACCGTCAGAGAGCGGATTCGATCGGGCTTGTTCAACAGAACCTTCGCAGCTGGGAAGATCGCTCAAGCAAACGACTGAACCTGTGGCAGAGCTACCAATGGATGGAGTGTCCACTGGCTCGACACCCGATACTCCATCGATCGACGGCGGGAGTTCGTTGTTTGACAGGAATTCCGTTCGTTCCACCACTATTTTTGTTCCACTGCCACAAACCAAGCCGTCTGGGAACGATTGGCAGAAACTGTGCCGTCGGTATCAAGGTGCATGGCAACTGCCAAGCTGGCGATCACCACCACCAACCAGCAAAGGCAGATGCCGAGCGTGCAAAAACCGAGATCGCGTGAAAATTTGGAACCAGACATAAAGGGACTTCCGACCGAGCAGGCGAAACAGGGGAAAACTTCCCGACAAGGTGAAACGGTCGAACCGTTTGTCCCCAACATTAGCTCACCCTTTACCGACCACTGGAAAAATCGGCCAATCTCTCAAAAATCGTTCTAAACCGCAAAGCCACCGACCTTTAGGAGTTTCCCCCATCTCTGTCAGCCCGTCTGATACCATGGCTAAAACGCCCACTCGGCCAAAGAATTGGCTGGATCCGGGAAGCTATCGTACGGCAGCAGACAGACTGCCCGGTCGCTGATATCTGCGGTTGCCTCACACCCTCCCCATGGGCGGTCCATCAGGACCATTCGACAGTCGCTCGATCCCTCGAACTGACTGGACCGATCAAAAAGGTCTGCAATTATTAATCTTGCCCAAGATGGCTAATACTGGGAAACTGAACCGCTGAAATTTCCTTCCAATGGACTTTGTAATATGCGTGACGTTTGGCTACACGTTCATGTGCCGAAAGCTGGTGGATCAACCCTCCGGCAATTGATGAATCGCAATTTTGGTGACGGCTACTACAACTCGAATTCACTGCTGGAAACAAAGCAATATACGTATGACGATGTCAGTGAAATCGTTCGCTGCCATCCGTGGGTTCGCTGCATGAGTGACCACAAATTGTCGCTGAACCTGCCGTATCGCCACGACCACGCAAAAGTCCATGCCATCTGTTTCGTCCGTGACCCTGTCGAGCGGTTCATTTCGCGTTACTTTTTCCACCGCAATTTTGAAGAGGTCAACTGCATTGCCCAGAGGATGACCTTTCGGGAATTTGCCGACGCAGAACTAGTCCAACAATATGTTCATCCCCAGACGAACAGCCAGATCTACTTCCTCAACGGGGGTGTCGACTTCGACGATATGACCATCATCCATGAGGCAGTGGAAACGGGCCGGGTCCTGCTCTACCCGATCGAACGGTTTGATGAAGCTTGCGCCTGCATTGAACGAATGTTCCCCACCACGTTTTCCGATCTGTCCTACGTCCGCGCCAATGTCTCCAAGAAAGACACCGTGATCAGTGATGAAGACCGCGAGTTTGTCCAACAGTACCTGGAAAGAGACTACCCGGTCTATCAACTCGCCCAGCAACAACTCGATTCAGCCTTGGAAAAGACCTACTATTCGAAAGATGACCGGGAGAGCACGCTGAACGGTTTTCGTGAACGATGCAGTCTCCGGTATCACAATTTCCACCCACCCCGCGCTGCCGGCGAACCACTGCCCGAGTTCGCCAAGCGGGCTGACGACCCTGCGGCATCTTCCTCCAACCGGCACCGTGCCGACAAGAAAAAACAGGCCGGTGACACAACAGCCGCCAACGGCTCCTAGTCCGATCTCCGGCGACGGACGGACAACGACACCATCAAGGCCAGCCAGATACACCAGCCAACCAGGCTGATCTGGGCTCCGCGAACAAACGAGAGAGGCCAATAGCGCCCCACGATTCGCCAACTGCCGGACGGGATCTCGTAGAACTGTCGGCCCTCAATCGAAGTGGCCTTTCCGCTGCCAAAGGTCTCGATTGGCCGGCCATCTTCCTGGTTGATCAACTGGATTTTCCAGTCCCCGCTCTCTGGCGCCAAAGGTATCAACTCAGAAGCCCTGTCGATCGTTCGACCACTGCCGGTCACGAAATCGGGCGGGATTTCGAAACGCAAATCAAAGGAACCGGATTTCACTTTGAGGATGACCGAATCACCCAGCTGTTGCCGGTACTCTTCAATTCGTTTCAAGACACCGCGGGACGGGCCACTCGATTCAATCGATGCAAACGAGTTCGGGTGCACAATCCGCAGGGGCAAATGATGCTTGGGAAACAGTGTCTCCCGTTGCCAGATGACATTTTCCGCCAATCGGTTTTCCGAACTTTTCACTGCAAAGCCTGAGCCCTGGTACGGATTGGGACTTAACGGTCTCGCTTTGAACTTCAACGAATCGACCGCTTGATCCCAAGGGACCCATGTTTGGTACTTCGGCTCGACAGGCGTTTCAAAGGCGGTGGCCGGAACCCCTGCCAACATCCAGCGGTTGGCGATGACCAGATCACCGATCAGGATTCCGAGAAAAAGAGCTCCCCAGATCAGTCGCCTGCCACGTCCCATCGCTATCCTCACCAGTACAAGCAGCCCCCCAACGAGTACCAGCATGGTCTGGCACACCGAGAACAGGACCACTCCCGACAACGACTCCATTTGCAGCGGACCAAAGACAGGGTCGCGGAACGGCTCGATCCACCGGGGCACCCAGGATGCCAGAAAACAACCGATCAGGCTGAGCAGAATCACACCCGCTGCCAACTGCATCATTCGCTGCAGGGGCAGCGGCCTGGACAGGGTGCGACCGGCCAGGATACTGATCGCCAGCACGGCGATCAGAAATAGCTTGGCCGGGTAACGGAACCAAAAGTACTTCGGCAGCGCCACCACCATCAACCAGTACAGGCCACCCACCTGAGGTCCTACCTGCCAGGCCCCCGCATCGCCTGAAACCTGGCCCGCTTCTCCAAAGGTAAAAACAAAACCGAGTTCACCCAGCAACCAGGCCAACCCGTACCATCCAAACGAGGCGAGTGCAAACCAGAGACCAACGCGCGATAGCCAGATGTCTCTAGCGGACCGTCCCCACAAACGGAAACTGCAAAACGCCAGTAACAACGTCAGGACCCCCATGTAAATCGAGGGAACCCAGACCCGGTCCGCACCTGGTAATCCCCCAACCCACCGTCGGTTGACAGGAAACGGCTGACCACTGACGTTGGGCCATAACAACTCGGCCAACGTCCAGGGTGGCATACTGAACTGGTAGATATGGGATTGATGGGAACCTGGCGGTGGATTACCCAGCAGGGCTTCTGCCACCGATGTCTGGACAGGGCTTTGAGCCAGGAACCCATACAGGTTGACCGGCCCGTCGCGGGGTTGTGCCCGCCTGCTCGAATTGACGATCTCGTAACTCGGCAGCAGCTGGATGGCCGACAGGACGGACGTCACCACGACCAGCAACAGCAGGCGGACCGTTTTAGCCCCTATCCAGGCCAGGGGCTGGCCTGCCTCACCCCGCCGACCGAACCGGCGAACCTGGGCAAACGAGGTGACAACCAGTGTAGCGGCCGCGATCAGTCCAACGTTGTAAACCATCTGTGGGTCACCCCCCAGCAGCATCAGGGCACAGACCGCCCCGCCCGCCAGCGGCCATTTCCAGCCAGGACGACAGAACATCATCCAGATACAGGTCAGCGCTAGCGGCAACCAGGCCGCCCCCACGAGGTAAATCACGTTATTGACCTGGAACAGAACGCTCCCGCCAAACGCATAGCTGATCGCCGCCGTCGTCCCGCCCAGGCGATTACAGCGCAACGTCCGGGCCAAGTGGTAAGCGGTAGCGGCCGCCAACAAAACATGTAGCGACAAGTACCAGCCGTAACGGGTCGGAAAGGAGAGAAAACGGAAAAAAAAGACCAGTTTACCCGGATAAAAAATACTGCTCGAGCCGTCTGCCAACAATGGCTGGCCCCCACCGTCGTACAGGTTGTACAACGGTATGCCACCCGAAGCCCATTCCATGTCGATGAACTTGAACAGGGGGTAGTACAGGTAAACTGAATCCCGAAAACCGGCGACATACTCTCCCGTGATAAACGGCCAGAAAAGGACCAGCCAGAGCACCACGATAATCAGGGCAGGCCAAACAGAGTGCCAGCGACTACGACGATCGAAGACAATAGAAGTCACGTCAGCGTTCACAGGAGATTAAATTGACCGTGGTCACGTAGAACCAGAGGGCCGAAAGAAAACCGTACCCGCATTAGATTTTCCCAGGGATATTCCAGCCAGTAGGGAGACCGATTTGTCAGGTCAAAAAAATCGAAATGCAGCGACTCGCCTCGCCGGGAAATCCACCGCTTGACAGATCCTTCCAGACGTCGGCGTTGGCCGAAACAATAGACCGAACGCGTTCAGCTCGCCTTGAGCATCTTTCTTGATTTCACGACCGGCTGGCACTTGGGACAATTGAGCGACATTTTTGTTTCTCGCAACAACATCACGACCAACACGCCGCCAACCGTCAAGCAGAGGCCAAACACGACGGGAAACACGTTGGAGAAGATCAGGCCAAGCAGAGCCATCACAACACCCACAGCAAAAATACTCCGCCCCAGGATATTGCCAAACGGGTTGCTCTCTTTAATGGCCGTCGGCACCAGACGCGTCTTACAGCGTTTGCAGGTCGGGGCGCGGCTGATGCGTGGCTTGCCCCGATGTTCCACTGCGGCGAACGCCTCATCCTCTTTTTCTGCCTGCTGGAGGATCCCCTTGCCAGGGCGGGGGGGCACCTGCACCAACTTGGAACAGGTCGGACAATCGATCAATTCCCCGACCTGGTGTCCCAGAGCGGTTAACGACTCTCCGCAATCGCATTGGAATTCGATGTTCATAATATTGTAAAATATCACACATTGTTCAAATTCCAACAGTTTTTGTTCCGGTTTCCTGACGGTTTTGGTCGATCTCCCCATAACCCCGGATTTGCCAAGACAGCCCGTCGGTTCGGGAGGCAAATTTCCCTCGCTAAATAGCAAGGCGAGGCCAGTTTGCCCGCTGGAACCGTTGCAGGCCTGGTCAAATTCGCTCGGGGGCTCATTGCGTGTCCCCACAGTTTTTACGCCGCGCAGCTGATCCATCGCGGAGAAAAATTCGGCATTCACGGTTTTTCAAAGGGAGCGAGAGAGTGGACATCCACCCGCGTGAAGACTCATTCCAACTGCCGTTTCGACCTTCACCACAACTCGAAGTCGCCCTACGTGCTGCCGAAGCGGCCGGCCGTATCATCAACGATTTTTACAGAACTGGATTTCAAGCCAGCGTGAAACAGACCGCCGGGCAATCGGCCGGCTTGGTCACCGAAGCCGACATGGCTGCCGAACAGGCCATCGTGCAGACCGTTCGGAATGCTTTCCCGACGGATCACATTTTGGCTGAAGAAACAGCAGCCAAAGCAATCGAAACGGTCGAAGCCAACCAAATCGAGAAAGCCCTGTGGGTCATCGACCCGCTCGATGGCACCAATAACTTTGCCCATCGAATTCCGCATTTCTCGATTTCCATTGCCTGTTGCCACCAGGGTAAGCCGACCTGCGGAGTGGTGCTGGACCCACTACACAACGACTGGTACGTCGCCGAACGTGGCAAGGGAGCCTGGCATAATCAACAGAAGGTTCGTGTAAACGATCACACCGAACTTTCCGAAACGATGGTCGCCGTCGGGTTTTACTACGATCGGGGTGAAATGATGCGCTCAACCCTGGCCGCTATGGAGGATTTTTTCAACCTGAACGTCCACGGGATTCGGAGAATGGGATCGGCTGCCCTCGACCTGGTCTCTGTTGCGGTCGGGCGTTTTGGTGTCTATTTCGAGTATTTCCTGTCACCCTGGGACTTTGCCGCAGCCTGGCTCTTTCTACAGGAAGCGGGCGGAGTCATCACTGACGGCCACGGCGAAGATTTGCAACTGCGGCCATCATCGGTGCTGGCATCCAACCCACACCTGTCTGAGCAGGCATTGAGCATCGTCAACCGAAATCACCCCATGGACGGCCCTTAGTCGATCAAAATGCTCAAGTACCTGTTTCTCAAACCATCCGATGACTCCCCAAGCGGACCGTGGCTGGAGGTACCGCCGGAGGCAGACGTGTTCACTTACCACCGGGAACATGCCGGCCGAGCACTCCTGTTCGGATTGATATTGGCGGCCATCATCGAAGCGACCGCGCTCCATTGGTTGATCTCCCTCTGGAGTCACTGGCTTGCCCTGGCAGCCACCGTGACAACGGTTTGGCTGATCCTGCAGATCCTGGCTCAAATCCGCGCCGTCGGGCTGCGGCCCATCTACATCAACCAGGGCCATCTCATCCTGCGAAACGGAGCATTTGACCTGGCTGATGTGCCTGTCTCTCAAATTGAATCGATCGAAAAATCGTCGAGGGAACCGAACTGCGAAAAAGGGGATCTGGCACCGCTGAACGTCAGTTTTCCGGCCTCCCACAATATCATCATGAGATTAAAAGAACCTGCCGAAGCGACCCTGCTGAACCGGAAGAAGCGAGATTTCCAGATCGCCCTATTGGCCATCGATGAGGGCGAACGGCTGGTTGAAACGGTCGACAACCAGTTAGCTGAAATCAGGGAAACCGAGGCGAGGATGGACTAAGGATTGTTCTCGGCCATGCGTATCTGCGCTTTGGCCTGGGCAATCGCTTTCTGTTTCAATTCCATCAATTCGGTATTGTTGGCCGGTTCTCGTTCGGCCGTCTCCAGATCCTGTTTGGCAGCGGACAGGTCAATTTCCCCTGCCGGAATGCTGCGCCCGGTCAAAACAGAAACGACGTCAGCGGAAACCTGAACAAAACCGCCATCCACATAATAACGACTGACCTGGTCTCCACTGACCGTCCGCAACTCGCCGGGCCCCAATCGCTCGACCAGCGGTGCATGGCCATTGTAGATACCACGTTCACCATCAAAACTGGGAACGATGACCGAATCGACCTGTTGATCCAGTGTCGTTCGTTCCGGTGTTACAACAACAATTTGCAATGACATTTTCTAGGAACCTTGTTTGGCAGACCACCCGTCAGGAGCAACCCGTTTAACCACCCGCCATCTTCTTCGCCTGCTCTTCAGCCTGCTCGATGGCACCTACATACATGAAGGCATCCTCCGGCAGATGATCCCATTTTCCGTCACAGATTTCTTCAAAACTGCGAATGGTATCTTCCAGGGGCGTAATTTGCCCCGCCTTACCTGTAAAGACCTCGGCGACCAGGAACGGCTGGGACAGAAACCGCTCGATCCGTCTTGCCCGGTGAACTACCATCTTGTCTTCTTCCGACAATTCGTCCACACCGAGAATCGCGATAATGTCCTGCAACTCACGGTAACGTTGCAGGGTTGTTTGAACCCTTCGAGCAATCGCGTAGTGCCGCTCACCAACGTATTGCGGATCGAGAATTCGCGACGAGGAAGCCAATGGGTCAACCGCCGGGTAAATCCCCTTCTCGGAAATCGAACGCTCCAGGTAAAGGAACGCATCCAACTGCCCAAATGCGGTAGCCGGTGCCGGATCCGTCGGGTCATCCGCCGGTACGTAAACCGCCTGGACCGAGGTAATGGCACCTTTCTTGGTCGAAGCGATTCGCTCCTGCAAGGCCCCCATCTCAGTCGCCAGCGTCGGCTGGTAACCGACCGCCGAAGGCATCCGTCCCAACAGGGCGGAAACTTCGGAACCCGCCTGCGAGAAGCGGAAGATATTGTCCACAAACAGCAGCGTGTCCTTACCGGTCTGGTCTCGGAAGTACTCGGCCATCGTCAGTGCCGAAAGGGCAACCCGCAAACGGGACCCAGGTGGTTCGTTCATCTGGCCAAAGACCATGCATGTCTGCTCGATAACTTTTCGACCCGTTTGACCAATTTCAGTCTCCTGCATCTCCAGCCAGAGGTCCGTCCCTTCACGGGTCCGCTCGCCGACCCCGGCAAAGACCGAGTAACCACCGTGGGAGCTGGCAATTCGGGCGATCAACTCGGTCAGGATAACGGTCTTGCCCAGACCGGCACCACCGAACAGCCCGGCTTTACCACCCCGCACAAACGGGGTCAGCAGGTCCACCACTTTAATCCCGGTTTCAAACAACTCGGTATTGGTCGACAGCTCTTCTACGCTAGGTGCTTCACGGTGAATGGACCGCACTTCTTCGGCGTTGACTTCTCCTCGACCGTCAACCGGCTCGCCCAACATATTGAACACGCGGCCAAGTGTCTGCTCGCCCACGGGGACCGATACCGGGGCACCGGTGTCAACACAATCCTGACCCCGTCGCAATCCCTCGGTAGAACCGAGCGCGACACAGCGAACACGTCCGCCGCCCAAGTGCTTGGAAACTTCGCCGGTCAAACTAAACGTATTGCCGCCCGCATTGATTTCAACTTTCACCGCGTTGTAAATCGCCGGCATGGCGTCTTCACTGAACACGGCATCAAATGTCGAGCCGATGACCTGGGATACTTTTCCCGTTGATGTTGCTGTAGCCATATTTTCTTTCCGTCAGGAAGTCTCTATATCAAATGATTGGTAAGAGTAATCTGAATTCTTATCTGCTGTCTTGGTTTATCCTTCGAGTGCTTCCACACCACCGATCACCTCCATGATCTCACCGGTAATCTGGGACTGTCGGGCACGGTTGTAGGTACGAGACAGATCCTTGATCATCTCGTTGGCATTCTCGGTCGCATTCTTCATGGCAACCATCCTGGAAATATGCTCGCTGACCGCGGCATCCAGGAAGCACTTGAACAGTTTGACCTTGAAACTGGTCGGCACCACTTCGTCCAGGATGCTCCTGGCATCGGGCAGAAACTCGTAGAGCGAAACGGATTCACTGTAACCCGATTCCTCGCCCTCTGAGTTCACCCCTTCCAGCTCACCCAGCGGCAACAAGGTCTCGACCACGGCCTCCTGGCGGGAACTGGAAATGAACCGGGTGTAGGCCACATCCAACCGGTCGAGTTCACCGGATGCGAATTCCCGCAGGTAGCGATCGGCAATCTTGTCGATCGTGGCGAACTCGGGATCATCCTCGATCACCGAAACGCCTTCGTCATCGACAAATGACTCATCCACCTCGATTCCCCGAAAGCGGAAGCCGGAGTTACCCCGCTTGCCAACCACCTCGGTCTTGACCGAGGCAAAATCCTGCTGCATCTCTTCCCGGCGACCGATAGCCGCCCGGATGACATTGCCGTTGTAACCGCCACACAACCCTCGGTTGGCCGAAATCGTCAACACCGTGCAAGCTTCGTTGGAATCCCGCGACTCCAGCAAAGGGTGACTGACTTCCAGACCCGCTTCCGCCAGGTCTGCCACCAGGGATGTGATTCGCTGCGTGTAGTCGGTTGCCGCCGAGGCACGATCCATCGCTTTTTTGAACCGCGCAGTGGCGATCAACTCCATCGTTCGCGTGATCTTTTTGATGTTGCGAATCGATTTGCGTCGTTTATCAAGTGCTCTGGCGTTAGCCATCGGTTATTCCAAAAAAGGTTTTGGTCGGCTGCATCCCGCGGGCGGCAAGCGACCGGTCAATCTCATGCCTTGAACGACTGGTTAAATTCTTCCAACGCTTCACGTACCAGCTTGGTCGTCTCGTTATCCGCTTTCTTCATCGCGTCGCCATTATTCTTATTGGCGTCGAGGTTGTCCCAGACATCCTTACGTTTGCCATGAATGAAATCGAGGAACTCGGATTCCCAGCGTTCGACTTCGTTAACGGGAACGTTGTCGATGAAACCGTTGGTACCCGCGTAAATCACCATGATCTGGTCCACGACATTCAGCGGCTTGTACTGGGGCTGCTTGAGCAACTCAACCATTCGATAACCGCGATCCAGGCGAGCCTGGGTAGCCGGATCGAGGTCCGTCCCCAGCTGGGCAAACGCCTCGAGTTCGCGGAAGGCCGCCAGGTCCAATCGGAGGCTTCCGGCCACGTTTTTCATCGCTTTCACCTGGGCCGCACCACCGACTCGAGAGACCGAGATACCGGCATTCATCGCCGGCCGAACCCCGGCAAAGAAGAGGTCGGGCTGCAGGTAGATCTGGCCGTCGGTAATCGAAATCACGTTGGTCGGAATGTAGGCCGAAACCTCACCCTCAAGCGTCTCGATGATCGGCAACGACGTGATCGAACCGCCTCCCAGCTCGTCACTCAATTTGGAGGAACGCTCCAACAGACGACTGTGGCAGTAAAAAACATCACCCGGGTACGCTTCCCGACCAGGCGGACGACGCATCAACAGCGACAATTCGCGGTAGGCAACCGCCTGCTTGGAAAGATCATCGTAGACCACCAGGCAGTGACCCTTGTTCCACATGAAATGCTCAGCCATCGCCGTCCCGGCATACGGGGCAATGTACTGCATCGGGGCCGGGGCACTGGCACCTGACACGATCACGGTCGTGTAATCCATCGCCCCGTTCTCTTCGAGAACCTTGATCACGCCAGCCACCGAAGAATCCTTCTGTCCGACCGCGACGTAGAAACACTTAACGCCCGAACCTTTCTGATTGATGATGGCATCGATGGCGATCGCCGTTTTACCCGTCTTCCGGTCACCAATGACCAGTTCGCGTTGCCCCCGTCCAATCGGCGTCATCGCGTCAACGGCCTTGATCCCGGTTTGCATCGGCTCGTGGACCGGCATCCGCTCGGCCACCCCGGGAGCGATGATCTCGACCGGCCGTGTCTCCGAGGAATTGACCGGGCCTTTCCCATCCAGAGGATTGCCCAGCGGGTCGAGTACGCGGCCCACCACGGCATCACCGACAGGCACCGAAAGCAGAGTTCCAAGTGCCTTGACCTGATCCCCCTCGTTGATCTTGAGGTAGTCACCCAGAATGATGACCCCGACGCTGTTTTCTTCCAGGTTGAACGCCAGCCCGATGATTCCGCCAGGAAACTCGACCATTTCACCGGCCGCCACATTGGTCAGACCGTGAACACGGGCGATACCGTCACCGACTTCCAGTACGGTCCCAACTTCACTAACATCGATTTCGCTTTCGTACTGCGCAATCTCCTGTTGAATGACAGAGGCAATTTCGTCAGCACTGATTTTCATTTGCATTCCTCGTTAATACGAACCAACCCAAGGGCGGTTCATGGTCTGTTTTTTCAGCTTGAATGTTCTTCTCAACTAACGGCTGGCTAATCTGCCATGAAATTTTCTATCGATTGGCGAATGGCATCCGTTGTTCGTTTCACGGCCTTGGCCCGAACGCGGCCCAACTGGTTGACCACGCTGCCGTCATAGACGGTGTCGCCCACCCGAACCACCATGCCACCAATAATCGTGCCATCGACCTTGGCCGACAGTCCAACCTGTTTACCCAGGACAGCCGACAACTTCGACTGCAGCTTCTGCCGCACCGAATCATCGACCTGGTGGGCCGTCGTCAACGTCGCCTGGACCCGTCCTGCCATCTCGTCGTGCAGACGATGGGCGGCCGAACGAATCGCTGCCAGGCAATCGAACCGATCCTTGGACCCGACAATTTTCAAAAAGTTGACCAGGTCCTGGCTGACCTTGCCCCCAAATATTTTCTGCACCAAGCGATCTTTTTCCGCCCCGGAAATCCGCGGTGACTCCAATGCGAGCTTGAGCTGCGGCGTCGACTCAACCGAGTCGACCACGGCATCGAGCTCGCCAATCAGCGAATCAACCGCCTGCTTCTGTTGGCCAAACCCAAGCAGAGCCTGAGCATAGACCTTGCCCAGCTGATGCTGGTCAGAGTCGAAAACCGTGGCGTGTTTTACGTCCTGGTCCATCGCTGGATTAAGCTCCGTTGGTAAAACTGTTGATCGAATCCTCGATCAGCTTGTCGTGATCCTGTTTGTCCAACGATCGACCGACAATGCTGCCGGCCAGCAGGACTGCCGAATCGACGCTCTTTTCCGCCAACTCGCGAACGGCCGCATTCTTGGCCGCCTCAATGTCGGCCAGAGCGCGATCCCGGATCCGCTGGGCTTCCTCCTGCGCCTCGGCCAGGATCCGATCCTTGAGAGCGACCGCATCCTGCTTCGCTTCATCCAGAACGGACTTCGCTTCCTCGGCAACCTTGGCCAATTGCTCTTCATGTTGACGAAGATGAGCGTGCGCCTTTTCATGCGCTTGCTCTGCATCCTCGATCTTCTTGGCAATATTTTCTTCGCGATTATTCAGCCCCTGGATCAGTGGCTTCCAAGCATACTTGCTCAGCACGATCAACATTCCCAGGAAGATGACCAGCGTCCATAGCGCCAAGTCTGCATTGAAGACCAGTGGATCGGCCTCTCCACCGCCCGCAGCCAATATCAGCAACGGTGCATGAAAGCTACCCAACATTGCTCACTCCAAATTCAACGGTTGAACGAACCAACCTACTTAGCGACCAAGAAACAGATGAGTAGGGCAAAGAACGCTGCACCTTCAATCAGGGCGGCGAAAATAATGCCAACTGTCTGAACCTTGGCGGCCATTTCTGGCTGGCGAGCAACACTCTCGCAAGCCGATCCGCCAATTTTACCAATACCGATCCCGGCACCCAAAATTGCCAGACCCGCACCAATCCCGGCGATCCCAGGAACCAAAGCTCCAGCCAGACCGCCACCCGAACCGTCCTGCGCCATCAAAGGAGTGCAGAGCAATCCAAGACCCAAAAAGGTCGCCATCATTACCCATTTAGACATCTAAAAGTCTCCGTCGTATCGTTGTCAATGTAAATGTAAATTTGTTAACTGGATCCGTGGCAAACTCACGCTAGTGAGGATGCAAAGCTGCCCCAATAAACAGGGCCGCCAAAAAAGTAAAAACATAAGCCTGCAAACAGGCAACAAACAGTTCCAACAGGCTGAGGGCAACCGCCACCACAACCACCAGGGGACCGACCACATAGACCATCAAGCTGGCCGCGACTACCCCGATAAAACCGAGGAAGACGGCCAACACCAGATGACCGGCAAACATGTTGGCAAACAGGCGAATGGCCAACACAAAGTGCTTCACAAACAGGCCAAACACCTCAATTGCCCAAATCGCAGGGATCAGGACGATCGCCAACGCGGGCGAAAGATCCATGGTGGGAACTTGCGCTTTGATAAAACCGACTAACCCCATTTTCTTGATGCCGACACCCATCACGATCACAAAGGTGATCACTGCCAGGACCGCCGTTACGGCCAGCGCACCGGTGGCACCTCCCAGTGTGGGGATCATGCCAAACAGGTTGAGCACGATGATGAAGAAAAAGAGGGTCAACAGGAATGGCAGGAAGCGGTCGGCATCCTGTTTGCCGATACTCGGAACCGCAATGTCGTTACGTATGAAGCAGACGATCGACTCCAGGAAATTCCAGAGTCGACCCTTGGGAGCTCTCCCCTCCGGGGTCACCTTCCGAGCCAGCCAGACGTAGGCCACGGTAATCACGATCGCGGCCAGCAGTTCAAGCGCCATGAACTTCGTCGGCCGACCGATGAAGTTCATGCCCGGAATCATCGGGGCCTCTTTGGTATAGCCCGTCAGGTTCGGAATCGAGACTTTGCCAGTCGATGAAATGAATTTGGGAACCTCAAAGTAGTGGCTGTCCTGCACATGCCCGAACAGGTGGTCGGGATGCATGTAGTGATCCAACCCTTCTTGCAGTGTATAGCCATCGCTGTGATCGGCAGCATCGCCGTGGTGCACGGCGTCATCGGCACCATGGCTTTCATCCGAATGGGTTGTCCCATGCGGATCGTCTTTGGTCTCTTTATCATCCTCAATGAATGGCACTTTGGACCTCATTCAAACTCTGACCGTCCGGGGAATGACCCAACCGGAACACGGACAGTAACACACTGGTGATGAACCCTGTGGCATATACAAAAACGATCATGAAAACGACATGATCGACAAGCTCGGGAATAGAATACACAAACAAGAGAATGACGAGCAGCGGCATTCCAGTGCGACAAAATGTCGCCCCGCCCATCCGGATGAAAATAAAGTCGTCACCCCGGGGAACTTCACTGGCGATCAGGCCCAAAATCATTGGGATCCAGATCATAAAAAACACGAACAAGCCATGCAGCAGGGTAACGGGCGTTGGACTGAGCAGATTCTGCAGAACGGCGCTACAAAAAGCGGCCAATCCGATGCTCAATGTCAGGATCAGGCCGCGCAACAGCATGCCAGTCAGATCGTTCTGTCGAAACGGGGATTCAGTTCGGAGGGGACGGCTCATCGTTACCGTTCTTTGTAGTCGGCTCTCGGTTCTTCAGGGACTCAACCTGAACCAATTTGGTCAACTGCCAGACCCCGGCGGTCATGCCCAAGATCAGACCCAAAATCATGCACAAGGGCAGGGTACCAAAGTAGTTGTCGACGTAGTAGCCTCCCCACGCCGGTAAAACCATCATCAGACTGATCGTCGTCACATGGGTCGCCAAATTTGCTGCTTTGACCCCAGGGGAACGGGTATCGGTCGAGGGTTCCACGTCTGCCATTCCCCTGCGCTGGATGCGGGCCAACCAAGTCACTTGCCACGAATCTATCCACCCACCAAAAACTGGCAACCCAATCAGCGGTAAAAGATTGGGAAAATTTTCACAAAGTATTTATAAGTCATTATATAATAACATTTTAATGGGTTTTATTTAGCATCTTAAAACTGCGATTTCCCAGTTGCTCCACCGACGGGCAGCAAACCCGTTTCAGGCTGGCTGGTTTGTTCGTAAGACGTTGTTATTTATAGGCTTAAGACAACGAAATGCGTTCTAATCAAGCGGCTGATGCTTGTGAAATTTCAGTTTTTGATTAATATGGATAACAGTTCGGAACGGAATATTCGCAACCTTAAACGGCGCTGTAAGACAGCCCTTGGCGACGTAAATTCCTGAACACGGCACCCGGATCTTTTCGAATTGCTCGCCGCATTCCGGGGGAGTTGGGCCGAACAATTGGCAATCAATGGCGGTCGCCCGGGAGGATCCGGGCAAAAAGAGAGTGGATCGATCGGATTGGGACATCCGATGACCAGCATGAGCGGCCGGCCGGTCGCACATCGGTACCCTGGGTACCGAACAGGAGAATTCCTTTGATTACTGCAGCAACCCTCCGGTCCCACACCTCGAAAGACCTGGCCCAAATGGCCAAAACCAACGGGGTCCCGGGCTGGCATTCGATGCGCAAAGAACAACTGGTCAAAGCCCTGCTCAAGCAGGCGAGATCCAAGCCCCGGCCCAGCAATGGGAAACGGGGAGCATCCAAAAATCTCGCAAAAAACACGTTATCGAAAAAGGCCGTTGCGCAGAAGCTCGCTCGCTCAACCCGCAAACCAGCCCGCGCCAACGGGTCCAGCAAGACGGTGGCGGCCGAATCCAGAATTGCCAGGAAGATTCGCCTCGACCGCCAGCAACAGGAGAGCTTGAAAAACCTGGCCCTGATCAACAGCCTGGAAAGGGGGGGCAATGACCCGGCCCAGGATCGGGTGATTGCCATCATTCGTGACCCTTACTGGATCCAGGCTTACTGGGAAGTCAGTAAATCGACCGTGGCCCGCGCCAAAGTCGCCCTGGTCGATCAATGGCACACAGCCCGTCCCGTTTTGCGACTGTTGAGTGTTGTCAACGACGGCACCAACAATTCGATGGAAAACGTGGTGCGCGAAATTCCTGTTCATGGTGGTGTGAGGAACTGGTTTATCGATGTGTCCGAACCGCCCCAGAGCTACCGTGTGGCGATTGGCTACGCCACGGAAGACGGAAAGTTCCACCTGGTTGCCAAGAGTAATTCGGTTACCACGCCCGCCCCCAATACGGATTCATTCGATAATAACTGGGCAGACATTGCCGATGATTTCAAGAAATTCTATGCCCTGAGTGGGGGATACGCGAAAACGACCACCAATGACCTGCAACAGGTATTCGAGGAAAAACTGAACCGCCCCATGAACCAACCAGAGTTCGTAAGGCTTGGAAATGGAATCAACAACGGGTTTCCCTGTTTCGATTTCGAGGTGGACGCCCACATGATCATTCAGGGGGTCGCCGATCCGAACGCGAACGTCACACTGGCAGGTGAACCGGTCAAGCTTGAAAATGACGGGACGTTTTCGGTCAAAATCAACCTGCCAGACCGTCGCCAGGTGTTACCGATCGTGGCCGCCAGTCGCGACGGTACGCAACAGCGCACCACCGTACTGGCAATCGAGCGGAACACGAAAGTGATGGAGCCTATTACCCGGGAACTCGACGAAGTCTGAGCCAGCGGTGGTTCTCCTCGCGCGGGGCCTAGCGATTCGATTTCTGCGAATTGCGGAACCTGTCGATGACTCCCTGCAGTTTCCTGTCCCTCAAGGTCTCGTCCGAACCTGCCAATTTCTCGAGCGCCAATTCCTGCCAGACGACGTCCAACCGGTATTGCTCCTGGCTCATCCCCCGGGCCCGTGATTCGCGGGTCAGCCATTGTTCTTCGCTCAGCTCGGCCTGTTTGGCGCGGCTGGCAATGAGCCGGTCAACTTCACTCTTCCAGATATGCAGTTTTTGTCGCTCGCACTCTTCCTGCAGCCCGAGCACGTTCCGCTCGAGTTGCAATTTTCCCATCTCCTGCCGGAGGTCAATCATATCCGGATGGCGATTTCCCAAGTGGGCCAACAGGCTCAAACGGATGCGCAAGTCTTCCAGGTTCGTATCCAGCAGGTACAGCTGATTGGAACCAACACGTTCCTGTTTGGCATACTGCTGCCACAGCAGAATTTGCTGGCGCAACGATTTGATTTCCGGGTGATTGCCTGCGTATTTCAACTGGGCCTTGCCCAGCTCGATTTCCAGCGGCAAAATTTTGGTCGAAATCAGGTCCAACTCCCGGTCGACATACTTCATCCTGACCTGCAACTCGGCGCGCAATTCCCTCACGTTTGGGTGGCGGCTTCCCAACACCCGCTGCTGCTTTGCCAATTCCTCCTTGAGATCGTCAATTCGCTGCAACAACCTGGCCTGCGACGGAGTCGTCACCTCATCCTGGAATGAGACGGCCGCAATACACGGTGGGTCAGCCAAAGCCACCTCAGCCAACAGCGCCAGGGTGAACAGCAGCAGGCAGGCCCGACCCACCCAGCTCTCATCTGATGGGAAAAGAATCGACAGAATTGGCATGGAGAAATCATCCTCGAGTCGGGCGAGTACCTGGCACCCCTCAGTATGATCGGAAACCGCCTGTAGCGGTCCCTTTTTTTTACCGATCCGGGCAACTTCCCGCGAGAGCCGACGCAACCCTTGCAACGCGCCATTGGCAAAACGCCAGGAAGCGGGGGCAAACGATGTAGCCTTCCGCAGGAAGCCCGGTAGCGAACAGCGACCGGCTGATCGCTGCCGGAAACTTCTCAACGGACCGAACAATCACGTTACCAACCGATGTAGATTCCACCGTGACGCTGGCGCCCGTAATACGTCCCGTACGATCGGTAGACAGGGCCGTAATACGGGTAGCTGTAACAACCAGGAGTGCGGTAACCGTAATACAAGTTGCGGCCTGTGCCGTAGTAACTGTAAGGAAAGCTGCTGATTCGCAGAGAAAACCCGCCATGATAACGGGCATGATGATGGCCATGGTGATGATGGCCATGGTGATGGTGGTCATCATGATCGTGATGTCGATCACGATGTCGTTGGGCGTGGGATTCGGAACCGGACATGACAACCAGTAGACATGCCGTGGTCATCATGGCGAGATATTTCACAGAAACTACCTTCATAACTCGTTCTCCTTGAACTAATGAATGAGAGGGGATTTACCGGGCCAGAAGCGAGGGAATATTTGCGTTGATTCCGCACTTCGGCCCATCCTGTTCCTTTGCATTTTTCATGCCTTAATTCCGACCAGATGTTCAAGCTGTTTTGCTACAACGACTTGCATGTTTTCCTCCAATTTAAAAGCCGCTTTGAGGGGCAGAATCCTGTCCTCGATTAGGCTACAACTGTAATCAGTTTGATGAATCAAAAGTGAAACAGGAACGATGTCGACTTCCCAGCAGACCGATCGCCGACCGCCACCCTTACCGCCAGGCCAACAACTGGTGGCCGCTGGTAAATGGCCCCTGATCGGCGAGCGTGAACCGGCTGCGGGCAACCAGCCGTGGCAACTGACGCTGAGCGGCGCGGGCTGCCAGGCCCGATTCTCGTTGGCGGAACTGCATGAAATGAAGCAGACCACCCTGTCGGTCGACATCCATTGCGTCACCCGCTGGTCGAAGCTGGCGGTCGAATTCACCGGCGTATTGCTGGAGGACCTGATCGGCCATGCACCGCCAGCTGAAGGCGTCGAATTTGTCTCGTTTGTCGCCCAATCCGACCGCAACCACTCCACCTCGCTCTCCCTGGCCGAGGCAATGGAGCAGAAAACCTTGATTGCCCATACCTGCCAGGGTCAACCTCTCCCCACCGAGCACGGAGGTCCACTGCGCAACATCGTGCCGGGAAAATATTTCTACAAGAGCGTGAAATGGCTGAAAGCGATCGATTTCCTGACCGAGGACCGACTCGGATTCTGGGAAGCCGAATCGGGTTACCACAACGGCGCCGACCCGTGGCGCGAAGAGCGTTACATGGCGCCGACCATCGATCGGCGGACAGCGGCCCGGTTGATTGCCGATCGCAATTTTTCCGGCCATGACTTGCGCAGCCTCGATGCCAGTGGCCGGGACCTGTCCGGACTGTCCGCCCGGGGAGCTGCCCTGCGAAACGCGAACTTTAACGAAACCGATCTTTCAGGTGCCGACTTGTCGGCGGCCAACATGTCCAACAGTCATCTTCGTCAGACCAACCTGAGGTCTGCCCAACTTGTCGGAACCGATCTGGAAGGAGCCAACCTGGCCGGGGCTGATCTGCGGGGAGCCGATCTGACCGACAGCTCACTGATCGGCTCGTCGTTCTGCCAATGGGACGAACAGGGGAAGGTCGTGCAGGGAGCCTGCATCGACGCGACAACAATTCTGCCGCGGTCCCTTCTCGAGCCTTTGACACCGGAACAGCGGGACTATGTGCTGGCTCAACTCGACGAGTCGGCCCGCTCGTCCTGACTGTCCACAGCGGGGGCCACCGGTTCCTCCCCGGTTTCAGAAGCGTCGGTGTTGGCGCCAATCATTTCGGCAAAGGAACGACGTGGCCGGCGATTCGCTTCGGCAATCTTGCTGAGTGAGCGCGAATTCCCCTTCCTGGAAAGCTGCGGAGAAAGCCAGAGTATGGCGCCCAGACCGCCAATTCCGACAAAACTGAAAGCGGCTCGCCAGATCGCCTCGTCCCAAGGCTGCCGACCGATCCAACCGCTACGAATTTCCAACAGGGTGAGAAACAGGCCAAACATCATGAACAGAAAGGCATAATAACGGAGCGATCTGCGAGTGGTAATTCGATACTTTCGCTTCATGACCGGACCTCGAACCTGGGCGGGGAAACATGGGCCCTGCGAGCTTGCCTTTTACCCCGTTTGCTTATCCAATGATAGCAGATCAACCGCTTTTCAATCAGCGTTAACCGCGGAGTAATTAATGGCTATCGCCCCTGATTCGTCAATTGCCCAGTCAAAAAAACTCTCTCCCCGCCGCAACTCCACGCAGGCCACAACGGTGGCCGAACTGGTCGATGAACAACTGGATCACTTCGGTATCAACCCGAACGACGAATACGGCCAGACGCTCAAGCGAATTGTCTCTCGCATGTACGAAAGCCAACATGATATCGAGCAATTGTGGCAATTGACGATGGAATCGATGAACGACCTGGACCAGACGGAAAAGATCCATCGGTTCAACGCCAAGAAATTCCTCTCCTTCCAACTTGCCAAGTTGTTGGACACGCTACAGCACCCGTTTCGCAAATCGTACCAATCGCTCGGTTACTCGGGGGCGACCCAGATTGCCAAGGGTCCATACCCCGTATTCGACAATGTGACGGCTCTCTTTTCAGCCACCCCTGTGATCACCCGCACGGCGACCTACATCTATGCCTGTGCCGAATGGATCGCCGATGCATTCAAAGGGAAGGAACTGATGCTGGAGATCTACTCCCGGCTGCTCAACCCGACCAGTGTCTGCCTGGCCAACCATATCGTCGACCTGGAAGCGGGCCCCCATGCCAACGAGTACCTCGCCTGGAACTTCAATAGTGGGATGGCCGCCATCGACGCGGTCCTCTCCCACGTGCTGGGACGGGACGACATCTTGATCACCAGTCGCAACATCTACGGGGGCGCTTATCAGCTGATTCACGACTGGTACGCCAAGGAAGGAAACCTCGAAGTCTCGGTAGAAACGTTTGATGGTTACGGCGAAGCCGACTTTTCCGCCTGTCTCGACCGGGTAAGGCAAAAGTACGCCGACCGTTTGGCTGAAGGCCGAAAAATCTATGTCTACCTCGAATCCCCCTGCAACCCGCACGGCTACGTGATCGATGTGGCTGAAATCTGCAAGAAGGCCCATGCCGAGAACCTGACGGTCATGCTCGATGCAACGGTCGGCACCCCCTTCCTGTACCGGACGCTCCAGCGTGAAGACCCGGCCGAACGCCCGGATTACGTGATCCACAGCTACACCAAGGACCTGAGTGGATGCGGGGGTGCGATTGCCGGCTGTGTGATTGGCCGGAACGAGAACATGTTCATTCCCAAGGGAGAGTCCTTTGGCGAATTCTCCTGGGACCAGACGATGTTCTGGAACGTCTACTACGTCAAGGGAGCGTTCCTCAATGCCGACGCCGCCTTTGAAGTGATGCAGGGCATGCGAACCTTGACGGTACGGATGTTGCGCAAGTGCATCAACACCTTGATCCTGGCAAAATTCCTCGATGCCCACCCCGCCATCAACGTTCATTGCAACGCCGTCGCCGGAAACGACAACTTCGAACTCTGTCAGAAGTACATGCACCTGGGCCTCCCGGCGCCGTTGTTCACCATCGAAATGGGCGACATCCAGGCCGACACATTCAAGCGGTTCATCGACGCACTGTCACCCACCTTCGGCCACATGATCAGCCTGGGACAGTCCAACACGATTGTCAGCTGCCCAGCCCTGACCACTCACTCGGAACTGGATACCGAGGCGCTCGAAGCGGCCGGTCTCACCCCGACCACCATCCGCTTTGCGGTCGGTGACGAGGACCCGTTCGATCTGATTCGGCACCTGGTATACGCGGCCCGCGGGACAATCGACCTGGAACTGCCCAATTTCTCGGCCAGTTTTATGGACGTATCGGCTGCCCGGGAACTTGTCCGCCAGAACTATGCCCAGGCCCACTCCAAATTTGTCGACGTCGAGTTACAAGATTGCCCCGGGTATTGACCGCTGACCACTTCCCCCAGCAATCGCCCGGCCAGAAAAAAAGCCGCCTCCAGGAGGCGGCTTCGACCGTTCAGCGTAAAACGACAGGTCAGGCGGAAACCTTGACTTCGATTTTCCGCGGAAGCGCCTTTTCCGATTTGGGCAAGCTGATGTTTAAAACACCATGCTTGAACTCGGCCTCGATTCGATCGGCATCGATCGGTGTCGAGAATTCAAAGGACCTTTTGAATTTCCCGTGATACCGCTCGCCCCTCAGCAATTGGTGGCCCTCCGGGGCCTGTTCCACCTGCTTCTCACCCCAGATCTCGAGGTGGCCCTCCTTCATTTCGATATTGAGCTGGCTGGCATCGACACCCGGCAATTCCATTTGAACCAGGTAACCGGTCTCCGACTCGTTCGCATTGACCAAGGGGGCCCAGCCGGCGGTCGCTGCGCCACGGTCCCTCATAAAATGGCCCAGCAGGCTATCGAGTTCGGTACCCCATTCCAATCGTTGCTTTCCGTTGGCAGATCGATGTTTCATTTTCATATGCATTGCTCCAAGAATTACAGGAATCTGTATGACGAAATGTCAGTGGCCTAGAATCGGCCGAACCCAGAGAGATGCAAGCGCTGTGCCGAAAAGGGGAATTGAAATCCAAGACAATGCCAGCAAATGACTTAAGAGAATTACTGCCACATGACGCGAATCCGTTTCCGGGAAAAACCTCTGCCCGGGGCGCCCATTTGTCAGTCGCTGAATTGCCTGATGATGATCGAGGCGTTATGGCCCCCAAAACCGAAACTGTTACTCATCACAGTCCTGATTTCCCGTTCCTTCGGCTGATTGGGCGTATAATCGAGATCGCAATCCGGGTCGGGATCATCGAGATTGATCGTCGGTGGGACAATGTTGTTCAGAAGTGCCTTGAGCGAAAAGATCAGCTCCAGGCCGCCACTGGCACCGAGGGAGTGGCCAATCTGACTCTTGGTACTGGAAATGCTGACCTGGTGGGCATGATCGCCAAATACGTTCTTCATGGCAATCGTCTCGGCAACATCCCCCAACGGCGTACTGGTACCGTGTGCGTTGATGTAATCCACCTCTTCCGGCGCAATGCCCGCATCCTGCAAAGCCAGGCTCATGGCACGCGCTGCACCGGTTCCAGACGGGTCGGGAGAGGTAATATGACCGGCGTCACAAGTCGTGCCAAATCCGATCACTTCGCCCAGGATCTCAGCCCGGCGGGCCTTGGCGTGCTCCAGTTCTTCAAAAATCAGGATGCCGGCCCCTTCGCTCAACACGAACCCGTCCCGACCACGGTCAAACGGGCGGCTGGCAGCACCCGGGTCGTCATTGCGAAGCGAGAGGGCGCGCATGTTTTGGAAGGCACTCACGCCGATTCGGGTTAAAGCACACTCCGCCCCTCCCGTGATCAACACCTCACATTCGCCCTTTCCGATCAGGCTCAGGGCATCCCCCATCGCATTGCCGGCACTGGCGCAGGCAGTGGCCACCGAGTAGTTGGGACCCCGCAGGCGATGTTCAATCGCGATGTTGCCACCGCCCGCATTGAGCATCAACTTGGGAATCGTCAGCGGCGACACACGGCTGGGACCTTTAATGATCAGGCGTTCCATCTGTTCGGAGATGGTGATCAGACCGCCAATCCCAGAACCGAGAAGGCAGCCATAACGGAGATTATCACCGGTCGTGAAATCGATACCAGATGATGCGACTGCCTGGTTGGCAGCCACCATGGCAAACTGGGAAAACCGATCAACTTTCTTGCAGGTTTTGGGATCGAGATACTGGGAGCCATCCCAGTCATAGACATCCCCGCCTATCTTGACCTTCAAATCTTCCGTCTCAATCAATCGAATCGCATGAACACCACTTTCACCGGCAAGAATACGGCTCCAGCAGTCTTCCACCTCGCAACTAAGTGAGCTTACGAGGCCCCACCCGGTAACAACGATTCGACGATTCATGACCAAACGACTTAGTTACTGCTTTCGATATGGTTAATCGCTTCACCCACGGTTTGGATCTTTTCCGCGGCGTCATCCGGAATACTGATATCAAATTCTTCTTCCAGTTCCATGACCAGCTCTACCGTATCCAAAGAATCGGCCCCCAAGTCATTCACGAAATTGGACTCAGGCTTGATTTTGTCTTTATCCACACCGAGTTGTCCGGCAACAATTTCGATTACTTTTTCTTCGACCGACGACATTGATCGGCCTCCTTTGTTAAATCATTGAAAGTACTTAGTTCAACTGCTTGTTTTACGTTTTTGCGGGGTCAGTGTAGTTCCCGCTGCCCCACAAAGATAGAGGATTACTGTCAAAAGGGTCAAGGCGTGAAACCGACTTTGCGGCGCCTCAAGCAGGGCTTTTTCTGGGATTTCTGCCGTTGCAGACCGAAATCTAGCCGGTCATTCCGCCATCCACGGTCAAGACCTGCCCTGTCACGTAGGCAGCAGCGGGACTCGCTAAAAACAAAACACAGGCCGCCACGTCGTCGGGAGTCCCCAATCGTCGAGCAGGAATGTTCTTTTTGACTTCCGACAGGATGGAATCACCCAGGGCATCCGTCATCTCGCTGGCAATGAAACCGGGTGCCACAGCGTTCACGGTGACCTTTCGCTTGGCAAGCTCCTTGCTCAGACTTCTGGTCATCCCAATCATCCCTGCCTTGGAAGCCGAATAATTCGTCTGCCCCGCGTTCCCGATCAAACCGGAAACACTCGCAATGTTGATGATCCGCCCCGAGCGGGCTCGCATCATCACCTTGCTGGCCGCCCGGCAAAACAGGAAGGTCCCACGAAGATTGATATCGATCACTGCGTCCCACTGTTCATCCGACATGGCCGGCAACAGGTTGTCCCGGGTGATACCGGCGTTGTTGACCATGATATCGAGGCGGCCCCAATCCTCCGCGACCTTACTCACAATTTCATCCACCGCTTCACTGTCACCCACATTGGCCGCCATCACCTCGGCGTCGCCACCTGCCTGCTTGATCGCCTCCACCGTATCCGCCAACTTTTCGGCGTTCCGGGCAACGCAAGCGACACGGGCACCGGCTCCGGCCAACGCAATGGCCATCGCTTTACCCAGGCCTTGCGATGCCCCGGTTACGATAGCGGTCTGGTCAGTGAGGTCAACTTTCAGGGATTCCAAACTCATTTCACTTCCTCAAAAAAACTGGGATCGACCATCACGGTCCGACTAACGGGATTACTCGAGAACACCATGGCACGGCGTTCGGCGAGCAATGCGTTTCAGCAGTCCCCTCAACACCCGGCCATATCCAACTTCAAAAAATTCGTCAAATCCATCATCCAACAACTGTTGCATCGAATCGTGCCAGAGAACCGGGGAGCAAACCTGGCGAACCAACAACTCCCGAAATTCTTCCGGCTCGGTGTGTGGCCGGGCATCGACATTGGAATAGACGGGAATGCGGCTCGGCTGGATTTCGACCGCCGACAGCGCCGACTCCAGCTTGGCCACGGCTGACTCCATGATCGAGGTATGAAAGGCACCTGCCACGGCCAGCGGTATACTTTTCATGGCACCGGCGGCTTCAGCGACCGCCGCAACCTGTTGGCATGATGCCTGGTGCCCGGAGACGGCCGTGTTCCCGGGGCAGAGCAGGTTCGCAATCTGAAGAATTTCATCTTCCTGGCGGGCCGAATCACAAACCTCGGCTACCTGCTCCCGATCCAGACCGAGAACCGAAACCATACCACTGGCCGTTTCATCAGCGGCGGCCTGCATTGCCTCACCACGTTTCTGGACCAGTTTGAGCCCTTCTTCAAACGAGAAACCACCGGCAAAAGCAATCGCCGTGTACTCACCCAGGCTCAAGCCGGCGGCCGCCTGACAATCGTCCAGTAATTCGGGGGATTCCTCCCTTAATTTCTCCAGGGCCAGGAAGCTGGAGACATAAAGTGCCGGCTGGCTGACGACGGTTGAATTCAACCGCTCCTCAGGTCCCTCAAAGCAGATTTGGGCCAAGTCGTAGCCCAGCACGTCATTGGCCTGTTCCATCCGCTGCCGCGCAGCAGGTAATGCTTCACAGACCTCGCGGCACATGCCAACTTGCTGAGCGCCTTGACCGGGAAAAAGAAATGCGATCTTACCCAATATAAATTTCCTTTTTCGATTTCAAACAGCGGCCAACGGGAACACCGAAAAATGGTAAAAGTCACTTGAAAACGTGTCAACGGCAAGGTGCACCGATGGCTCGAATTGCGCTGAGTGTACTTCGTTCAGAACGATTAGGAAAGCCTTCCGGGTCCTGCGGCGGGCCCTCCTCCATGAGACCCTCTCAGGAATCGGAAAACAGACCTCCCCTGTCCCCTCCAGTGCCCAGGTGGGCATGAGCCTTGGCGGTCGCCACCCGTCCCCGCGGGGTACGGGTGATCAACTCGATGCGCAACAGGAATGGCTCAATCTCATCCACCAGCGTGTCGGCCGAAGCGTTCATGGTTGCCGCGATGGTCTCGGCTCCGGCTGGCCCCCCCATGCAAACCCGAATCAACGTCTCCAGGTATTTCAGGTCCTGCCGATCCAGTCCCAACTCATCAATTTGCGCCATCTGCAAGGCCGACTTGGCCACGTCCAGCGTGATGACCCCATCCGCCCGGCTCTGGGCATAGTCCCGGACCCAGCGGAGGCGGTTATTGGCGACACGGGGCGTATTGCGACTCCGACTGGCGATTTCATACGCGGCTGGTTCATCAATTTCGACATTCAGCTTGGCAGCATTTTTAATGACGATCAGGGTCAATTCATCGAGCGTATAAAAATCGAGGTGTTCACGGATCTGAAAGCGGTCGCGCAACGGTCCCGTCAACATCCCCGCGCGGGTCGTGGCGCCGATCAGGGTAAACGGTTTGAGCGTCACGTTATGGGTCCTGGCATGCAGTCCGTCACCAATAATCAGGTCAATCCTGAAGTCTTCCATGGCTGTGTACAGGTATTCCTCTACCGCCTTGGGAATCCGGTGGATCTCATCGATGAACAAGACCTGGTCGGATTGCAGGTTGGTCAGGCTGGGCACCAGGTCCTTGGGAGCCTTCAAGCTGGGACCCGCCAGAAATTCGACCGGAACGTTCATCTCATTCGGAATGCAATGGGCAAAAGTCGTCTTGCCCAGGCCGGGCGGGCCATCAAACAGAATATGGCCCAGGACATCATTTCTCTTCTTGGCAGCCTCGATGGCAATCCTGAGCCGCTCAATGACCTTCCGCTGGCCGATCATCTCGCTCATCCGGGACGGACGCAACTTGGGATCATCGTCTTGGGGATTGGGATGATTGGAAAGGATCTTTTCTCGTGACATGACCTGGCACTTTGCGGTTCATCGTTTTCCAAACTATAGCAGAGAGCATCTGGCTTCGCCTACCTCCATCGAGACAGTGGTTGACGATGAAGAAACCGGTAATTTTTGACAAGCTGTACAAAAAACGGGGGACGGCCTCGAATTCCAAGCCGGATTCCAACAGAATGGTTAGATTGTCGTTGCCACCTGCTGGTGGGTCACCCTTCACCACTTGCTGTCAAATTTCGGGTAAAAAGCCTCAACCGGTAGAAACAGAATGGCCAAGTCCAAAACCCGAGTCTCTTCCCTTGCCAAGCTGCTGGAAGGTGCCCCCGCGCTGGTTTACGTGTTGAACCTGGAATTCGAGATCCAGTACGCCAGCAAGGCCTGTGCCGAGTGGGTCGGACTCGAATTGGACCAGCTCGTGGGGCAACGCTGTGTCTACACTTCCAGCGAACTTGACAATGAAACCAGGAATCGCCTCCGCGGTCTTTGCCCACCCCCCGCCATACAAACCGAACGGTCGATCCAGGCAACCATATTTTCTCAGGACCAGGACAAGCTTCGTTACCGAAAGGTCCATTTCACACGACTGGACAATCATGGGCCGGAATCCACGGGCCTGATCATCGCCATTGCCGAAGCATCTGACCAGCCAGCCGGCGAACGAGCGGGCAACCAGGACTATCAGGACCTGCATGTTCAATTGATGACGCTGTATCGAGAACTGAATGCAAACTGCAAACTGGACCAACTGGTCGGCTCTTCGCCGGCAGCAAAGCGAATGCAGCGCCAGGCGAGGGTCGCCATCGAATGTCAGAGCGATCTGCTGATCGTGGGTCCGCCGGGGACAGGCAAAGCCCACCTGGCCCAGACCATTTTCCATGAAAGAACAGAACCGGACGATCAGCTGGTCACCCTGCAGGGAGCCCTCATCGACCGGGAAATGCTGCAAACGAAAATCAAGGAATGGGTCTATGAACAAAGAGACCGGACCGGGAAAGACTGGCTGCTGATTCTGGATGTCGATCAACTGGACCTGGCAGCCCAACAGAACTTTACGGCTTCACACAGATCCCCGAATTTCGTTTACGAATCATGGCAACCGCTTCCCGTTGCCTGATCGAAATGGCAGAGCAGCAGGATTACCGTGCCGAACTGGCGTACTACCTCAGCCCGCTGGTCATCCAAACGGTCGCCCTGAGCGATCGCATGGAAGATCTACCCATGCTCACCCAAGCCTTCATCGAAGAGGTAAACCGCCAGGAAGCAAGACAACTTGAAGGCTGCTCCCAATCGGCGCTGGAGTTGTTGGCCCAGTGCCGCTGGCACGGAAACCTTGATCAACTCAAGGAAGCTGTTCTGGTAGCCTGTCAAAATTCCAGCGGTCCCCGGGTCGAGGCGGCCGATTTTTCCGATTCGGTCCAGCGCGGCGCCCGGGCAACTCGTTACGAATCAACCCACCCAAGTGAAATCGACCTGGTTGCCTACGTCGAATCGATCGAGAAAGACCTGATTGCAAGGGCGCTCCAACAGGGGCAACAGAACAAGAGTAAGGCGGCCAAGCTGCTGGGGATCAACCGGGCCAAACTACTCCGCCGGATCGCCCATTTCGGCCTGGGGGCGCAGGAAGAACAGGATGAACAACTGGATTCAACTGCATTTCGTGAGGCCAACGACGAACACGGGGCGGAATCATGAAACGCACCCGCTACGAGCAGGAACCATCCGTGTTGGTCTTGGAATCGACAGGTAAATGGGAAACGGCCATCAAACAGGTGCAGCCAGATATTCGGGTGCAACCGGTTGCCGACCTCGAGACATTGGCCAACGGGATCAGGCGACAAGCGGGCGTGCTGGCCATCATAGAAATCGATACCGAACTGCCGCAGATGATCGATCGCCTGAAATTTGTCGGATTCCATGCCAGCCACCCGCTTCATCCATGTTTTATCGGGGTAGTAGACGATAGACTGTCTGGCCTCAGCAAAGAGATCTGCCAGTTCGGTTTTTGCGAGGTTCTGGACAATCTATTTCAGGCAAACCGACTCGTGAAATTGCTTGACCAGTCTCGGAGATCGATCGATCGACCGTTCTCCCAAATTGAGCGACGGGTTCAGGGTGGATTACCTTGGGCGCCGGTCAATCTATCAACGGAATAAACAATAACTGAAGTGAATCGACATAATGAACACGAATCAAGATCTTGAACAACTCGTGATGACGGCACTGGAGCAGATCAGAGACCCCGAGACGGGCCGCCCCATTACCAAGTCAAAACAGGTTTACGGAATCGAAGAAAAAGATGGATCCGTGCATGTAAAAATTGGCCTCACCAGCTTTGCAGCCCCGTTGAAATCGGATTTTCAACAGGCCATCACGGAGGCCGTTCAGAAAGTCTGCCCGGACCGGGAAATCACGGTCTCGATCGCTCACCATGATCGGCCCGCACAGCCGATCGGAACGGTCGGCTTGACCGCCAAGGCGGTGATCGCCGTCGGCTCGGGAAAAGGAGGGGTTGGCAAGAGCACTTCGGCCACATGCCTGGCCATGGCACTGCAGCGGGCCGGATGCCAGGTCGGCCTGCTGGACGCCGACGTTTACGGTCCCAGCATTCCCCACATGACGGGCGTCCGCGGCCAAGTCACCAAGGTCGACGACAAGATCGGACCACTCGACTTCAACGGAATGCCCGTGATGAGTATCGGCTTCATGGTCCCCCCGGACGAGGCCATTATCTGGCGCGGCCCCATGTTGCACTCGGCCGTTACGACGTTTGTGCGCGACGTCGCGTGGGGCAACCTGGATTACCTGATCATCGATATGCCGCCCGGGACCGGGGACGTGGCACTTTCTCTTTCCCAACTCCTGCCGATCACCGGCGCAGTCGTTGTCTGTACTCCCCAAGAGGTTGCACTGATCGATGCGATTAAGGCCGTGGCCATGTTTCAGAAGGTCAACATCCCGATCGCCGGAATGATCGAGAACATGAGCAGTTTCATCTGCCCCGATAACGGCAAACGTTACGAGATATTTGGCCGGGGCGGCGCCCGGGTCTACGCCGAGCAGGCAAAGCTCCCTTTCCTGGGGGATATTCCGATCAACATCCAGATGCGGCAACGGGGAGACGAGGGCGCCATGGGAGCAAACTTCGATGACCCCGACATTGCCCCCTACCTGGAAAAAATAGCCCACCAACTCAGTCGGCAACTCGCCCGAAATGCGGCAGAGAAACCAGCCCAGGCCCAGCTGCCCGTGCTCGGTTAATCAGAGCAACCGCTGGATAGCCGGCAACGAACAACGGCAAAAAGCCATAGCGCAAAAATCTAGGGTCACCAAATGGTGACCCTTTCTCGTTGTTTCGTTAGAGCAAGCAATTACTTCTTGCGCTTAGCCTTCTTCTTAGCTGGCTTTCGCTTGGCTACTTTTTTCTTAGCTTTTTTCTTAGCAGGTTTTTTCTTAGCTGGCTTCTTTTTGCCTGCTTTTTTCTTAGCTTTTTTCTTAGCTTTTTTCTTTGTAGCTTTTTTCTTAGTAGCTTTTTTCTTCTTAGTAGCTTTCTTCTTCTTCTTAGCTACTTTTTTCTTAGCTCCTTTTTTCTTAGCTACGCGCTTCTTAGCCTTTTTCTTGGCTGCTTTTTTTTTCTTGGCCACAGATACGTCCTCCGTAAATAGCCTTTGGGAACTCCCTCTCAAGCTTTACTTCAACCTTCGAGTCAGTCCTCCAACCAGAAAGATTAAACGTTCAATCATTGGATTACCTCGTTGAATCCACTTGAGAGTAGTTTCGACCAAAGGCGTTCTACTCTCCAACGAATTCGTTGAAAGTTTTCCAACGGCTAAGTTTTAGAGAACTGAAATTTTTTTTCAATATTGTTTTGCCGATTTTTACCTCATCTCAACCTTCCAATCGGAAACAAACCGCCCTCGAAAATCAAAAAGCCCGGACATGCCCCATGAAAAAGACAAAATCTCACTAAAAAACCGGGGATATTTAACTGCAACGGATTGCTAATCGAAAACAGCTGATTCCGATCACGATAAAAACGTACAGAAGGCTTGGCGATGAAACCGTTTCTACACGAAATGCCCGTTTTCCAGTCGGTCCAGGTGTTGAAGGGTGAATCTGTACGGCCTGTCTGGCAGCTTGAATGGGCAAAAAACAAAACAATTACATAGGTTTTTGGCAGGACCTTTTTTTTTCACCCCTTTTTTCACCATCAATCTGAGGTGCCCACTTCCCGATCGGCATTCCGAATCCGAATCGCCTCGGCGGATGGGATTCAGAGTCGTTGCATGGAAAGCAAAACAAAAAACGTACCGGCAAACCAATCGCAACAACCTTTTTTTGCTCTTGCTTCGCCCCGAATGGGTTTCGAAACAGACTCGGCAACGAAAACTCTTTTCACTTGATAATGAATGCCAAAAAAAATCCATTTTTTTTGTTTTTTTTCACATCGGGAATACTTGCCTGGCATCTTCAACCGATATTTCAATTGAATTCAGTCAGAAAAAAAGTTTCTCCTTCTCTTCTGCTTTGGCTTACCAGGAGCGCCCGCCCCCCATGCCGCCGCTCATCTGCTGCAATGTCATGTAGTTCGACCAGGCCATGAACCCAAAAAAGAGAGCGATGAACTGATCATGCTGAAAGTTCAAAACCGCGATCAGAATGGCGACCACCATGGAAAAGATAATGCTGTAACGGACCCCATTGTACGGATCGTACCTAAGGAACAACTGGCGCGCCACCTGCCCACCATCCAGTGGAAAAACGGGGGCCAGGTTCAGTACGTTGATAAAAACGTTGGCAAACAAGGTCACAGTCAAAACGGCTTCCATGGTTTGCCGTCGGGCCGACTCGGCAAAAATGGAATCGCTCAGGTGCGCACGCAGAATGGGCAGCAATCCACGTTGCTCATATTCCAAATGCCCACCGATCGAAAGAATCAAAACAATGATCAACCCGGCCAGGATAAACCCGAATACAGGCCCGGCCAGCGAAATCACGATCTGTTGATTGGAACCAATCGATCGCCTCCGTGAACTGCTCCAGACATTGCCAGCTTGTTCCGGTATCGCCAAACCTCCCATCCAGTAGATCACGATCCGCGAGGCCTGCCCGTAATACCTGAATGCAAAGGCGTGGCCCAACTCGTGTACCAGGATCGACACAAAGAAGATGACCACCAGCAATAACAGCATCACGCCCGCATTGGTGCTTGCACTCTGCAGCAGGCTGGAACCAATCAACAACGGCAAAACAAGGAAAGCCGGATGGACCCGAACCGGAAACCCAAACAGAGAGAAATTCAGATCGTAAGGGGTGCGACCCGGCTCGGCGAGAAACAAGGGATAACCTCAAGCGTGGTAAAGGTGCAGGGTGAACCAACGGAACGGAACGCGTTTCGAAATTCGCCCGGTCGGAATTCGTCCAGGAAAGCGACCAAGTCTATCATAAAAACCGGCCACCCAAGGAGCAAACAAAACCGGACCTGTGAATTTCGCGCCTGGCAGGATACTCGACAACAGGACCGAACGAATGGTTCAGGCGGCCGTCCTGTCTCCGTCGCGCGTATTGGGAAATTCAACATGCGCCAACAGGTATTCGGCGGCCCGTGCCGTCGCCCCGGGTGACACATATTGTTCCGCGATCGAATCGAGCTGATCGATATTCCGTTGCAACCGAGCCGGGTCCTGCAACCAATTATCCAAGGTCCTGGCCAAGCGGTCCGGGCAATCGCGGCGGGTCAGGAATTCCGGCATCGGGGCGGGGTTTGGTCCGGGATCTTCAGGTCGATAAACTCGAAACCGGGTCCGGCGTATGTCCCGGCTGGCAATCAGGTTGACCAAGGTAATGTATTTGCAGCGCAGGAAGATTGATTGCAATAGCATCTCCAGACGCTTGATCTTGTAGACGATCACCGTCGGTTTGCGGTGAAACAACAGCTCCAGTGAGACCGAACCACTGCAGGCCAGGCAGAGATCGGCCACCCGCATCAGTTCCGGCGTCCGGTCGACAAAACAGTCGACATCACACTCTTTCTCTGCCGCCAGGTGCTTGGCCGTTTGCAGGTGTTTCTGGTTGTAGCAAGCCACCAGGACCTTCAAACCGAGATGACGGGTTTGCAGGCGATTGCTCGCTTCGAGCATCATCCCCAGGTGTTTTTCGACCTCCATATCGCGGGAGCCCGGCAGCAGCAACAGCGTACGGCCCGAACTCGATCGATGTGATTCAATGAATGGCTCGTCATACTCCTGGTTAAACAACTGGTCAAAATACGGATGGCCGATGTAGGTCGCCCGACAGCCACGCTTCGAAAACCAGTCGACCTCGAACGGCAGCTTGCAGAGGACATGATCGACCAGCCGTCTGAGTTTCCCGATCCGCCAGGGAGCCCAAGCCCACATCTGGGGAACGCCGTAGTAAAAGACCGGGATGCCGTGCTTTTTTGCCTTGCGCGCCATCCACCAGTTGAAACCGGAAAAGTCAATCAACACGACCGCATCCACCCGGTGGCTGGCAAAGTACCGGTCGGCCTCCCGGATCAGGCCGAGGAATTTCTTCAGGTTGCGCAACGCTCCGGCCAGGAACATGACGGCCAGTTGAGTCAGGTCATACAGCAGGTGACAGCCGGCATCGGCCATCTTTGGCCCACCATAGCCGACACACTCAATACCCGGCTGTTTCTGCCGGAGGTGCTTCACCAGGTTGGCCGCATGCAGGTCGCCACTCGGTTCACCGACTGAGAAAAATATTCGCATCCTTGCCACCTTTGCCCTCGATCGAGAAAAGAAGTATGCCCAGTTTTCCTGTTTGAATACAGGCCAATCTTCAGGACTCACCACTGCAGGCATAAAAAAAGCCCGTCAAATTGAAATTGACGGGCCTGGATGCTTGCTTCGACTATTTTTTCGCAAAGCCCTTTTGGAAGGCCTTATCGGAAAAGACCAGACGGGCTTGGGCAGCGCCATCCGGCTGGGTTTCGATCTTGTTGACGCAGTTGCCACAACACATTTTAACATCGACACCATTGACCGATACAACGGCTTCATCGTCGACGTCACCGCCGGAAATCGGACAGCCCGTCTGTTGGTACTGACCAGTGGCGAACAATTGCTGATTTGCCATCTCGGCAAACTTGGCCGGGTCCTTGGCAAACTTTCCAGCACAACCCTTGCAACAGAAGAAGACCTGACCGTCCTTGTAATCCACGGCCTGGGCCGCTTTCACACTCTTGGCCGGCATCATCATGCATTTGACGCCTGCCAGGTCGATATTCGACTTCGGCTGAAAGCCTTTGGCAAATGCCTTCTTTCCAAAAACCAATTTGGCTTTGGCGGCCAGATCGGGTGCGTCGGCAACCTTCTTCATCTGTTTCTTGTTACTGAAACAGACTTCGACGCCACCCACGTTCACAGACATGCCCTCGGCACATTTGCCACCGAGAGGTGAGGCTACCTGGACGTACTGACCCGTCAGGGCCAATTGATGATTCGCCTTGACCGTGAACTTATCCGGGCCGGCATCAAATTTTGCTTTGCAATTACCACAGCAGAAATAGACATGTCCGCCATGGTACTCGGAATGCTTGTCAGCTTTGGCAGCCGCGTTGCCATTGACGATACATTTGACACCGGTCAAATCGGGACCATCGTCCATGCTCCATCCCACCCACGCAGCGCTGATTACAACCGCAGAAAGCAATAATTTCATCAATTCATCTCCAAATGGATATCTTGTAACTTGAGGTTCCAAGCCCCCATCTGACACTACACGGCTGCTTTGTCAACTCAAATCGGGCAGGTTGCTGGCCGGGTCCGATTTTTTCTCGGTTGAAGAAGCGATCGTGGGCATCGAACCCGGGGCCTGGTGCCGGGGTTCTCCCAGCCTGAAGGTTAAGATCCAGCCAATAAATATTGCCACGATTACGGCCAGGAACGTGATTTCAAAACCGATCAGTTCCACCATCAAACCAACCAACAGGGACGTGGCGAGGACCGGAACCGCCATGCAGACACTCATCGTGCTCAGGTAAATCGGCTGTCGCTGCCGGTCCGCAATCTCCAGCGTGTAATTACTGAAAGTTCTCAACATCACCGGCGAAAGACCGAGCAGCGCAAACACCAGCAAGAACCAATGACTCCCGCCGGTCAGGTTGGCGAACCAGATGGCAAAAATCGGGGGCATCATCAACAACAGCATTTGTATTCTCAGCACCAATCGAAAACCGTAACGATCGGCCAGCCAGCCCATCGGAATACTGAAACCGGCTGCACCCATGTTCTGGACAATCAACCAGGGCACCATCGCCTGCAAACCTACTTCCAACCGCCCACGGGCCAAAGCCTGATAGTGCGGAAACAGGGTCATCGACATCCCGAACAGGGCAGCAATGATGACCAGGACGCGGAAGTTCCTGTCCACCCGCAATGTCTCCCAGCTTTGCCTCAATACCTGGCCCAACTTCTTTGTCTCACGTTTGCCCACATCGGGGACCTCTTTCAGGCAACAGGCAACCAGCGCCGAGAACAGAAACGCCACCCCGGTAAACAGGAAAATTGATTCGAACTGACCCGTCTGTTGTCCGAGCCAGTTCCGCAGCAGGAGCCAGGCAAAGGCGACCGCCGACAGACAACCTAGGGTCATCGAAACAAGCATCAATCTCCCGCGTTGAGTGACCGGGATCAGCTTGCCAACCAGCAGGCTCATGACCAGGTTGTGCAGCCCAACAAAAGAAAAAAAGATCCCGTAAATCAACAGGAACAGGTAGGGCAGGGCGGTCGCCTGTTCGTGATCGGCCAGGCGCCAGACCAGGGCCAGGCTGATAAAGCAGACTCCCATCACGGCCGCGCAAAGTGCCAACAACCGCTTCTTGTGGGGTAACTGCCGAATGTAATCCGCCGCGATCAAGGGGGGAAAACTCTGCCCCAGTCGGTTCAGCATCGGCAGACAACCGCGAAGGATCGCGTTGCCCCCCATCAGGTCCAGCACGGCCGGCATGATGATGCTCTCGGTTTTGAAAATCCAACCGGTGCGCATTACCACCTGATAGAGGGCCAGGAGGGAAAAATTGCGGCCGGGCGCAACGGCTTCCCGCTCGGATCGTTCCTCGTCTAGAGAGGGAGAATTCAATGGGTCGGGGGTCTGCATCGCCCTTTACTCAGGTTGTTCGGGCCACGCCAGGCAAGCCACATCATTGGACGCTGGCCGACCCACCCCCGCCACGGCGCCGTTGTCTCACAGTTGACTGCTTGGAACCTGTCGGAAGCGACGCGGCGTGCGTCAGTTCAACCTCTTGCCCCATTTCTGCCAACAGCTTAGTGATCGCTTCGTCCATGTCGGCTCCCCGCACGTTCTTGTAACGGATCTTGCCTTCGGCATCCAGGACGTAGATCGTGGGCCAGCCAGTCACGCCCCACTCAGTGGAAATGGGACCTCCGGTCCCCTGCGGACCGTTCCAGAAACTGCGCCAGGTGATGTTCTTCTCTTTGACAATTGCCCGGATCGATTCAAGATCCCGGTCACTGTTTACCCCGATCAGGGCAAAGGGCTTGTCGGCGAGTTGTTCGACGAGCGACCGCTCGTGTGGGTACATGGCCCGACAGGGCGGTCACCAATCTCCCCAGAAATCGAGAACCACCACCTTGCCCCGGTAGTCACTCAATTTGAAAGCCTGGCCATCCAAATCCTCCCCATCGATTTCGGGAGCGATCTGGCCGATACGAAAGCGAAACTTGGCCAGTGCCTGACTGGCTGCGGCAACCATCCGGGGCTGGGAAGTGTACTGGTCGACCACCGACTGATAGAGCGATTTGATTCGTTCCTCGTCCTGCTGATCCTCCGGGACGGACGACAACTGTCTGGCCAACGCCATCGTCGCTGAGGCACGGATGGATTCATCGGAAGATTTTTCAATCATCGTGGTTAACTGGGCATCGGACTCATCGCTCAGTGGCTTCTGCGCCATTTGCATATTGAGACGGGAAAGACCAACGTTATCGACGTGATTGGCCACCATTTGGTCGATCGCCTGATTCTGCAGGGCGGGATCCTTGGCGAACACGGCAACCCAGTTCAAACTGGCAAAGGCGGTGCGGCTCTCGGGGTGAGCGCTGGCCAATTCAAGGAATTTCCCGGCATACTGATCGGCTACGGTCGGCGATTGCAGGCCATCCTCGTCACCCGCCTTTTCCACTGCCTGCACGTAGTCCAGGTTCAACTGTTCAAATTGTTCTTCCGGCGACAGCGGCCTGGTTTCCTTACTCGAACCGGCATCCTTGTCACTCACATCGGGACCTGGTTGATCCGGCGCACCGCACCCACCAACCAAGACCATTACGGCAACCACCCAGCAAACAGACCTCATTCGTATACTCCCATCGAACCAAAAAATTACAACCAAATCGACACCGCCGCCCGCCAACAGACGTTACTCGTTCTCAGCGTCATCCTCGTGAACAATCTCGACCTCCTGCCCCATTTCTGCCATCAGGTTCTTGATCGCCTCGTCCATCTTGGCCCCTCGAACATTCTTGTAACGGATGGTGCCATTGGCATCCATCACGTAAATCGTCGGCCAAGCGGAAACGTTCCACTGGGTCGAAATGGGGCCGCGGGTCCCATCCGGACCATTCCAGAAACTGCGCCAGGTGATGTTCTTCTCTTTGACAATCCCCTGAATTTCTTCCAGGTCACTGTCACTATTAACGCCGATCAAGGCGAAAGGTTTTTCCGAAAGCTGTTTCACGAGCGACCGCTCGTGGGGGTACATGGCCCGACAGGGACCTCACCAGTCACCCCAGAAATCGAGAACCACCACCTTGCCTCGGTAATCACTCAACTTGAAGGCCTCGCCATCCAAGTCATTCCCTTCAATTTCCGGCACCGTCTTGCCAATACCCAGGTAGCGAATCTCAAACAGGGCTCCCTCAGCCATTTTGCCCAACGTTCGATTCCGGAATAACACGTCACCATATTGGTCAACAACTGTTTGGTAAAGCGTTTCCTGTGCGGCCGGATCGGGCTGGAAATCCCTGATGTACTGAAGGCTCTCTTCCGACATGCTGGCCACCATCCGCGGATCTTCCAATGAATCCTTGTACTGCTCAACCCGCGAGAGATACTGGCCCAGGCCATACATCGCGATCCCTTTGACTGAATCGTGTGGTGACTGGCTGATGATTTGCCGGAGATTCTGTTCCACATCCGGTCCCGGAGTGTTGTAAGACAAATTCAAAACGACATCTCCCAGCCGCTCCTCTTCAATATGATCCCGCAGCAGGGTCGCCAGCGCCTGTTGACTCTGTTCCGTACCGCGCGCTCGATTGACAATCCAGAGCAGGGCATCCACCGTCGCAGGATCATCCGGATGCTGCTGGACCAACTTCATCAACTGTCCCGCGGAATCGGCCGGTTTTGGCATTTTTTCGGCAATCAATTTCTGGCGATCTTCCGGACTGGCCGAACGATATTCCTGCATGAACTCCGCCATCCTTGCTTCGTGATTCGCAATCAAATCGGCGATCTGTTCAGCGGGCGTCTTTTCTGATTCGTCGTCCTGCCGTTCTTCCACATCCTGGCAGACCGCCTTGGCAGTCAAAACGGCCACGTTAATCGAGAAACAAAGGGCCAGAAGTAAGAAAGAGCCGACAAGCATGCCGAAGCGGGAAGTACTCATTCGTTCGTCTTTCGCAATAGAACCTTGTGATCCGCACCAAACTTCAACCACCAGTCTATCCGTTTCGACGCCCGGTTCCGACCACTATCTCGTGCAAACCACGCTATTTCAGCAAAATGAATAGAGCCTTCTACGCCAACCGCGCCTTGCCGATCGAGCGAGGCTGCGCGCCGGTCGCGACCTGCTCCAGTCCGTCTGCCCGCTTCCTCAAGCGACCGGTGACAGGAGTTCTGATTTCATATCGACAGCCGCTTCGCCCGGTTGATCGGCTCCGACAATGCACTGGCGCACTGCCACGCGATCGAAGCCTGCCCGACGTACTTCTGCCACATTCTCCTGGTCGATGCCCCCAATAGCGAACGAGGGAAGTTGTATCTCACTGGCGACCTGCCGCAGCAGTTCGAGTCCGGGGTACTGATCGAACGACTTGGTTCGCGACGGAAAGACCGGCCCCACACCGATATAGTTGGCGCCCTCGAGCACGGCTTGCCGCGCCTGATCGAGATCGTGGGTAGAAATACCGATCAACATCGCGGCGCCAACCATTTTCCGCGCTTCGGCGACGGGCAGATCTTGCTGCCCCAGGTGCACACCAGCCGCACCGGCGGCCAGCGCCAAATCGGCGCGGTCATTCATGATCCAGCGCGTCCTGGTACCGCGCGTCAATTCCGTCAACCGCAGGCCAGTCGCAACCAGCTGCCGATCGTTCAACTGTTTGTCCCGCAACTGCAGCAGGCCGACCTCGGCCTCGATCAACTGATTGACCAGTTCCTCAAAATCTCCCTGCCCCGGCCTGGAATCGATCAGGACACAGAGTCGCACATCCGACAGGTTCTGACGACTGAGCAGGGTAGTCAAAACAGCTTTCTCCAGCGTGTAGATGCGGTACCTCAGCTGTTCGATATGACGGGAAAACTCGGACGCGACGGTCTTGCCATATTCTTCGAGTGTTCGCAGCGACTGCTGGACACGGGCCAGGTTGGCATGGACCACGTCCTCGGCCGAGTCCCGGGAAAACTCACTATCTGTTTCGATCGCGCAGCCGACATCGTTGATGGTGTCACGCGATGCGATCCGCTCCTGGGAATCGAGGTGACCGGCGGTCTGGGTCAACGTGTGTCGAGCCTGTTTGGCCGACTCGGCCAGATGACGATCGGCCAGGCCGAGGCGCAGAAAATCTTCAATCACGCGCAACCCTTCGGACGCGCGATTCAGCGAGGCATCAAGGATTCGATATGTCGACGAACGCAGTGTGGGGGACTCCTCCGGTTTTGAGATGGTCATCGACCAGCGACCGGTCTGCCAGATTGACAGTAAATCGATGGGCCAATTTGACAGTCAGGACCCTCGATTTGCGACCCGAGACCTGGCACTCGAATTGACTGGCGATCCTGAAACCTGGCTCGTTTCCAGTAAAACTCGTGAAAAAAAACAGTTTATCGAAGTTCGACCCGGTTCCATCACTTTGGCATTCGCTTTGCTTCTTAAGGAACCGGGAACATCTCGGGGCAACCACCCTGAATCCCTAGTTATACGGACAATCTGTTGCTGCGATAGCACGCCCGGCAGATCGTCCAGTGTGATGGAAGGGATGGTCGCACCGGTTATCCAACGTAACCCCGAAAACAGACCAGCCGATTGCAATTGACGTAAGTTCCGATGGGACTAATACTTGGCTGCAAATAGCGGAAAAACCACGACGGGACCACGGCGATGCGCCGATCCCCGCAGGGGTATTTCCAAGGTAGGTAAAACCGGGGTTACCCCATGCATTTAGGTCAAAGGAACTTGGGTCAGTGGGTGCTTTGTGGTTGGCCAGGTCTCGCCCCTTTATGGTTGCGGGGAAGCTGGTCATCCCTGGCATTGGCGATCGGCTTTTCGGCGCTTTTCAACCTGGCCCTGGTGGCGACCTTTGCCTGGCCAACGTTGTTGGGGGATTCGTTCCCGGCCGTTGCCTGGCCAGTAATCATTGTGATTTGGGTCAGCTCGGCGGTCATATCATGTCGGATGGTTGGATCCTGGACGGGTCCACCTGTCATGGCAGCCGAGACAAAAGTCGTCGAGAAAGCCGACTTTTTAGAGGAGAATCAGCCTGACACCTTGTTTAATCGAGCGCAAGGCGAATACTTAAAAGGGAACTGGCTGGAAGTAGAAAGAATACTGAAAGGCCGGTTGAAACATAGTGACCGGGATGTTGAATCGAGGTTGTTGCTGGCCACGCTGTACCGCCACACCCGCCGACCCGAATTGGCGAGGGCGGAACTGGAAAGCCTCAAGCGATTTGACGAGTCGGTCCACTGGGATTTTGAAATTCGCAATGAATTCGAACGGATCGGTCAACTCGAGTCGGAACGTCGGGACCAACAGGTAACGACCGACCTGGAAACCGATCCGAACGCGTCATTGAGTTCATAATCAATCGACAGAATAGAGTCGCTCGCTGGAAATCGTCCATGCAAAGCGGCTGTGGATACGACAGGGGGCCTTTGCCGCCACCTGCAAAATTTAACTGGGACAAACAAAATGTACGAACGCTTTACCGACCGCGCCCGCAAAGTGATGCAGCTGGCCAACCAGGAAGCCCAGCGATTCAATCATGAATACATTGGGACCGAGCACATGCTTCTCGGTCTGGTCAAGGAAGGTACCGGGGTCGCTGCCAACGTTCTGAAGAATCTCGAGGTCGATCTGCGCAAGATCCGAATCGAAGTAGAAAAACTCGTCCAGAGTGGCCCCGAGATGATCACGATGGGCAAATTGCCGCAAACACCTCGGGCCAAAAAAGTGATCGAGTACTCGATGGAAGAGGCGCGGAACCTGAACCACAACTTCGTTGGGACAGAGCATATCCTCCTGGGCCTGTTGCGAGAGCAGGAAGGCGTAGCCGCCCAGGTCCTGATGAACCTAGGCCTCAAGCTGGAAGAAGTCCGCGAAGAGGTACTCAACCTGCTGGGCAATGGACTGGAAGGTGGCGAGGGAGGCGAACGGGGCGGCCGTGAAGGGGTCAGTGCCAGTGAAACGGGTAGCGCCAAGAGTGGCAAATCGAAGACGCCCGCCCTCGATAGTTTTGGCCGGGATCTCACCGAGTTGGCGCGGCAGGGAAAATTGGATCCCGTGATCGGACGTCAGAAGGAAATCGAACGGGCCATCCAGGTCCTCTGCCGTCGCACCAAGAACAATCCAGTCCTGCTGGGAGAAGCGGGGGTAGGAAAGACGGCGATTGTCGAAGGTTTTGCCCAACGGGTAATCGATGGCGAGGTTCCGGAGATCCTGTCGGACAAACGGATCGTGGTTTTGGACCTGGCCATGATGGTAGCGGGGACCAAGTACCGGGGCCAGTTCGAGGAACGGATCAAGGCGGTCATGAATGAAGTGCGACGGGCCAAGAACACGATCCTGTTCATTGACGAATTGCACACGCTGGTGGGCGCCGGAGGCGCCGAGGGTGCCATCGATGCAGCCAATGTCCTGAAACCCGCTCTGGCGCGTGGTGAAATCCAATGCATCGGCGCTACCACGCTCGATGAATACCGAAAATACATCGAGAAAGACAGCGCCCTTGCCCGGCGATTCCAGGAGATCCTGGTCGACCCAACTTCGATGGATGAGACGATTGAAATCCTCAAGGGTCTGCGCAAGCGCTACGAGGACCATCACCGTGTTCAAATCACGGATGACGCCGTCGTCTCTGCGGTTGACCTGTCGGGTCGATACATCACGGGTCGGTGCCTGCCGGACAAGGCGATTGACGTGATCGACGAAGCGGGGGCCCGGGTGCGCCTGAGAACGATGACGCGACCACCCGACTTGAAGGAGATCGATGAGGATATCGAGCGTCTCAACAAGGAAAAAGAAGATGCGGTCGCCAATCAGGATTTCGAGAAGGCTGCCAACCTGCGAGACCAGGCTGAGAAGCTGAGAAAGAAGAAGGACCAGATCAAGCAGGAATGGCGCGAGAAGTCCCAGCAAACTGATGGCGTGGTTGACGAGGAAGTGATCGCGGAAGTCATCTCCAAGATGACCGGAATTCCGTTGACCCGCCTGTCGACCGAGGACAGCCTGAGGTTGATGAAAATGGAAGATGAGTTGCACGACCGTGTGATCAGCCAGGACGCTGCCATTGCGGCAATCTCCAAGGCCGTTCGCCGTAGCCGGAGTGGACTCAAGGATCCAAAACGGCCGATCGGCAGTTTCATGTTTGCCGGTCCAACCGGTGTGGGTAAAACCTTGTTGGCCAAGGCACTCGCCGAATTCATGTTTGGTGATGAAGATGCGTTGCTCGCCATTGACATGTCGGAGTACATGGAAAAACACAACCTCAGCCGATTGATCGGAGCGCCTCCGGGATACGTCGGCTATGAAGAGGGCGGGCAACTAACGGAAAAAATACGTCGCCGACCTTACGCCGTTGTTCTGCTGGACGAAATCGAAAAGGCACACCCCGACATCTTCAACATGTTGTTGCAGGTAATGGAAGAGGGTCGCTTGACCGACAGTTTCGGACGGAACGTCGATTTCAGGAATGTGATCATGATCATGACCACTAACGTCGGGGCCCACGCGATCAAGAACGAGTCGGCGCTCGGGTTTTCCGGCGGCGGCGATGACGCCAGTTTCGACAGCATGAAAGAGCGTGTTTACGATGAAATTCAGAAAGCTTTCCGGCCTGAATTCCTGAACCGTCTTTCCGACGAACCGATCATCTTCCGCCATCTCGAAAAGAAAGACCTGAAGCTCGTGATCGACCTGGAACTGCGGAAAATCCGGGAACGCCTGGGCGAACGCGGATTCCAACTCGAATTGACCGGCGATGCCAAGGACTTCCTGATCAAGAAAGGAACGAACCTCGATTACGGGGCAAGACCGTTGCGCCGCGCTCTGGAAAATTACGTCGAGGATCCATTGTCCGAGGAACTGCTCAAGGGAACGTTCCAGGGAATGAACAAGATCAACGTCGATGTCGTCGGCGATGATGACGGAAAAATAAAGCACCTGAAATTTGACGGCGAGTTTATTGAGCCTCCCGCCGAGCCTGAACCGGAAGAACCGGTGGGAGTTGGCGCGGGAGATGTTCCGCCCGAGGAAGACGAGGGCGAACCGGAAAACAAGGACGAGTAAATCGTCCACTAACCCGGACCAATGTCCGGGTTTTTTTGTGCGCGCCCCTGATTTGCAGCCGCTGATTTGCAGCCGCTCTCAAAGGTACTGCTGCTCAAAGGAATGCACCCGGCGCCTCTATCGGTGGCCCCTGTTACCCACTCTGAAGCCAGGCTCGGTGAGCGAGGTAAGGCAAGAGGATGGAGTGCGCGGATTTAATGGCACCTTCCAGGCAGGCCCGGAATCAATCGATCGGTGCCGTTACCGTACCGCGTTGCACATCGCCGCGCAACTGCGAGGCGCGGTCGTATAAGTAATTCTGGTTGACCTGTTCTCGCGGTTGCATCGTGAAATCGAGTAATCGCGTATCACGGATCTCACGCGGGGAAAAATTTTCCGCGAAAAAGTTGATTGGAAAATACTCGTACCACGGCGGTTTGACCTGCTCCTGGACCTTGATAGTCTTGTAGCCATCCTTTTCCAACTGGACTTCGCGAGTGCCATAATAGGTAAAAGGGACGGAAACCGGTGTGTAACCGATCGGCTGGTTGTCAATCGTCAGGAATGCACCTTCCGGCTGGCTGCGGACCATCAGTCTTCGTTGCACGCAACCGGTGGTCAACAGCGTGACAGCAATCAAGCCGATCAAGCCGATTTTCTGGCAGACCGTTTTCAAGTGTCCAGGCCTATCTTTTCGGGGTTGTTTTTGAACAATTCGAGCCAACATATGTGACAGCCAACGGAATTTCCGGTCTGCAAAGGGCGGGGAGTATAGAAATACACGACCTGTTTGAACAGATCGAATCAAATGCCCGTTTTGAGACCACCGCATGCAGGTTAAGATATCAAGATGAACGGCAGCACTTCCGCCGTAGCCTCAAGGCTGGATAGCATACACACATGAGCGATAATTTATTGAATTGGGATGCCTATTTACGGGTCGCATCGCTCAGTGACATCGGCATGCGACGATCCAACAACCAGGACAATCTCTCCGTATCGATGGCCTCTGGCCTGGAACAATGGAAGCGCCGTGGGCACCTATTTATCGTTGCCGACGGTATGGGTGCGCATGCGGCGGGTGAACTCGCTAGCAAACTGGCAATCGACCACATCCCCCACCTGTATGCCAAGTTTGATGATATCTCGGCCCCGGAGGCACTCAAGAAGTCGGTCATTGGTGCCAACATGGAGATTCACCGCCGGGGTCAGGCGAATGAAGACTTCCACAACATGGGTACCACCTGCAGTGTTTTGAGCCTTCTTCCGCAAGGTGCGGTGGCCGCCCATATCGGTGACAGTCGAATCTACCGCATGCGCAACAATTGCATCGAACAACTGACGTTCGATCACAGCCTTGTTTGGGAAATGAGGGCCAGTGGCCAGATCACTGAGGAAGAGGAACACTCGGGCAAGATCCCCAAAAATGTCATTACCCGCAGTCTGGGACCTTATCCCGAATGTAAGGTAGATGTCGAAGGCCCATTCCCCGTCCAGTTGAATGACACGTTCCTGCTCTGCAGTGACGGCTTGACCGGACAATTGTCCGATGAAGAGATTGGCTCCATCCTCGCCAATCTCGAACCGGACGAGGCGGTCAGGGTCCTGGTTGACCTGGCAAATTTACGTGGCGGCCCGGACAACATCACCTGCATTGTGGTCAAAGTGATGCACCCGCAGTTGGCAACACTCGCCTCGGCCCAACCGATCATGTTGGGTGGTAAAAATTCCGGTAGCCCGGGGATCAATCCGATCTCCTGGGTCGTATTGATCGCGGCAGGAATGGCTACGCTCCTGTTCGGTTTCATGATGTCCTGGCCGATCGCCATCATCCCGGGTGTTGTCTTTCTGGGTGGCCTGATCTGGACGTTGGTCCAGGCTTTGGGCGGGACAGACAAAGGGGAACTGGTCTATGGAAACCGCCGTTTCGGAAAAGGACCGTATACCAGGACCCAATTTGGCAACGGTGCTGAATTTTCCCTGAAATTGAAGGAAACGGCCGAGTTACTCCGCAATGCGGCCAAGACGGAAGACTGGAAAATTGACTGGGAAACGTTGGATGACCTCCACGCCCAGGCTGCCGCCGCGATCAAAGGGGGCAAGCCAACGGAAGCGATCCAGTTTTACAGTCGATCCCTCAGCTTTTTGATGGACCAATTGAGAAATCAGGACGGGGACGGCTCTTCTATCGAACTCGAGCCTTAGATCGGCTCGTGCTGGCGGTCATGCTATCAGGTTCATTTGTTATTTGCCGTCAAATCGAGTCGTGCTAAAACTCGCGGCAAACCAATCAACAAGTCTCTTGTTGAGTTCTACCTGCCAGCGGATTACCCGGATTCCAGATGAACCTGATTACTCGGCATGTCATCGGAGAGCTGTCAAAAATCTTTTTGCTCAGCGTGGTGACGATGACCTTTTTGATGGTCATGGTGTTTCTGATCCAGGAGGCATGGCAGGAAAGCCTGACACCGGCAACGATCCTCGAGTTGATTCCGTATACAATCCCGACCGCACTCTGTTTTGCCATACCGGGAACTGTCCTGTTTTCGGTTTGCATTGTGTACGGCAGGATGTCCGGCAGCAACGAGATCGTGGCCATCAAGTCGCTCGGCATCTCACCGAACAAAGTCATTTTTCCAGGCCTGGTGATCGCTGTCATCCTGAGCCTGTTTACGGTTTACCTGAACGATCTGGCCGTCTCTTGGGGGCGAACCGGAATTTATCGGGTGATTCTCAATTCATCCTCCAAGACCATTTACTCGGTACTCGGTTCTCACGGCTCTTTCAACAAGGGCCCGCTCTCCATTTGGGTCGATGGTGTTTCCGGGGATACCCTGATCCGACCGCATATCGAACGGCACGACAACAACGAAGAAAACCGAATCGTGATCCGCGCCGAACAAGCCAAGATCCGTGTCGATGCCGAACGAAATGCACTCGTTTTTCGGCTTGAAAACGGATGGATCGAGCAGGGAAACAACCTGCGCCTGTACATCGACCAAAAAGATATCGACCTGCCCTTGGGCGATGTCACCAAAAAAACCGGCAGTGGCCGCAGCCCATCCAACCTCCCCTTGAGAGAGATGACGTCCGAACTGGTAGAGCAAAACCAGAGAATCCGGGATCAGCAGAGACAACTGGCTATCCAGGCGGCGTTCCAGATGGTTGGTGGAGATGTGATCGGAATCACCCAGCCAGACTGGCATTCTGCCGTGCATGAACTCGACCAGTGGGTCTATCGGAAACATCGGTTGCAGACCGAACCATGGCGCCGCTGGGCGAACGGTTTCAGCTGTCTCTGTTTCATCATCGTCGGCGCACCTCTGGCGATCTACATGCGAAAAAGCGACTTCTGGACCATTTTTGCCGTCTGTTTCATTCCGATCCTGCTGGCCTATTATCCCCTCCTGATGTTCGGTGTCGAGAAATCGAAGTCGGGGGCCCTGCCACCCTTTTCTGTCTGGACAGGGAACCTCGTGATGGTCGGCGTAGGCATTTGGCTGATTCGAAAAGTCTGTCGAACTTAAGGGGTCCGCCCTGTTCGTCCATACCACAGGGGAACCGGTTCGGGTCCCCGAGCGGCCCTGTCTTCCTGTCTTGCGCCAACTACCCGGTCAACCGTGGCCCGAGGGAAAGTCCTCCCCGCTCGAGCCGGATGATTCCCCTTAAAAAAATCGGGAAAACAGACCGCATACCGGCAACTTGAAAGCAGGTCGACCGGCCACGAAAAAGCCCCCTGATTGGCGTTGCGATCAATCCAAGGTCTTTGTAAATTTTTCAGGCTTTTGAGAAAACGAATATGAAGACCTCAAGAAAAAACAATAACGACTCGGGAAAGATCGACCTCATGAAATCGGTCTGTCGGTCGGTCTGGAACTCCCAGGTACTGGCTAACCACAAGATTCGTTCCCAGATGTATTTTGGCGTGACGCTACTGGTCGTTATCATCGCCGCGCTGGCCGCGGCCAGCCTGCTGGGGTCACTTAAGTTTCGCAACGTTACCAAAAGCATTCGAAGCCGTGTGATTGAACTGCCACTGGCGGCCCAGTTGAGCCTGGCCGTGGATAACCTGAGATCCGATGTCGACACGAGTCCGCCGATGTCGATGGTGGCCTACCCGAGCGTTTCCAATGGGATTCGAAGCTCAGGGATTCAAACGAAACTGCATCACGTTGAAACAGCGCTGGAAGACTACAAGTACCAACTGGAAAACTCGGAATCGCGAAATACGATGATCGGCGATACGAGCCAGGAATTGGCTTCGGTGGACGTGATCGACACCGCCATCACGGATTTTGAACGAATCATCAGTTCCCAGGATTTTATTTTTGAGCCAGCCAGTGCAACCCCCGAGCTGGAAGAGCTGATCCTGATCATGAGGGATGAAATCAGTGGTCTGCCGGAATTAATGCGGCAACGCATGGACGATTTCTCCATTCGGGTCAGGGCCGAGTATTACACCTGGATGGTACTTACCGGGCTGTCCACCAGCGGTGCGTTCCTGCTGCTGTTTGTCCTTTACCGACGCTTCAAGTGTCGAATTTTCCAACCCTTGGACACCCTGTTGCGGGGCTCGCGAATCGTGGCAGCAGGCAATTACGATTACCGCATCAAGCTCGACACGGACGACGAAGTGGCAGAATTGGCAGGTGCCTTGAATGCCATGACAGAAAATTTTCAGCAAATCAAAACTAACCTGAACGACCAGGTCCAGGTCCGCACCAAAGAGGTTGTCCGCAGTGAGAAAATGGCCAGCGTCGGGTTCCTGGCCGCCGGCGTTGCCCACGAGATCAACAACCCGCTTGCCAGTATCGCCTGGAGCGCCGAGTCGCTTGAAACACGCATCTACGACATCCTCAACCCACATGGTGAGATGGACGCGCAGCAGCAACTCGACCAGATCGACGACATGAAAAAATACCTGCAAAGAATCCAGGACGAAGCATTCCGTTGCAAAGAAATCACGTCGGCCCTACTCGATTTCTCCCGGATGGGTGATACCCAAAAGAAGACAGCCAACCTGTCGGAAATCGTTCAAACCGTGATCGAGATGGTCCGCCCCCTTAGCAAGTACCGGGATCGGACGATCGAGTTTGAGCGCGACTCCACTTTGCAAGCCCAGGTCAATTCCCAGGAAATCAAGCAGGTTGTACTCAACCTGATTACCAACGCGTTGGATAGTGTCAACAGCGGAGGACACGTTCAAATCAAATTGTCCCGCCAAGACGACCAGGCGGTACTCCAGGTGTCGGATGACGGCTGCGGCATGACAGCCGAAGTCATGCAGCACCTGTTCGAACCTTTTTTCACCCGTCGCCGGGACGGGCAGGGGACCGGTTTAGGTCTCTCCATTACGTACCAGATAATCCAGGATCACGGTGGCAATATTGCGCCTCACAGCGCGGGCCCCGGTTTCGGTTCCACCTTCACTGTCAGTTTGCCCATAAAAAGCCATGAACAAAAAAGAAACATCGCAATCGCAGCCTAAGAGCTTAAAGGTCCTCTTCGCCGATGACGAAAGTCATCTGCAAGACCTGATCGCCGCCGAGTTGCCCCGCATGGGGCACACGGTCACTGTCTGTCCCGACGGCTCCACGGCAGTAACAGCCCTGGAATCGGAACGGTTCGACTGCCTGATTGTTGACCTCGACATGCCGGGGCTGAACGGGATTGATGTGATCGCACGGGCCAAGGACCTCTCTCCAGGAACGGAGGCGATCATCCTGACGGGAAAGGGATCGACCGAAACCGCAATCTCTGCCCTGCGATTGGGAGCCTTTGACTACCTGCATAAGCCATGCAAACTGACTGATCTCAACTCGTTGTTGAAACGGGTCGCTACACGGATTGAACTCAACAACAAGGTCTTTGCGCTGACCCGCAGGTTGATACGGGTCGAGGGTGCACCGAACATGATCGGTAACGATCGCTCAATGCAAAGGGTCAAGGCACTGATCGAGAAAGTCGCGCCGACCGATTCAACAGTATTGATACTCGGTGAGACGGGAACCGGAAAAGAACTGGCAGCCAGAGCGGTCCACAACAATAGCCTGCGAGCCGACAATCCCTTCATTGCCATCAATTGTGGTGCGCTGCCCGAAAACCTGATTGAAAGTGAACTGTTTGGACACCGCAAAGGCGCCTTCACCGGGGCCGACGAACACCGGCAGGGCCTGTTTGAAGTCGCAGATTCCGGCACCCTGTTTCTGGACGAGGTCGGTGAATTGCCAAAGGCCACCCAATCCAAGCTACTGCGTGTTCTGGAATGTGGTGAAATCCGCCGGGTGGGTGACAACCAGCCGTTCAAGGTCGACGTTCGTATCGTTTGCGCGACACACCGCGATTTGCCGAAAATGACGGGGGAAGGTACGTTTCGGCAGGACCTGATGTACCGCATCAACACGTTTGAAATCCGGCTTCCTCCACTGCGAGAACGAATCCAAGACATCCCCGCCATCGCCCGCCATTTGCTGGGGAGATTCCGCAGCGATCCCCTGCCGGACAACCCGTTTGACCAGGAAGCATTGAACCGCATGTGCAACTATGGCTGGCCAGGCAATATCCGGGAATTGGCCAATGTGATCGAACATGCTGCCATCCTGAGCGACAAGCTACCGATTACGGCCAGCGACCTGCCGCACCATTTTGGCAGCCGGTCAGCCGCAAGCTCCGTTTCCATGAACGGCTCCACGCTCAAACAGATTGAAATGCAGGCCATCCACTCCGCTCTGGAACAGACGGGTGGCAACAAGACGGCTGCCGCCAACCAGTTGGGCATCAGCCTCAAAACACTCTACAACAAGTTGAACCAGGACGCGATCAAGCGCGCCGCCTGACGACGAAGAGCACTCGAACACCTCCCCATCTTCTCCACGACTCGCGTCTACCGGGTTGTTTTCCCTGCCGAAGCCAAACTTGCTGACTTCAATTTGCAGGATGCAGGGGTACAATGGGACTGGATGTTCGCACGTCGGTTTCTACTTGTAATCATGCCGCAATTGATACGACAACCGGTTTTCTCCTGCCTGGTTTTTTTGGCGATGCTGTCATCGGGCTGGGCCCAGTCGGACGCCACGACGGAACGCCTGTCCTTCAACCGACAGGTACGGCCGATTCTCTCCAACCACTGTTTTCAATGTCATGGTCCGGATGAAGAGACCAGGGCAACCGATTTACGGTTGGACCTGCGGTCCAGTGCTATGAGTGACCTGGGTGGTTACCGGGCAGTCGTACCGGGGCAGGTTGAGCAGAGTGAACTGATCAGCCGGATCCGGCATGCCGATCCCGACCAAAAAATGCCGCCTGACGAATCCGGAAAACAGCTTACCCCCCAAGAGATCCAAACGCTCACCGATTGGATCGCGCAAGGTGCGGAATGGCCCGAATTCTGGGCTTATCAACCGTTCCCAAAACACCCGAATCCGGACCAACCCGCCCGATGGGGCAACGGCTGGATCGATTCATGGGTCCTCCACGGCTTGGTCCGTCAAGGCTTGAAACCCTCAACCCGGGCCGATCGAACCACCCTGATTCGCAGGTTGTATTTTGACTTGACCGGCCTGCCTCCCAGCCCGACTCAGGTGCGGGACTTTTTACAGGATGAATCGGTGGACGCCTATCAGCAGGTCGTCGACCAACTGCTCGCTTCGCCCCATTACGGTGAGCGGATGGCAATGTACTGGCTCGACCTGGTCCGATACGCGGACACTGTTGGCTACCACGGTGATCAGGACCACAACATCGCGCCGTATCGCAGCTGGGTCATCGATGCTTTCAACAAAAATATGCCGTTCGACCAGTTCACGCGGGAACAGTTGGCCGGCGACTTGCTGCCGGACCCGACGCTGCAGCAGCAGATCGCAACCGGTTACAACCGCCTGTTACAAACCACGCATGAAGGCGGTCTGCAACCGAAAGAGTACCGGGCCATCTACGCCGCTGATCGTGTGCGGAATGTCTCAGCCGTCTGGATGGGGGGAACTCTCGGCTGCGCCCAGTGCCACGACCACAAGTACGATCCTTATACATCGAAGGATTTTTACGCCATGTCGGCATTTTTTGCCGACATCGATGACGAGCAGCATTTCAAGGTCGGCACCAACGCCCTCCCTACCAGGCGACCGCCGGAACTGTTGGTCATCGGTGACGAAGATCGACAAAAACTCGACGAACTGTCAGCACAAATCCGCACCGCCGATCAGGAACGAAAACCTTTGTCGGAGAAGATCAAGACATTGGAAGGTACCGAACGCGATTCGGTCCAACAGGAACTTGAGGTACTCAACGCCCGGCTCAAGGAATTGAGGACCGAACATGCCCAGACCGAGTCCCGTGGCCAGTGGACGATGGTCACACGGGCCTTGCCTACTCCGCGGGTCTCGCGGGTTCTGCCTCGCGGAAACTGGCTCGATGAAACGGGACCCGAGGTTCAGCCAGCGGTCCCCGAGTTCCTTGAACCGCTCGACCTCGATCGCCAGGCGAACCGCCTGGACCTGGCCAACTGGTTGACCAACACCGACCAGGTGAGTGGTAAGTTGACTGCCCGTGTCTTGGCCAACCGGATCTGGTTCCTGTTGCTCGGTAGCGGGGTTTCTCCCTCGCTGGACGATTTCGGGGGCCAGGGGAAACCGCCCGCCAACCCGGAACTGCTTGACAACCTGGCCTGGGAATTGATCGATAACGATTGGGATATCAAGTTGTTGATCCGCCAGATTGTGATGAGTGAAACGTATCGGCAATCATCGATGGCATCCGCCTTGCAGAAGGAAAAGGACCCTTACAACCAGTTGTTTGGTCGGCAAGACCGTTACCGCTTACCGGCCGAAACGGTCCGCGACACAGTGCTATCGGTCAGCGGCCTGCTCAACCTGCAGGAGATCGGGGGACGCAGCGCGAAACCGTTCCAGCCCGAAGGCTATTACCAGCACTTGAATTTCCCCAACCGCAAATACCAGCGACATGTTGACCAGCAGCAGTGGCGACGCGGACTCTACATCCATTGGCAAAGACAGTTTCTCCATCCGACCTTGAAATCACTCGACGCGCCTAGCCGCGAGGAGTGCACGGCCGAACGGTCCAGGTCGAATACGCCACTGGCGGCCCTGGCGCTGTTGAACGACCCCTCGTTCCTGGCGGCGGCCCAGGTATTTGCCCAGCGCATTCTGGCCGAGTCGGACGGGAACCCACGTGCGGGCATCGAGTTCGCTTTTGAAACAGCCACCTCCCGTCAGCCGGATGACAAGGAGGCCAGGATCCTGGAACAGCTGTTCCGATCAAGCCTGGCTGAATACCAATCCGATCCCGAAGCGGTCAAGAACCTGTTAGCCGGCTCGTTAACGGACGCGCCAGCAGAAACGACCGACGACGCCGCGCTGGCGGCCTGGATCACCCTAGCTCGGGCCTTGTTGAACCTGGACGAAACCATCACACGAAATTGAACCATGAGCCAACCCAGCCACTCTCCATCGGAAATCCTCAGCAAGGTCAACCGGAGGACCTTCTTGACCCGCAGCGGTGTCGGGCTGGGATCCGCCGCACTCTGCTCACTGCTGGCCGCCGATCGACCCGGGCCGCGCAGTCCTCTGGCGGGAGATGGGAAGCTGCCCCACTTTCCGCCCCGTATCAAACGCGTGATTTTTCTCTGCATGGCGGGGGGGCCCTCCCACCTGGAGACATTCGATTACAAGCCCGAGTTGAGCAGGTTACATGGCCAGCCGATGCCGGAATCATTCACGCGGGGCCAGCCGATCGCTCAACTCCAGGGCCAGTCCCTCAAGATCCAGGAGCCACTCTGTAAATTCTCCCGTCACGGAGAGAGCGGGATCGAGTTTTCCGATTTCCTGCCGTGGCAATCGAAACTTGCCGATGACGTCTGCGTAATTCGATCGATGGTGACCGAACAGATCAATCATGATCCAGCCCATACCTTCATGAACACGGGGACAGCCATCAGCGGACGGCCCTCGATGGGGTCCTGGGTGACGTACGGGCTGGGTAGTGAAACAGAGAACCTGCCCGGCTTTGTGGTCATGACCAGCGTGGGAGGCCGCAATCCTCAACCGATCGCCTCGCGGCAGTGGGCCTCCGGTTTCCTGCCCAGTCGATTCCAGGGAGTCGAGTTCAATGCCAGCGGGGACCCGGTCCATTTCGTCAAGAACCCGGCCGGCATTTCACGGCAGGCCCAGCGGCGATTGATTGACTCGGTCAACCAGCTCAACCGGCATCGCAACCGGTTAACAGGCAACCCGGAGACAGACACGCGTATCGCCGCCTACGAAATGGCTTTCCGCATGCAGACAGCCGTCCCGGAATTGATGGATTTTCGTGACGAGCCCCAGCATGTACTGGAGATGTACGGGGCCAAACCGGGCGATGGCAGCTTTGCTTCCAACTGCCTGCTGGCCCGCCGGCTGGCCGAACGGGGTGTGAGGTTCATTCAACTCTATCACCGGGGCTGGGACCATCATGGCGACCTGAAGAAATACATGGGCATCTGCTGTGGCCTTACCGACCAACCAACATGGGCCCTGATCGAAGACCTCAAGCAGAGGGACATGTTGAAAGATACGCTCGTCATATGGGGTGGCGAGTTCGGGCGGACTCCCATGTTCCAAGGAAAGGGAGGGGTCGGTCGAGACCATCATATCAAAGGTTTTTCGATGTGGATGGCTGGTGGGGGAATCCGGGGTGGCCAGGCGTATGGTGAGACCGACGACCTGGGATACCATGCGGTGAAGGATATCGTTCATGTTCGCGACATGCACGCGACCCTGTTACACATGCTCGGCATCGACCACGAACGATTTACGGTTCCTTTCCAGGGACTCGACATGAAATTGACGGGCGTGGAAAAGGCCCGCGTCATCCAAGAAATTCTGACGTGATATACGAGCTACTTGCCAATTATGGAATGGACCGCTCGGTCCGGATCACCCAGCTGGGAAACGCGGGGGGCTTCAGCGGGGCCTGCATCACGTTGGTCGAGGCGGAGGTGGGGAAATGCTGCCTCCGACAATGGCCCCATTCTCACCCAACCCAGCAAAGGCTGGACTGGATTCACCGCAACCTGCTACATGCAGGTGTCAACGGATGCCCTGTACCGGTCCCCATCCGAACCTGTCACGGTGACACGTTTGTTCGGTTCCGTGACCGTTTCTGGGAACTCAGCCCCTGGATGCCCGGTTCGGCCGACTATGAAACGACCCCCAATCTGCCGCGACTGCTCAACGCCATCCAGAAGCTGGCTGAATTTCACCGCTCGACTGCGCAGGTGCAGCTGGAATTTGGCCCATCGGCCAACGTGAAATCGCGTGTGGAACAGCTGGCCAGCAGCCAGACCCTGATGACATCGATCGAAGACGCTGCCCTCAACCATACGTTCCCGCCCATTGTCCGGCTGTACAACGAGTTGCATCGTTGTCGCGAGTGGTTCCCCCACTGCCTGCAGGAGCTTTCCCAAACCATCGATCGACCACTGGTCCTGCAACCGGTCATCCGCGATATCTGGCATGATCATATTCTGTTCACGGGCAACGAGGTTTCCGGAATCGTCGATTTCGGAGCGATGCAACTGGACCACGTGTCCCTCGACCTGGCCCGCCTGCTGGGCAGCCTGGTGGGCGACCCGGACGATCCCGACTGGCTCGCGGCACTGGAACATTACTGTTCCTATCGACCGTTACTGAACTACGAAATTGAGGTCATCCGGCTGCTGGACCAGAGTGCGGTTTTACTCAGTTCGCTCAACTGGCTCCGCTGGATCGTGCTGGAAAAGCGCGAGTATGAAGACTGGCAGGCGGTCCAGCGGCGCATCGATATCCTGGGTCAGCGGCTGGTACGGCTATCCGGACAGGCAACGGGATAAACCGAAGCGGGTCAACCGTTCCAGTCAGACAGTCGGCCGCACGACTCCCACTACCACGCCAATCACTTTGGCGTCCCGCGTATACTTCGGCTTCATCGAGGCATTGGCCGGTTGCAGGCGAATCCTGTTCTTTTCGGGGTACCAGTATTTCAGCGTCGCTTCCCCCTCGGAGTTGCGGACCACGGCGATATCCCCCTTGCTGGCCGTACGGCGTTTTTGCACGACCACGTAATCCCCCTCCTGGATGTGGGCATCGATCATCGAATCACCCGACACCTCCAAAAGGAAGGTCCCTTTGTCCGACCACAACTCGGTCAGGTCGACACGTTCCTGCTGTTCGATCGCTTCCATCATGCCGCCAGCAGCCACCCGACCGGCCAAGGGTAAGCCGCTGATTTCCTCGTGAACCTGCTCGGTCAGGACAATCGAACGCGACTTGTGACTGGAGCGGTGAATCAGTCCTTTCTTCTCGAGCGCCGTCAAATGACAGATCACGCCGTTGGGTGAACTGAACCCCATCTCGCTGGCGATCTCACGGATGGTCGGACCATAACCATCCTGCTCGATCCGGGATCGAATGAAATCAAAAACCACCTGTTGTTTTTTGGTCAATTGTTCCTGCAGCATGATACTGATCTCGAGAGATACGAATCAGACAGGACATTCCGCCTGACCCCTTTAAGGTATACAAATGTCCATTATAGCACAAGGCGACCCGGCAATGACTTGGAACGCCCCAAAATCCAACCTCATTCGATTTCGGCGCGCAATTCCCGCCGCATCACTTTGCCGGAAGCCGTTCGAGGCAACCGGTCGACAGCGATCAGGCGACTGATTCGGAATAACGGGTTCAGCTGCTGTTTGAGGCGTTGATTCATCGACTTTTTCAGGTCGTCCATCTCGACCTGCTCGACCGGTCCATCCAGCACCAGGAACACGGCCAGTTCGGCTGGACCATCCTGGGCAAAGGCGACGGCGGCCGTCTCCCGGACCACCTGCAACTGATTAAGGACCCGTTCAATCTCGGACGAACTCGTCTTGATGCCCCCCAGGTTCATCGTGTCGTCGACCCGACCGCCGGCCATGTAGACGGCGTGTCCGGCCACGGTGGAAGGGTAAGCCTGAAAATGGTCACCATGTCGGCGGAGCGCGAAGTGCTCAGCCAACGTGGGCGTGGCCCTGAAATAGGTCTCGTAATGATCCCGATTCAACAACCGGTCCGATAAACCGATCGAGGGGGGAACCAGGAAGAGCTCCCCTGATTCGGCAGGGCGGTCCGCTTCATCGAGGATGACAAAATTGAGCCCGACCGCCGCCGTATTGAAAGCGGCCGGGACATTCGGCTCGGTGACGACCGATGTGATGTAACCCCCACCGATTTCCGTTCCTCCACAGTACTCGATCACCGGTTTCATTTTCGCCAGGGCCGAGAGGTAAAACATATCGTCCCGCTGGGAACTCTCGCCGGTCGAACTAAACAGGCGAACCCCGGACCAGTCAAACGCTTCCATCTCGCCCGACGTGCGCCAAGCCTTGACGATCGTCGGCACCACACCCAGCATCTGCACGCCCGCATCCTGGACAAATTTCCCGAAAGGGCTGCCCAGCGGCGCGTCCTCGTACAGGCCGATCGTCGCCCGGTTGATCAGGCTGGCAAAGATCAGCCAGGGGCCCATCATCCAGCCCAGGTTAGTCGGCCAAACACAGACCTGTCCCGGCCGAATATCCTGGTGGCAAAACCCGTCCACGGCACACTTGATCGGTGTCAGGTGAGACCAGGGGATCGCCTTCGGTTGCCCGGTCGTTCCGGAAGAGAACAGGATGTTGATCGCCTCGCTGCCCGAACAGGTCACCGGGACAAAGTCCATTTCCAAACTGAGGAATTCAGACCAGGACTGGTCCCCGTCTCGCAGGCTCACCCCCGGTTCTCCTCCCTCAAATCCAATCACAATCGCTGGCCTGTCGGTCGCCTCGACCACCGCTTGATAGAGGGGCAATGTTTTACCGACCCGCACCTGGTGATCGTAGGTGATGACGGCCTTCGCCTGGGCCACCTGCAACCGGGTGGCGATCTCGGGGGGTGCAAAGCTATCGGCGATCGAGACCACGGCACAACCGGCCTGGACGATCCCCAGGTAGATGGCGACCGACAAATGGGTCATCGGCATGAACACGGCAATCGCGTCACCCGGCTGAAAACCGGCAGCGACAAGACTGTTGGATACCTGGTTGGTCAGGTCGCGAAGTTGCCGATAAGTCAGTTGCTCGATCCTTTGACCGGGCGACTGAAAAACGACCGCAACCTCGTCGGGCTCGGCCAGGAAACAGCTGTCGACGATGTTCAGTCGAGCGTCGGGGAACCAGCGGGCATGCTCCACGCCAGCCGACTGATCCAGTACGGGACCCCTTTGCTCAAACGGAATTCCCAGGCGTTCGACGGCCTCGGTCCAAAACTGCTCCCGGTGGTTCACGGTCCACTGCTGATAATCGTTCACCTCCACCCCAGATCGTGTCGCCCACTGGCTGAGATTCGCCTGTTCGATCTCCCCCTCATCCGGTGACCACATCGGGGCCGGGCCCTGCTCGTCGACCTGCCAACCATCGAAACAGGCTTGCCAAACCTGAGCGTACCCGTGCGGACCGAGAGCCGTCTGCCGCAGGAAACGGGTACAGGACCGCCACAATTCGAGGGGCGGCGTGGTGCCACGGCGGGCTAACAAGTCGCCCAGTTGTTGTTGTTCGTCCGGCGTGAGTTCGGGTGGCAACATCGCGATCGACGATTGGTTGAATGGGACAAAAATGCATTCTGGCCGATGATGAGTGAATTTCCCAGTCACCCACCCGATTAAAAATCAACGGCCCGGAGCCCGGGCAAGCTTGAAAAGATCGGTCGTGCGGCAATAGTTCTCGCCACCCAGACGACCGATGGCATCCAGCCGGCCCGGGTCAATCGCGCCCGTTTCATCGAGCACCCCATCGTCGATCTCCATCATGACGATCTCGCCGATCACAACCGTCGCGGCAAACGGCCCCTGGCCGATGGCAACGGTTTGCAACAGTTCACATTCCAGGTGAACGGGCGATTCCTTGACACTGGGAGCGTTGACCCGCTGGCTGGGCATTTCCGTCATCCCCGTTTGAGCAAACTCCGATTCGCCGAATTCAAAATCGGCCGAGGAGAGCACCATCGGGTTGGCCAGGCCAAAGGGGACGATGTTCACCACGAACTGACCGTTCTCCAGGATGTTCCTAACCGTATCCTTGGGCGACCCATCCGGCTTGTTGACGGCTGAAAACATCAGCGCTGCCGGCTGGGAACCGATCCCGTTGAAATAGCTGTACGGCGCCAGGTTGGAAATCCCGTCCCCGGAAATGGTCGACACCCAGGCGATCGGACGGGGCGCGATGACCTGCACCATCCTCGTGTAAATTTCGTTCGGCTTGGTTTGTTTGGGGTCTACCAGCATTCCAACTATCCTCGGGAAACCGTTGACGCCCCGCACGGAACGGGCGTCGGCAAAACGACTCAGACCAACCAGCTGTACGGGTAGTCCGGGTCGTCCAGTTTCAAGGCATCTTCGGTCAGGTGCAGCGGGCGATCCGTATCAAACATCACCGCCATCTCCTCGGTCCGTTCCATCTCCATGCTCTTGAGGATCGTTCCCGGGTGGGGACCGTGGGGGATCCCGCCCGGGTGCAAGGTCATGCTGCCAAGTCCCACACCCCGTCGTGAACCGAATTCACCGTCCACGTAGAACAGAACCTCATCCGCTTCGACATTGCTGTGGACATAGGGAACCTTAACCGCCTTGGGATGGTGATCGAGGTAACGGGGAGCAAACGTGCAAACGACAAAACCGCGAACCTCGAACGTCTGCTGATAGGGGGGCGGCAGGTGCAACGTGCCGGTCAACGGCTCGAAGTCCCAGGCATTGAAGGTGTACGGATAGAGAAACCCATCCCAACCGACCACGTCCAGCGGGTCATGCTTCATCGTCACCCGGGTCAAGCGGCTGTGGTCTTTGACCAGGATGCTCGTCTCGCGTTCCTCGTCACGGGTAGCAATTTCCGTGGGACTATGGAAATCCCGCTCGTAGTAAGGGGAGCCGAGCAGCATCTGCCCATCTTCATTGAGGTACTGTTTCGGAATCCGGACCGGCGCAAAACATTCGAGCACCAGGTGATCTTCCTGGGTGATATCATCACTCTGAAACCGGTAATTGGTGGTCCTCGGGATCACGATGTAATCACCGCGTCGATAAGGGAGTTTGCCATACGTGGTGTCGAGATGGCCGCTCCCCTGGTTGATGAAGATCAACTCATCGGCGGCGGCGTTGCGGTACAACTCGTCCTGAACCACATCCGGCTTGACGCGGTAACTGACCAGATCTTCGTTGAACAGCATCGGCACCCGCCCGGTAATCGGCGATCCGGACCGGGACATCTCCTGGGTCTTGATATGATGATGCCTCAGTTCCTGGTTGGCCGCAGCCTGGATCTCCAGGTTTCCGACAGTCTCGGTCCGACTCACCACGGTGGGGGGACGCATGTGGTAGAGAATGCTGTAGGTCCGGTCAAACCCCTGGGTCGTCACCACATGTTCATAATACAACCCTTCATCGAGATAGCTCGGTTCGGGTTGCTCAAACTGCATGTGCCGCTTGGGAGGAAGTTGGCCAAGTTTTCGGTAGCTGGGCATTTTTAAACCGTCGATTACGGTGAAAGTGTCAGGTCTCGCTGCAAGACATCAGGCGCCCGGCAACGGTGCCAGGGGCTTTATTCCTTTGTATGGGTTCCAGGCAGAATTGGCAATTGTCGATTTGAGAGTTATGGTAGGCAAATACGATTTAACAGGTTTTTGATGGCTTGACGGGATGGACCAGAACAGGAACCAGAGGACAGACGGTGAGCCGGTGGCGCTGATCACCGGCGGAACGAGCGGGATCGGGCTGGCGACCGCCATACGGTTGGCCCGCCACGGTTACCACGTCGCTATCTGCGCACGGAATGAACAGCGACTGTCCTCGGCCCGCGAGCAGATCTCCCGCGCTTCCGACGGTCGTGGTGAAGTGGTCGGCTTCTCGAGGGACCTGGCCCAAACGGACGATGCCATCTCGCTGCACGAAGAAGTGCTGGAACAACTGGGTACCATCGATGTGCTGGTCAACAATGCCTCGTCGGCGCCGCTGGGAAATTTCGAGACGATGTCGGCCGAGACGTTTGAAACGATGGTCAACACGAATATCCGCAGCGTGTTCTACCTGACCCAGGCCGTGTGGCGAACGATGTTGCAACAGGGCAGGGGAGTGATCGTGAACATCTCTTCCCTGGCGGCGATCGACCCGTTCCCCGGGTTCAGTCTGTATGGATCGTCCAAGGCTTGGCTCGATATCCTGACACACGTGCTGGCTGCCGAGGGCGATGCGGCCGACATCCGTGTCTACTCGATTCGGCCCGGCGCGGTGGAAACGCCGATGCTGAGAGGCCTGTTCCCCGACTTTCCAGCCGATCAATGCGTTCAACCGGAGGAGGTCGCCGACATGATTTGGCGCTGCATCAACGAACCGGAACAGTTGGCCACCGGAACGCCACACCACGTCACCAACCAGCCCGACCATTCCTGATTCAAGGTACTCCAAAGCTGATGCTTCTGTCCTGTTTCGCCGAGCGACAAGGCTGGCTGACTTGATAGCCGCGGAAAGTCTGCGGAAGGGTAGCCATCCTGATCTGCAAAATCCAGAACAACCGTCGCTTTTTACCATCGCTTGTTTTAGACTGGAACGCGCCTCGACCCTTTCCACAAGACCACGTCGATGACACCCGAAAACCCACCTCTCTCTTCCTCTCTGCCACTCGATGCGGCATTGAAACGAAATTTGCATCTCGATGTGTTGATCACCATCATGATCGGCGGGGCGTTGGGTGCACTCCTGCGAGAACTCGTCGCCTTCTGGTTGACGGGCACCGCGACGACCGCCTTTCCGTGGGGAATCCTCATCGCCAACCTGAGCGGTGCGTTCCTGCTCGGGTTGTTTGCGACCTGGGTCGACGGCCTGTTCCGGCATCACCTCTTTCGCCTGTTCTGGGAGATCGGTTTCATACGCAGTTTCACCACGATGTCGACTTTGTCGCTGCAGAGTATTGTTCTCATTGAGGCGGGTGCCTGGGGAGTCTTCGCCCCTTACATCGCGGTTTCGGTGGTCGGTGGCCTGTTGCTGTTTTGGTCGGGCGAACGTCTGGGTGTCTCGATGGCCAAGGCCAGGGCCGACAGAGCAGAACGGGATCGTGTGGAGAAGGAACTCTGATGGACTCACTGACGCCAATGGGCTGGATGGCAATGGTCATGCTCGGCGGAGCAGTGGGATGCCTGCTGCGTCATCTGCTGTATATCTTCATCGAGCGCAAAGTTCAGCCGAACTGGCCGCTGGGTACGCTTGCGGTGAACATCACCGGTTCGTTCGTGATCGGCCTGCTGTTCGGCCTGCATCAGGTGCAAGTGATCGGTGATTATGCCAACGTTCTGTTGGTGGGAGGCGTCTGTGGTGCCTACACCACGTTCTCCAGCTTCTGTGCCGATGAGATACGACTCCTGCGCGAAGGGAAACGGCTGGCGGCCCTGACCGTTCTGATTCTCACGATCCCCGGGTGCATCGCCATGGCGGGCCTGGGTCTCGCCCTGGTGAGGCATTTCTTCGGTTGACGGCCACTGGCGACCGGCCCGCTTGCATTCAGCCCTCGGGTATTTACAACAAACACCGTTTTACGGGCGGCATCGTTGCCATGTTGGGCCTCCTGGAATACAACGGTTGAATGACAGGAATCTGGCAAATCGTCATGACCGATCCGGCCTCCCCTTTTAACCCCTTTGTTTTTCTGTGATTCGACTCTCTCGTGAAATCCGATTTTCGCTTGCAGCCGACCGGAATTTTGATTCACGCAACTCGTGGGCCGGTTGGCCCAGCTCCAATCAGCTTGTCCCCTGGCTCGTCCTCCGCTCGGTCATCGCCGGGCCAGCGGACCGGGAGACCGGTTTCGTCTGCAACGTCACCCGGATCGATGATCTGCTCCGATCAGTCGTCCGGGATCACCTGTTAAAACGCGAGGGGCCGTTGACGGCCGAACTGTGCCTGCGAGAGATGACCGCCCTTATCATGCAACGCTGGGATTTTGACGCCCAGCTGTTATCGGTCGAACTGGAGCTCACCCCTTACCTGAAATATTCCCAAGAACCCCAAGACCCAGCTATGCTTACCGTGACGCAACAATTCGAGTTTTCTGCCGCGCATCGACTGCACTGTGAAACGTACAGCGAGGAAGAGAACCGGGAAATTTTCGGCAAGTGCAACAACCCCCACGGTCACGGCCACAATTACGTGGTCGACGTTTCGTTGCGGCGAAACGTGGAAGACGACGGCGATCCAGGCCAGTTGATCCCGTTGCACAAACTGGAAGCGACCGTCAAACGCGAGGTAATCGACCGACTGGACCACAAGCACCTGAACCTGGACATCGATTATTTTCGTCAGATCAACCCGACCGTCGAGAACATCGCCGTGGCGATCTGGCAATGGCTCGAGGGCCAGTTCGGCCAGGCGGAACTGGTCTCCGTACGGGTCTACGAGACGCCCAAGACATGGGCCGAATATTGCGGAGCCTGAACCTAATGAACGAAACAGGAAAAACGATGAACGAGACAATCACTTTTCAATCGCTGCGTCATGCCAACCTGCAGAGACACAAAGAATGGGCCAAGGGGAACGATCTGCCCCTCTCCTTTCGGGGCGTGGAGTTGGCGGGTGAAGTGGGCGAGGCGTGTAACGAACTGAAGAAGATTGAACGGAAACGACTCGGCCTGGTCGGCGGCAAAGAAGATCTGACCGGCCTGCAACAGGAATTGGCCGATGTGCTGATCTGTGTCGACCTGATTGCAATGGACCTGGACATCGACCTCGCCTCGGCCGTACGGGAGAAGTTCAACGCGACTTCGGAGAAATACGAACTGGCCACCCGATTGTAATAAGCGTCCATCAAACCTGGCCGAGTGAAGTCTTCCATTCCTGCTTGGCGGACGTCACTCAGGCAAACAGGTCCGTCACGACCCTTCCCGAAACATCGGTCAAGCGGAAATTGCGACCCGCGTACTGGTATGTCAACTTTTCATGGTCCATGCCGAGTAAATGCAGGATCGTGGCGTGCAGGTCATGCATGTGCACCTTGTTGGCCACCGCCTCGTGGCCGATCTCGTCGGTTTGCCCGTAAGCAAACCCACGTTTCACACCGCCACCGGCCAACCAGATGGTGAAGCCGCGGGGGTTATGGTCCCGTCCATCTTTGCCCTGGGCAAACGGGGTCCGGCCGAATTCACCTCCCCACCAGACCAGCGTGTCCTCCAGCAATCCCCGTTGTTCGAGATCCTCCAGCAGGGCAGCCACCGGTTGATCGACGGCCCGCGCGTGCTCCTCGTGCTTCGGCATATTGGAGTGCTGATCCCACTTCGGGTTCTCCGACTCGTCCGAATAGTTGATCTGGATATAGCGGACATCGGCCTCGGCCAGGCGGCGAGCCAACAGGCATTGTCGGCCAAAGTCCTCGGTCTCTTTCTGGTGGATCCCGTAGCTCTCCAGTGTGGCCGCCGTTTCCCCGGAAAGATCCATCAGGTCCGGTGCCCGCATCTGCATCCGGTAAGCGAGCTCGTACGTCTTGATCGTCGCTTCCAGGCGATCGTCATCCAGGTGCCGTTTCGACTTTTCCAGCTGCAGTCGGTTCAGTCGCTGCATCAGCTCTATCTGCTGCCGTTGGGTCCCCTCGGAAAGGAGGTGGTTGGAGATGTGCCGGATCTTTGCGTCGCGGGCCGGCAAACCGGCGCGGCCGACGGCCGTTCCTTGAAAAATTGTGGGCAGGAACGAGTTCGAGTGGTTTCTCGGTCCCCCCTTGCTGGCCGACGGATTGATCGTGATGAATCCGGGAATGTTCTGATTTTCGGTCCCCAGCCCGTAAGTGATCCAACTGCCAATGGAGGGTCGCACCAGATTGGTCGCCCCCGTATGCAGGAACAGGGTACTCGGCCCGTGCGCCACTCCCTCGGTTTGCATCGAGTGAATCATGCACAACTTGTCGACATGCTGGGCCATGTGTGGGAACAATTCGGAAACATACTGGCCGCACTGGCCGTGTTGCTTGAATTTCCAGAGGGGTTTTAACAGTTTTCGCTTGCTGCGGGTGCCAAAGGTGCCGAAGCGTACGCCGGTGAAGTCGATATCCTGGCCATCCTTGTCGATCAACTCAGGCTTGTAATCAAACGTATCGACATGACTGGGGCCACCCTGCATGAAAATGAAAATGACCCGCTTGGCCCGGGCCGGGAACATCGGTTCGCGCGGTTTCAGATCGTGGGAGACCTGCGTTTCTGCCCGCGACTGTTGCTGGCACAAGCCGGCCAGGGCCAGCCCACCAAACCCACAGGCAGACCATTGCAACATGCGCCGCCGTGACAGGTTTTCCAGGTTCATGTTCATCAAAAACCTCAATCCATATATCGAAATTCCAGGCTGCAAAACAGGGCGTGGATCAGGTTCTGCCAGGCATCCTGCCGAGCTGTCGATGATCCTTCGTCCGCTTGGAACTCGGCCAGGAAGTGTGTTGCCTCAGCCAGCTCATCGCCACTCGGGCGCCGTCCCAATAAGGTTCGATACACCCATTCTACCCGTTCGGTTTCCACCGGTTCTCCCGGATCCGAGAGTTCTTTCTTCAGAATCTTGGCCGCCATCACCCGCGCACTCTCGATGACCATCGGGCTGTTCATCAGGAACAGGCTCTGCGTCGGCAGAGTGCTGGTCACGCGATGACCGGTGACGAGATTCGGGTTGGCCACATCGAACACCTCGAACAGGTCGAGCATCGAATTCCGGAATGCGGGGACGTAAACGCTTCGCCGGCGCGTATCAAACTCGTAGCCGAGGTCGTACTGGGCCATTTTGCGGATCGTCCGTCCACCGGCCGTCAGATCGAGTTGTCCCGAAACAGCCAGAATGGAATCTCGCAAGACCTCGGCATCCAGGCGCTGACGATTGAATCGCCACAGCAGCCTGTTTTCCTGGTCTTCCCGCATGATTTTCCCCAGACCGGAATCCGTGCCATCGACCAGGCCACGGCCGATATGCTGCTGGTAGGTTCGGCTGGCCATAATCTGTCGAATCAGCGATTTGGTCGACCAGCCATTCTCAATCAGCTGGTCCGCCAGGTAATCCAATAACTCCTGGTTCAGCGGGGCCGTTCCCATCAAGCCAAAGTTGTCAGTTGATTCAACCAGCCCCACCCCGAACAGGTGACGCCAGACGCGATTCACATAGACCCGCGCGGTCAACGGATGGTCCGGATGGACCAGCCATTCGGCCAACTGCAGCCGACCACTCTGACCGGCCGGTATCTCGCTGGCCGACTGCGAAACAGCATCGTGATCCAGGTCGCTCGGATTGGAGCTACCCAGTCGGTCGTTTTCTGTGGAGACCTGGTGGTAGACTTCCAGGAACCCACGTGGCACGACCGGCCCCAGATTACGGACGGCGCCGCGAATATGGATCGGACTGTCCAACGGCTTCTCGACATCCCGCACGGACATAGCCACCGGTCCGGGTTGGGGCGGTTTCTCTTTCAGCTCTTTCAGACGTTGGTCGACTTGACCGTAATTTTTCAGGGCAGCCTGCAAGGCTTGATCGGCTTCTGGAACCGCACCTTGCCCCGCTTCGGCCACGTCTCCCGGACCCGTCTCGGGAGACGCACCGGCCACCTGGTCCAGCGGGAGAAACTGGATCGCATCGACGATCACATGGCCATCGGTTCCTCCGGTTTCAATCGTGACCCGGGCCACGTTGTCAGCCTCGAATCGATAACGACCGAGGGAAACAAACAGCCCATCAATCGGGGGCGTTTTCGATTGGTTAACCAGCTGCCGCGCTTGACCATCTTGATGATCGACCAGGACCGGCACATTCGACGCGCGATTCCCGCCCGCCGTGTAGGCCATGCGGACTTCGTATTCGCCGCCCACTTTGAAACGCGGTGTAAAAACGACCTTCTTCTGCCCTTTTCCCTTGTCTTGATCGTGAATGTAGCTCGCATCGACAAACGTGCCGGAAAACTCGGACTCCTGCCATTTCCCCACTCGCTCGGCGGCCACGTTATCGATCACCAGGCCGGGCAGGCTGGAGGAGGGAAGGCTCTTTTTCACGTTGGCCGTGCCCGGCAGCTGGCCACCCAGTGCCTCGACCGACTTCTTCGCCTGGGCCAGCTCAGCGGTCAGCCGTTTCACGGCCAGACGATGCTGTTTCTGTTGCTCCTGCTGCTCCGGGCTGGCGATCGACGTTTCGACATACTTGGAAACATTCGAGTGCACCACCGTGGCCGTACTTTTGAAAATACCGGCCAGCGCATAGTACTCTCGGGTCGTGACCGGATCGAACTTGTGATCATGACACCGCGCGCAACCGAGGGTTAACCCCAGGAAGGCTCGACCCACCGTATCGATCTGCTCGTCGACCACGTCGATGACCAGACCTTCCTTGTCCTGCTGTTCATAATTCGTCGGCCCCAGGGCCAGAAAACCGGTGGCGACCACCTGTTCATTGCGCTGTTCCACCGATTTCGATGGCAACAGGTCACCCGCGATCTGTTCTTTGACAAACTGGTCAAATGGCTTGTCACGGTTGAATGCATCAACGACATAGTCGCGATAACGCCAAGCGTCCGGGAACATGAGGCTTCGTCCACCGCCACTCGACTCGGCAAACCGGGCCACGTCCAACCAGTGCCGGCCCCAACGCTCCCCAAACCGGGGAGAGGCCAACAGGTCGTCGACCCGCTCCTGGACCGTCGTAAATGAGTCGATCTCTTCGATCGTCGGCGGCAGGCCGACCAGGGTCAGGTGTAGCCTGCGCACCAAGGTTTCCCGTGGCGCGGCAGGACTCAGGCGGATTGGCTGGTTGCCCTCGTTACCCCGATTCAGCCGGTCAACCACATACTGGTCAATCATTGATTCCTGCCGGTGATGATCTGCCAAACCGGGTGGTCCAGGTTCTCTCGGCTGAAAGGCCCAATGTTGGCGAGCAGCTGCCAGGTCGAAACCGGTCTGCATCCCGGCGCGGTCCGGCTGCCGTGGATCGGGCAGACCGATCCGAATCCACTCGGCCAGGATCTCGATATCCTGCTCGGCCAACTGGCCGGACGGAGGCATCTCGAAATCCTCGTAGTGGACGGCCGACATCAGCAAGCTGTCATCCGGGTCTCCCGGACTGGCCGCCGGTCCCGAATCTCCCCCCTCGATGATCTCGCGGCGGGATGTCAATCTCAGGCCACCGCGCAATTTTTCCGGTTGGGCACCGTGACACTCCAGGCAGTGATTGACCAGAATCGGCCGCACCTTGTTCTCAAAGAAATCGATCTCGGCAGCGCTGAACTTCTTTTCCGGTTCCTGGGCCAGCAAGGTACCGATAGGGCAGAGCGAAAGAATTCCTGTCCATACGACCAGACCCACCAATGGCATTCTGGTTGGGAACACGGAATTCTCCTCGAAATCAATCGTTGGAATCGCGGATTTTATCTCGCAAATCGGGAATGATTTCACGTGGAATAAAACGGGCCAGTTGTTGGTCGTCGGCCAAGGGAGCGATCTGCTTGATCAGCGAACTGGAGACGTGGGCATACTTGCTGTCGGCCATCAGGAACACCGTCTCCAGGTGATCATTCAGTTGGCGGTTGGCCATGGTCATTGTGATTTCAGCCGCCACATCTGTCAAAGGTCGCACCCCGCGAATCATTACATTCGCACCACAATCGGTCACAAAATTGACCGCCAGGCCCTCAAATGACCTGACCTCGACGTTATCCAAATCACGCGTACATCGCTTTACCAAATCGATCCGCTCTCTGGTCGAGAACAGACCCTGCTTCTCGATATTCACACCGATTCCCACAACCAACTTCTCAACCAGTCGGCTACTCCGTTGGATCACGTCCAAGTGCCCCAGGGTAATGGGGTCAAAGGAACCGGTGTAGACGGCTGTTTTCATGGGGGAGCAAACTCAGTCGAGTGATGAAAGGGCCTGGACCAAACGGTCAATATCATTCCCGTTGTTGTAACAATGTACCGACGCCCGCAGCTTGCCGCCCCGACAACTGACGACGACCCCTTGCTCCAGCAATTTCAGACGATCCTCGGTGGTCGTTTTCTGGTGGTAATCAAACGAGACGATGCCCGTTTTCGATGCCGCATCCCGATCGCTCAACACAACGGCCCCACATTCCTCAAGTGCCCGGCAAAGTTCATCGGAAACCGAGATCACCTGTTCCGCGATCGGTGAATGATCAGAGGCGAGCCCAAATTCGGTCAACAACTCGAGGCTCGCCCCGAGGGCAATGAAACCCGCCATGTTCTGGGTCCCCCCTTCGTAGCGCGAGGCAGATTCCCGGTACTTCAGATCGATTTTGTCGAAGTCATTTCCCTGCTTGACGCTGTTCCAGCCAATGTTCATCGGCTTGAGCGTCTCTAACAAATCGTGGCGGACATAAAAAACACCAGCCCCTTCCGGGCCCAGCAACCACTTGTGACCGTCGGCGGCGAGGAAATCAATACCGGCTGCCTGGACATCCAATGGGAAAACACCCAGTCCTTGAATCGCATCCAGGAAGAACAGCGCCCCGCAGTCGTGCGCGACTTTCCCGATTTCCATGGGATCCAGGCGGTAACCGGACGCGTAGCCAACCCAGCTGGCACTCACCACACGGGTTCGTCGATCGCAGGCATCCGCCATGCGGGCCGGGCATACCCGATTACCATCGAGAGGAACCAGGCGAAGCTCCACCCCTTGCGATTCAAGATGCATCCAGGGGTAGAGATTGGAAGGAAATTCATGTTCTGGCAGGACGACATTGTCGCCCGCCTCCCAGGGCAAACCACTGGCCACCAGGTTGATCCCGAAGGTCGTGTTGGGAATCAGTGCGATTTCCTGCGGCTTGGCATTGATCACCTGGGCGGTCAAATCGCGCAAGTCTTCATGTTGCCGGAACCAGCTTGGCCAACACGTAGCTCCTTCAAAAGCCGCCTGCTCAGCCCAGACCGACAGACGGTCGCGGGCCAGACGGGGAATGGGAGCCACCGCAGCGTGGTCAAAATAGGCCCATTTCTCAGCAACAGGCATCTCCTGGCGAAAAACTGTCCAGTCGATCTGGTCGCCAGTCCGTTTCGTTTTTGAATCTAAAACCATGGGAATTAACCGGAAATTAGAATTTATTCGAGACAAGTCGAGTATAAAACGGGGGCGTTTTATGCTAATTTTTGTACCGGATAACCGGAACAATTAATCATAACGATGCTTTCCAAGCAGCATAATGAGCTTTTCAGAAGGTTGGCCAATATTCCTTGGCGTGACAGGCTGAAACTGCCAATTATACTAGCTGAACGGTTATCCAACCCATCCAGCCCAATTGCTCTAGATTATATTTGGCCGATCGTGGGTAGGTTGTTTCATTTACAAAAACTGTTGGCTCAGAATCGTTTAAATCATTCCTGGCCCAGTTAGCGCGGATCAAAGTTGAGGAAATCTGTAAGTGCAGAAGGCTCTTTGTATCGCAGCATTGGCAATCGCTGTAATTGTATTTGCTCTGTTCCTTGCTGACCTCGTATTGGGTATGGCCGGCTCGATTGAAATTGCGCCGTTCAAATACGCCAATTCGACGATTGATATTGTGTTTGTCATCTGTTCGTTGATGCTGGCTGTTCTTAGCTGGTTCACCTTTCGGGAACAGGTTTAGCGACGCCCCGGCCCGCTTCACTTGACTTCCGGATGCCTGTGCGGGAATCGTTCAATCTCGCCGTATCGCTCGGCCCACCTCGCCGCCAACCTGCGCGCCGTTCAGTCGCGGCCCGACGGAACCATCGCTGCGACCAGACCGTTGAAATCGTAATGTTCCGCTTCCACATCGGGCGGATAACCGAGCGCATCCAGCACCCCGCTGGTGGTGGGGCTGATGCTGGCCAGGCGCGTCCTTCTCAAGGAATCGCCGTATAACCTGACCAGAGATCGGGCAATCGCCGAGCTGGTCACGGTCACCCAGTCAATGAGTCCCTGGCCCATCCGGTCAACGGTCTTCCTGTCAACCACTTCGACGTCGGCCGAACGGTAGGCAACCACCTGTTGAAACGGGATATCCCCGGATGAGAGTTGCTGGGGGAGTACGCGGCTGCCGCGATCACCACGAAAGATCAGGAACGGGGCATGTTGACGCTGCTCGATCAGCAGATCTGCCATCGCCTGGCTGTTGGATTGACCTGGCACGTGGCTCGACTTCCCGGTCAGACGTTCCAGCTCGGCGGCCGTCCCTTGCCCGATGGTAAAGCAGCCAAGGCTTCCCAGTGAGTCAATGAGACCATCCCTTTCCCCCAGGGATTCCGCTCGGTCAACGACCGCCTGGACGCCGTGTCGGCTGAGGAAAACAGCACCCTGGTACTGTTGGATTGACCGCAGCGCACGATCGAGGTCATCCCAGGCCACCGGCGGCAGGATCTGGATCACCGGGCTGTAGACAACCGAGGCTCCCATGTCTGCCAGACGGGTGCCCAACGGGTCCTGGCCCGCCTGCACTGGTCGCGGAATCAGTACCGTTTGACTAGCAAGTGGAGATTCCACGTTCAAAACGACTCTTCCCTGGCTGAATTACGGTAAAATTAACGCTGGACAAACTCGAACCCAATCGCCATATTAGGGGATTGCCTGGGTCGGCCGTGCGCCCGCTACGGCCTTCGTTTGTAACCCGAACCATTGATATACCCGATCGATTAAACCATGCCAAACTCCAAAGGTGCCGAAAAACGACTTCGGCAGAATAAAGTACGCCAAGCCCGCAATAAATCTGCCAAGTCGCAGGTTAAGACCCAGGTCAAGAAGGTGTTGGCAGCCGTAGAATCGGGTGATGTCGCGCAAGCCGAGACAGAATATATTGAGGCAGCACGAAAACTGGACAAGGCGGGAGCCAAGAAGATTATGCACCCTAACTCCGCCTCGCGAAAAAAGTCCCGCCTGCAACACGCGATCAAGAAGGCCAAGTCGGCCAGCTAGGCAAGTACTTCCGATCCGTGCCTTCTAATTCAGCTTCTCCGCTTGCGCCTCGATCAAGGCCGGCTTGCGGACGAGCCTCATCACCATTCCGCAAACTCCCAGTGCCCTGCGAACGTGACCGGGACAAGGGTTAACAAGGGCGGAATCTTCGCCGCACGCGATTCCGGTCCCTACAGCTACCGGCGCCTGGCACGGGTCTTCCTGGTAGACTTCTTTCCCTGGACTGGCTTGGCCCGGCTGCCAGAGCGTCCCATCGCCTGCTTGCCGCCACTGCGCACAGCAGCTTTTTTCCTGGCACTCCTGGGCGAACCTGGTTTCGAGCCTGCCTTCGACTTCCGCTTGGTCACTTTCTTGCGACCCGCACCCGCCGACGCACCCGCCGATGCACCCGCTCCGCGCCCCCGGCTGCCCGTGACGCGCTTGCCCTGTTTCTTTTTACCCTTCACCCGCTCCGACCCGGCAGCACTTTTCTTTTTCGGCCGGCTTCGACCACGACTCGGTTTCCCAGCCACCCCCCGCAACAGGTCGACCTCACCTAACGTCAACCGCCGGTGCGCACCCACAGGCAGTTCACCCAGCGGCAAGGGACCGATGGCAACCCGGCAAAGCCTGACGACCTTATGTCCCAGGCGGGCAAGCAGCCGCCGAATTTCACGGTTTCGCCCTTCGTCCAGGACAATCTCCAGCCAGCATCCGTCCTGGGTCTTTTTGAGACTGCGAACCTTGGCCACTTGCACCTTGGCCTCAGCCAGGTAGACACCTTTCTTCATCTGGCTGAGTGTCTCTCGACTGGGCACCCCTTTCACCAACACATGGTACGTTTTGGAAACGCCGTACCGTGGATGGGTCAGCAAGTTGGCCAGGTCGCCATCGTTGGTGACCAGGATCATCCCTTCACTCGACTTGTCGAGCCGGCCAACGTTGTAGACCCGCATATCCGTGTTGATCAGGTCGACTACCCGCAAACGCCCCGAGGGATCCTGCACGGTCGACAGCACGCCCGGTGGCTTGTTCAGCATGAAATACTGCAGTCTCGACTCTTGAAGTCGCTCGCCATCGACGTGAATCACTTGTTGGCTGGCATCCACTTTGACGCCCAGCTCCTGGACCACGGCGCCATCGACCTCGACGCGCCCCGCTTCGATCAGCTTTTCACATTCACGCCGGCTGCCAAAGCCAGCCGCCGCCATGACGCGCTGCAAGCGCTGCGGTTCACCGAACCGGGACGTCAACCGTTTTTTCTTCTGTTTTGCCATCGTGACCGTCTTCGTGGAGATGCATGAGCTGAACAGTCTAGCTGATCTGGCCGACCATTGTAAGAAACGGTGATCACCCCGGAGCTGCCTCGAGGCCAGGGTGTTATTGCGGTCGACAATTCTCGCTGATGCGGGCCTGGATATTGCGCAGAATCCTCTGTTCCAGTGAAAAATCGCGGCCCAGCGGGATCCAACCTTCCGATTGAGTGAGATCGTTGTCGTTGCGGTCGATATCCAGGCTGTTGTCGTGCCGCAGCGGTTGCCCGTTAAAGGTCGAGTATTGGGGAAACTGCTTGTCTTCCAACTCTTTGTAAACCTTGACGTCAATCAGGTAGCTGTTGCCGGTCGGGATGACACGCACCTTGGCAAATCGACGGACGGTCTGCAACGTGGCATGCAGACGTTCAAAACCACGGGTGGAATCATTGCGCCACGGCTCAAAAATCGTGCCCCCAATTTGCGGATGGGTTTCAATCCAGCCTTCGGTCATGATATTGTCAACGATCCTGATCCGCTCTTCTTTGTAGACCCGAAAGTAGTCATCCAGTTCATCGGAAACCTCATCCATAACCAGGGTTCGGTCATAGAGCGGGACGGTCAGGGGATTCGGTACCTCGGCCTGGGGTGCAACAGGTTCGTTGGCCGTCGAAAAAACCCGACAGCCACAGACGAGCCCGAGCAATAGAGCGAACAGGCTGAGATTCAATATCGGATTGAGGGTATTCGGCAAAGACATACTCGATCCCGGAATTTGGGGGGAGTAGTGTCGAAGAATTGCCGGCTTGCAGCAAGGGCAAGTCGACCCGATTCGATCGCCGTGCTAGCTTTCCGTGATCGTGACGATCGATGGCTCAAAGGAATCGGGCGGCTCGAATCCGAGGCACTCGAGAATCGTCGCGGCCAGCGAGCTGATCCCGAGTTGTGACGACTCGGACAAACGGAACTGGCCCTCCTGTCCCACTGCGTAAATGTAACACGGAACAGGGTTTAGCGTATGACTGGTCTTGATGCAAAAATCGCCCTGCTCATCCCGCTTCGGGTTTCCCGATTCGTCGAGCGAATACATCTCATCGGCATTGCCATGATCGGCCGTCACGATCAGGACCCCGCCCACGTCGCGGACCGCTTCGATCATGCGACCCACACACAAATCGACCGCCTCGACGGAGATTTCGACCGCCAGGAGATCCCCCGTATGGCCCACCATGTCACCATTGGGAAGATTGGTCCGGATAAAATCGTGGCGGTGGTTCTTCAGGGAGTCGATGACGACGTCGGTAATCTCCGCCGCTTTCATCCAGGGGCGCTGGTTAAACGGCACATGATCCGACTTGATCTCCACGTAATCTTCCAATTCCTCCGAAAACTTGCCAGATCGGTTCCCATTAAAGAAATAGGTAACGTGCCCGTATTTTTGTGTTTCGCTGACCGCCAACTGGCGAATCCCGGACTCCACGAGGTATTCCGTCAACGTCTCCTCAATCGCCGGCGGCGAAACCAGGAAGTGCTTCGGTATCTTCTGGTCGGAATCGTACTCCATCATTCCGGCAAAAAGAACATCGGGAATCGGTCCTCGATCGAAGGTATCCAGATCGGGTTCGTCAAATGCGCGGGCCAGTTCGATCGCGCGATCACCACGGTAGTTGAACAGGACCACGCTATCCCCATCAACGATCGGACCCACCGGCTTGCCATCCTCGACGATGACAAATTCCTTTAAATCCTGGTCGACCACACCCGGGTCATCAGCGCGTAACGCCTCGACTGCCTGTTGGGCCGATGCAAAGGGTCGACCCACTCCCTTGACATGCACGTCCCAACCCCGCTTGACCATCGGCCAGTCGGCACCGTAGCGATCCATGGTGATGTACAACCGACCTCCCCCGGACGCGATCCGGTAATCAAATCCGGGTGTCTTGTTGATGCTCGCCAGGTGTTCTTCCAGTTGGGCAATATAGACCTGGGCAGACTGGGGAGGCACATCCCGACCGTCCAACAGAATATGAACACGGACTTTTTTGACCTGTTCTGCCTGGCAGCGATTGAGCATCGCCAGAAGGATATCGATGTGGGAGTGTACATTACCGTCTGACAGCAGGCCAATGAAATGAAACGTTCCCCCCGTTTGAAGCACACGCTCTACCATTTGCTTCCAGGTATCACCCTCAAAAACCTCGCCCGAACGGACCGCATTTTGAACCAGCAAGGCACCCTGGTCATAAACCCGTCCCGACCCAATCGCGTTGTGACCCACTTCGCTGTTGCCCATATCCGCATTGGAAGGCATTCCCACAGCCCGACCATGGGCCTTCAATTTGGCAAACAGGGAGTTTTCGGCCAACCAATCCAGATTCGGCGTGGCCGCCCGGGACACCATATCGCCGACGTCTCCCCCGCCAATTCCAACGCCATCCATGATCGCCAGGATCACGGGGCCGCGGGAACCACCAAAATCTGCATGTCGCTTAAGCTGATTCATCACGATCCAGAGAAATTAATTGAAGTTTCGTTGATTCCAGAACAAGCTACCAACTCCGCTCCCATTGCGAAACCGCTGTGCCACGTTGTAAGGAACCGTTTATTGACAACAATGGTAATCTCCGGCAGAGCCAAGTTAAGGTCCAGGTCCCCTGGAAATTCAGATGTCCCAGTCAAAATTAATCTCGTTTGACCCGCAGGGAGTTTTCTTCGAGCCACATGGTATCGATACCGCTCAGTTTGATGCCATGGCGGGTGAAATGAACCGTGTCCGCGCAGGAATATTGAACGAAGACCTGCACCAATACGAAACAGGCCAGGTCCCGGCGGATCGGCAACCGCTCGATGCGGGGTTCATGGAACTGCCGGAACGGATGCTGGACGCTTACCGTACCGATCGCAAGTCGAGCGAACTGGGCAGGATCCTGGAAACGGCGCAGCGATTGCAGCAAGCCGTTGACCGTGTCGTGGTTCTGGGAATCGGTGGTTCGTACATGGGCGCGCGGGCCCTGATGGAATCCTGTTGCCAACCTTATTACAACGAGTACAGTCGGGCCGAGCGGGGCGGTCGACCCAGAATCTACTACGAGGGCAACAACGTTGACAACGACTGGTCACAAGGGTTGTTGAACCTGTTGCGCTGCCAGGACGACGAGCTTCCCTGGTCGATCGTAGTGATCAGCAAGAGCGGGGGAACCTTGGAAACAGCGACCGCTTTCCGCCAGTTCCTGCGCGCCCTGGAAGCCGAGGTGGGCAGAGAGCGCCTGCCGGAACTGGTGATCCCCGTAACAGGGAAGACGGGCAAGCTCGCCAACCTGGCCGATGCCATCGGCTGCTCGAGCCGGTTTCTCGTTCCCGACGGGGTAGGCGGCCGTTTTTCCGTGTTCTCTCCGGTTGGGCTATTACCCGCCGCACTCATGGGAATTGACGTGGTCACCCTGCTGGAGGGAGCCGCCGCCCTCAACGATCATTTTCGACAGGCAGAATTTGGCTCCAACGTTGTTCTCGACTTTGTAGCCATCAACCATCTGCTGGAACGGGAGCAGGGTTGTCATACCCGGATCCTGTCCGCTTGGACCAAATCACTTGAATCGCTCGGTTTCTGGTATGATCAGTTACTGGCCGAGAGCCTGGGGAAGCAGGAACAGGGTGCGTTGCCTCTGACCACGGTCAATACCCGCGACCTCCACTCTCGTGCCCAGCAGCACCAGGAGGGTCGCCGGGACAAGTTGGTCAACAACGTCGTCCTCGACAGCTGGCGGTATGACCCACTTCCGGTGGGCATGAGTGACTGGAACGAGGATGGCCTGAACGACCTGGCCGACCGAACACTTCCCGAGATCATGAACGCCGCTTGGAGGGGGACCAACCTGGCCTACCGCGAGGACTCGAGACCAACGACCAATTTGCGGTTACCGGGATGCAATGAATCGAGCCTGGGACAACTGATGCAGATGCTAATGCTCGCCACCGTGGTCGAGGGTCGCTTGATCGGGGTGAACCCTTATGGCCAACCGGGCGTAGAGAAATACAAGTTGAACATGAATCGCCTGTTACGAGAGTCGCCTCGTTCAGAATGATCCTCGGCAAGGAGAAAAAATGACTATCAACATGAAATGGCTGGGACATGCGACCTGGCTGTTGGAAACGGAAGGGCGCCGGTTGTTGATCGACCCGTTCCTGAACGACTCTCCGACTTCGCCAGTCAAAGCCGATGACGTCGACGCCGAAGTCATCCTCGTTTCCCACGGTCATTTTGATCACGTGGCAGACGTGGCATCGATTGCCAGCCGGAACGGGTCCCAGGTGATTGCCAACTACGAGATCGCCGAATGGTTTGGCAAGGTCCACAGTCTGGAAAACACAGTGGGCATGAACATTGGTGGAAATTTCAAATCGGATTTCTTCCACGTCAAGATGACACATGCGATCCACAGCTCCCAGTTGCCCGACGGGTCCTATGGAGGCAACCCGGGAGGGTTCCTGCTCAGCCTGGCTGACAAGAACATCTACTTTGCCTGCGACACCAGTCTGTTCTCGGACATGCAGTTAATCGGCAAGAGCGGGGTGGATGTGGCCGTTCTGCCTATCGGTGACCTGTTTACGATGGGTCCGGAGGACAGCATTGAAGCGATCAAGCTGATCCAGCCGAAACAGGTCTTGCCAAGTCATTACGGAACCTGGCCACCGATCGAACAGGATGCCGAAGCTTGGGCCAAGCTTGTTCGAGAACAAACGGAAGCCGAGCCAATTGTACTGTCGCCCGGTGCCAGCCATACATTTTGAATGGAAAATCCAAGGACGTCATTCAACAGGATAGAGAGAAAATGAACGTTTATTTTTCAAGGCCGGCCCTGACCGGCTTCCTGGTTTTTGCACTACTGCCGCTGTCGACGATTTGCGCGCAGGAAACAGCGCTCAAGTGGAACCTGGCAAGCAATGAAAAATTCTCGCTGGAAATGCAGCAGCAGGTGGAGATTGTCAGCCAGGTTGACCGGCGAACCCGGACCAGTTCCAACGATATGCAGATGTGGATCGACTGGGAGGTTATGGGCGTAGAGGCCAACGGCAATTACACCATCAAACAGACGATCCAGCGGATCAAGCTGGTCACCAAGACGCCCAATGACAGTGGGGAACAAGTGATCAATGTAGATACGGATGCCCAGGAGAGCGGCGGCGGTCTGGCTGGGCAACTGACCCAGATGATTACACCCCTGGTCGGCAATACCATCACGTTTCAAATGACCAATCGAGGCATGATTGAATCGGTGGATATCCCGGAAGCCAGCATGGAATCGCTGCGACAGGCACCGGAGTCGATGCGGCTGAGGGAGCTATTTTCCAAGGAGGGACTGAGCGAGATGTTTGGACAAGCCGCCCTGCAGACACCTGACAAGCCGGTAAGCCAGGGAGAGCAGTGGGAGTCCCGGCGTGAAATCACCAGTGAGATGGGCACCTTTGAGCGAGTTCAGGCGTTTACCTTCCAAGGGCAATCGGCCAACTCCGAATTGCAGGTGATCAAGCTAAAAACCGAGATGCAGGAAAAAGCACCTTCCGAAACGGGTGCGAAGCTGGAAGAATTCAAGGGGACCGGCACATTCGAATACAATCCGGAAGAGGGCATCTTCACGGACAGCCAGGTCGACAACCAAATGGTCACCAGCAAGCCCTACAGTGACATGATGATCGAAACCAGCGTGACCAGCCGAATCAGGCTTCGCATCAAGCGACAATAAACCTTTCCAACTTTATATCATCAACACCGTGAAACCTAGTTCATCTCCCGATTTTGTAACGGTCGCCCGAGTGGGTGAAATTGAGGAAGGGCAAGCCAAGGCTTTCGAGGTTGGCGATCATGTCGTTGCCGTTTTCCTGCACGATGGAAAATATTACGCGATCGATGATATGTGCCCGCATATGGGGGCCTCGCTGGCAACCGGTCATTTTGATGTCCAACAGATGAATGTCGCCTGTCCCTGGCATGGCTGGCGATTCGACGTAAGGGACGGCACATGGTGTGACAATCGCCGTATCAAGACCGATGTCTTCGCCGTCAGAATTGTCGATGGCGACATCCAGTTATCCAGAAACCGAATTGAAAGTTCTGAAAACGAAACGGCCGATCCCGGGGAAGAAAAGGAAACATGATGGAATCCAATCCACAAGATACATCTGTTACGTTTGCCGACTTCCAGGAATTAATCCGTCAGATGTACTTCGAAAAAGACGTGGCACGCGGAATCCCGGGAACCTTCATGTGGCTGATGGAAGAGGTGGGTGAATTGTCGGCCGCACTTCGCGAAGACGATCCGAAAAACAGGGCAGAAGAATTTGCCGATGTCCTGGCCTGGCTCACGACCATTGCCAACCTGGCAGGGGTCGACCTGACGCATGCGGTCCAGGCGAAGTACGGGGCCGGATGCCCTGGTTGCAACCAACTGGTGTGCCACTGCCCCGATGCCGAGAAACCGTGAATTCGGGGAAAGGCCCCGAAACCAGAAAGAACACCCCAAGAACATCCCCTGACCCTCGCCTACCGGCCCTCGGTAACGGCTCACGACCATGGCCGGAAAACACGGGTCGTTTTCCCAACGTGACCCCGCAAAGAAAGAACCAGCCTTGCCGCTCGTCCGTAATGAAACAACCGGGCGGTCATGGTCTCTATTCCACGGCGATCCAACGAAAAGCCGGGTGGTCGTGTATGGCTGTTTTTGCCCGAATGGTTTATGCTTGAACTTGGCGGCTCCGCGAAGGGTCAGCTGCCAATTCCCAGGCCGCAGATCGACCGGGTAGTCAACCTGTTTTGATTCGGCTGCACGTTTTCATCGAACCCCAAGCCATTCGTAATATTGATGTTCTGCTTTCACAAACTTCTTCCCTGCCTTCTGATCATGGCGATGGGTGTCCACTCCCTCGAGGGGCAGGAAGGTAACGATGCCAACCGGCTGCAGCCATCGCCCGAAAACACAGGCGAACTCGATTTCCAGATCGGCTTCCAGGGAATTGCGAAACTGGGCACTTGGTTGCCCGTATTCATCGAAAGCAAAAATCAACCGGCAGCCACCCGCTACGAAATTTCCGTGCTGGATGGCGATGACCAACTGGTTACCTACTCGGGTCAACTGATCCGCCGAGCACCCGGCAGATTCGAGGCGCGGACCCGGCTGGGCCGACAATACGGCGCTATCACGGTCCGTTTACTGGACGACCAAAATAAGGTGTTGGCAGAAAAAACGGCCAGCCTCGGCAGTCTGCCTTCGCTCAATATTGTGCCCAGCACCCACAAGTTGATCCTCGCCATCGAACCAGGAGAAGCCGTGTTCCAGTCGCTGGAATCGGTAATCTCGAGTAGTTCCAAGGGAGATAGTCAAGTCGTGCTGGGAACCAACGATACCAGCTCGCTGCCATCCTCCTGGCTCAACTGGGAATCGATTTCAACGGTCGTGATCACCACCTCCGACGTCCAACTGATCCAGTCCCTGACGCAGCCGCAATGGCAAGCCCTTGAACAGTGGGTTCGCAATGGAGGCAAACTTGTCTTTTGTGGTGGAGAAAACGGCCAAGACGTCTTCCACAGCGATGGCCTGGGACGGTTCCTGCCCGGCACCCTGGTCAATAACACCGCACTACAAAACAGCTGGCAATTGGAAGCCTTCGCCAGTAGTCGTGAACAGTTGCTGCAAGGAGACAACCAATCTCTGGTGGCTACCGTGCTCAACCCGGTCGAGGGTGTCGTTGACAAGACCCAGGACGATATCCCGCTGATTGTTCGAACGGCCCTGGGCTTCGGCCTGGTGGTTTACTCGGCGGTTGACCTCGACCAGGGACCCGTTGCCGACTGGCCGGGACGCAACGCGTTTATTTCAGGTTTGCTCGACCCGGCATCCAACGCCGACCCCTCGACCATCGAAGAGACTCAGAACAATCGTTTCTCACATTATGGCTACGACGACCTGACCGGACAGTTGAAAGTTCCACTCGAGCAGTTTTCTGGCGCCCGTTTCGTGACCTTTACCTGGGTTGCCGTGCTGATCGGACTCTACATTATCTGCATCGGTCCAGGTGACTATTTCCTGTTGAGAAATGTCTTTGGCAAAATGGAACTGACCTGGCTGACCTTTCCTTTGATCACGCTTCTGTTTTGCGGTATCGCCGTCATCATGGCCCGGGCAACCCGACCGACCAGCATCCAGGTTAACCAACTGGAGATCATCGACATTGATGCTATCGACAGCACCACCCGGGGCAACCTGTGGGCCAATGTTTTCAGCCCGGCAACGTCCAATTGCCAGGTCCAAACGGCTGCCAGAAACCAGCTCGGGTTTGACACCCGCACCAACAGCACGGTCATCTGGCAAGGCCTTCCCGGAAGCGGCTTGGGGGGAATGCAAACGCGCACAGGAGCTCGGCTGTTTCGCCGGGAATATCGCTGTGAATTCGAATCGAGCGGTGAGGGAGATTCTCCCGCCCACTGCACCCTCAGCGAACTGCCATTGCAGGTATCTTCCACCAAGCCACTGTTCGTACAGTGGTACAGCCCCAACCCATTCAAGGTGCAAAGCAGGCTGCGAGTCGATTCCCAGTTTCAACGTCTGGAGGGGACCATCACCAATCCTCTGCAAGTCAGCCTGCATAACTGCCGGCTGATGTTCGAAAACTGGACTTATGAGCTCAATGACATCCTGGAGCCGGGAGAAACGATTGATATTGAAACGGAGACCAAGGAAAAAACTGCCAAGAACTTCCTGACGCGGCGCAAACGGGAGAGCAACAAGGGGAAGAACAGTCCCTGGAATCCTGCGGACGCCCGAATGTGGAGAATCGCCGACATGTTGATGTTCTATGAATTGGCCGGCGGGCGCGGCTACACCAAGCTCTCCCATGACTACCAATCACAAGTCGACATGTCTCGTCAACTCAACCTGGGACGAGCCATGCTGGTGGGCGAGATCCGACATATCCATCACGGTACGGACCTTGAGATTTCCGACCGTGACACAGAAACCCGTTACGATAATGTAACAACCATCGTTCGAATCACCCTCCCGGTAGAATTTGAAAATCCGAACCCGTAAAACGGAATTCCCGTCGTGATCAAAACCGAAAACCTCACCAAGAAATATGGCGAGATGTTCGCTATCAAGTCGATCAACCTGGATCTTCAACAGGGTGACCTGTTCGGGTTTATCGGGCCCAACGGGGCCGGCAAAACAACCACCATGCGAATCATCGCCACGCTGCTGGAACCCAGCTGGGGAGAAGCGTACGTGTGCGGTCACTCGATCTACAATGCTCCCAAGGAAATCCGTCGGCTGGTCGGCTATATGCCGGACTTTTTTGGCGTCTACGACGACATGAAGGTGATTGAATATTTGGAGTTTTTTGCAGCGTCCTACCGCATCAAGGGAACGGAACGTCGAAAAAAATGTGATGAGATGCTGGAGACGGTTGACCTCGATTTCAAACGAGACGCGTTTGCCAATACACTTTCCCGCGGACAGACACAACGACTGGGGCTGGCCCGGGTCCTGCTGCACGACCCCCAGGTGCTGTTGCTGGACGAACCGCTCAGCGGCCTCGATCCGCGGGCCAGGATCGAGATGCGAAACCTGATGCGACGCTTGGGAACAATGGGAAAAACCGTGATCGTTTCGAGCCACATCCTGCCGGAACTGGCGGACATCTGCAACAAGATCGGAATCATTGATAAGGGAGAGCTTAAGGTCTCAGCCGAAGTGACCGACGTCATGAACCAGGTTCGGGATCAGACCGTGCTGCACGTCGGTGTTGACACCAACAGCGAGACGGCGGCCAAAGTGCTTGAGCAGAACGAACTGGTATCCCGTGTCGAACAGGGGGACGGTCACCTGGTCGTCACCCTCAAAAGCCAGACTAAGGATTATTCGCAACTGGCGGCCGATTTGATCAACCAGGGAATTGGCCTGACGTTGTTCCAGGAAGAAGAAGTCAGCCTGGAATCCGCCTTCATGGCGCTGACCAAGGGTGCAGGCGCCAAGATTTGACAGCGAGCGGGTAAGTGTCGAGGGGCGATCAACGGCCCTCACGTTGCGCCTTGCCGGCCACATCGCACCGGAGACCGACGCGACAGTACGGAGCGATTTCAGATCGCATCACTGCCCCGCTCACCGGTTCGAATGCGAACACAGTCATCCAGCGGCAATACGAAAATCTTCCCGTCCCCCATCTCTCCCGTTTCACCACTGCGGCCGCCCTCAACGATCGCCTGGATGGTGGGTTCTACGAATTCTTCATTGACCGCGATCTGCAACTGGACCTTGCGTCGAAGATTCGCAATCCCCTCTTCGGTTCCCTGAATTTCCGACTTACCGTGCTGACGACCGAATCCCTGGCAATCCATGATCGTCAGACGAAAGACCTGGACATCGGTCAGCGCCGCTTTGACGGACTCCAGTTGATGGGGCTGGATAATGGCAACAATGAGTTTCATGGACGAAACTGTACCATGTGTGGTTCCGCGCGAAAAGTATTGGCCGCTTCTTTCATGACGCCAGGCCCCTTGAAACGAATCGGCCCAGGCAGGGAGCAGGCGGGGTCAGGCATCGGCTCCGTCTTCAGCCACCTGATCAAACAGGGCATCCACGTAGGCCTGGACTTCAAACCTGGCAAACGCATCCGGGGTTTCCCCCAGACCGACAAATTTCACCGGCAAACCAAACTCCTGTCGAATGGGAATGGCCACCCCACCCTTGGCAGAACCGTCCAACTTGGCCAGGACGATCCCTGAAACACCGGCTGCCTCGGTAAAACCCCGCGCCTGGCTGATCGCATTTTGTCCGGCGGTGGCGTCCAGCACCAGCAACACCTCGTGCGGTGCATCCTCGATTACCTTGGACATGACCCGCCGAATGCGACCCAATTCATCCATCAAGTTGGCTTGCGTCTGCAACCGACCAGCCGTGTCAATAATACAAATATCAGCATTCGATTTTTTCGCCGTATCGACCGCCTTGTAGGCAACGCTGGCTGGATCACCACCCGATTTACCCGTCACAATCTCCGCTCCCAGTCGGTCTGCCCAGACGGTCAACTGCTGCACAGCAGCCGCTCGAAACGTGTCGCCTGCACCGAGTACAACCCGCTTGCCCTGGGACGTAAACAACTGGCACAGCTTGGCAATCGAGGTGGTCTTGCCCGATCCGTTGACACCGACAACCATGATCACCGTGGGACCGGCGTCTGCCTGGGCAAGTTCCGCTGGCTCCTGTTGCATCATCTCGAGGATCGTCTCCTTGGCCGAATCCACGAGATCGATCATCATCACTTTCCGGCCTCTGAACTTGTCCTGGATGTCATCCCGGATCCGTTCCGCCGGGCCATTCCCCATATCGGTTTTGATCAGGTAGGCAAACAACTCGTCCAGAAACTCATCATCAACCAACCGCCCCTCTTTACCCACCAAGTCCCGGATATCGGTATTGAGAACCGTGACCGTTTTCTTCAGAGCACTTTTGGCCCATCCAAACATGCCAACCCGTGCATCGGTCGACGGCGAATCCTCTGTCTGATCCAGGGGATTCTCGGCCGAATCTCCGTCTATCGGTTTTTCTTCTTTTCGTCCAAATGGATTCCAGCCAGCCATGGTTTAATTATCTACCCGTACGTTCAGAATGCGTCCAAAAAAGTCTCACAAGCCGCCCATTGTATCGACGGGCGCCCCAGTTGGGCACCCGAACCGGACCGACCTCCAGAGACAGCCATTCTCAGCCGGGATTTCCGTCAGACGACCCCGACTTTGCCGAACCAGGTCCATCCGACGCGCGACCATCACCCTGGGGCGGAGTCTCTCCGTGCTCGGTTTCCACCGCGGCTTCCTGCTCCAGGTGAATGAACCGGTCCAGAACACCATTGACAAACTGGGCCGACTGATTGGTACCAAATCGTTTGGCCAACTCAATCGCTTCATTGATGGCCACCCGGTCAGGCGTCTCGGTCCACAGAATCTCATACGCCCCCAACCGCAAAATGGCCCGGTCGGTGGCTGCCATCCGGTTCAATCGCCAGTTATCCGAGGTTGTCGCGAGTCGCTGATCAATCAATTGGCGATGCGCGCTGACCCCCCGTATCAGTTCCAAAGCAAATTCACAGGTCGGGGAATCTGCCTGCAAGCGGCCCCGAACAAAGGTCTCGCTCTGCTCGATTGGGAAGTCCGGATTCAAATCCAGCTGATAGAGCACCTGGAGGACGACTTCTCGGGCACGACGGCGTTGGGACATGGCAATTTTCAAAGAACGTAGGTCAAACCAGGAGTCGCAATTGTAAATCAAACCAGGAAAAGAACAACTCGAAACTCAATCACGAGCGTTCTCCCTCAGGCGCAACATTTCCACGACTGCATCGACTGCCTCGTGTCCCTTGTTGCCAACGCTCCCACCACTCCGCTGGATCGCCTGTTCAAGGTTGTTACATGTCAGAACACCAAACGCCACGGGTTTGCCGGAATCAACCATCAACTGGCCCAACTGGGAACTGACTGTCGAGTTGATATGGGCATCGTGGCTCGTTTCGCCACGGATAACGGCCCCCAGGCAAATCACGGCGTCAGCCGATGGCAAGGCCCACTTGGCTGCCAAGCTGATTTCCCAGGCACCGGGAACACGGAATACCTCGACCTGTTGGTCCTGGACCCCATGGGCTCTCAGTTTCTCGATCGCACCGTTCAACAACTTCTCGGTGATTGTTTCATTGTAGCGCGAAACGACAACAGCAAAACGCATTCCCTCCAGGGAACCCGTTCGCCCTTCATGCATTCGACCTGAAAAACCATCCATCTCAGTCAATTCTCAAATTTCTACCAACCCGAAAATGAAACAGGCAGCCCGCATCTCTCATCACCGTCGCGACCCAGGCTGCTATCAGCAGTGCGGGAGGTACCCCCCCCTCGAAAGTGACCCTGCGTCACAGGGTCAGGCGCCTCAAACGGGTTAGATTCCCCCTGCCTTGACGCTCATCAAAAACTCCGCATTGGACTTGGTTTTTTTCAATCGGGTAATCAACATCTCCATCGCATCGGGTGAATTCAACTCACTCAACACGCGCCGAATCATGCAAATCCGCTCATATTCTTCCGCATCAAGCAATTTTTCTTCGCGACGTGTTCCCGACTGGTTAATGTCAATGGCTGGCCAGATCCGTCGATCGACGAGCCGTCGATCCAGCACGATTTCCATGTTCCCCGTCCCTTTGAATTCTTCGAAAATCACATCGTCCATCTTGCTGCCCGTGTCGATCAGGGCAGTCGCAAGAATGGTCAACGAACCACCCTCTTCCAACTTCCTGGCGGAACCAAAAAAGGCTTTCGGTTTCTGCAGTGCGTTGGCGTCCAGCCCACCAGAGAGTGTCTTGCCCGATTGGGGACATTCCGAGTTCCAAGCCCTTCCAAGGCGGGTGATCGAATCGAGGAAAATCACCACATCGACACCACTCTCGACCAATCGCTTGGCCTTCTCCAGGACCATTTCGGCAACCTGGATATGTCGCGATGCGGGTTCATCAAAGGTCGAACTGATCACTTCACAGTTTTTTCCCTTGACTTCGCGCTCCATATCGGTGACTTCTTCGGGCCGCTCGTCAATCAGCAACATGATGACGTACGCATCGGGGTAATTGCTCAAAACGGCCCGGGCCATGTTTTGCAGGAGCATCGTCTTACCGGCCCTGGGCGGGCTCACGATCAGCCCGCGCTGGCCAAACCCGATGGGGGCAATCATATCCACCACACGGGTCGAGTAATCCGTAGCGTTGTGCTCCATCATGATTCGCGAATCAGGATGCAGGGGCGTCAACTCATCGAACTGGATTTTTCGCGCGTTATCGTTCGGATCGACTCCGTTCACCTTTTCGACTCGCAACAGCGCAAAATATCTTTCATTTTCTTTGGGTGGTCGAATTTGACCGGTAACAATGGCCCCATTGCGAAGATTGAATTTCCGGATCTGGCTGGGGGAAACGTAGATATCGTCCGGGCAACTCAGGTAGTGATACTCCGGACTGCGGAGGAAACCAAATCCATCGGGAAGAATCTGTAGTGTCCCTTCACCAAACATCAGGCCCTTGGCCTTGACTCGCAACTTGAGGATCTCCGAGATCAATTCCCGTTTACTCAAATCAGACGCATGGGCCACGCCCTCTGAATCCGCACAGGCCCGCACCTCGTCCAGTTTCATCTTCTGCAACTCGGTGACGTTGATTTTGCCAATCGCATCCGGCTCGACCGATGTCTCATCCGATGTCACGGGCCTTTTTTCACGCGAGATCTGCTCGGCCAGCGACATCGGCTCGCCGTCCGCTTCAATTTCTCTCAATTTGTCAGAAATTTCCGGGTCACCGTACGAAGGACGTTGCCCGCCCGGTCGACGATGACCACCGCGCCGAGGATGCCCCGACTGGCCCGAATAGTCTCCTCGCTTGGAGTCTCGGTTATCTCCCATGTTTTTCTCCCGAATTCGCCAAGCACATGATAAGACTACCTGGCGGATTGCATTTAAAAGTTGTATCAGCAGGATTTGTTTACGGCATCGGAAGTCGCCACCGGCGCCATAATGTTTCCACCTGTAAAAACAGATTTTCCTTTGACAGCGAATTGTCAATTTGGTCGGTTGCCCGCAAACGCTTCGTTTCGAGGTCCACTTGGAGCGATTCTCGCCGCGCAAGTTCACTGACTGACCAACCCCGATCAGCAGCCCGCTGTTGACGCGATGCCAAATCGGTGTGCACGTACACAATTTTGTCGCAAAATCGATCCCACCCCGATTTGAACATCACCGGAGCATCAAGGACCACGGCGGGTACCTCGACCGATTCCAATTCTGCCAAACGCTCAACAATTCGTTGACCGATGATGGGATGCGTGATCCGCTCCAACCTGGCAAGCTGCCGTTCAGCATCTGCCGGGCCAAAAACGGCCTGGGCCAAGGCGGCACGATCAACTTGCCCGTCTTTCAATACGTCTTGCCCCCAGTTTTCGACAATCTCCTGTTTCACTTCCGGTTCACGAAGGATCTGATGACCAATCTGGTCGGCACTCAATACCGCCGCGCCCAAACGCTCGAAACAGTCAGCTACACTGCTTTTACCGCTGGCAATTCCACCCGCGACACCGATAACGAGCATCGAATCGAACCATCATGTGGGATGAGTTGAATGGGTAAATCTATGATCCAGTCTTCATGGTCCAAAATTCCGGCTCCGTTCCTTGAACCTCCAGATCACATTCTGCAGGACACGAAGACGGTCGCCGAACGCAAAAACGCCTGAACCCGGGTTGAAAGACGAAAGGACCGCTACCAACGGCACGCTGAATACAAATTCTTGGCCTAAGATCGTGGCGGGAAGGTCCGAATCTTGACACAACTCACAGCGTTGCGACACGGGCCCAACTTACCACGTAAAGGGAACAATGAATCTGATTGCAGGTGGGATTGCTAAAAAGGGTAAATCCATCAACGTCGGCCAACCTGTCAAGCGGTTCACGCGTTCTGGATTCATCGGTTTGCAGCAATTCGTTCTACCGAATTTCTTGATCGGCGGAGACGGGGGATGACCCTTGTCTCCTAACAACCTCAGGTGAATGTTGTTTTTACGATGTCCCTTTACCATAACTGTTTTCACCATCATTTTCCAGAATTGTACGGTTAATTTACCGAACCTTATTGGCTCTCCTCCGCCGCCCGCTGCGGGACGCACTTCGGAACCCGGCTGGTGCCAACGAACCGTTACGGTGCCTGACGGGACACCATGACAGAACATGGGCCGGCCGGACCGTCGGAACCGCAGAGGACAGGCCGAGTTCAGTGAGCCAACAATCGAACCGGCCAAATTTCACTCGTTTCCCCAAAAACCGATGGTTTTCAGTAAGACTCAAACCATCGCCAAGAGGGGATAAACGGTAAAAACGGATGGAAAAACAGACTCGGGACACCCGCTTGGCCCAGCGTTTGGTCCGTTTTTCAGTTGATACGAGCGGAATATGCGGCAGGGCATGTCCCCCGAAAGGCAAATTAATGCCCATCCGGGAGTTTTTTGTGCTGAAACGGGGGCCCGGAAGTAGAATAAATAGCATAGCGGGGTTACTGCGCCCGACGGCCCAGCCGACCCAACCCTAAAAACTGGAATAGGTTAAGTTCCTAACGGTTGGGTACCCCGTCCAGAATTTGACACTGTTTTTACCCAATTTAAAATTGAGGCAACGGCAGGTCAAATTGCTGCTGGAAGAACTTAGCCGACGTCCATCTCGGTCGATGCCGTGATTCGTGTCCGAGTCACCCTTCGATCGACTGACGGCCTCGCCCAAGTGTTGTATTGATTCAATTCGTTTATTTGCCATCTCGCCGTTAAGGCTTTTGAGGAGATCTGAATGGCTGCCAGGGAAAACCAAGGTTACTTGATTGCCGTTATTATTCTGGTTCTGCTGACACTCGTGTTGGCACTGACGACATTCTTGAGTGCATCCAGGATGAACGAGAATGCCGGAAAATTACAAGAAGCAGAACAGAAGTTGCTCGTTCAAACGAACATGAGCCAAGCCTACCAGATCGAAGCCCAGGTATTGCGCGCCTATGTTGGTGAATTGGGACCGAGCCTGGCGGAAGTTGATTCGATGTTTGACCGCCTGGACAGCCTGCAGTTGAACAACCAGCTGACCGACGCTCAAAAGAATTCTCTCGGTGACGTACTGAACAACTTGAGAGAAGTCCGCACTGAGTACGACAAGGACATGAAACTGTTTATCGCCTCCGATGGTGGTGACCAGGCACAGGAGCAAACCTACCGAAACCTGGTTCGCAACCTGAACGCGGTCCTTTCCAAGGCCCACAACAAGGAGACGGTTTTACGGGGTGAAATGGACCGAATCCAGACCCAGGCCGATACGGATGTGGCAAAAATGACCGAGAAGGTCACGGAGCTACAAACGAACTTGAAGACGACTCAGGACACGATGGAGAAGGACAAGGCGGACTACAAGTCGAAGGAACAGTCTCTGCAAACATCGCTTGACACAGCCAAATCACAGAATGAATCCGTCAACCGACAGTTCCAGGACTATGCCCAGACGTCCACGGCTGAGCAGAAAAAACTGAAGAACGACATCAAGGGCCTGGAATCGGAAAAGAGCGCGATGAAAGTCAAGCTTGACCGATACGAACAGGAGAACTTTGATCTCCACGACGGTCGTGTCGTTCGAGTTGCCCACAAGATTGACCGCGTTTATCTCGATCTGGGCCGGGCTGATGGCTTACGGCCCAACCTGTCGTTTGCGGTTTATCCACAGACCTCCACTGATTTCCAACGCGATGAGTACAAGGCGATGATCGAAGTGATCCGCATTACCGGCGAACATCAAGCAGAAGCCCGCATCACGATGGAAGACCCCACCAACCCGATCCTGGCCAAGGACTATGTTTTGACGGCCACCTGGGATCCTGGTTACTCGGTTCCGATCGCCCTGATTGGCCTGTTCGACCTGGATGGTGACGGCAGCTCTGACCTCCCCAGGTTGAAGCAGATGATCGAAAACAATGGTGGCCGCGTCGTTGCCTGGAATGATGAACAGGGCAAGGTAACCGGCAAGATTGACCCGACAACGCGGTACGCTGTGCTGGGAGAGTCTCCGGAACCATCGGCTGAATTTTCTGGCGCCCTCTACTCGGCGATTAATGAGTTGACGGACCAGGCAAAGAAAAACACGGTGCAACAGATCGATCAGAAGAAGCTGTTGAACTGGATGGGACGACACAACAATGCCACGGTAGAACAACTGGACTCCCGCATTGGCAGTCAATTCAACCGGCGACAGATCGAAAACCAGCTGGAAACTGAAGATCTGAGGTCGAGCGATCGATAAACAGCCGGAACAGACCAAGGCCAGCCTATCCAGGCTGGCCTTTTTTTTTGCCCTTACCGAGACATCTACCGGTCAGTCAACCAACAAGTTCAAGCCGCCGCCGGTTCTTCGCCAAACGGGTTGCGTCTGCCCGGCAACCAGTAGCACAGTCCGATACCCAGAAAGTAGAGAAAGGTCAGGGGGATCCCCAACATGATCATACTGATCGGATCGGCGGGAGTCAGCAGCATCGACAAGGCGAAAATAACCATCACGGCGATGCGCCACTTGTTGAGGTAAGTTTCGATCGTGAACAGATTGATTCGATTTAGAAACAACATCACCAAAGGCAATTGAAATGCCACACCAAAACCAATTGGCAAGAACATCACGAAACCGAGCCATTCGTTGATCCTGATTTGCGGGGAAATTCCCATGCTTGCATTGAAACTGAACAGGAATCCGAGAACCGGTTCAAAAACAAAAAAGAACGCCAGCCCCGCCCCGGAAAAGAAAAGTGCCAAGCTGATGGGCAAAAAGACATAAACGCTACTCTTTTCATGCGGGTAAAGACCGGCAGCGATAAACAGCCACATTTGCAAAAGCACCCAGGGACTGGCCAGTAGCAACCCACTGAAGATGCCGGCTTTGACCCAGATCATGAAGGTCTCGGTCGCTGCCAGGGATTGTGGCTCGGCATCGATTTTTCGCCAGACTTGCATCGGAACCATATCCAGCTTGACTGGCGGCATCCAACTGGAAAAAACCTGGGTCACCAACACCCGGTTGATCCGCCGGCGCAAATCGGAATCGCCTTCATTTTCCAGCCCAGTCTTCATCTCGACCAAGGGGTTGGCCGAACCGGATCCGAAGAGATCCCAATCGCCCGCTGCGCCGCTGGACAGGGAGTCCTGGAAAGCGGGCGAACCAACCAGGTCATCTCGCTCAATCACCCGGTTGAAAATCTCGGCCATGAAATCCAGGTCGCTGTCGTTGGCCGTCGCCTGGCCGGCAATTCGTTTTACTTCGGCCCGCTGAGCAGCGGTGAACCCATCCCGGATCACTTCGACTTTCTTGATCTCGTCAGACTGACCCTGGGGATCCAGCAGCTGACGGCACAGTTCGGGTAATCGCCCGCGATCAAAACTGTCTGGTTGAAACGTATAGGGGATGAGATTGACGCCAGCCAGGAAATTGGGACTGACGTGCCGCAGCACGCGAATCATGTCACCCGGGTCAACCATCAAGGTCTCCGGTATCATCGGTTCGCGTTCGAACCAAGGTTGATATTCTGGCGGAAGGTAGCCGAGTCGATCCCGGATCTGTTTCTTGCTCTTTTCCTTTTGATAGCTGGAAACGGCTTCCACCAGCGGTTTCTTCAGCAAATCAACGACCTGGTTGGCAAACATGAAGCCGAACACACAACCAATGGCGACCCCCAGAAGGGCGCGGACCAGAGCGCGGCGCAATTCCTCCAGATGTTGACCAAACGACATCCGCGAATCTTTGAAAAGATCTTCATTCGGTGGTCGCACTGGCATGGAGAAACGCCTTTCCCGGCAATCGTTAGCACTCGAAATATCCAACGGATCGCCCAACTTCGAACTCGCTGGGCAAAAGCCGTTAGTTGGATGTTATCATGGGCGGCTTTTTGCAACAATATTTGCTGATCGTGATACGTCATTTGGTCTCAAAGATTTTTTTCCTTCCATTGTCACCCCACAGTTGTTCCGGTTTTTCGTCTTTCATGCACCCACTCCGCTTCCAGCCACTTTTCCAGCGATACCTATGGGGCGGCTCCCGCCTGTCGACCGTCCTGGGTAAACCGAGCGGACCCGATTCCTGTGCGGAGAGCTGGGAAATTGCCGACCATCATCAGTTTCAGAGCATCGTACAAGGCGGACCTCATGACGGGAAATCGTTGGCCGAACTGATGCACTCGTCAGGGAACGACATCGTGGGCCCGGAAACTTTCAAAGCAATCCATGACAGCCATGTCCCAGAGAGCCTGCGCGGCCGGTTTCCCCTGCTCCTGAAATTCCTGGACGCCAATCAAAACCTGTCCGTTCAAGTCCACCCGGACGACAAGGGCGCCGCGCATTTGCCGACACCTGATCTGGGAAAAACGGAATTCTGGTATGTGATCCACGCGGACCCGGGCGCAAAGATCTACGCTGGCCTGAAAGCAGGAGTGTCGGCCGTTGATTTTCGGGCCGCGGTCGAGCAGGGGCATGTCCGGGAAACCCTGCACAGTTTCGAACCTCAGGCAGGGGATGGTATCTTCATCCCGGCAGGTACCGTTCACGCCATTGGTGCAGGCCTGTTGATCGCTGAAATCCAGCAGGCAAGCAATACGACGTTTCGTGTTTACGACTGGGATCGCGTTGACAGCGACGGGAAGCCCCGTCCATTGCACATCGAACAAGCAGTCCGGGCCATCGATTTCTCCATGTGTCCAGTAACCCCCGTGCGCCGGAACAACCACCGGCAGGCGAATTCGGAAAACCTCGTAGAATGTGACAAGTTCCGGATTTGTCGCTGGACGTCAGAAGAACAACCCGTCGACGTGGAAATTGGCAACGACGAGTCGTTTCACGTACTGATGGTGACCCGCGGGTCGATTCGAGTGGCTGGGGAACCGGCCTTATTAGGGCAAACCGTCCTGCTACCCGCCTGCCTGAAATCGACCCAGGTTGAACTGCTACCCGGGTCGGAGTTTCTGCAAATATTCCTTCCCGCACCGACGACCAGTCGTACAATCAGCTAGTCCTGTTTTCCATTACCCCGATCGATCACGCCCCCACGATGATTTCACGCATGAACTACCGGTTGGTGCCTTATGCGTTAAAGCTGACCAAATTGAGATCCCTGATCGGTTGTCAGCAAGAAAATCTTCCCATCCAGGTTTGCCAACAGTTTTTACTCGCCGAACACGCAAAACACCCGATCGGGGTGGATGCCCACGCCGACCTGTTCGACGCCCTGGACGACCTGGTCGGAGGCGGCAACCTCGACCCAGAGCGAGGCTGTCATTACGGCTACGCGCTCCAGGCGATCTGCCAGTACATCGGCAACCGGCTGGATTCGAAGCATTGGAATCACGTCAAATGGGCCGTTCTCGAAGATACAGGACTGAATGCCGTCATGGGAAAAGGGTCTCCCATCGACCTGCCTCTGATTCCCGATTTCCCCACGATCGGCCACCTCTCCAACCGGAAGATACGAAGACGGATTGAAGAACCAAGAGGGAACAGCCTCAAGATTGAATCAGAAAATGTCCATGGACTGTTACGGGATTTCGACGGCTGGGTGGAACAGGCTTACGAGGCGAGGCAAGACCTCGTTTTTTTCTACTATTAATCCAGTCCCTGCACGATTGGGCAACCGTCGCCGACGTCGATATTCCACCACACAGGCCGATCAACAACATCGACCAGCTAGCAATTACCTTCGGCCCGGGGACCAAGGTGAAACGAACGTCTTGCCACCGAGGGACAGGGCGACGTTACTATTGCGGGCAGACAATAAATTAACTAACGTCTGCCTGCGACTCATTGGCCCTCTTTGACCGAGTGATACATGGTGAGACGAAATCCTGGAACGATTTGGATCGGACTGCTGATCTTGGGCACCGCCGGTGGTTGTATGGGCTACCCTACCAATTTTGGATCACAGGGTACGATCGGACAACAACGAAACGAATTCGTCATTCACGATCCGTATCCCAGTAGCGACCTGGGCCCCCCCATCGTGGGCGGGCGGCCGCGCGGATTTGACCGGCCGTTTGCCGAGGCCACCGACGTGCAAGGCTCTCCCTACGCTCGACGAAATCGCCGGATGCCCAACTATTAAGGGATTCGCGTTGAGAAAACTGGCCAACTCGCCCGTTGGCAGTTGAAACTTATGAAAGCCCCTGCCGAACCTGATCCATCAGGGGGTGGCAATTCGCTTGAGAACATCGATACCGCGTTCCAGCATCTCGTCGGAGACGGCGTAGGAAATCCGGAAATGGGTATCCCGGTCACTGAATATGGTGCCGGGAATAATCATCAGGTTATTCTCTATCGCCCGTTCTACAAACTGCTGACCGTTTCCCCAGGGCAACTTGGGAAACAGGTAGAATGCACCACCAGGTTTTACGATCTCGTAGTGATTCTTGAGTTCTTCCACCATGAAATCTCGGCGTTCACGATACGTATCGATGTAGGGAGTGATATCAAAATCCATGGCATGAACACTCGCCACCTGGGCCGGGTGGGGAGCACAAACGAATGTGTATTGCTGAATCTTGATCATCGCATCGATGATTTGGGACGGTCCATGAACGTAGGCCACACGCCAACCCGTCATCGCATATGTCTTTGAAAATCCGTCAATGACCACGGTCTGTTTGTTGTAACAGGCTGGCGAAAGATGTTCGTGGTCCATTGAAAAACGGCTGTAGATTTCATCCGAGACCAGGCAGACTCCTTTCCGATGGGCCAATTCGGCTACTTGCCGTACCACGTCCTCGCAGTAACAGACTCCCGTCGGATTGGAGGGGCTGTTGACGATGATCATCTTGGTCTTTTCGGTAATGGCCTGTTCCAGAGCGGCCACGTCAATCTGGAAATCCGGGTAACTGCTCAGTTTGACAGGGACGCCACCGACCAGCTCGACCAGGGCAGGGTACATCACAAAATAGGGATCAAAGAAGATGACCTCATCTCCCGGATTGATCATGGCCAAGGCTGCCAGGAACAAGCCTCCGCTAGTCCCCGAACAGACAAACACCTTCCGGTCCGGATCACCATATTCCAGGTCCACTGCTTCCTGCAGTTTCCCTCGCAACGTGGGAATTCCCTGGGTCAAGGCATACCCGTTAAAACCATCCTCCACCGCCTGGATCATCTTTTCCTTGATCGGGTCGGGCACATCAAAATCGGGCTGGCCAATCGACAGGTTGATCGGATCTTCCAATTTGGCGGCCAAATCGAACATCTTCCGAATGCCACTACTATCGAAATTGCAAGTTCGATCGGCAATCCAATTGTCCAGGGGTGACATGATTCAAGGGCTCCCGTCGTCGAATTTCAGGCTGACTTACTCGATAACTGCAGTCTTTCATCAAGTCCTGATTTTTACAAGGCACCCTCCGCTTTCCCGACAGGTTTCCTGAAGGAAAGCCAATCCCACTCCCCGGGTCGGTTTGGTCATTGTCGTTTTCGGTTCCCGGACCTAAAATTCGTTAAGTGGCTTTCGGTGAAATGACACGCGAAATCAGGGATCACCGAGAATTCAAGAAAATTCCATCGGAGCTGATGAAACGTACCCGTTATCCCGATCCATTGCCCGCTTCGTCCAACTTTAGAAATCAGTTATAGCCATGTGTGCCATCGTCGGTGTTGTCGGTACGGAGTCTATCAACCTCAAGATTTACGATGCCCTGACCGTGCTGCAACATCGAGGTCAGGATGCTGCGGGAATCGCGACTACCGACGGGCAACGCATTTACCTGTACAAGAACAATGGCCTGGTTGGGGACGTTTTCGGTTCAGAGAACATGCAGGAACTGGTAGGAAACATGGGGATCGGCCATGTCCGCTACCCAACCGCCGGTACGAGCAGCTCCCACGAGGCCCAACCCCTTTACGTCAATTCTCCCTACGGGATTGCTCTCAGTCACAACGGCAATTTGACCAATGCGGCCGACCTGAAAAATGAGCTGTTTTCTCGGGACCGACGCCACCTGAACACGCGCTCCGACTCCGAGATCCTGCTCAACGTCTTTGCCCATGCACTGACCCAACAGGATTTTGAACACCTTCAACCGGAACACATTTTCGAGAGTGTCTCCACCGTCCATCAACGTTGTCGGGGTGCCTATGCCGTCGTGGGCATGATTCCGGGTGTCGGCCTGTTCGCCTTCCGGGACCCCAACGGGATCCGGCCACTGGTGTATGGAACTCGACAGACCGATTCTGGAACCGAGATCATGGTTGCCTCGGAATCGGTCGCTCTGAACACGGCAGGGTTCAGCAATATCACCGACGTCCAGCCGGGCGAGGGAATCATCTTTGATCAAGCAACACGTGTCTTGAGCAAACAACAATGTGCCGACGAGATCAACCACACGCCCTGTATTTTTGAGTACGTCTACCTGGCCCGTCCTGACTCGATCATCGATGGAATCTCCGTTTACAAGAGCCGCTTGAGGATGGGAGATTCTCTGGCCAGAAAAATTCTGCGGGACCGTCCAGATCACGGGATTGATGTCATCATTCCGGTCCCGGACACCAGCCGAACCGCGGCAATTCAGGTTGCCTACCATCTGGGAGCCAAGTTCCGGGAGGGATTTATCAAGAATCGGTACATCGGCCGGACCTTCATCATGCCCGGCCAGGCGATCCGGAAAAAGTCGGTTCGTCAAAAGCTGAACCCGATCAACCTGGAATTCCAGGATAAAGTTGTACTGCTGGTAGACGACTCCATCGTCCGGGGGACGACCTGCGGGGAAATCATCCGGATGGCCCGTGAAGCGGGAGCCAAGAAAGTGTACTTCGCCTCGGCCGCACCCCCGATTCGCTATCCCAACGTCTACGGCATCGACATGCCGGCAGCGCAGGAGCTGGTAGCCCACGGTCGCAGTATTGAGGAAATTCAAACCGAAATCGGTGCCGACTGGTTAATCTACCAAGACCTGGAAGACCTGCTGGAGGCGGGCAGGGCCGGCAACCCTGAAATCCATCATTACGAAGACTCGGTCTTCTCGGGGGAATATGTTACGGGCGATGTGGATGCGTCCTACCTGGACAACCTCGAAGCCGAACGTAATGACGGCGCCAAGGCCTGAACGCCCGCCCATTCGGCAGGGCAGGGGACTTGGCCTCGGTAACGCCATGCAGCACCCCTGGCAGACACGAGAATTCGAGAGGACCGGAAATCGGTTTATCGCCGGGTGAACTGGGCCCGGAAAACATCGTGACCATTTTTGCGCATCCGTCGCTCAAAGTGGGTGCGATAGTCCATGTCGTGCAGCGACTCTGGCTCGGAAACCAGGACCGGCTTACTCCAGCCAACTTCCTGTTCAAAGACCTGGCAGGTCTCTTCGAAATACTGTTCCACGTCCGTCCAGAAGTGAAAGATCCCACCCGCTTTGAGAACCCTCTGCAAATCGGACACAAAACCGGGCTGGATCACGCGCCGGCGACGATGGCGTTCTTTCCACCAGGGGTCCGGAAAATAGACGTGCACACCCACGGCACATTCACTGGGCAGGAACTCTCGAAACAGTCGGAGACCGTCACCGGAAATGATCCTGGCGTTCTCGCGGTCCTGCTTGGCCAGTCGATAGGCGGCAAACCGGGCATATTTCCTGGCAATTTCGTTGCCCAGAAAATTCCGTTCCGGGTGTTTCTCCGAATGGGTCAGAACGAAATGTCCTTTGCCACTGCCGACTTCCAATTCAAGATCGCGTGGTTGATCAAACAGGGACTGGGGGTCAAAAGGCTGAGATAATTCTTCGACGAAACCGAGGTGACGGGAAAAATCAACGGTCGGGTCGATCTTGGGAAGTGCTCGCCGACCCATCTGTTTACCCTCCCTATCATGCAACAAAAAAACGGCAGACAAACTGCCGTCGTTTTTCCAACTCGGTGCGATGCTTATGGACCTGAACTCCGTGAGCGACCACTACGGAGTCTTGATCTTCTTGGTCTTCGCTTTGCGGGCTTTGTTGTTCGCCGGCCGCTTGCCGTGATTCGCTTTTTTGACTTTGTGATTAGGCTTGGTCATAACGACTCCAAAACGGGATTCTGAGGTACTTTGCTCGAGTGAATCAGGCTACCAATCGAAGCGTCTTCGATAAAGGTCTAACTTTTCGAATGCTAGAAAAACGGGGCAAAAGCACAAAAAATCAATATCCGCACCCGGCTTAGTCCCGTTGAGTCAAGTCTGCCAACTCCGACAGAAGTTCTTTCGCATGTCCCTTGTCAATGGCGATGGCACAACGTTCGGCGCCCGTCCTCAGGTCGTCGGTGATCCCGGAAATCCACACGGCAGCCGCCGCATTGGCCAAAACGATATCACGCGCCGGGCCGGACTGACCGGCCAGAACCCTCTCGATGATCTCCGCACTCTGTTCCGGGCTTTGCACTCGCAACAAGCTGGTCGAGCCCTGCTGCAGCTTAAAATCGTCGGGGGTCAACTCGGTATTGGTCACTTGCTTTCCCCGCACTTCCGAGACATCGGTAACGCCCCCCACCGTGATCTCACCCAGTCCGTCCCTGCCATGAACCACGATCGAGCGTTCGGTCCCGAGCAAGGCCAGGGCCTTGGCCAGCTTTTCACGCGTCTCGCCTCGGCCCGCACCAAGTACCTGGTAGGGCGCCTTAGCCGGGTTACAGAGCGGACCTAGCAGGTTGAAGATGGTCGGAAAACCGAGCTTCTTGCGAACTTTCATGACATGCCCTACCGAGGGGTGAAACAACGGGGCAAAGCAGAAGCAAATCCCCAGTTGATTCAGGCATTTACTGACCGTCTGAATGTTGCAATGAATGTTGACCCCCAGTTGCGTAAGCACATCAGCCGAACCCGACTTGCTGGTCGATTTACTGTTTCCATGCTTGGCAACAGAAGCCCCAGCGGCCGCGGCAACGATGGCCGCACAGGTTGAGACATTGAAGGTATGCATCCCTCCGCCGCCCGTGCCGCAGGTATCTACCACGTTTTTCCGGTTGGTCTCTACGGTATCCATATGCCAACGCATTGCCTTGGCAGCGCCCGCCAGTTCTTCAACCGACTCTCCTTTTTCGTGCAATGCCTTCAACAGGCCAGACATCTGCCGGTCCGTTGCTTCACCTTTCATGATGATGTCAAAAACGTTTGCCATTTGACCTTCATCAAGCGATTGGCCTCGCTCCAGTTGTTCGATTGCTTCGGGGATCAACAGGTCATCTCCATCTATGACGATTGGGTATTCCGGCAGTTTGCCTGCATGAGGTTAGCTTCCATTGTAGAACTTTCGGCCGCATTGGTTAACCATTGACTCAGGTTTTGAGTTTTTCTCTTGTTCCCATCGCCGGCTGTCTCTAGAATCTGCTCCCAACTGCCCATTTCACTTGTTACCCTGAATTTTCCAGAAACATGCCTCGAAAAGTCATTGTCGACTGTGACATGGGAACCGATGATGCGGTGGCCCTGACCATGATGCTGTTTGACAGCCGCCTTGAGATCATTGCCGTCACCGCAACCGAGGGATGTGTCACGGCAGAACAGGCCAACAACAATCTGCAGGCCATCGTCAACGAACTGGATCCAGGCCGCTACCCCCGTCTCGGGATGGCACGTGTGACGGATTGTGCCCCCCCGGTCAATACCAGTTTCCTGTATGGTGATGATGGCCTGGGCAATGCGGGTTTTGAAGTCTCCCAGTTACAACATCTTCACGCGTCCGACAAACTGATCGTTGACTGTGTCCGCGCTTTTCCCGATGAGATCACGGTCGTCTGCCTCGGCCCGCTGACTAATTTGGCAAGGGCATTTCAGCGCGATCCGGCACTGCCCACCATGATTGACCGTGTCGTCATGACTGGCGGAACCCTGTCCGGCATCGGCAACGTCACGCCTGCTGCCGAATTCAACTTCTATTTTGACCCTTTCAGCGCCCAGCAGGTCATCAACAGTCGAACTACCAAGACCCTGCTCCCATTGGATGTCACCCACGCGGTCGAATTCGGTATCGAGATGATGGAATCACTTCCCGACGAAAAGACAAGGGCCGGTTACTTCCTGCGGCAAATCTTGCCATTCGCATTCCGATCGTATCGCCAGCAGCTGGGTGTTGAGGGAATTTTCCTCAACGATGCAATCGGTGCACTGGCCTTGATCGAACCCCAGCTTTTTGTGTTCGAAGAAATGGGCGGGGATGTTGAAACCGAAGGTGAACTAACCCGCGGTGCTTCTATTTTTGACCGACGTCAACCTCCCGAATGGCGACCCAATATGGAAGTCGCCACATCGATCAACATCGATTCTGCCCGGCAATACCTGGTTGACCAATTAATGGTGTCGGGAAACCTGTCGGGGAGTTGACCCAGGCCGATGCCGCATGGCGGGTAGGACCTGCTGCCGAGACATGGGCATTCGCTCAGCCGGCAATATTCAGACGGTTCCGATCACCAACCTTGACCTGCACCTTCCTGATGCCGCCTTTCCGGAAAACCGAAAGTTCAACCGTCGTGCCGATCGGCGTCAAACTGACTTCCGTCACCAGATGGGAATCATTGGCCACCTTGCGGCCTTCAAATTCCAGGATGATATCACCCACCTGCAAATCGACCTGGCCAGCCGGTGAATTGGGTGTGATGGCCGAAACCCGCGCGCCATGGGTTCTCTCCAGGCCCATGGAAATTGCCTTGCGAGGAGTGAAACGGGCATCCAGTGAAACACCGAGAAACCCACGCTGCACTTCGCCGTGATCAATCAGATCGGAAACGATTCTTGTTACCATGTTGATCGGTATGGAGAATCCGATCCCATCGCTGCCACCTGAGTTACTGGCAATCGCCGTATTGATTCCAATGACCTCGCCCTGCAAGTTGATGAGCGGACCGCCACTGTTGCCCGGGTTGATGGCCGCGTCGGTCTGAATAAAGTTCTGGAAACGAACACCCTGGGGGCCCAGCTCCAGGTCGCGCCGACCCATGGCACTTACGATTCCGTAACTCACTGAGTGGCTCAAACCGAAAGGACTGCCAATCGCCACGACAAAGTCACCGATATCCACAGTGGTACTGTCACCGAGCAGGGCGGGGACCAGGTCGTCACGGTCGACAAACATCACGGAGAGGTCGGTTTCGCGATCGTGAACAACGCGGGTTGGCAAAAACCACTTCCCATCTGCTTCGATGCGAATATCCGAAACGGAAGAATTTTCGATCACGTGGTAGTTGGTCACAACGTAATGTCGCTGGCCATGCTTGAGGACAATCCCCGAGCCTGCCTCTTCAATGTAGGATGACTGGCGGTTTTCACCCGTCGACAGCGACTGCTTCTGTGGCTTCTTCGCCTCGATATGGACGACCATCGGGCGAACCGACTTGACCACGTTCTTCACGACAGAAAATGGTTCATTGAACGGAGTCGAAACCGAGTTGATTTTCCGGAAAGGTGTTTCCGCTGTTTGCATCGGTTGAGCGGCAACCGCTGCCTGCAGGCAGGTAATCAGCGCCAAAGAAAGCCAAAGGGTTTGCGATTTGCTAGGTAGGTTATTCGTCATGGGAGGTATCAATCGGGGATTGGAATGTCAGTAGTCTATCGAAGCGACCGGCCAGGTGTGGCTGAATCGGCAAACGGGAGACCGGTTGAAATCATTTCGGGGCAGGTTTTAACGGTTAGGAAATATTGACGTCGGGATTGATCTGAAAATCATCGTTGGTTCCGAGAATGATGGACCAATCGGCAACGGCCGATGGCTCCACTCCATGCTCTTCGGCCTTGATTTTGCACTTGATGCAACAACTCGCGTAAGGCAATGCCCGGAGTCGCTCCAGCGGAATGCGACAGCCACACGCTTCACAATCTCCATACGTGCTTTCGTGAATGCGCTTGATAGCGTTTTCGATGTAATGCAGTTCTCGACTCTCGACTTCGGCCAGTTGCGAGCTGATTTCACCACGGGCACAGTCCGTCGCAAAATCCACCTCGTCACCACCTTGCCTTGTACTCAGTTCTCGCAACAGGCTGTCGTCACCATTGAGTGCCTGGCGAAGGGCGTCGCGCCGCTCAATCAGGCTTTCACGTATTTCTTTAATGGATTCTTTTCGGTTCATGGCTGAGTTCTCAAACCAGTTGAGTTCAAGGAGCGGCCGGCAAGGCCCGGCTCGGTCGTTCATGCCCGGCACCCACGTGGGTGACCCGGCGGTTCTGTCGAACTATAGTTCCGTATTGGCGCGGCAGTCTGGAAAATGTCAATTTTGAATAAATTTCGAAATTCCCCGGAAAACGTTGGGGAAACGGCCTGCTGCGGCACCGCGTGTGTTCTTTGTTTCAGCATCGCCCACGCACCGCTTACCCGGCTCCGGTCTGGCGCATCAAGTCACCCCCAAGGCCCCTTGGAAGAACACCTGCTCCCCCCAATTTGAGTCGTGCCGGTTGTAACGATCATAGGAAACGGCTCTCGCTCGACCTTTCAAATCGGTTGGGAGTCGGTTTGGGAATCGGTTTGGCTGACTGGCTTTGCCCTACCCGTCGTTCATCAAAATCCCATCCCGAAAACAAGAATGGACCAGCCGACAAGTGGGTCACGATCTAGAGAAACGGCATGCCAACGGGTGTCCAAGCGACGGAATCGACCACTCCCTCTATCCGCCAGGACCACCTGGCCCATGAATGTATCCAGGAAAGTGAAGAGAGCCGGCAGAATGCTGGCCCAGAGAGGAAGGGGACCGCGAACCAAGGTCCGAGAAGCTGGTTGGTGGAAACCAGAACTGGCTAGTAGCCTCGAATCGCCTCGATATCACTGAAATCGGTCAGGTGATAGCCGACATGAGCCTGGTCACAAAGCTTGCAAAAAGAGCGGAGTGCTACACCAAAGCCGTCCGGTCCGCTGAACCCACCAAATTGACCTCCCCCTTTTACATGCGGCTCGAGATCGGCAAACATCCCGTCCACGCCCCGCCTTGCCAGACGCTGGTTCAATTCCGGCAGATAACTTTTCAAGTCCCTCAGGATTTCCAGGTAACCCGAGTTGCCGTGTTCGACAGGGACAAAGTGCTTCAAGGCATCTTCATCCACATGAGTAACCCGCTTCATCGGGTCCGGGTTTCGGAAATCCTTGACATGAATCCAGCCAAGCCCGGGCTTCATCGCCTGGTACTGGGAGAAGATCTCCGCCTGGGAATAACCTTGAGAAACAAGATTGCCGCCGTCGAATATCAATAGCAGCGCCTCGCTATCCACCCGGCGATGAATCTCTGCCAACAGTTGGCCATTCTGACCAACCAGGTTCGCCTCCACTTCCAGGCCGAAGGTCAAATCGTGCGAATCACAAAGGGCGGCGATTTCCACGAGCTGTTCAATCACTGCATCCAGGTGTTCCTCAGGTGGCTGGCCCTTGGGGTGGTAAAACGAAAAACCGCGTATCAACTTTGAACCAAAACGGACAGCCAGGTCACAAGCTTTCTGGACCTCGGTTTGAAGATACTCCTGAAACGGAACAAAACGATTCATCGTCCCGTCATCGACGTTCAGCAACTTGACCTTGCCAATCGGCGAACCGATCGAAGAAACACGCAGGTGATATTCCTCCAGTTTCGTGGCAACCCGGTCAATTTCAAATTCATCCAACTCCATCAGGTTTTTGGTGCCGGAGCCGGCATCGACAAACCTCAACGAAACATATTGCAGCCCCATGGCAGTCATGGCGGAAAACTGCTGGTCCATTGTTTTCTGGTTGGCTGACTCGTCAGAAAAACCGGACAGGATCAATTGTTCATTTTTCATTGCGTTATGCACCATTACGATTTGACATGCTCGACAACGATGACGGACGACAATCCACCCCGCGGGGTAAATTCAGCCGTCAGGGTAACGTGACGAGGTTGGACTTTGGCCACGAAATCGTCCAGAATACTGTTGGTCACATCTTCATAGAAAATACCTTCATTGCGGAACTTCTGGAGATACAATTTAAGGCTCTTCAGTTCGATGCATTTTTCGTCGGGCACGTAGCGGAATGTCATGATACCAAAATCGGGCTGACCCGTTTTTGGACAGACGGAAGTAAATTCCGGGCATTCGATTTCGATGGTGTAATCTCGGCTGGAAAACTGGTTATCAAACGTTTCGAGATCTTCACAGAACTTGGTTGGCATGTTCTACCTTTGGCCTAAATAGTTGAAACGGAGACGGCTCAACCGGGCACCGTGCTTTCGAGAAATCAACAGCACGCCTTTCGGAATCCGACATCATGTTAGTATCTGAAATCTACAGTTCTCGACAAGGTGAAGGACGCCTCACAGGTCAACCGAGTATTTTTGTCAGAACGAGCGGCTGTAACTTGCGGTGCGACTTTTGCGACACACCCTATACTTCCTGGACACCGGAAGGACGCGATACCCCGATCGGGGACGTGCTGCAGGAAGTTGGCCAATTCAGCCCACAGCACGTGGTTTTGACGGGAGGTGAGCCGATGTTGCCTCGATCCGTTGTCGAACTGACCCATCTCCTGCAGGAGCAAAACTACCACATCACGATCGAAACCTCGGGCACCATATTCCGTGAAGTCCACTGTGACCTGATGTCGATCAGTCCAAAATTGGCCAACTCGACTCCCAGCTTCAGCCGGGCAGGGGACTGGTCCCTGCGGCATGAGAATGCGCGCCATCGTCCCGAGATTGTCGACCAGTTGATCCAGCGACATGACTACCAGTTGAAATTTGTGGTCAGCAGCCCCTCGGACGTTGATGAAATCGAACGGTACCTGGAAGAACTGAGTACCGTCAATCGCCAACAGGTACTGCTGATGCCCGAGGGAGTCGAATCATCCAAGCTTGAGGATCGGGCGAAATGGCTGGTGCCGATATGTGAGGAACGTCAGTTCACCTACTGCCCCCGCATGCATATCCAATGGTATGGGAACCGAAGGGGCACCTGATGGCGAAATTGGGCGTCGGGAGAACCGCCGAAATGTGAGGGACAGGGCAGGGGAGGCATATCGAATACGGTTCAATTGGACTAATATAAGGGGCTGAGAGTGTCGATTGCCCGGCGGGGCACCATCCAGCGAGGCCATCCCTGAATATGCGTAGCCCTGTTTTTCTTCTGTTTGTGGTGATTACATTTTGCTGCTGGGGAATCTACGGCCCCCTGCTTCACATCGGTCAGGCAGGCATGGGAGCCGAAGGCCAACTGAGTTCTTTGCGGCCATTCATCTGTGTCGGAATTGCCTACTTCCTGATCGCCGTTATTTTTCCCATCTTCGTGTTGACCACCCGGGAAGAGCAGGGGCACTGGAGTTTCACCGGCTTTGTCTGGTCGTTTATTGCGGGTGCCGTCGGTGCCATCGGGGCCCTGGGGATTGTCCTCGCCTTTAAATTCCACGGAAAGCCGGTTTACGTGATGCCAATCGTTTTTGGCTGTGCGCCGGTCGTCAACACCCTGGTGACGATGTGGATGTCGCGAACGGTCAAGAATGCATCCCTCCTTTTTTATGTCGCCGTGGCCACCGTAGCGATCGGGGCCGCCGGGGTCTTGACGTTCAAGCCGACCCCCCCCAAGCCGGTGGAACAAGCAGCCGTCACCCCGGTCGATTCGAAAGAAAAGACGGGTGAAAAAGGCCAAATCAGCATTCAGGAGTCGGACAATGACTCCCCAACCGACCAGGCTGACGACACGGAGAAGACCGACGACACGGAGAAAGCTGACGGAACGATCGGGAAAACGACTAGCGAACAGGCCGATCCAGCGGTCGATGATGAACCAACGGATCAGGACAAAGCGGCGACCGACGACCCATCCGATAGTGACCCTCAGACAGGAGAGGAATCGGCAGGACTGGTGAACCAGGTAACCGATTTCTTCATGGTCTTCCTCTCCCTCTGTGTGACGGCGCTCTGCTGGGGCAGCTATGGCCCGGTCCTGCATAAAGGCCAAGCCAAAATGGGGGGAAGCCGTCTGCGGCCATTTCTCTGCGTCGGGATCGCCTACTTCACCATTGCCGTGGTGGGGCCCTATTTCCTGTTAGACGCGTTCCCGGAACCGGGAGGCTGGTCACTGGGTGGCACGTTCTGGTCGTTACTGGCTGGCGGCGTGGGTGCCGTGGGAGCACTCGGCATCATCTACGCGTTCAATTTTGGTGGCAAACCGATTTTCGTGATGCCCCTGGTGTTCGGTTTTGCCCCGGTTGTGAACACGTTGACCGAAACCATCAGCAAGGGGCTGCTCAATCAACTTTCCCAGTGGTTTTTCCTCAGCCTGTTACTGGTCATCCTTGGCGCGGTTACGGTCCTGCTCTGTGCGCCGCGCGGGAAAGCCGGACCGGCCAAACAGGAACCGTCAGCGACCACTGACTAACCCGCACAGTTGGAGTCCGGGAAGCATTCTTTATGGCACGGGCCAGGTACGATGATGGAAGCAGAAGAGAAAGTCAGGAAAATCGATGGGCTGCTCAGCCATGTCTGGATGGTCCGTACCTTCCTGAAACACTCCGAAGAAGCCGAGGAAGATGAGGAACTCAACGAGGTCTTCCGTTCACTCTACGATTACATGCTCGCCCTGGGAGGACCATTGAACTCAGGGGACAACGAGAAGTACCTGAAAATGGCCCGGAAAAAACTGGGGAAACTGAAAAAGGCCACGGATTTTTTCCTGGAAATCCAACCGGAAATTTCCTCCCACACCAATTTTCAGATGGCGGCTCAATCGCTGAAATTAGCGGTCGATCAAGTGGATGCGGTCCTGACAGGGGATGGCAACGGCTCATCTGGCTGAGCCAAATCGGGTGCCGTTCACTCCGGCGAGTTCGAGGCCGGGATTTGATCGAGTATCTCTCCGGTGACAAGCAGCGAAAACGGTTGGCTGCGGACTTCCGATCCATCGATGGTGGCAACCGCCTGGAGTTGGACCGGGCCCCGTCCCAGTTTCTTCGTGTCGATTTTGAATACGGCCCTTCCCCCCTCGCGATTGCCGAGCCTGCGGGTGTTGCAGTAGATGGCGATTGACTCGGCAGCACCTGCTTCCACCGACACCTCGAGCAGTTGCCCCTCGCCAATTTCACGGCGTTCACATTGGAGCAAAGCGGAGTGCCCGTGATTATCAACTTCCAACTCAAAAACCTGGCTCGCGCGGCTGCGGATCGGCCCACGGCCGATCGCGACCAGCCGCAACTCGTGGTAGCCATCGCCAATCTCGGTCGTGTCCAGGACCATCCTTTCGAAATCAGTTGTCTGGCTCAACAACCGGCCATCCAGATAGGTCTGAACCGCTTCAACGGGGACAGGAGATTGTTCCGTTTCCACCTGGTAGTCCACCTCGCCGGCCAGCCGACCAGAAAAATCTGTGGACACGGTCATGCGCGGCGCCTTGGCAAAAGGCCGGCAAAGCGCGTCTCCCAGTATCAACAGCTGGAACGGCCCCTGCACCGATTGATAAAAAGCCTCTGCCAGGGAGCAGCCCCTGGCATAGTGAACATGGATTCTCGGATGGGGAAACTTGGCTTGCAGCGCGTACGGCTCCACCACCGTTCCACTCGATCCGGCCGCTCCATATTTCAGGAAATGCGACGCATTGGTCTGCGCGTTTTTTCGACCAAACTTACCACCGAAACTGGTCAGATTTTCAACGATTGCCCCCGGGATGATCTGGCTCTGCGACGATTTCCAGTCTAATTTCCCCACGCCCAATGTCGCGCCAATGACGTTGTCTTTCTTCATCGGCATCACGGTTTCAATCACCTCGCCCTGGAACCCCAGCTTTGCCAGTTCATCGATCGCCCCTGCAAACGAGGCCATCCGCGTGGTCGTCCTCACATTGGATGTTCGGGAAAAATAGAAGACACCCTGTGGATGGGTATGATCGGAGCGGGCGCTCCTTTCCAGGAACTCCACAGCCTGGCGTTCCGACATCCCCAGTCCCCGCGTAACGGACAACATGGTCGACAAGACATAGCGGTGGCCCTGTCCGGCCGAATTGGGAAACCCGTTTCGACCCCAGTAGAGACGGGAGTCGAAGCTGCGTGTAGGAAGGTACTCGAATTCCTGGTTCGGCATCCGTTTCAACAGGCCGGTAAACAGTCGATTATCGAGGAGGGACTCAAACGCCGGGTCCGCGCGTGTATATCCCGCATAACACCAGCCATTACGGATGCATTTTGCAATCCACTCGGTCGTTTGAACCGGGTCTTTCTTCATGCCGTAACATCGGGCCAACCAGTATTGCACAGCCACCTGCCCCGGATTTTTTTTCTGCAGGGGCAACAACGTCTGGATCGCCTGGTCGTACTGGCCGGCATTGTAATCTCGAATCGATCGATCAAATTCGATCTGATCATCTCCTACAAAAGGTGAGCGCAACAGGACATTCGTTGCACCACTCATATAGCCGTTGGCAGTTAATGAAATATAGGCCGGATCGTTCTTCATGACCTGAGAGAAAAAATAGGTGGTCGCCGTGATGGACGCCATCGGCTTGAAGAGATTGGCAGGCAACGGTGCCTGGCCGTTGGCCACCAACCATTCATTCATCTTCTTGACATGGGGACCAATCTTCACCACCGTTGGAAAGCCAGACGAGTAAACGATATAGTCAATCTGGCGGTTGACCCGGGACTGATTGATCCTCTGCAGGATGGGCGTCATGATCTTGACCTGGAATGTCTCGAGTGCCATGTCGACCGACTGCGGGACACCTGTCAGGTAGACCACGTTGCAGGGGGGAATTTTCCGCAAGCGGACATAATGGTTAGCCAACAACATCGAACTAGGATCATCGGCATTCACCACGAGCATCAGGTTTTCAGGCCCGCCACCGGCCCGCGCTTCCTGTCCTGGGGAAAACCAGCAGCAGGCGACGGTGATGGAAAACAGCAATGAAAGATGACGGCGCATAGGAACCTGAGGTTAAGGAGTTTACACGGAAACATTATAGGCTGTTCCTGGCATATCCCAAATGCGCACGTCCTTCAGCTTCCCGCTTGCCCCGTCAGATTACGCGACGGTGAATCACCAGAAAACATGACTTTGACACGGGGCACCAAGGTCCGCCAGGGCCGTTCCAAAAACTGGCCAACCAGCGGGTTCAAGAAAAGCGGTTCCGCAGAACTCCCGGCAATACTTGATGGTTAGCGGCCTCTAGCCGTTTACCGAACGCGGCATTTGAACTGGATCACACCACCCGATGTTTTCTCAATCGGCTTGATGATCTCCCAGGCCAAGCGGAGGGAACCGGCTTCGTTGACTTCGGTTACCAACTTGGCATCGAGTGTGCACGAGGCAGATTCTGGAATGAATTCCAACCGGGGAGAAAGGTTGTCGATGATCGTGACATTGCCCATCCTCTGACTACCTACATTGTCAAAGCGGATCGTGAAATCAACTTCGTCTCCCGGTTTGGCACTGATGCGGGAGGCGAGCTTGCACAACCGCAAGACCGGTTGCTGCGTTTCGGATTCACTCCCGACGACTTCTTGCATGGTGGCAACATCATTGACAATGACCGCCTGGGCATTCTTGACTGTCATCTGGGCTGCCACATCGATATCCCAGGCGAGTGCCGATTGCATGCCCAGGGTAAGACGTGCCGACTCTGTATTTTCGAATCGCCCAAACTTGACCAACTGCAGATTGCCGAAGGCCTTCATGGTTGCGTACGAACCGACCAGGTGAATCGTATTGTCCAAAACAACGCTACGGTTGTGATCCTTGAACGAATTGGCTCGGTAAGATGCCTTGTTACTTTGCAGCCGCAGTTGCTGCAGCGTACTGGAGGACATATCCTGCCCCCGGGTTTGATCGGTATGGTCTTTTCGTTGCACGGAAGCCAGCGAAACGGCAGTGTTAGCGTGGCCGAGGTTGTAGACCTTGCGCACCGCCGCAAAACGAGGCGAGTAAATACAAACCCGGTTACTCGGCACCAGGATCGTTTCTCCCTGCAACGTATCAAAATGGCCGACCGTGTCTTCGATCCCCAGGCCCGTAACCTTCCAATTCTCATCGACCTGGGCTTGTGGCAACCGATCGCAACCATCACAGATAAACTCGTCCGGGCGGTGCAGCCGTGTCTGAGGCATGCCGTTGGCACCGCCGGGCAGGGCAGGGGAGTTATCCTGAATCAGGTGACCCGGCTGACCACCAACCGGCCTGGTCCGCCACTCGTATACCGCTTTGGCCGATGTCGGCTGGCGATAGGAAACCAGGCTGGCAACAGCACCTTTCCCACCGGTGTCGGTGGTTTCGTTAACCTCCGCATCGTTCTCGCGGGCAGGTGTGGGGAGTTGTTCCTGATAAAACTGAACAGGGGGACTGAAGAACTCGAAATTCCCATCATTGCTCGAGGGAATCGGGGCCCGCGTCCCCATTCTGACGATCGCCATGGGACGCCCCAAACGGGCCGCCACACCAAAGGGATCCTCCCGGAATCCAACGTCAAACGTCGACTGATGACTCTCCTGCTGGCGATAGGGCAGGGCGGTCATGGGATCCTCCAGGTAAATGACCTTGGTGACCATCTTGCCCCGAGCCACTTGCAACAGATCGTTGTAGTGGATCGCGATCTCGACCGGGTGTTCGATGGCCAGGCCCTCGGGCGGGTAAAGCCTGTCCAACATTTCAATCGACGGGTAAACTTCCAGCCCCGGATGGCCCTTGATGTTGTTGATCTTGATCCGATAAACGGGACCTACCGTCAACCCACCCATCACGGAATCCGGCTGGGCCGGGGTGAAGGAACCTTCATTCCAGAACGCAACCGTCGCATTTTCAGGGACTTCGATCCGAACCGGTTGCACATATTGACTCAATTCCGGGTCACGAAGCAACTGTAACCTGGCCATCGTTCCGGGTGAGACAGCGCCGTTAATCAACTCCTGGCGTGACGGGGCAAATTGGCCCTGCGCCAACGCGGGCTCGAGCAGGGAAGCCAACACCAGAACGAGTGTGGACAGCGACAGGATACGGAAATCATGCAACAGGTTCATGTCAACAGTTCCGAACATGAGCAACGGATTTGAAATAACAGGACAGCCCAAGCTGCCAGGCCCAAGTAACCGACTTATAACGCAAGCCGTCCCGGACGGGTGTCCGAGACGGGCTCACGATAAAGTCAGTGGAACACTATCGTCGGCGATGCAACAAACCTTGCGGCGGACAGTAGGGAATCTGTCCGTGCACCATGTCCGCCGGTGGCTGACCATTGGCAAAGCCCGGACGAATGGTTTGCTCTCTGATCATCACCCGGTTAACCGGCTGAGGATAGGACAAACCTGGATTCTGCTTGACATGCACGTCGACCGAAGGCGTCGGATTGGGAATCTGCATAGCCGTGTGGTTGTACAGGTCATAACGCTGAAGCCCAGCTGGTCCTCCCATCGGAATATGCGGGGGACCGGGCAATCCAATTTGCGTTGCTGTCCAGGGCATTCCATAGGAAGGGCCACTGACACCGGAAATGTAACCATCGGTCTGAACGCCAGGCGCTCCGTTCATGGTACCTGCCACGGCGGCAGCATCGGTACCGGGAACTTCGAGGTCCTTGTTGCCGATTCGCAAGATAGCCAGGATGGCTCCCCGCCGATCAGCTTCCGTGATCGGGTCAACGCCTGGATCCAAGCGAGTGCTTACCAGCGTATCAACACCAGCCAGTGCCAATTCCTGGTACTCGGGATCTGGGACGTAGATGACCTTGGTGACAAAGTTACCAGCATTGACCTGGTCAAAATCTTCCTGGGTCATCTGGATGGGTACCGCGGAATGGGCCAGGTACGCTGCCGTCCGGGTCGATACGGTCCCGATTTCCAGAGTCGGGTACAACTCCAGGCCTTCCTGGCCTTCGATGTTGGTCAACTTCAGACGGTAAATGCATCCTTGTCCGAAATTCTGACGACCCGGAACTACTAAGGGAGTTGAATCATACTGTCCAACTCCGTTGACATCCCAGTGGATGTTCATCATGGCCGGCTTGTCGAACAAAATCTGTACTTTTTGCTGGGCAACAGATCCCATGGGACCATGGGCCACATTGGCATTACCATTAGCAGCATAGGATGAAGCGGACAGAACCCCAGGTCCAGGTCCACCGACTCCCGGGCCGGGTTCCATCAGCATTTGTGCTGGTGGCAAATTATGACTCACTGGTATGCCCGTTCTTACAACCGGAACTTGACATCCGGTTACCATGACGGCCAATGCCAGCATCATCAATCCTGTCGAGATACGCGAGTGCATCAGATTCCCCCCTAAGTTTGTACGCCGGACGATGCTGATGTTCACATCCGACCCTCTCTCGTGGCGAGAGAAGAATTTTGTGTTTCCAAATGTCTGACGATGGGACTCTTCGATTCAGCTTCGTAAAAAACTGACATAGACCCGTTCTAGCGTCACTCCTAAAATAAGCCATGTTGAAGACTTACAAGGTTCCTGGCATCCGGGTTGCAACGGCCTGGCTGCTGCATTTACAACAAAACCGGCATTTGCGGGATCACCTGGAATCAGCAATTTTCTCCCTGGGTCAACACAGTTTGCCGCCTGTTGGTAACCGACGGTCGATCTGCTGTTGGCATAGGTAGTAACGCTGCTCTTTGTTTTCGGCGCGTCATAATGAATATCTTTGGAAAAATCCGCACATCCGTTTCAATGAAGTTGGAATTGCCATTTGCCATCTTCTTGCTAGCGGCCGGCTGCCTGCTCTGGTTCCATTTATAGATCGCAAAACCTGCCAGCAGGGTAACCAAAATAGCAACAGCCATCAATAGTCCAGTCCGGTTTTGGACAATTTTGTCCCCCATGATTTTATCCCCTTCGACCTTGTCTCCAGCGACTACATCGCCTTGGACATGCCCTTCTACATGCGAGCCTTTTATTGTTGTTGTGGTTGTTACAACATCTCCTACATGTACATTTCCGCCAGCAGAAATGGTACTGCCTATGACTGTATTCTTGTTCGTATATGTGGTAGAAGGAGATGTCTGAGGCTCGGAAATGGGTTCGGTCTTCGGCTCCCGAATCTCAACACCTGCCTGTTCAAGATCCCGAAGTAATAATTTCAGGCTGGATTCAAAATATTGAGGGTCGGAAAAATCCCGATAGTTGAGGCCGGGCAAAAAGCTGAGTTCGGGACATCGGGTTTCCAAAAAGTCACACACCTCCTCCCAGTTGGCCCCAACCAGAACCGGTATCATCTTTGGCCGTTTCTGACTTTTATGAGCTGTAAGTAATTCCTGCCGCACCCAATCTTCTGGGTCCAACAACCTACGTTTCTCTTCTACATCAGTAACCGTATGCCAGGTCGACCCAATGACCACAAGAACAACCTTTACTTCAACAATACTTTTCAAGAGAACATTGGCAAATTCTGCTCCACCCGAAATGGAGTCCAGATCATAAAACAGGCTTCCTTC
>JAKVBG010000010.1 GCA_022447605.1 Mariniblastus sp.
CGACAATCGAGTGAGTGGTCGATACGGGCCAGGACGCCCAGGTAGCGATCAACAGCCAGGTTCCGGCCGCCATCAGCGCAGCGATCATACCGCAGGCCAGGATGTACGGCGCCTCGGCGCCGTAAACATCGGTCAGCATGGCCGGGTCAAACATCTTTTTGCGGACCGTCTCTGAGACATTCGAACCGACCAGGTAAGCCCCGGCAAATTCAAACACGGCAGCCAGTAAAACGGCCCGGCGAAGCGTGAGGGCACCACTCCCTACGCTGGTTCCCATAGCATTGGCCACATCGTTGGCCCCAATGTTCCACGCAACGTAGAACCCGCACAACAACGTCAATCCGATCAGTACAATTTCAAAGGAGGGCATCGATTCAGTCAGCCTGTGAGTGGGTTAGAGAGAGTTGGGAACAGTAGGGGGCAGTAAAGAACGACTACTTGATACTTAGCGTTTTCAAAATCCGGTTCGCCAAGTTCTCCGAGTTGTTGGAGATGCGACTCAGCAGCCGCGTCAACCGCATCCAGAGATGAAATTCGCCGATGCTGAAGTCTCCATCATGGGCATACAGTTTTTTCAACAGCTGCGATTGGACGAGGTCTGCCTGATGTTCAGCGTAGGCCACGTCGTGGGCCATGGCACGGATCCGCTCCCCGCCCGGGCCACCAAAACCGCTGTCGATCAATTCGTCCAACTGGGCAATCATCTGCTCGACACCGGCAAAGGACTGCAAATTGAATTCAATGAACTTCTCCAGGTCCTCACGGAAATCATCAAAAATCGGCAGCTTCTTCATCGTCATGACGACGCACAGATCTTCGGCCGTGTCGGCCAGGCTATCTTGCAGGGCGACGATTTCCAAAATCTCCGAACGATCGATCGGCATGAAAAATCGGCGGATCAGCCGGTTGCGGATATCGTCTTTGATCTGGTCGGCCTGATGCTCCAGGTTCGAGACCTGTTGGTACATCTCTTCCAGTTCATCAAACCGCCCCTGTTGCATTGCATCCAAGGCTTCAGTCAACTTGTGGACACATTTGGCAACTTGACTCATGTGCAATTGAATCTGGCCGAACGGGGAACTCCCGAACAACTTGCCGATGGTACTCATTGAGTCAGGCTCCTGAAAAACCGAATTTAAGGAAGTGATGAGCATCATGTTATGAAATGGCTTATACATTGTTAAGCCCCGACTTCAAGAGTCGATTCGTCCGTCATAGTGACCCGTTTGGACAATGTTAATAAATTGTTAAGCCCCGTCTTCGAGAGTCGATTTGTCCGTCATAGTGACCCGTTTGGATAATGTGGAAAAACGGCCAATGAATAAGATTCCCAAGGCTTTGCGGAAATTTCTGCTGGGATACCTGCTCCTGCATTTCCTGGCGGCTGCGCTGCTGGTCTGGATCCTGACCTCCCTGGTGCGCGAGCGGATGATCGAGGATGCCCGCCTGCGCATGACGGCCATATCTCAGATCCTGATCGAGCATATTGGCGATCTGGATCAAGGGTTTCAGGACGAGACTCTGCCCCAGCATCTGAAAACACTCGGAATGAAAACCGGGTACCGCTACACCCTGATCACAGCCGACGGGGTGGTGACCTGTGATTCGGACACAGGCACAGCGGACATTGGATTCCACGGGGACCGCCCCGAGGTGATGGATGCCGAACGTCACCGTTTGGGGTTCTCGGAACGATACAGCAAGACCTTGGAAAAGCCAATGATGTACCTGGCCCTGCCGTACGAGCCGGGGCAGAACGCATCCCACGGGTCCGACAGGACCACCGGGTATGTCCGAGTCGCCATTCCGGCCGTCTCGATTAACGACGCCATCGGTTCCTTGCAAGCCTACGTCTGGATTTTCACTTTTTTCGTGAGTGGCCTGACCGCGTTGATTATGTCCATCTTCGCCTCCCGCACGTTGCAACCTTTGAGCCTCTTCTCCAACGCGGCCAAGCAGATCGGTGCCGGGCGTTACGATGCGGCCCCTTCCATGCTCGGTCGCGCCGACGAATGGGGACTTTTGGCCGAAGCGTTTCGAACGATGCAGCAGGAACTGGAAAAACGAGAAGTCGGCCTGGTAAAAAACAGCGCCCGTCAAGAAGCCGTGCTGGGCAGCATGATTGAAGGGGTGATTTCTGTCGAACCTGACGAGACGGTGATGCTGGCCAACCGGGCTGCCTGCCGCATGCTCAACATGGAAGCGACGGAACTGGTCGGACGTAAACTACTGGACGTTGTGAGGGTCACGGAATTGGCCAGCGCAATCGAAGAAGCCCGTAAAAACGACTATTCCAAGACCGAATTCCAAACCCTGTCACCCAGCCGGAAAACGATCAGCGCCCGTGTGTCGGTTCTCACGCCAACCGCCGAGGTGGAGCCGGGGCGACAGTCGGGCCTGGCCGTGGTCCTGCACGACATCACCGAACTCCGCCAACTGGAAACGATGCGGCGTGACTTTGTAGCCAACGTCTCCCACGAGCTGAAAACGCCCCTCTCGTCGATCCTGGCTTACGCCGAGACCTTGCGGCTGGGAGCCCTCGATGACAACACCCTGAACCTCCAGTTCGTAGAGCAGATCGAGGACCAGGCACACGTGTTGAACCAGCAGATCGCGGACCTGTTGCAATTGGCCCGCGTTGAATCCGGTAACGAGGTGTGGGAATTCATGCCGGTCGACATCAACGACATCGGCGCCGCCTCGATCAGGCAATTCGACTCGGCAGCCAAAAAACAGAAAATCGAACTGCGCTTTGAACCGGATAAGACCCAGCCGCTGGCCTATGCCGACACCGACGGCTTGCTGACCATCGTCAACAACCTGGTCAGCAATGCGATCCACTACACGCCCGAGGGAGGTCGCGTGACCCTGTCCACCTCGCACGACCACGATCACGTCCTGGTCGTGGTCGAGGATTCCGGGATTGGCATTGCCCCGGAGCACCACGCCAGGGTCTTCGAGAGGTTCTACCGGGTCGACAAGGCCCGCTCGCGGGACAAGGGAGGGACCGGGCTGGGCCTGGCCATCGTTAAACACCTGGCACAGTCGTTTGGCGGTTCGGTCGAACTGGAAAGCCAACTCGGCCGGGGCACAACGTTTCGGGTCCTCCTGCCCCGCCATTCCGAACCGCTCTAGCGGTCCGCTCTAACGGTCCGCTTACCCCAAAGGACTCAACGGCCCCGGCAGCAACCCCGGGGCCCGCCTCGGCGACGACGAGATACGGATTTGGGCCGATCCTGTCCGCTGCGAGCCGCAAGGGGCCCAGAGAACGCGAGCCAAGCTATTTTCCCCAAGAATGAAGGGCTTTCAACACCAGCAAAACGAAGGCCGCGACCGAAATGGGCACCAAATTTTAAGGTCATCTTAAGCCAGATTTAAGTTTTCTTCATCTCTCTTCACATTCGCTTCTGCTTCTGTTCGCATACCGGCTCAACACGTTGGTTCCATAAATATTCTGAACACACAAGACGACAAGGTATGCAAAACATGAATTGCCCAAAGCACATTACCTGGAGCTGCTGCGTTGCTGTCATCATGGTCGCATGGACCGGTTGCGGCAAGTCTTCGCCTTCACCCGAAGCAAAGACAACCGCACCCACTAATACATCGATCGCCACACCCTCTGACCCGGCAGCCAATCCGGGTTCGCCCCTGGAAACGGCCCGCCAAACGTGGGCCCAGGCGACGTCCAATGATGAGCTGAAGGGCGATATCAAGGTGGACGGTTCCAGTACGGTCTACCCGATCACCGAAGCGGCCGCAGCCTCTTTCAAGAAACTCTTCCCCAATGTCAATACCACCGTGGGCAAGTCGGGGACCGGGGGTGGTTTCAAGCGGTTCCAAACCGGCGAGACCGACATTTCGGATGCGTCTCGACCGATCAAGGATAAAGAGTTCAAAGCCTGTCAGGAGAAGGACGTTTCCTTTATCGAAATCCCCGTCGCCTATGACGGCTTGACGATTGTTGCCCACAAAGATAACCCATTCCTCGACACGCTGACGGTGGATCAGCTCAAGACCATTTTCCTGGCCGACAAAGCAGCCAAGACCTGGAAAGAGGTAAACCCCGAGTGGCCCGAAGAAGAGATCAAGGTCTTCGCACCGGGAACCGATTCAGGGACGTTTGATTACTTCAAGGAAGTGATCGCCGGCAAGGAAGGCTCGATTCGAAGTGATATGTCGACCAGTGAGAACGACGACGTCCTGGTCAACGGGGTGGCGGGTGACGAATTCGGTATCGGTTTCTTTGGAGCCGCTTACTACTTTCAGAACATGGACAAGCTGAAAGCGGTCAAGGTCGTCAATCCGGCGACCGACAAGGCGGTCCTTCCAACGGCAGAGACGATTGAAAATGGCAGTTATGCCCCGTTCAGCCGGCCCCTGTTCATCTACCTCAACAAGGAATCGATCAACAAGCCCCAAGTCGAGCAATTTGTGGATTTTTACATTGCCAGGGCCGCCGACTTTTCGAAGGAGGTTGGCTATGTACCGCTGCCCAATTCCGTTTACGAGCAAGCACTCGAGAACTTCATCTCCGAAAACGTCGGCACGCATTACTTGACCGCGGAGATGGAGAAGCGGTCGGGCCCCGTGACGGAGGTTTACAACCAGGACAACCTCGTTAAATAACTTCAACAGGCATAACTTCAACAGGCGCCTATTCAAGTGGCCACTTCCGAACATCCCATTTTGAAACCGTTCGAGACGAATTGCAAATTCGGCTTCCGGTCTCTCAGTGGAATTTACGCTCGTGAGTGGGGAGTCAAATCCCTGCTGGCCGCTTGTGCCCTGCTCTCCGTCCTGACCACCCTGGCGATTGTGGTCGTCCTGTTTACCGAGGCGACCCGTTTCTTCCATGCCGACCGTGTCGTCTGCGACGCGGTCACGCTGCAGGATGGTGAACGAGTCGTGTGCGACACCTACGTGGCCACCTCGACCGGGGAGACAGCCGGAGACGTGGTCACCTGCCCGGCCTGCGAGGCCAGTCACACGCTGCCGGCCGCAGTGACCTTTGTGGATTTCATGACGGGAACCGAATGGAACCCGTTGATTGGCAAAGAGACGGACAAGAAGTTTGGTGTCTGGGCCCTGATCTCAGGGACCCTGATCGTCAGCCTGATCGCCATGCTGGTGGCCATCCCCCTGGGCATGATCACGGCCATCTACCTGAGCGAGTACGCGCACCCCAGGGTACGATCGATCCTGAAACCGACACTGGAAGTGCTGGCCGGCATCCCGACCGTCGTCTACGGTTTTTTTGCCCTGATGGTGATTACGCCCGGGTTGCAGTTTTTCCACGACGGTTTCAGTACCTTCAATGCCACGGCCGCTGGGCTGGCCGTGGGCATCCTCTGCTTGCCCATTGTCAGCTCGCTGGTCGAGGACGCCCTGCAAGCGGTCCCCCGCTCCCTGCGCGAAGGTGGATACGGGATGGGCGCCACCAAGTTTGAGGTCTCGACCAAGATCGTCGTCCCGGCAGCCCTGTCCGGGATCATGTCGGCCTTCCTGTTGGCCGTCTCCCGCACTGTGGGCGAAACGATGATCGTCGCCCTGGCCGCCGGCAGCCGTCCCCACCTGACGATGGATCCGCGGGACGATACCCAGACGATGACCGGCTGGATGGTGCAGATGGCGTTGGGTGACAACTCCAATTTCGACATGACCTACCTCTCGATGTACGCCGTGGCAACCGTCCTGTTTGTCATCACGATGTCCTTGACCATTTCGGGCAACGTGGTGCGCAACCGTTTCCGGGAGGAGTACCAATGACCCGGACCGGCTCACACCCACTCAGCACCCTGGCCGATCGGATTCAACCGCGCGATCGCACCTTGCTGGACAAGTCATTCCGCTGGTTCTGCATTGCCACCGCTTCGACTTCAATCATGATCCTGGTGGTCCTGTTGGTTGCCGTTTTTTACCTGGGGCTCAACTCGCTGAACTGGAATTTCATGACCCATTACCCGGAGCCCGATGCGAGCGCAGCCGGGCTGGGCCCCGCCCTGTGGGGAACGATCTGGGTCTGCATCGTCTGTGGCATGTTTGCCCTGCCGATCGGGGTGGCAACGGCCATCTTCCTGGAAGAGTTTCAGCCCTCCAACAAGTGGCTGCTCAAGTTCCACGGTTTTGTCCAGCTGAACATCAACAACCTGGCCGGGGTGCCCAGCGTCGTTTACGGGATCCTCGGCCTCACGCTTTTCGTGTCGATGGCCGGCCTGTTTGGCACTCCCAATGAACCGTTGCTCTCGGTCGGCGTTCGTTACTACGATCAGTTTTTCACGGCCGGGCAAAAATCGTTGCGCGTGCCAGTCGCTGACCCTGCGCAGCCCAACACGGTCGCCGAACCCGGCCTGCGCGCCTTGAACTCCGACAATGAATGGGTGGTTGCCAACGTGGTCGATTCCCGTCGCGATTTACCCCGCTCGATGGAGGAGCGGCGCTATGCGATCATCCAAGGAAAATCATCGGGTCGCATCGAGGAGGGCAGCTGGTATTATTTCCGCTTACCGTTTGGGCGGTCGGTCCTGGCCGGGTCACTGACCCTGATGCTGGTGATCCTGCCCATCGTCATCATTTCCACGCAGGAAGCGTTGCGGGGAGTTCCCCAGTCATTACGCGAGGCGGGGCTGGGACTCGGGTCGACCAAGTGGCAAGTGGTTCGCAATATCACCCTGCCGGCCGCCATACCGGGAATCATGACCGGCTCCATCCTGGCCATGAGCCGCGCCATCGGTGAAGCGGCGCCGATCCTGATCCTGGCCGGGGCCATATTCCTGACCAACAACCCGGGCAGCCTGATGGACGATTTTACGGTCCTGCCCTTGCAGATTTTTGATTGGGCCGGCAGACCGCATCGGGAATTCCACCACCTGGCCGGCGGCGGTATCCTAGTGCTGCTGGCGATCCTGTTTGTATTCAACTTGACAGCCGTCCTGATACGGCAATTTACGCAAAAGAACCTAACCTAAATGATCACTCAAAACCCATGAATACCCAAACGACTCCCGAAAAACCAGCTTCTCTATCGAAGAGACCAACCGGCTTTATGGCCGTCGACACCGAAACCGCTTCGGCCATCGAACCAGCCACGATGATCGAGATGGACGCCTTCTCTGCCTGGTACGGGGATTTCCAGGCCCTCGACAATCTCGACCTGGAGATCCCCGAGAAGCGCGTCACGGCGTTCATCGGCCCCAGTGGCTGCGGCAAGAGCACCTTGTTGAAATGGATCAACCGGATGAACGACGTGATTCCCACGGCGCACGCAGCCGGCCATCTCTGTCTGCCCGACATCGATATTCTTTCCCGCACCACCGACGTGGTGGCCCTCCGCCGACGGATCGGGATGGTCTTTCAAAAACCGAATCCCTTTCCCAAATCCATTTATGACAATATCGCGTTTGGACCCCGCCTGCATTACACCGGCTTACGGCGCAGCGACCTGGATAACCTGGTCGAATGGTCACTCAAGAAAGCGGCCCTCTGGGATGAAGTCAAGGACCGGCTGAACCAGTCCGCCCTGGGCCTGTCGGGCGGTCAACAGCAACGCCTCTGCATCGCCCGCGCCATCTCGATCGGGCCGGAAATCCTCTTGATGGACGAACCGTGTTCGGCACTCGATCCGGCCTCCACTTCGCGCATCGAAGACCTGATCTTCGAGTTGAGAAAGCAGTACACGATCGTGATTGTCACTCACAATATGCAACAGGCGGCCCGCTGCAGCGATCAGACGGCGTTCTTTTTTGAAGGTCGCATCATCGAAGCGGGACCAACACGCGAGCTTTTCACGCGGCCGCGTGAAAAGCAGACCGAGGATTACGTCACAGGCAAATTTGGTTAAAAGGACACGGCTGATGTCAAAACACCTGGAACGTGATGTCAAGAAAATCCACAAGCAGCTAATGAGCCTGTTCGCCATCGTGGAGCAGATGATTGACAATGCCGCGCGGGCGCTGTGTGAACAGCAGGTAGAGCTGGCCCAGGAAGTGATCGCCAACGATTCCCAGGTCGATTCGATGGAAGTCGAGATCGAAGAAGACTGTCTGAAGATCCTGGCCCTGCACCAACCGGTGGCGGCCGACCTGCGGCGGCTGACGACCGTGCTCAAAATTAACGTCGAACTCGAGCGGATGGCCGACCTGGCTTGCAACATTGCCGAGCGGGCCGAATGCCTGCACGACTACGCCTATTTTCCGATCCCCGATCAGATGCCGGAGATGGTGCGACAAGCCACCATGATGGTGCGCATGACGCTCGATGCGTTTGTCGACTCGGATGCAGAGCTTGCCAAGAAGGTGATCCAGTGCGACGATGCCGTGGATGAGAGCAACCTGCTGATCATCGCCGAGCTGAAAGACTTGATCAAGCAGGATTCAAGTCTGACCGAACCCGCCTTGCACTGCTTCTCCGCCTCCCGCCACGTCGAGCGGATCGCGGACCTGGCAGAAAACATTGCGGAAGATGTAATCTACCTGGTCGATGGTGATATTATCCGTCACCGACATGGTGTTTTTATTCCAGAGAACCTTTAACCAACCCGTTTATAGTCAATGGCAAAAACCAGTATCCTCATCGTTGAAGACGATCGCCCACTGGCCCGTGTCCTGGAATATAACTTGTCCAATGCGGGTTACGAAACTTACGTGTCCACCGACGGGCAGGATGCGCTCAACACGGCGCGATTGAAGTTGCCCAAACTGATCGTGCTCGATTTAATGATCCCGGTAATCGACGGGCTGGAAGTCTGTCGGCAGTTGCGGGCTTCGGAAGAGACCCGCAACATCCCGATCCTCATGCTCACGGCCAAGGGGGAAGAGTCCGATCAACTGGTCGGGTTTTCCCTCGGCGCCGATGACTATGTCGTCAAACCGTTTAGCGTGAAAATCCTGTTGGAAAGGATCAAGGTCCTGTTGCGTCGCCATAGCCAGGTCGTCCAGAACGACCCCGACCTGGTAACCTGCGGCGGTGTGACGATTGACCGGACCAAGCATCGCGTTTCGATGGAAGGCCGCGGTCTCGACCTGACGCCGAGTGAATTCCGCTTACTCGACACGCTGATTCGCCAGCCGGGCCGCGCCTTTGACCGGAGCGAACTGATCGACGCCGCCCTGGGCGCCGACACGCTCGTGCTGGAACGGACGATCGATGTCCATATCCGCTCGCTGCGCAAAAAACTGGGCGAGGAAAACAAGCTGATCCAGACCGTGCGCGGAATCGGCTACCGTTTCCGGGAGAACAGTTAATCGGCCGGGATCGAACCTGGGCGGGGCTTCGGCGGCACCCGGCGAGTGGCCGAAACGGGCTTTCTGCCGGTCGAATCGGCCTTGCCTGCCCAATCGAGTTTTTCTAAACTACTTGATCCTCAGTCGATATTCCCCTGTAGCTCAGTTGGTAGAGCGAGCGGCTGTTAACCGCTTTGTCGTAGGTTCGAGTCCTACCGGGGGAGCTCGTGGTGAACCCCATTCATCGCATCCAACAGGAAGGCCCGCTCATGGCGGGCCTTTTTTTATGTTATGACTTAATGGTCTGCTCATCGACATTTACGGTTTGTTTTACGGATCACTTTGCTTGGTTGGCACATGTCCATGCTGGCTAAATCGATTGTCTGCCTGCGACTGATTGTCTCGATCCAATGTGTCGGGGCCGCAGGGAAGTACCTGCTAAGCGCGAGGGAGCAGGAGAGCAGCCTTTATGGATTGCTCTTTTTTGACTGGGGTTGGGAGGAATCAACGGCCCAGTCCCTGGATGACGTGGGAGCCTGGTTCTGTTTGCTGGCAGCCATCCTGTTCGGTCTGACAGCCTGCTTCGACCTGCTGGGAAACCGCAGGGCATCGGGAAGATTGGCCCCACGCTGGCTGACCTGGCTGGAATTTCCGATCCTGATTTTCGTGGCGGGCTGGTTTTTGACCCTGGCCTGGGCCGAAATGATGCGGGGCGGCGTCTACACCGAATGGGCCATTGCCGAACAGGCCGTTCGCTTCATGACCCCCCTGGCGCTGGCGATCGGTTTGATCGTTCGCGATCAAGGGAGCGCGAAACGATCCAGCTACGTGATCTCGGGGATCCTGCAAATCTCCGTGGCCGCAACCTTTGCCGTGCATGGATGGAAGGCAATCGCCGGTTACGGTCCGTTTGTCGATCTGATTCTGTTGAGCGATTCCCTGCCGTGGGTCGGCAGCATGTCGCAAGCCTTTGCCGAACGGTTGCTGTGGGCAATCGGCTGGATCGACGTGGGCCTGGCCTTGCTGATCGTTGGCGTTCGCTGGCGCTGGGTCGCCCTGTATATGGCGTTTTGGGGATTTTTAACCGTGACCAGTCGAGTCGTGGCCTTGGGTGTGGAGGCGTGGCCCGAATCGCTGATCCGCATCGCCAATGGCGGGGCTCCGCTCGGATTGTTCTTTTTGTTTCAACAACTCAGACAGGTTAAGATGGCAGAGAGCGAGTGCTCCTCCGAAGTTTGCGAAGAAAGTAGTATTTGATGAACGAGTCCGGACTGCGTTGGGCAGTATTTGTTGCAGTATTTGTGACGGCGGTTGTTTTGATGGCCGGGCTGACCGGTGGCGTCGCCCAGGCGCTCTCCGGTCCAACCTCACAAGCTGAGGTTTCGGAGCCGCTTCATCTGCGCGTGATCTGGACCGAGGACCCGGCCACCCAGGCACGCATTTCCTGGTCCACCGAAGGGCGCCCCGCCCAAACGTTCCTCAAGTTGATCGGGCCCGATGCGAAGGAACGCAAACTCGATCCCCAATCGGGACTTTTTGAGGGTTCCGACCCGGAACTCTACTATCACCATGTCGATGTGGGGGATCTGCAACCCGCCACGACTTATGAATTCGAAGTGATCTGCGATGGACAAAAGTCGGCCCGATTGTATTTCGTTACCGCGCCTGGCGGGGATGTTCCCTTGAGTCTCTTGCATGGTGGGGATTCCCGCTCGGATCACGCCAATCGGCGCAAGGTCAACCAGATGATGGCCGACCTGGTGGCGAAGTCTTATCAGAACGAAGATCCGGCAGACAATATTATCGCCTTTGCTCATGGCGGCGATTTTGTAAATAACGGAGACAACTTGGGGCAATGGAAGGCGTGGCTCAGCGACCACCAATTAACGATCGGCCCCGACGGCCGGGTCTTGCCGGTGATCCCAACTCGCGGAAATCATGACCAAAGCGAATTGTTCAACCAGGTTTTCGGATTTCCGCCCAAGGATAAAAATTACTACGCCATCAATTTGAACCCGGTGGTGCGCTGGGTCACGCTGAATACGGAAATCAGTACGGCCGGCGATCAGGCCAAGTGGCTGGGCAAGGAACTGAAAGCCTCCCGACCCAAACATCGCTGGCTCGTAGCGCAGTATCATCGCCCCGCCTACCCGGCAGTCAAAACGCCCGGAACGGCATTGCAAAGCTGGGTCCCCTTGTTTGAAAAACATGATGTCGACCTGGTTTGCGAGGCCGATGGGCACAACATCAAACGGACAGTTCCCATTCGCGGGAATGTCCAGGACGCAACGGGTGTGGTTTACATCGGCGAGGGAGGTTTGGGGGTTGCACAGCGGACCCCCAAAACCGATCGCTGGTACCTGCAGCCCCCGGGGATGGCCAGTTCGGCCAGTCACGTTTTTCAATTGACGTTCCACTCGGACCGCCTGGAAACCCGCTGCATCTGCCTCGATGGCACGATCGCAGACCAATTCGAAGTGCAGCCACGGAAGATCGAAAAGGTGCAGGCCTTTTTTGTCAGCGGTGACCCGCAATACCTAGCCGAGAATGCGGCCGAACCGACCCAACTGGATCCGTATTCCGCAGAAGCGAATCAAAGATTCCTGGAATTGCTGAAGAAGATGCCCGGCAAATCGATTCCCAAACCACAAGGTGGAGGCTCGGTCAGCAAGCAGATCAAAGGGATGGTGGTCACGGGTGATCTGATCGATAGCGCCGATAAATCGGGCGGGAATTACCCCCAGATGCAGCGCTTTGAATGGGAGCGTTATAAGAAAGATTATGGCCTGACGGGGGAAGAGGACGGACTCCCCTACCCTGTCTACGAGTTGCATGGCAATCACGACGGGCCCCAGGGCGATACGTTCATCGTCGAAGACATTATCGCCCGTAACAAAACTCGACCGGGACTGGTGAATCTTTCCGAAAACGGTCTGCACTACAGTTGGGATTGGGGGCCCCTGCACCTGGTCTGTCTCGGAATTTTTGTCGGTGCCGGGGATGAGCGACGGGAAGGATTTCATTATGCCCCGCGGCAGAGCCTCGAGTTTTTAAAGGAAGACCTGGCCCAAGAGGTGGGCGATTCGGGTCGTCCCGTGATCCTGGCGTTTCACCTCCATCCACACGGACCGGAATTCGACTGGCCGCCCGAGGATCTGCAAGCGTTCGGCGAACTGGCCAAATCGTACAACGTCGTCGGCATGTTCCATGGGCACACGCACGGCTCCCCACCCAGTCGACTGCAATGGCGGGACGGCAAATTTGGGGGCGATCTCAAGGGGGGAATCGATCTTTTTAATCCGGACGATTCGGGTGCCGCCAAGACCGATTCGAAGCAACCCGATCAACCGGTCGGCATCCGTCACGGATTTCTCTACGTGGAATTGCGAGACCGTCCGGGGACGGCGCGGGATGAGCTGGTCGTGCATTCCATTTACACCGACGACAATTGGGCCACGCACGCCTGGGGCCCGACGTGGACCCGGGCCATTGAGGTCCCCCCCGACAAGGCTCCCTAAGCAAGGACTGGCTTATCGAGATTCGGGTGGCGACCCAATTTCAAGTTTGGCCAGGACTTCCTCGAGGAACTCAAAGGTGTCGTCGATGGCCGCCTGGACCACCACGAGATGTTCGATGTTGTCGTACACCTTCATGCGGACCGGGCATTCAGCCGCCGTCAGGCTCCGCTTGAGCTGTCTCCCCATCGCCAACCCAAAGTCCTGGTCGCCGGCACCGATGAACCAGGAGACGCCCTGGCTCCGCTGAGCGTCGCTCTCTGACAACCGCCCTCCACCGCCCAGGGCAACGGTGGCGACCGGTAACGTTGGGTGCTTGCGCACCTGCTGGACCGCTTGCGAAGCTCCCATGGAATGACCCAACAGCATGATCCGTTTGCGATCCAGGGGCAGATACGCCTGCAGCGCATCCAGCATCTCGCCAATATCCAGCGGCAGGCCGGTCAGCCCCTGCCGGGGAGAGACCACCACCCAGCCACGTTGGGCCGCCTCGCGGACGACTCGTCCCGCTCCATAGGTTTCGAAAAACATATTCTCACTGCCGCCTGCTCCGTGGAAAACGAACAGCACCGGTGCTGGCTCGTCGGTGACCGGGGGCAGATGGACTCGCGTCGGCACGGACCGCCGGCCGTTGGCCAGTGTCAACCACGCCTCCCGTGACCCGCTCAGGTGCTGAGCAAAGTCGGCCGGTTGGCGGCGAGTGGCCAGCATCGCTTCGCAGTTCTTGAGCCGATACAACAAGGGAAAATCGGCCTCTTGCGGAAGACCTTCCATCACGTCTTCCATCAGACGCTTTTCATTTCGCAATGTGGCCGCCAGCGTGGCATCGGAAGGTTCTGCCTCGCTTGACCGCGACTCGCTCCTCAGGGACACGGCGGCGTCTTTGATTTCTTTCAGTCTCCGGTTGAGCTCACTGATTCGACTGACGGTCATCGGAGGCAGGGCAAAGGTCGTATCCTTGTGTCGAATGACGACCGAAAGCAGATGGTCCCCCTCGGGTATCTGCTGAAGCTGCCAGCGGGTCCCACCCGTGAGCTGAGAGAGTGCGTACTCGGTTTCGGCCAGCAACTCACCCGTGGCGCGCGTCAGCTTGAGGTGCGCCACGGCCTCCGGCGAGGGCTCGCTATCGGTTGGGTAGAACGGCTGCAACTTGAGTTCCAGGGGGCCATCACCCGTTTCTGCGCATAACGGAGAGACCAGCAACTGGGAACCGATCACGGCCCGGGTCAATGCACTCGGGGGATCGTCGCTGCGGACGGCCAGCCAGGCGTTGTCCATCTGTCGCCCAGCCTCCGACAGCCGCAGGGAGAAGAAACTCCCGACGGCGTTCCGCAGGTAAGCAACCGCCGCATCGCGGCCGGTGGTGGGGGCCGTCTCCCAGGCAAGCTCAAATCTTTTCAGTCTCCGCCCCAATTCCAGACGCGGATTCTGCGCGGTCAGGTCCACCGCAGGTACCCACACCAGCATCAGAGCCAGGACAAAAATCCGCATCGCGCAAGCCACTCCATATCACTTGTTCGTTTCCACCAAAGGCTATACCGGGGCCAGCGGACGACGCCAACCGGCTCCCATTTTAAAGCGCCCCATCTTGAAAGCAATTCTCCGAAAGTAATGCTGTTCACTCTTGCGCAACGACTCGACCAGGATCGTTGGCCTGCTGAATTTGCACCCCCCCCCTTTGCGGTTGATCGATCCGGCCCGATTCCGATAAATCGTCCGTTTTTGAGCCAATATCGGGCCGGCCCCCGCGAATAGCATCCCGTCTACTGAAAGGAGAGTTTTATGTCTGTTTTCCTGAGTTTGCTGAACACCGATACGAACGCTCTTTACCTTCTGTGCCTGTTCGGGCTGTTGGCGTGTTACGTCTGTCTGCCCAGGCTGTTTGTCTGCGCGTCCGGTCCTCACCACTGAAACCGAAACGCTGACCGCTAGGGCCACCGTCTCCAGCGGGAGAACCGCCGCCGGGTCACGCCGGGGCCGCATCGTCGCCCGACCGATGGCTTGCCCGCCACTCCCTCGTCGGGGAGGGAGTCGCGCGGCATCTGCAACTCGATGAACAGCACCGTTTCGGCCTGCCGCTGATTGACCAGGAGGGTTTGCGCATCGAGTCGGGCCACGTCCTGCAAGTCGAACTCCGCCCGGCCCTCCACCCGCGAGTCGTGCTGGAACGAGGCGTTGATCCGGTAGAAATCCCGACCGTGGGAGTGGACCTGGAACTGGTCGGTGGCCGGCAGGTACTCCAGCCCCTGGATCCCGTAGGGTGACTTGAAATTGACCGTATGCACCTGGAGCGGCTGAAACGACGCATCGAACTCGACAATCCGGTCGAGATGGTCGTTATCGAAAAAGGACTCCGCCACAAAGAAGCGGCCTTGGCGGTAAGCGATGCCGCCGGCACAGACGGTGAAATGCGAACCAATATCGTGCTTCTCGAGCAAGTTGAGTGAACGGCCGTCGTACACATGCACATAGTGCTCGTCCGTTCCTGCCGCGTCACAACCGCTGACGGCGACGTAGATTTTCCCCTGCAGGCAGACGATCCCGCCATGATGCAACCGCAACTTCGGCCCTGCTTGGACCAGGTTGCCCGCCAGGTCGTACTTCAACAGCTGCTGGCTATTCTGCACAAACAGGAACTGGCCATCCGTTCCGATCCCCTGCTGCCCGTCGTCCGAGGGCAAGTGCAGCTGGCGCTTGACCTGGAAACGGAGCGGCTCGTCCGCTTCGATCGCCGGCGCCACCAAGGCCCCCAGCAGCACCAGCAAACCCCACAACAGGAACCGTTTCCTTCGCATGACCACCTCGCCTTCCCAGCCCCCGCCCGCTCTCCTCGCTGGCTTGGCCAGGAACGTCCCGGCCCGCTCTGAATCGTACTCGAAAACCTGGCCCGGCCCGCGGCAATCCGGGCGGCGAGAGGATAAAAAGTTTAAAACCGGGACTACGGAATGACGCCTGGCCGGTGAGGCGGACCGTTTACTGGACGAGAAAAATAATCAGGCAAGAGCTGGTGAGGCGCCAGCTTAGCAACTACGATTTGAGAGTTGAGACACCCGCGCAGCGTCATGATGGCAAACAGGGAAATGCATGATTGGTTGCCAGACAAAAAAAAGGTTGATCCGTTTTCAGGCGCTCTCGTTCCTGTTGGCGCTCTGGATGGGGACCACCCCGTTGCGGGCAGATTGGCCCGAGCATCGTGGCAATCTGCAGAGAACCGGATATCGTGAACAGCCCCTCGTCTCCAAACAATGGGTCCCGTTTTGGAGGCTCGACAGCCTGAGCCCGCCCCAGCCGGCCTGGCCAGCGCCGGCCCAAGGCAGCTTGTGGCAAAAACTCGACCAGATCGACGCCCGCGTCACGGACGATACGGCCGACGTCCCGCTGATCGTGCTGGACTCCCAGGGAAAGTCCCACGTCCTGATCACCTCCTCGGCCAACGACCGATTGATTTCGATCGACCCCTCGACGGGAAAGATTCGCTGGCAGTACGTCACCCGGGCACCGATCCGCTATGCACCGTCTATATCGGAGGGGATCGCCTACCTCGGCGCCGACGATGGCCTGGTGCGGGCGATTGATATTGCCAACGGCACCGAGGTATGGCAAACGCGCATCGGGCCGAAGATGCCCTGGATTATCGGCAACGATCGCCTGATCAGCCCCCATCCGATTCGAACCTCGGTGCTCGTAGAAAACGGCCAAGTCTTTGCCACGGCGGGACTGTTTCCCAGCCAGGGGGTGTACTCGGTGGCCTTGCAGAAGACCGACGGCGAAGTCATCTGGCGACGAAGGATCCCGCAATCTCCCCAAGGCTATCTGTTGGCCGATTCGCAAAAGGTGTTTGTACCCACAGGGCGAACGCAACCGTTTGCCATCAAAAAAACGGATGGTAGCTTTCTGTTTGACTTGCCCTCCCCGGGTGGAAGTTTTTGCATGCTGACGCCCGACGCATTTTTCTCCGGCCCCGGCAACAGCTCCACAATTCAGGGCCGAGCGAAACAGGCGGGCGCCAAGATGCTCTCCTTTCGAGGGAAACAATTTGCGGCCGGCAACGGAAAAATCTGGACCACCAACGGAAGCAAACTGGTCGGCCACAAGATGCAAGCCGTTTTGCAGGGCGAGCCATCACCTGCCTGGTCGGTCGATTGCCAACTGGACCAATCGTTAATCGTCTCGGGGCCGCCAGAAAGCCTGACTCTGTTTGTCGCTGGCGGTTCTCAGATCCAACTGTACGACGCCCAAACAGGGCAATCGCGCGGAACCTTGTCGCTGGATGATCCCACCCTGGAAATCAAATACCTGGCCGTCAGTCGATTGCCCGGCACAAACCAGGAAGTACTGATCGCCTCGACCAAATCGGGCAACGTTTTCGCCTGGCGAGGTGTTGAATCGCATCAGCCAACCGCCTGGCCCCAGCCCTCCCGACAGAATGAAACGGTGGCATCCCCACAGAAGGCCGCGCAAAAGCGGGTCGAGGGCATACGACAAGCGCTCAAGTCGCCGCGCGGTTGGGCACTCGTGCTCGAAGATAGTGACGGTCAGCTTGTCGATGCGCTGTTGCGGCAGACCGAACTGCGGATCGTTTCCCTGGTGACCGCTGCCGAGGATGTGCAACGTCTGCAACACGAATTTCAACAGCAAGGTCAGTACGGTCTTCGCGTCACGGTTTGGCAACAGGACCCCAGCGAGCCTCTCCCCTTTTCCAAAGGCCTGTTTAATGTCGTTCTCGAAGCAAAACCGACGACCCGGCCGGCGGCCCAATTACACGAACAGGCTGCCGCCGAATCCGGTTTCGTGTGGCGCTCTGGTCGCGAATCTCCCTATCAGGCCCCTCGCTTAAACGGTGCTGGGGTCTGGCGACATCAATACGCCAATCCGGAAAATCGTGCCGCCACCGGCGACCAGCTCGTGGGAGAAGCGACCGATTTCCGCCTGCTCTGGTTTGGTGGAGTGGGGCCCAGCCGCATGCCGGACCGCCATCTGCGGGGCCCCGCCCCTCTGACGGCTGGCGGTGCGGCCATCATGCAGGGAGATGGCGTGTTGATTGGAGTCGACCCGGCCAATGGGACCGAGCGGTGGCAGCTCAGCATGCCCACTGCGGCGATGCGTTACGTCACTCCCTTTGATGCAGGCTATGCCTGCTTGGCCAATGATGGCAATCACCTGGTGGTCGCCGCTGGCCAGCAACTTTGGCAGGTCGATGCGTACACCGGACAGCGCGTGCGCACGACTCCCATCGATGGCGAGGACCGTTGCTGGGGTTACGTGGCCGAAACCGAAGGCTACGTGTACGCCTCGGTGATGAAACCGACGGCCCCGCGCACGGCAACCGATAAAAAGACTCGTTTCACCTATGTCGATTCCGATTATCGATCTGAGCGACCGCTGGTCACCAGCCGCGAATTACAGAAATTTAAAGCGGATGGTGCCCGGCATTGGACCTACCCGGCGCAAGGCGTGATCCTCAATGGAACGTTCGCGCTCAACAGCCAACAAGTCGTCTTTGTTGAAGCGCGCTCGAAAGCCTGTCTCGAACACGAGACTGACCGAATTCCACTGACGACGTTGATGGAGGAGGCTTACCTGGTCAGTTTGTCACCGCAATCGGGCCACGTCTCCTGGGAGATCCCACTGGACTGGGAGGGTGCCCGCAATGTGCTCTATGCCCAACTGGCCGATGGCAAGGTCATTCTCACCACCTCTCGAAGCGAAAATGATCGAGCGCACTACATGATACGCGTGGTCAGCGCCGAGGATGGTTCACTCATTTGGCAAACCCGTCATGAACATGTCAAAAACGGCCTGTTTCACGGGGAGCAGGTGCATCATCCGGTTGTTTTACACCGCCCCGACGGGCAAATCCTGCTCGTCGCCGAGCCCTACCTCTATGACCTCAATACGGGCGAACGAAAAGTTCCCGCGGGCGCCGAGGCGAACTGGGCGCTCCAGCGGCCGGGGCACAGTTGCGGAACATTATCGGGCGCCGGGAATTCCCTCTTCTTTCGCGCCAACAACCCGACCGTTTTGAACCTGGCCACCTCCGAGTTCACGGCACTGGCGCCGACGCGGGCCGGCTGTTGGATCAACATGATTCCAGCCGGCGGCCGACTCCTGATTCCCGAGGGGAGCGCCAGTTGCGTCTGTCAGTATTCCCTGCAAACCTCGATGGCATTTGAGCCGATCCCGCCCGGATCGACAGAGGTCGGTATCCCCGCGTTACCGGACTTGATACCGGAGGTGAAGGTCCCCCCGGTCAAACCATGGTATCGCTGGGAGTTTGACCCGCAGCGAATCGCCCAAAAGTCGATTCGACCTACCGTCGGCGACGTTTCGCTGGAAGCGGTCGATCCGCCGACTATCCAGGGCCAAGGTCTCCTGCTCAATGGGACCCAATGGCTAGCGAACCATCTCGACCACCCGCAACTGCCCCCCCTGCCCGAAACGATCACGTTGGAGGCCGTTGTCCGTGTCAATCAGTCCCCCGAGTGGACCGGAATCGTCGGCGCTGTTCAGGATAATGGGAGTTACGAACGGGGATGCATGCTGGGGATTCACCAGGACAAATTCTTTTTCTCGCTCGCCTCATCCGGGCGACAGAGACTGACCTACCTGCGGGCGCCCAACGTGTTGGAAAAAGGGAAACGAACGCATCTGGTCGGCACGTACAATGGAAAAACCATGCGTTTGTACGTCAACGGGGTTGAGGTTGCCCACAGCGATGAACAGCAAGGCGGCTTGCTGGTCGACGAGAACAGTTGGCTAAGTGTGGGTGCTTACAAGGATGATAACGAACTCTATCCCTTCCAAGGAACGATCGAGTCGGTCACGATTTACGAAGGCGTGCTCGACCCCCAAACAATCAAAGCGTCCCGCTAGCCATGGACACCCCCTGTTGAAAAATCAATCGGGCCAGCGGCGGCCCATTCACCGTCTCGATACGAGAGTCATCATGAAATCGTCTCAATCAAGTTCGCGGCAACCGAGGCCATGGTTCTGCTGCTTTCTGCTGATCGGCCTGGCTGGACTGTTTGGCCCCGGCCGCCTGTTGGCCGACCAGTGGCAGCCAGCTAAGACACATGTGTTGATCGTCGGCGTGCTCGAATGGAAAGCCGATTTGACGCCGTTCTCCAAGCAGCGTCGCAAAGACAAGGAATTGCGCGATCGGTTGATCGAGCGGGGCACGCCTCCCGAAAACATCACGATACTGCTCGACTCCGAGGCGACCCTCTCCAATATCCGCCAGGCACTCGACCAGACCCTGCAGAAGGCGAACGAGGGCTCGACGCTAATCGTCTACTACGCCGGTCACGGCTGGCAGGCGGGTGAGGACTACTGCTTCGCCAATTACGACGTCCGCCTCGGCCCCCACGGCCGGGAATCGGCCTGGAGCATGAACGAGTTGGCCCAACGCATGGACGAAGGTTTCCGGGGCGAGCGGGCTTTCTTCTGGGCCGACTGTTGCTACTCCGGCGGCATGCGGGTCGTCGTAGACAAACTGGCCAGTCGCAACCTGGCCAGTTTCAGCCTCACCTCGGCTGCCACGACCAACGCATCGACGGGCAACTGGACCTTTACCCAAAGTCTGATCGATGGCTTGGCCGGGGAGCCGTTGATCGACACGAACCAAGACGGCCAGATCACGCTGGCTGAATGGCAGGTCGAGGTCCAAAATGCGATGCATCACCTGGAAGGCCAGGAGCATGGCTTTCACTCCGCTGGCGTCGACGACCAGCTGGTCATCGCCCCCGCTCGCGGCAAGGTCACCGCCGCACCGAACGCCAAATATCCACTCGGCAGTTACGTGCGGGCCAAGCGCCGCTACGGCCGGGTGGTCGGCCGGGCCGGCGAACAGAACCAGCGTTACCAGGTTCAGTTTTACAACTACACCGACAAAGTGGTCCGGGAATTTTCCGAAAGCGACCTGGCCCCGTCTACTCGAGCGCGGTCACCCGAGGTGGCCCGCCTCGAACCAGATTGCCAGGTGGAGTGGCAAGGTGGCTGGTACGAGGCCAAAATCCTGCGGCAGGAAAACGGGCGCTGGTTGGTGCGCTACATCGGCTACGACGAATCGTGGGATGAGTGGGTCGGCAAGGACCGCATCCGCCTGGACAAGTGACCGCAACGGCAAACGGGCCTCGCTCGACGTGATTCACTGCTGGCCATGTCTCGCTTCGAACTCCGGGAACGGCGCCTCGGCGTCGGCCGGGAAACGATCGAGAATCATCTGCAGACGCTGACGACGACCGGGGGCGATCTTGTCCAGCGGACTGACATCGTTCTCCTGGCGGGGGTCTTTGCTCAGGTCGTGAAAATTCCCATCACTGTCCAGGATATGTTGCCAGTCCCGGACCATGCGAAAATCACCCAGCTGCGAATAGATCCAATTCCGTTTTTCAAAAGGATCTTCACTGCCCCGCAGGCTGGGCAGGAGCGACTTGCCGTCCAGCTCAATCCCCTCGGGCAAGGTGGCCCCGGCCAGTTCGACCAACGTCGGGTAGACGTCGGTAAAATCAACCAGGTCCCGCGACGCGCGACCACCGGCCGTCAAAAAAGGAGCCCGCACCACGAAGGGGACGTGCGCTCCATGATCGGCCAGACGCCCCTTCCCCTTCACATACGGCTCACCCTTGAGAACGCCCGCCGATGCCGAGCCATTATCACCGGTAAACAGGATCAGCGTGTTCTCCTTCAAGCCGGCCTCGTCGACGGCCGCCACCAGTTGACCGACCAGTCGGTCCATGTACGTCACATTCCCGCCGTAGAGGGCCGGTTTCCCTTCGGGTGGGTCATCCTGATTCAACGGGGTGCGCGTGTGGGGCCCATGGGTCAACAGCATCGGGTAGTAGACCAGAAACGGCCGGTCCCGTTTCTTCTGAATGAACTCAATCAGGAAACGGTTGATCGTATCCGGGCCATAAGTCACCGTTTCGCGCTGACCATTGGTCATGATCCGACCGTCCCAGTACCGCTTCTTTGTGTCCGGGCGTTCCGCCTCCACACCCATCCAGACGCAGTGCTCGTCAAACCCGTGCTGCCGCAGCGCCGCGGGCTGCTGGCCCAGGTGATTGATCTGCCACTTGCCACCAATCGCCGTGTCATACCCAGCGTCCCGCAGGACTCGGGCGAAGGTGGTGAACTCGGTCCACCGCAATCCATCACCACCCCAGCGGGGAACATCGTAGTGCTGGGTCCAGCCGTGGCGAAATGGGTACTGGCCAGTCAGTAACGTGACGCGGGTCGGCGTGCAGATCGGCATGCACCAGGCCGTTTCGTAACGGACCCCCTGTTTGGCCAGGCGATCAATATGGGGCGTCGCATGCTCGGCGCCGTAACAACTGACCCAGTCGCGACCCATGTCGTCGACCATGATCAGGATGATATTCGGTCGGTCCTCGGCCCTCACCATCGAGGGGAGCAGGCCGAGCAACAGAAGGATGATGATTCGTTTCATTTGGTATGAAAAACCTCGCTGCTTACAATGTGCTGGATCAGTTCCCGAAAACCGTAGTGATCGTCCGTCACCTGGGTTACGATCCGTTCGATATCATCGCGATCGGCAAAGCTCAGGCGGCGGCCAAGCGCGTAAACCATCAATTTTTCGGTCAGGCAGCGCGTGAACTGTTGCGGGCGATCCAGCAGGTATTGCTTGATGCCCCGGGGGCCCTCGATCAACGTCCCGTCCGGTAATTCACCGGCTGCATCGATCGGCCGTTTCTTGCCGTAACGGTCCCGCCAGGCGCCGACCTGGTTGTAGTTTTCCATCGCCAGGCCGATCGGGTCGATCTTGCGATGACACTCGTAACAGGTTGGATTGTCGCGGTGCTTTTGCATCAACTCCCTGATGGTCACCACGCCCCGAGTATCCGGTTCGATCGGGTCGACATCCGGGGGCGGCGGGTTGGGCGGGGTGCCCAGCAGGTTTTCCAGTACCCACAGACCGCGAATGATCGGTTGCGTCTCGACACCGTTGGAGGTCGCCGTCAGGATACTGCCGTGACCGAGCAAACCGCCCCGATGGTGCTCCGGGTTGAGCGACACTTTCTGAAACTCCTCCTGGTCCACCTGCGGGATACCGTAATGCCGCGCCAGGGCCGCGTTCAGGAAGGTGTAGTTGGCATCCACAAATTCCAGGATGCTTCGATTCTCCTGCAGCAGATGCGCAAAAAACAGGCGCGTTTCCTGGCGCATGGCGTGTTCCAGGTTGTCGGCATAGTACGCCCGGTTCGTTTCCGGGTCGGGAGGCATTGCGCCCAGTTTTCTCAGGGCGAGCCACTGCCCGGTAAAATTCTCCGTGAGCGCCGCAGACTTCGGGTCAGCCAGCATGCGCTCGACCTGTTGCCGTAACCGTGCGGGATCGCTCAGTTCGCCGCGGTCGGCCAGCGACCGCAGTTGGTCGTCCGGCATCGAGCTCCACAGGAAATACGACAACCGCGCAGCCAGTTCATGGTCCGTCACCCGTCGCTGGGTTGGCTGGGGCGGTTTCGATTCCACCAGGTACAGGAAGTTAGGTGAAGTCAGGATCGCCCGGATCCCATACTTGGCGGCAGACCAAAAATCGTCTTGCTGCTGGAAATGCTGCCGGGCCAGCTTGAGGTACGGTTCGACTTCATCCCTCGTAACGGGTCGACGGTAGGCGGCCGAGGCGAGACGCATCAGTGACGCATCGAGGTAATCCGTATCGGGTGAGTCCGGCGGGTCGGGAAAGAACCGGGCAAACCCGGACGGGGGCCACTGGTCATAAAACGGGCCCTCGATCTCCAGGGAATCCACATGCAGCTCTGGTCCCGAACCGATGTACATCTCGGGCGGGTTGCGGGCAGGAAACAGGGCATCCTCGTTGTACTTGGGCAACACCTTGCGGAGGATCCGTTTAAACGATCCGTTGGGACCATTGGCCCAATGCAAGTGAAAGGTGAATCCGCGTTCCAGCCAGACACGGTGTTCAATCTCAATCGACTGGTTGTCGGGGATTTCGTACTCGCCGATGATCCGGTGTGCCGTCGGACCGAGCTCGCGCGAGTCGATGGAGATCGAAAGCCGCATCGGTTCGTCGGAGTTGTAGCGCAAGTGGTCATCCTGGTAGCGCGACTTGCGACGAATGGCCCGCGCGGAAAACCGGATCACGTATTCCCCCGTGGAGGGAACCCCCCGTTTCTTGTCGAGCGGCTGCAGCCCCAGAGGCTGTCGGAACTTGATGAACAGCCGCGCCGCTTCCCGCCGCCCCTGTTTGTCGGTGTTGGCAATGGCTCCACCCGCGCCAGCCACATCCGGCTGCGATTCGGCTCTCATTCGGTAATGGATTCTGGTTGGTGGCGGCCCGGGCCGAACCGCTTTATCGGCCACCTGGCGGGCCGCTTCCAGGTAGTTGCGCAACAGGTCATCCGAGGTGAGCAAGCCCTCGCCCACATTGTCGAACCCAGCGGTCGCGTCGTCGTCGGGAAAGGTAAGGGTCGGGTCAAAGTCGACCATCTTCAACTGGAACAGGTCACGAACCGTGTTGCGGTATTCGGCCCGGTTCAGGCGGCGCATGACCACTTTGCCCGGGTTCATCCGCGCGGCCTGTCGCGCCTCGGCCAGCGCAGTCGTCAACCGAGCCACCACTTTGCGAACCTCGGCCTCACTTGGCTGGGGGGCGTCTGCAGGGGGCATCGTTGCCAGGTTCAGCTGGTCGAGTATCTCCTGCAGCTGCTCAGCCTGAGAGGCGTTCTGGATATCGTCGCTCAAACCATCGAATCGACGATCCCCTTTTTGGGCCTTCGTTCCGTGGCAACCGGCGCAATACGACTGGAGGAACGGCCGCAGCAACGGCTCATCCTGCCCCTTGGCCGCGCCGTGGCAGGCCCCGCCCAGCAGTAACAATAGCAGGAGTGTCATTCTCATGTCAGCAGATCGTTCAGGTTGCCGGTGCTGTTGGAAAACTGGTCGCGCTCGACGCCCAGTTGTTGCAGGATCGTCACGAACAGGTCCGACAGCGGCCGGCCGTCCCGGCCGCGTCGTTCAAAACGGTGATGCCTGCCATGGCGCAATCCACCGCCGGCAACCATGACCGGGAGATTTCGACTGGAATGGGCACTGGCGTTGCCCATGCCACTGCCAAACATGACGACCGTCGAGTCCAGTAGCGATTGACCCTCCGCATCGGGGGTCTCTTTCAATTTGGCCAGGAACCGCGAGAACTGAACCGCGTAGAACGTCTCGATAATGGCCAACTCTTTCACCAGCTCGGGCCGCTTACCATGATGCGTGAGTGAATGGTAACCCATGCTCACCCCCTCAAAGGGGAACATCCGGTTGCCCCCCGGGTGCCCATAGCAGATCACGTTGGTGGAGTTCGTCTGCAGCGCCAAGACCATCAGGTCGTACATCACCGCCGTGTTGTAGGGGTATTGAAGATCGACAATCGTATCATCGTCATCACCACCCCGAATGATTTCGTCGCTCGCCTGTGGTTTGGCGATATCGATCCAGTCGGCTTGTCGTTTCAGTTTCTGCTCCACACCGCGGATCGATGTCAGGTACTGGTCCAGCTTGTCACGATCTGCCCGGGCCAGGCGCGAACTGAGCCGCCCTGCATCCTGGCGAACCACATCCAGAATACTCCGGTCCTCGGCCAGGTACTGTTTTGTTTTTTGTTTCGCCTTCCCGTTATCTTCTACAAACAACCTGGCAAAGACTCGGGCTGGATCATTGTCTGTGGGCAGGATCATCCCGGCGCGTGACCAGGAAATGCCACCCGACCCTAGCCGCATCGATGGAAAGCGTGTCGTTTGACCAAGCGTCTCGGCCAGTAGCTGATCGAGCGAATGGAGCCGCTGGGGACGATCCCGGGTGTCCTTCATCTCGACGCCGTTGAGCAGCGTGTTGGAACACCCGTGCCCACCACCCACGCCGGGGTGATCCAAATTGGTAAACATGGAAAGCTCGCCACGATGTGGCTCGAGCGCCTTGAGCAAGGTGGGCATCTGGTAATTCGCCCCGGTCTGCTGCGGGAAGAAGCCTGCCGGATTCATCCCGTAAGTGGGGGCCACGCAGACAAACCGCTTGGCTCGGTCACGCTCGTTGGCCGGGCCCGTCGACACGGATTCGAAGGCCGGCAACGCGACCGCAACTCCCGCCCCTCGCAAAAACTCACGTCGATAGAAGCGGGTCATGACCATCGATTTCCTGGCAGGCATTTCATATTTCACCCAATCCTCATCTCCAACCAGCAGACAACCTGCTCCTTGGTTCCTGCTTTATCGTATCACTCACACTGGCTGAATGAATCACTTGCGGAGAGATTATTTTGAATTCGGGAAACTCAACACCTGAGATTTACTGGCGACAGACGCTGATTTCATTAACCCCAAAGAGGTAGCAATGGCAAAATGTCTGACCGTTTCCCTGGCCCAGGACCAGCAATTTCATCTCCCACCCGCTATCCTAGAACTTCGGCGGCCATCCCGGACGCTGTTGTGACAGACGACTATCGGGGAGAACAAGTGAAACGAGAACGACCAAGGGCAATCAGTATGGCCTGTGGCCTGGCCCTGATGTTTTTGGGCGGGGCATCGATCGCCCACAGTGAGCAACCGGCCAACATCCTGTTCATCGCGGTCGACGATCTGAATGACTGGATCGGCTGCCTGGGTGGTCATCCCCAGGCCCGTACGCCCAACATCGACCGCCTGGCCAACAGTGGCATGCTGTTTACCAACGCGCATTGCCCGGCACCCGCGTGCAACCCGTCGCGGACGGCCATCATGACGGGCATCTCACCCCACCGCTCCGGTCTTTACGAGAACGGTCAGAAGATGCGCGAGGTACTGCCCGATGCCGAGCTGCTTCCCCGATACTTGTCCCGACACGGCTACTGGTCGGCCGGATCGGGCAAGCTGTTGCATTACTTTATCGACGCTCCGTCGTGGGATGACTATTTCCCGGCCAAAGAGACAGAAAATCCGTTTCCGCGAACCCTCTACCCCGACGAGCGCCCGCTCAGCCTGCCGCGCGGCGGCCCCTGGCAATACATCGAAACGGATTGGGGTGGGCTCGATGCAACCGATGAAGAATTCGGGGGCGACTGGCTCGTCTCCCAATGGATTGGCGAGCAACTCGGCAAGCAGCACGATCGTCCATTCTTTCTCGCCTGTGGCATCTATCGCCCACACGAACCATGGTTCGTGCCGCAAAAGTATTTTGACCAGTTTCCGCTCCAAGAGATTCAGCTTCCACCCGGGTACCTCAAGGACGATCTGGCCGACCTGCCCCCAGCTGGTAAACGGCGCGGCCCCAATCGGTACTTCGAACATATTCGTGGCGAGGGCCAATGGAAACAGGCGATCCAGGGCTACCTCGCCTCGATCGCCTTTGCCGATGCAATGGTCGGCCGCGTGCTGGACGCATTGGAGAAAGGACCTAACCGGGACAACACGATCGTCGTGTTGTGGTCCGACCACGGCTGGCACCTGGGTGAAAAACAGCACTGGCAGAAATACACGGCCTGGCGCGTTTGTACACGCGTTCCCCTGATCGTGCGGGTTCCCCCGGGAACCACCGGACTGCCCTCGGGTACGCGGGCGGGCAGCGTCTGCGGCCAGCCGGTCAACTTGCTCAGCCTGTTTCCCACGCTCACCCAACTGACGGGCGTCCAAGCGAAACCGGATAACGACGGGCCGAGCCTGCTACCGCTATTGAAGGATCCGACCGCCGATTGGCCCCACGTCTCGATCACCTACCTGAGCGAACCCGGGTCATTCGGACTGAGCACGGAAAAATGGCGATTGATTGAATACGCCAATGGCGACCGGGAACTTTACGATACGGAGCAGGACCGTTACGAGCTCCACAACCTGGCCGGGCAGACAGACCAGGCATCGCGGCTGGCCCAGCTGCGTTCACGGGCGCCGCCCAAGTTCGCCCCGCTCGTGCCACCGCAGGAGGATTCGCTCCCCCAACTCCCCTGGCAGGCGTCCCGTGACGGCCCGGCCCCCGCCTCGAAACCGGACGGCAACCCGTTTCAGGTCGTCTTTATCAACCGGGGTAACCAAGTGGTCAAGCTCCACTGGATGGACCGCCAGGGCCAGCCAAAATTGTACGCCTCGATCGAACCTGGCCAGCGCAAGCGACAACAGACACGGCCGGGCGCCGTCTGGCTGATCACCGACGAGTCCGACCAACCGCTGGGCCACTTCCGAGTGGATGACCGAAAAGCGCAAGCCATCATTCCGCAGGAACCGGATCTCCCCGCATCGAAACAGGCAGCCGAGCGGCCCAATGTCCTGTTCCTGGTGGTCGACGACCTGAACGACTGGGTCGGTTGCCTGGGGGGCCACCCCCAGGCCCGCACACCCAACATCGACGCGCTGGCGGCGCGGGGGACCAACTTTACCAATGCCCATTGCCAGGCGCCGATCTGTGGTCCGTCGCGGGCCTCGTTTCTTTCCGGTCGATACCCGTTCGAGACGGGCCTCTACAATCAGCCGCGGGGAAAGGGGAAGATGATCGACGATGCGACTCACTTCCGCGGCCAATTGCTGACCGAGTATTTTGCCCGGCACGGCTACCGGACCCTGGGGGTCGGCAAGATCACGCATGGCTACCCTCTGAACCAGGCGGTGCAGAAAGCGGGCCCCAAGGGGAGTTCCGGTCCTAAGCCACCGAACGAACAGCGATTTCACTACACACCCGATCCGGCAGTGCCTTACACCGGCACGCAGACCGACTGGGGAGTCTTTCCCGAGGGCGACAAGCAGATGCCCGATTTCCAGTCGGCGGATTGGGCAATCGAAGCGCTCGCGCAGCACGACGGGAAACAGCCGTTCTTCCTGGCTGTCGGTTTCCACCGTCCCCACGTACCGTTCTACGCCACACAGTCCTGGTTCGATCTTCATCCGCTCGACAAGATCGCACTTCCGGAAATCAAGGATGATGACCTCGATGATGTGCCAGAGATCGGGGTCCAGTTACACGAACTGCCACGTTATCCCAGGCTGCCTTTTCTGCGCGCCAACAACAACGATCAGCTCCGCCGCTGCACGCAGGCTTACCTGGCCTGTACGACCTTCGTCGACAGCCAGGTGGGAAGAGTCGTGGAGGCCCTGAAGCAGTCGCCGGCTGCCGATAACACGATCATCGTTCTCCTGTCCGACCACGGATACCACCTGGGAGAAAAGAACCGCGTTTCCAAACACTCGCTCTGGGAAGAGTCGACGCGCGTGCCATTGATCGTAGTTGAGCCCGGGCAATCGAAAAGTCAGCGCTGCGATCGGCCGACCGGGCTGATCGACCTCTATCCCACGCTCCTGGAGCTTTGCCGACTGCCCGAGCGGGCCCAGAACTCAGGGCGCAGCCTGGTACCCCTGCTGCGGGACCCCGAGGACCGTTCCCAGCCGTGGAGGCACTCCATTTCCACCACTTACGGTCGCGGCAACGTCAGTCTCCGCTCCGGCCGCTACCGCTTCATCCATTACACCGATGGAAGCGAGGAACTGTACGATCACGAGAAGGACCCGCGCGAATGGACCAACCTGTTGGCTGAAACAGGGGCGCCAGAAAAGTACCAGGCCGTGTTGCAGTCGTTCCGCGCCGAATTGCCCGAGCAGCAGGCCGCTTATCACCGCTCGGTCGGCACGGGTGCCGTCAATGCCTGGTTCGAGGCTCATTACCAGACCGCCCCTTTTCAGGAGGGTAAGTGATTTCGAACAGGCCACCCGTTTTCTGCCAAAGATCTGAAAGAGTGGGGGCCAGATGGAGCGAGCACTCAGGCGTTCCAGAGATAAAGGACAACGAACACGATGAAAACGATTCAACCGAACGGCTCTCGAAACCAATGGCTCTTGGCCGTGGCCCTGACCGTCCTGATCGGCACCGTTCCTGCGGAGGCTGCCGACCAAGGTGCGCGTCCCAACATCTTATTGCTGGTGGGCGACAACTGGGCCTGGCCGCATGCGGGCGCTTGTGGTGACCGCTCGGTCAAGACGCCGACGTTTGACCGGATCGCCAAGCGGGGCGTGCTGTTCACGCACACCTTTTGCCAGGTCCCCTCCTGCTCGGCCGCCCGCGCCGTACTGCTGACCGGCCAGGCTTCCCACCGGTTGGAAGATGCGGCCAATTTGTGGGGCCTGTTTCCCGACCACCTGACCACCTACACGGCCATCCTTCGTGAACATGGCTACGCGACCGGCTACACAGTCAAGGGCTGGGGACCCGGCATCTACCGGGGTGCCAAACATACCCGCCTGAATCCGGCCGGCACGGCTTACAAAAGCTTCGACGGGTTTTTGCAAAAGGTGCCCCAGGGCAAACCGTTCTGTTTCTGGTTCGGCTCGCACGATCCCCACCAACCGTGGAACCGGGGTGACGATTTCCGCGGCGATCTCGATCCGGACCAGGTCGAGGTGCCGCCTTACGTACCGGACCATCCGGTCACCCGCCAGGCGATCACCGATTACTACGCCGAGGTGCAGCGGTTTGATCACGAGTGCGGTCAGATGCTCACGCTACTGGCAGAGCGAGGTCAATTGGACAACACCCTGGTGATCATGCTGGGTGACAACGGCTGGCAGCTGCCCCGCGGGCTGGCCAACGTTTACGACGCCGGCACCCGGGTGCCGATGGCGATCGAATGGCCGGGCAAGATGGAAGGCGGCCGAACCTCGGATGCTTTGATCAGTTTCGAAGATATCGCCCCGACCTTGCTGACGGCTGCCGGAATCACGCCACCCGCTGAGATGACGGGGCACGACTTTTTACCCCTGGCCACCGGTACGCACGATGTGGCCTGGCGCGACGCTCTCTTTCTGGAACGCGAACGTCACGCCAATGTCCGCGCCAGGCATCGCAGCTATCCCTGCCGCGCCGTTCGCACCGACACGTTTCTCTACGTCCGCAACCTGATGCCCGAACTCTGGCCGGCCGGGGACCCGCAGTGGCACTGGGCGGTCGGGCCGTACGGTGACCTGGACAACACACCGATCAAACAGCTGATCCTCCAGGGGAAAAACCAGGCAGCATTCCAGCCGTTTTTTCAGCTCGGCTTTGCCAAGCGACCGGCCGAGGAACTGTACGACCTGGGGCAGGACCCTCACCAGTTGGTCAACGTGGCCGACCAGGCAAAGTACGCCGGCACCAAGCAGACACTCTCGGACAAGCTCGACGCATGGATGAAGGCGACGGACGACCCACGTGCCGTCGATCCGCGTGATCCGCGTTTCGATCGTTACCCCTACTTTGGCCAGGCGGCCCGGTCGAAACGGACCGAGGCCGCGCCAGGGGCGCCAACCGCGCCGGGAGGAAGAATCTCGGTCGCCCTGGAGGCGCCCGCAGCGAACTACCGTATCCGGATCGAAGAAGTCTACGACGTCGGTTCCGAGCTGTGGGCCGTGTCGGTCATCGACCGCCACGGCGACATTGGCGCAGCCGTCATCACGCCGATTCGCGAAGAAATTCCGTTGACGCTGCCCATCAACCGCACGTTGAAGCAGAAGGTGCTGGGCAAGGACTGGAACTGGGGAGAGGAGACGGAGTCGCTCCAATATATTGATGATCGGGCGGCGCTGCTGCGGATGGTCGAACAGCAAAACGGCCGCCGCATCTGGCAACGGCCCCCCTGACCCTCCCTGGTGCCCGATTGGCCGGCGCGTGCTTGCCGGTCGTCGGCTGGTTTGCTACCGTTGCGGGCAAACCGCTCGATGAACCGCACTGCGGCGATGTGGTCGACCGCATCGCAATTGCCCTCGCCCCATCCGACAAGAAGTCAACCGAATGAACAGCTTGAACCTGACCGGTCTGGTCGCGGCCACCTACACCCCGCTCGATTCCAAGGGAGACGTCAACACCCCTGTCGTTCGACCGATGGTCGATCACCTGCTTGAAAGTGGCGTAGGCGGGCTCTACGTCTGTGGCAGTACGGGCGAAGGGATTTCGCTCACCAGCGATGAAAGGAAGTCGGTCGCCCACACGTTCGTGGAGGCAGCCGGGGGGCGCGTCCCGGTGATCGTGCAGGTCGGGCATAACAGCCTGGCCGAGGCCCGGCAGCTTGCCGAACATGCGCAGCAGATCGGAGCTGACGCCGTTTCCGCCACCTGCCCGTCGTACTTCAAGGTGACGGAAGTGGTCGCGTTGACCGAGTGCATGGCCGAGATCGCCAGCGCGGCTCCCGATTTGCCGTTTTACTATTACCACATCCCCGCCTTGACCGGTTCCACGATGGACGTGATGGAGTTTCTGCGGCGCGGACCGGCGTCGATTCCGAACCTGGTGGGGATCAAGTATACCGATACGAAGCTGCACGAATTTCAGCAGTGCCTGGAATTTAATGGTGGTCAGTTTGATGTTGTGTGGGGTTGTGACGAGATGTTGCTGGGAGCCTTGGCGACCGGTGCCCGCGCCGCCATCGGCAGCACGTACAACATCGCTGCCCCACTCTACGGCCAACTGATCGCGGCACTCGCACGGGGTGACTTGGACAAGGCGCGAATCTGTCAGTCCCGTTCCGTGGCCATGATTCATACGTTGAAGCAATTCCCCTTCCACGCGGCCATGAAATCCGTTCTGGCGATGAACGGGCTGGACGTGGGAGGGTGTCGCCTGCCACAGGGATATCTCACCGAAGCGGACAGGGTCGAATTAAAAAACCGCCTGCAGTCGATCGGCTTCTTTGATTGGTCCCAGCCGGCCCACAACGAAACCTGAACCAGGCCGCCACAGCCGCGGACACGCTCTGTGGGTCGATGGCGCCCAATGGGTCAGACCAATCAACCGACTTGAATCCTCGGCATCACGTTACCGAAATGGGAAGACGGTACCACCGGTTCTGCAAATAGCCCTTGGCATTCCAGGGAACCCTGGCCGGCATGAAGCCGCCCGCAGTATCCGTGGCACGCAAATAGAGCGCCTTGGTCCCAGGCGTCACCTTGACCCGCGCTTTCCATAACTGCCAACAAAACTCGCTCGATTGTCCGGTTGTCTTGGCCGGCTGCCAGGTCGAACCTCCATCGGTCGAAATTTGGATTCGTTGCACCCGGGACCCGGGTCGCCCGCTTGGCAAAACATAGCCTGAAACATCAACGACGCCCGCCGGCACCCTGGCCTGGGGCTGGGGCGTGGCGATGGCCCCGTTGATCGGGTAGCGATAGATGGGGCCCGATTCGGTCCAATCGATCGGGTCGGTTTTTTTGACGATTTTATACGCCGTGGCCAGGTAATGATTCGGTGAGGGTTGGTCACTGACCACGATCTTGCCGAGCCATTTGACACTCCGGGCACCAATGTACCCCGGCACGACAGTGCGCAATGGGTAACCATGGTCGGGGGTCAACGCACTGCCGTTCATCTGATCGACCAACAGGGCACCCGGCATCTCTCCCCCGACCATCGCTTTTTCGATCGGAATGGAACCGCCAAAAGGAATCACCCCCTGCGGCCGTTGAATCTGGTCGAGGCCCTCAAACCAGACATGTTTTGCATCCTCCAAAACTCCCGCCTGATGGAGGACATCGGCCAGTGCGAATCCGGACCAACGGGCATTCCCGATCGCGCCGGCCTCCCATTGCACACCCCCCACTTTGCTCTCCTCGTTGAACTCGGTGCGCCGATTGCCGGCGCACGTCAGGGTGGCCGTCACCTGCTGACGGGGCATTTGGCTCAATTGGTTCAGGTCAAGCGTCAAGGGCTTCCGAACTTTGCCCTCCACCGTCAGTCGGAACTGCTTGATATCGATAACCGGATTGGGCGCGTGCGAGCGAACGTAAAAATGCTTGACCGGGGTGATCCACGATTTCACCAACTGAGCCAGTTCCGGCTCTCCGTTGCGTGGGTCGGTTGTACGAAAAATCAGATCTTTACCTAACGGGTCCAAGCTCTGGGAGGCTGGGTCCTGGCCATAGGTGGCCAGCGGAAATTCCAATCCCGTAATGGCAAGGCCACCGGCAGCCAGCATCAGTTCACGACGGTTCCAATCAAGCGACATCCCACAGCCCTCCTCAAGCGATCACCCCGGCAACACGTCTTCCTGGCAGGCTTACCAGCAACCGGGCCTCCTCATAGTTTAAAAGACGGACAGGAAACTGCCATCGGTCAACCCGAACAATGAAGCTCGATGTGGGTGCAAGACCCTGTCCGCCGACCCACATCAACCTGGTCGCTAACAAAAAACAGGAGCTAGACCCCTGCACCCTGATTTTCAGGGGTAGCTCGCTCGGTCAGACCGGTCTTATACTTAGTCGGAGCGGCAACGCCCCTGCCGACTTCCAAGAGTGAACCCCGGAAAATAATGATGACCCGACACCTTGCACTCCGCATGCCTTGCAACTGGATCATCGGCGGGATCTCGATGCTGTTCTTGGCCGCTACCTCGCTGGGGGCAGCCGAAGAATTTCCATTAGGTATTCTGGGCGCCCGCGGAAAGGCGACTCCCGGCGAAAACCCGATTGAAATCACTTCGGTCAAAGAGAACTCACCCGCCCAGCAAGCCGGACTGAAAACGGGGGATCGGATTACGGGGTTAGCCAACCGCCCTTTCCCACCACATTCCAACCGAGTTGACGATGGGGGTAACGGACCTCAACGGGTGCTGGGGGAAGCCCTTGATGAGATCGCAGCCCAGCAGGATGAGGCGGCACGAAACATCGTCCTGAATGTCCAGCGACCAGGAGAGGGGGAGCCAGCCACGATCGAGGTCACCTGCCCCCTGCCCTACCGGGCGAGCGTCTTGGAGGCACAAGGGCGACAGGAGTTGATCGGGCAGGCGGCGGAACACCTGCGGAAAACGTGCCTGCCCCAAGGTTACTGGAACGCACCGGTCGGCCTGACCGGGGACCGCGTCCTGACCGCCTGGGCCACGGTCGCCCTGCAGTCGCTGGGCGAGGCAGACGACCGGGAACTGCTGGAACGTTGCCGCACCTGGCTGCGCGGACCCGAGGGACGATCATGGGTCCCGGACGATGCCTTGCAGAAAGGACCGGACAACCTCGGCAACTGGGCTTTGACGGCGAGTGTGGTCGCCCTGGTCGAAGGTTGCCAGGGCCAGCCCAGCGCCGAGGAACAGAGGACAATCCAGGTGATCTGCGATGCGCTGCGACAGCGGATGAATGAAGCGGGGCGTTTTGGCCACGACGTAACCACCGGCTACAGTGGCAAAGGTTTCAATGTCATCAACACCCTGGCTCACCTGGCTTGGGCGATGGGAGAACGGGCCGGGGTGCCGATCGATGAAGCGAGTTGGAACCTGAGCCTGGAGCAGATCCGGCAATCGGTCGATCCCAATGGTGGCATCCGCTACTGGACCATGAAAAATACGGGAACAGCCGATGCCTCGCTGCGCACCTCGTCGATGGCCCTCGGCCTGGCGATCGCCGAGCAGGAAGACGGACTGGTAGAGACCTTTTCCAATTACCTCGACCAACACGCAGCCCGCACCCGGGAAGCTCACGCCGTCGGCTCGCTGGGAATGATCCTGGCACCCGCCATGCTCTGGCGGAATGACCGGGCCGCCTACCAAAGGTTTCTGCAGGAATGGCGGTGGTACTTGAGCCTGATGCAGGACCATCAGGGACAAATCACCTACATTGGTGGCAAGCGGAACAATGGCGGCGACAGCTACCTGGGGACCGACCGGATCGCCTGTGTGATTGCCATCATGCTGCTCTCACCCAGCGATGAACGCTTGATTCTTTTCAGGAAATAGAGGATTCCATCCATACCATGCATGTTTGCAAATCATCGCCTCCATTCAGCATGCTCGCCCGCCAACGAACTCTCGTCATCGGCTTGAACATCCTCGGCCTCCTGCTGATCGGTCGCCCGGCTGGAGGGCAGGTCGAGCTCCAGATCTCCTCGGCACACGACCTGGTTCCCCAACACCTGCTCGGCCTGGTGCATGCTCCGGAAGTGCACCGCGAACTGCAACTGAGTCGCCAACAGATCGATGGGCTGGAAAAACTGTTCGGCCAACTCGATGGCTATTGGTTCCGCGCCCGGAACCTGCCCACCGCTGAGCGACGCCGGAAAGTCGCCATCGTGGAACGGGCTGTGCTCATCTGGTTTGAAAACCATGCCACTCCCGAGCAACGTGAGCGCCTGGCGCAACTCGAAATGCAGGCCCAATCGATGCGCATCCTCCTGCGCCCTGACTTGGCGGACAAATTATCGATGACACCGGAGCAAATCGAGCGGATGACCGGACTGGCCCTCGCCACAAAAAACATTCAGCAGCGACTGCGCACCGCGATCGAACAAAATCAACCGACCGGTTCACTCCAGGTAGAAGTGGCCGACACAGTCAAAGCCGAGCAGGACGGTTTGCAAACGGTCATGGAACCGAAACAACTGGAAATATTAAGTGAACTGTTGGGCAAACCGTTCGACACCAGCCAACTGAAGCGGATCTACCCGATGGCCCCCGAACTGGTCCCCGTCCAACACTGGCTCAACTCCCCCGGGCTGACGCTGAAGAACTTGCGCGGCAAAGTCATCGTGGTGCATTTTTATGCCTTTGAATGCGAAAACTGTCATGCCAATTTTGCCCATTATCGGAACTGGCATCGAAAATACGGAGAGGATGTGGTCATCCTCGGTATCCAGACACCCGAGACGGAAGCCGAACGGCAGGTTGAGGCGGTGACACGGGCGGCCCGAGAGCAGAATCTGGAATTCCCGATCCTGGTCGATCTCTATTCGGCCAACTGGAAAGCTTGGGGCAACACGATGTGGCCAACCGTCTACGTCATTGACCGCAACGGCTATCTGCGCCACTGGTGGCAAGGGGAATTGAACTGGAAAGGGGCAACTGGGGATGAGGCGATCGAACAGTTGATTGCGGAACTGCGAGAGGAATAGAACTGATATCGCTGGGCCACAGCGCGTTAAGGAAAAAACCGCCGATTTTTCTGTTGCTCAACCAGTTTTCTTCGTTAGTACCGGGGGCGGGCGGGTTTTTCTGCTTTTCTGCCTCACAAAGCTCCGTCATCACCAAGAACTGCTTCTCGATTACGAATCAACACAGGATGATTTCCAGTACTTATGATTTCCAATACTTAGTTTACCACTCCTGCAGGAAAAACCCCAAAGTTCTCGTCCGCCAACCCATCGCCTTGCCCCTCATCAAAAAAAGGAATCGCTCATGACCCGTTTCTGTATCTGCTTCCTCCTGTTGCTTGTCTGTAGTTCGACCGCCGAGGCACAATTTCGCCGCTTTGCCAAACCGAGAATGCAGCGGTCTGCCCCGCTCAAGAAGACAACCGAAATGTTCACCTCGATCATGGTGGAAGAACTGACCAAGAGCGTCATGAACGGTCTGGCCGAGCAGATAAGGGCGGATTTTAACCAAGCAGCACTCTTGGCTTCCCAGGCATTGCAGGCCGTTGACCGTTCCGAGTTCGACATCTCGATCGATCCGACATTCCACCATTGGACTCAGGTCCGTACCGTTTCGCCGGGAAAAGAAGAGGGTGGGTTGCTGCTGCTGATGCCGGCCGCTCAATTGAGCCTGCCCGAGGTGGCCAAGCTCGCACCCGGCTCGGCTCAATTCGTAGCCGCGATCGGGCTCGCGCCGAGTATGCTTAGCGAGACCAGGCCATGGGGCAGCCAGGAAGATCGTCTCTACACCTTCCCCCCCCGAAACGATGAGTCACTCGATCTGTTGAGCCGAGCCTCGGTGATGCTGTTGGCCATCGGCAAGGATCGTGACGGCCAATTGCAGTTGTTCGGCTATGGACGCACACCCGAACCGATCTTCCAGGCCGAGGTATCGATCGTCGATTCTGCCAACCAACGAAAAAGTGAAACGCGAAGTGAATCGAAAACAGGGCAAACAGCCGGCCCCTCAAGCCTGCTCGAAACGCATGAAAGCCTCCAGTGCGAGATCCTCAGGCCCTTTGACAAAGAGTACAACCCGCTCGACCATTTCCTGAAGGTCAACGTCGCAGAGCGCGGGCCCCTCAAGCTGCAACTTGAGCTGTGGGGGAAGTACCGGGCCACATTCTAGCCCAGCTCGGGCTCCGTCCGCCGGGAAAACGAAGAGTGAAGACGGCGACGGCGCGTGAGTGCCCCCTCAATGGGGCGAGAGGTGCTTTTTTACCTGATCTCGGGCTGACTTTCCCTGCTGGAAACGGTGGTTGAAACCGTACAATGGACGAACACAACCCACCACCGACCACCAGGGATACCTTGATGATCAGACCCTCGACCCTCGCGTTACTGCTGCTGTTATGGACTTCGGTATCGCACGCTCAGCAGCGACCCAACATCCTGTTCATCATGGCCGACGATCATGCCTGCAACGCGATCAGTGCCTACGGTGGTCGCCTGGCCGAGGTGGCCCCCACTCCCCACATCGATCGCCTGGCCCGCGAAGGGGTCCGCCTCGATCGCTGCTTTGTGACCAATTCGATCTGCACTCCTAGCCGGGCCGTCATCCTGTCAGGCCAACACTCCCATATCAACGGCGTACGAACGCTCAACGATGCCTTCCCCGGGCCCGATTCAGGAACACCCAACGTGGCCCAGATCCTGCAGCGAAACGGCTACGAAACGGTGCTGTTTGGCAAGTGGCATCTCCGCTCCCGGCCATGGGGATTTGATTACTGGAAGGTGGGTCCCGGCCAGGGCTTTTACCACGACCCGGTCTTTATCGATTCCGATGACGAGATTGAATACAACCATCGCACGGCTCGCAAACTGCCCCGCACTGAAGGCTACTACACCGACTTGGTCACCGACGACGCCCTGCATTGGCTGCGGCAGAGAAACTCGGCCGACAAGCCGTTCTTCATGATGCTGCATCACAAGGCGCCCCACGGGAAATGGGAACCGGCCGATCGGCATCGCGATTACCTGGCGGGCGTCACGATCCCGGAACCGGAGAGCCTGTGGGAAGATTTTTCCCATCGCTCCGAGGCCACTCGCGATCTGGGAACTTCGATTACGGATCGCGCCGCACCCAGGCGGACGATGGTGGCCGATGTCCAGAAACCGGACTGGCCGGCCGGCCCGGTCGACATGACAGGCATGAACAAAAAGCAGAAGGCGCAAGCCGCCTACCAGAAATACCTGCACGATTACCTGGCCTGCGTCAAAGCGGTCGACGAGAACGTGGGACGGGTGCTGGACTATCTGGACCAGTCGGGCCTGGCCGACAACACGCTGGTGATTTACACCTCGGACCAGGGGATGTTCCTGGGCGAACACGATTATTTCGACAAGCGGTGGATTTATGAAGAGTGTTTCCAGATGCCACTACTGGCCCGCCTGCCATCGGTCATCCCGGCCGGTTCGGTCAACGACACACACCTCGTTTCGAATCTTGACTTTGCCCAGACCTTTCTGGACTTTGCCGGTGTGAAGGATGCGGTCGAACGAGAGCAGATGCAGGGGCGCAGCCTCCAGGGGATTCTCTGTGGGAAATCGCCGCAGGAATGGCGCGACGCGGTTTACTACCGCTACTGGATGCACCTGGCCCACCACCACATCCCGGGCCATTACGGGATCCGGGACGGTCGGTACAAGCTGGCGTTTTTTTACAGCCTGCCGCTGGATGCCAACCTGGGAAAAACTGAATTCCCGGCCTCGACCGCCGGCTGGGAGCTCTACGACCTGCAGGAAGACCCCCGAGAAATGAACAATGTCTACGGGGACCCGGCCTACGCCTCGCAAACGCGGCGACTCAAGCAGCGACTGGCCGAACTGAAACAGCAGTACGGCGATACCGACGAACAATACCCCGAGTTGCTCAAACGCCTTCAATCGAGCGGCCAGTGAGCGTTGCTCGTGACATCAAGCCGATGGTCGCCTGGCCAACTTGGCACCCAGCACCGCACCGACCAGAGGCATGATCAGCAGGGGTGAAGCCACCACCGCCAACCACAGGAGCAACACCGTTGCACTGAATTCGCCCTGGCCGTACGTGATGAAAAAGCTCAGCCAGTAGAGAGACAAAGCCAAACCGAAGCCGATCGGCAAACCACAGATCCCACCCAGCAGGATTCCCAGCAAGGTTTTCATCTCAGTCCCCCGGCGACTCTGGTTCACGTTGGGGTCGATTCATGCGGGCGCCCAGGCGGCCGCGCCAATCGTGCAGCCGGGAACGCAATTCGGCCACTTTCGCGGGTTGCCGAGCGGCCAGGTCATGCTGTTCTCCCAGGTCCGAGGTGAGGTCGAACAACTGCACCGTGTCATTCTCAAAATATTCGAGCAGCTTGTAGTTCCCCACTCGAATCGCCCCTCCCGGGCTCTGCATCCCATGGTTGCTGTAATGGGGGAAATGCCAATAGATCGGCCCGCGGTCGACCGGCTCACCCTGCAGCGAAGCGACGAAGCTTTTGCCGTCGACCGCCTGTTCGGGGCGGGGCGGCAACCCGGCCATTTCCAGCAAGGTCGGATAAAAGTCGGTGCTGATCACCGGTTCGGCGCACACGGTCCCGGCCTTCGCCTGACCCGGCCATTTGACGATCATCGGCACACGGATCCCGCCTTCGTAGAGCCAGCCTTTGGCGCCTCGCAGCGGCAGGTTCGACGTCGAGTAAGCCCGATCGAGTTGCTCAGCTGACACAACTCGGTCCGGCCGGCCAAAGTTGGCAGCCGACATGCCACCGTTATCTGAAAAGAAAACGATCATCGTCTGCTCGGTCAACCCGAGTGCCTCGAGCTTGGCCAACACCCGCCCCAAGCTCTCGTCCATGGACTCAACCATCCCGGCGAACTCGACGTTATCCTGATGTTGCTTGATCTTCACCGTTCGCTGGGGGAGGACCTGGTACGGGGCAAACTCGGGCTGTTGGATCAAGTCTCCCAATCGGTCCCGGGACAAGGGTCGCGGGTCGTCCGGGTTCCCTTCCAGTAAAAACGACGGGCCGTTTGGCAGGGTGAGCCCCTGCAATTTTGCCCGGTACTTGTTGACCAGATCCGAGCGCCCCTGGATCGGGTCGTGAACGGCGAAATGCGACAGGTACAGGAAAAAAGGTTGTTCCCGGTTCTGGTCGATGAACTTCAAGGCCTCATCGGTCAGCCGGTCGGTCAGGTAATCACCTGGCCGATCGTCAAGGCCATCCAGTTTGAACGGGGCATGATAACCAGCCCTGGGCCAGCCTTTGTTCCAGCGCGGAACCTGCACATCAAACCCCTGTTGCAGCGGACCGGCCGGGTCTTCACCCAGATGCCACTTGCCGAAGTGACCGGTGGCGTAACCATGTTCCCGCAGCGCCTCGGCCAAGGTCACCTCGGCCAAGGGCAGTTGCTGGATGTTTTCGACATTGATCAGTTTTTGAAAGTCAAAGTTGCGTCGACCCGGAATCCAGTCGGTCAGCCCCAGGCGGGCCGGGTATTTTCCGGTCAGGATGCTGGCACGAGTCGGCGAACAGACATGGCAGGTCGCGTACGCATCGGTGAACCGCACACCGTCCTGGGCCAGCCGATCGAGGTGGGGCGTCTCGTAAAGTGGGCTGCCATAGCAGCCCAGATCTCGCCAGCCGAGATCATCCACCAGAAAAAAGACGATGTTGGGCAGTCGATCGTCCCGGATCACAGGCTGCTCGGCCGACAGGACAGTCTGACCGCCGGGCAACAGGAGCAGCAGCATGGCCGCCATCAGCCAACGATGGGACCGGTGGGACCGGTGGGAAACGGGAAACGGGAACGACAGGATGTGGGAAGGTCCGAGCATGCGAAAGAGTACCGTTATCTGCGGGTCACGTACACATAGTAAGCACTGAGCAACGTCTCGTCCCCCTGGAACCAGGTATGCAGGGCGATCGGCCCTTTTTCCAAAGCCACGGTAAAGGTGGCCGATGTATCCTCTGGCCCAACCTGCCTGGTCAAACCCTCAAAGCCGTAAGGCCGTTTCTGGCCGACATCCAGATGATGGTAGTTGCTGAGAAAGAAACGGGCCTGTTGGATCGGCAGGGCTGTGCCGTTGCCGTCAGCCAGCCCTCCCTGCAACGGTCGGTCAATTTCACGTGGCCAGCGCCGCAACTCAAATTCGTAGGTGCCCGCCTGGTGAACGTCCAGCAACCAGTAACCACTCTTTTCAACTCCCCGGCGAACCTGGCCCTGTTGATCGACAAACACGTCCAACCACTCGCAGGCTGTCAGTCTGGACGGGTTTTCCCGCTCATGGCCGATCACGACCCTCTGGGGCTGATTGGCCTGCGGACCGACTTCTCTCCACCAGTCGTAAAGTTCGCGCCGCATCTTCTGCACGACTTCCGGATGTTTTTGGAATACATCCTGCTGTTGTTTCGGATCGGTCTCCAGGTTGTACAGTTCACGGTCTTCCAGCAACCTCCATCGTTTCCACAGGACGGCCGCCTGGTCACGGGTCATGATCGACTGCGAAAAGGGGGTGGGGTAATTGATGAAGTTGGGCATGCGGCTGTAATTGATGATCAGCATGCGATCTTCCGAAACGGGCCGCTCGCCCCGCAGCGCGGGCACCAGACTGATACCGCTGAACCTGGTGGAAGTGGGCGTCTTCAGTTGGCACAGGTCGAGCAGGGTCGGCAACAGGTCCTGGACCTGGGTCAAACCTCCCACATCCCGACCTCGGTCCAGTCCTCCCTGAGGCCAACTGATCAAGCAGGGCACCCGGTGGCCACCTTCCCACAGCTCCGTTTTTTGACCCCGCATCCCGGCGTTATAATAGCGGGAACCGTGGGTGCTCCCGTTATCAGTCAGGAAGACCACGATCGTGTTGTCCCGCAGGCCTTCCCGCTGGAGAAACTCCAAGAGCCGGCCCATATTCGTATCAATATTGCGAACCATGCCCAGGTACTGGGCCAGCCGTTTCTTGAACTCGGGCTTCAACTTGTCGAACTGGGGAGACGCCAGCCGGGTGGTCAACGCCTGCCGATCCGCTGGCTTGGCGCGCAACGGGCCATGTGGTGTGTTGGTTGAAATATACGCCAGGAACGGCCGATCGGCATCGGCCGAACGCTTGATGAATTCCAGCGCTTCATCAAAAAAAACATCCGTGCAGTAACCTTGAAACGCCTGCGGCTGGCCGTTGCGGATATACGTATCGTCAAAATAGTCGTTGCCCCAGAAATCCGGGACCGACCCGATGTGCGACGAGGGAAACCAGACCGTTTCCTGGAAACCTCGATCCTCGGGCCGGAAAGGGAAGTTAGCCCCCAGGTGCCACTTGCCAAATAGACCCGTCGCATAGCCAGCTCCAGCATACAGATCGGCCATGGTCGGCAACTCGGGTCGCAACAGCGCGCGGCCACTGCTGACATTGATCGCGCCATTGCGCGCCGCATCCAACCCGGTCAACAGCTGGCCGCGCGTTGGAGCGCACATCGGCGCAACGTGAAAATCGGTTAACCGGCAACCTTGTCGATGCAAGGCGTCGAGATTCGGCGTTTGCACGACCGGGTTGCCATGCGCCGACAGTTCGGGATAGCCCTGATCGTCAGTCATCACGACCACCACGTTCGGGCGTTCGACTTGCGCATGGAGACAGTCGGTTGCCAAGCCACTGCCCAGCAGGAGCAGGGCCAGGCCGGCTTGGACCAGACCGTAGTGGGTGACCCGTATGAAGTACGACATTTCCAAGTCCTGAGCCGTCTCCGGCAACCGGGGTTGAGTGCATCGCGGGGACCGCTCCGGCCCCGCTCATATCACTAGTCTAACAAGATCTTTGCCCACTGGTTGGCCAGCCGCCAGATTCATCAAGCGGTTGATCCTTGAACGGCCAACCTCTTGCCAGGTTCCGCCTGCCCTGGGGCAATCGCCGGGAAGGCAACCGGAAAAACTCCCCTCTCAATGGGGAACTGGCAACCAAGCCGTTTTTTCTCGTGCAGCGAATTTCACCCATGATATACTTGAAGGTTGGCTCTCAAAACAACTCGCTTTGGAGCTTTTTGACTCACACCTTTGAGACTCATCCCGGTTTTTCGCCATGCACCGTTTTGCTTTTGTTGGCTTGCTGATCCTGCTGTTTCCCGGCGCCGGACTGGGGGCCGGTCATCCCAACGACGACCGACCGAACATTATCCTGATCAACCTCGACGATGCCGACCTGGACCTGATGTCTCCCGGTACGATTGCCAGTCGGTTCCCCAGCATGCACCGCCTGGTCACCGACGGCCTTTATTTCTCCAACCTGCATGTCACCACCCCCAAGTGCGGACCTTCGCGGGCTTGCCTGTTTCGCGGCCAACATGCCCATCGCACCGGGATTCGCATCAACAACCCAAACAATGCGTACAGTAATGGTATGCAGGGTGGCATGCCGGAATACATCCTGCGCGGTTACATGGAGGAAGAGCTCAGCGTCTGGGTCAAGCGGTCCGGCTACCGCACGATGCTCGTGGGAAAATATCTCAACGGCGATTTTGTTCACGGTGTTCCGCCCGGCTGGGACGACTACTACAACTCGCTGGGAGGAAGTTACTTTGACACGATGCGGTACACCAATCGCAACCACCCAGCGGGCAGGTTCGAGCAGCTTGAGCCGGGCGTTTATCGGACGCGGGCCGAGGCCGCAGATGCGGTCGGCTTGATCCAGCAACATGTCGATTCCAAAGACAACCGGCCGTTTTTCCTGTACGTGGCTCCGTTTGCACCTCACCGCCCGGCTGCCAATTCTCTGGGCAATGCCACCGAGCAACGTTATTCCCGCTGGTGGGCCAAGGCGGTTGTCCCTTTTTCCCGAGACCGGATCGAGTTTGATTTTTCTGACAAGACAACCGTGCTGAACCACATTGAGCCGCTGGACGAAATACGCCAGGAACTGGCCAACTCGATGTACCGGGAGCGTTTGCGAACCACCCGTTCGGTCGACGACCTGTTTGGCAACATCATGGCCAGCCTGGAAGCGAACGACCTGCTGGACAACACCTATGTCATGGTCACCTCCGACAACGGGTTCCAATTGGGACACCAGAGGATGATCGGCAAGGGGAACAACTACGATCGTTCCACGCGGGTCCCGCTGTACGTGATTGGGCCGAACGTGGCGCAGGGTGAACAGGCCGGCCACCTGCTGGCCCATGTCGACATCACGGCCACCGTGCTGGAATTGGCCGGGGCGAACGCCACGGCTCCCCAGGATGGGCAGTCGTTTGCCCCCCTGCTGGAATCACCCGGCTCGGTTGAGGCCCGCCAATGGCGCGAGCCGGTCCTGATCCAAAACTGGGAATCGAAAATGTCCAATTCTGTGAGCGGACCAAAGATCCACGTCGTGGCATCCGGCCTGCGGCTTTTCGATGCGATCTACACCGAGTGGGCCGACGGAACCAGCGAATATTTCGACCTCACCTCGGATCCTCACCAACTGGACAACCTCTACCCGCAGTTGCCCGGCCTGGAAAAGGAAGCGCTGCAGACGCTTCTCCGCCAATCAAAATCGGAAATGCTACCCGTCACCTCGATCTCGACCCCCTTGAACCAGAACGAAATTGTCAGCGAGCAAACCGTGTTGACAGGCCTGGCGGAGGACAATCAAGGGATCAAAGCGGTCAAATTGACCATTCGCGATATCGCTTCGCGGCAGTACTGGAACGGGCAAGCCTGGAGCGACGACTACACGCGTGTCAGCGCTGACTTGTCCAACCGGGGGCACCAGATTACTGTCTGGCGCTACCGTCACCTCCCACCCGAAGAGAACCAGGCCAGGCAGATTGTCGTTTGGGCCCGTAGTTACAGCGAAACGGGTGAATTCGATCCGCACCCCGTCAAGCGCCAAATGACGATCTCTGCCAACCGACCCGTCGGCGAAATACTCTATCCTTCTCCCGGAGATACTTTTTCGGGCCCGTTCACGGTACGGGGCGACTACGGTTCGGAAACCGACGTCCAGAATGTTCGGGTCGTCCTGCTCCGACTGTCTGATCGAATGTACTGGGATGGTGACGACTGGACACCCGACTGGACCTATGTCGATGCGGCACTCGGTGAGGACCATTGGGAATTCGATGTCGACGTTGAGCCGGGCACCTACTTCCTCTCCAGTCGCCTGCAGAATCCGGATTTCCTCCAGGACATCCCGGCCAAGCTGTTGTTCGGTATCACTGAAGACTAATGGCGGGGTTTCACCCGGGCCGTTCCAGACGATCTTGCAAAGCGCCCAGGACGGCGTAACCTTCGGCCAGGGCGCTCTGGATCGCATCGACCGTCGGATCGACCCGTTTCCACTGCCGGAAATAGAGAAAGGCACCTTCCCGCGTTTCAAACGAGATGTTGGTATGCTGGGAAAAGAAGTCCAGCAAGCCTGGGTCAAAGAAAGCGCGGGCCTGTTCTTCCGTGTCACTCTTCAGGACAAACGCCTTGGAGAACTCGGGATGATCGGCAAAGTTGATATCCTGTTTTCCAAGCAGGGCGCCGATCGGATCCCAAAACACAATCTGGGGCCGGAGGTGACAGCGAGGGGCGTGCAAGTCGGCCGATTGCACCACGACCACCGAGAGCCGACGGACTTTCTTTTGCTTGCCATGCCCGACCGTAAAACAGTAATCGAACAAGCCCATTTTCAGCTCCGGTGTATCGGCCAGAACCAGATTGGTCAGCCGCTTCTTTCGGCCAACCTGGAACAACGGGAAATCGGGGAGCGACTGGTGGAAGGCAGCATCCCCTTCCCCATGAAAAACCAGACCCATTTCATCAGCCGCACCGCCCAAGGCCTCGGTCCGCCGTTGTTCGCGCCGTTTGACCACGATATGGACGATGGTCATGATCACGACCAAGGGAACAATCCAGGCGAGTTGGATGAGGATGATGAAGAGCGCCTCATTTCGTTCGATCCAGTTCTCGCCCGCACGATCTTCCCCGAGCGCATCCCGGTTCTGTTTAAGCCACTCGATCACCTCTGCCCGACTCGTCTCGCCCGCAGCGACCTTTTCCCTGAGGTCCTGGTTCTCTCGCAGTAGTTTCTGGTACGCCTCTTCCTCGAGCGCATCGCGGAGTTTGAGCCACTCGATCACCTCAGCTCGACTCATCTCGCCCGCAGCGACCTTTTCCCTGAGGTCCTGGTTCTCTCGCAATAGTTTCTGGTACGCCTCTTCCCAGCTTGGATCATCGTCCTGGGTCCAGCCGACCCTCGTCAGGGCCGTGGTGGTAGCGCCGGAAAAAACGGGTGCGGTGATCGCTGCGCTGGCCGGCTGACAGGCTGGCATCATCCACGCCAACCATAACAGAAAATGGCACAGAAAATGGCTATTCAGAATTCTGTTCATGTTGATTTGATCTCCCCTTAAAAACTTGTCGGTCATTCACCTATTCTGTGCCTGGTAAAACTTCTCGGTTCTTCCCCCGGCGACGGGGAGGCTCCACCAGCATGGCCAACATGATCGAAACGGTAAAGGAAACGGCCGCCATCCAGAAACCTGTCGCATAATGCCACCCGGCGTGCAACATGGCACCCATCGCCAAGGCCCCACCAGCCTGGCCAATATTAAAGCCGACCGTCACCCGAGCCCACCACCGCGTATGGTTGTCCGGGCCGGCGATTTCGAGAACCCGGTGCGCAGTGATCGAGGCAACTCCCATCTGGCTCATGCCGAGCAGGCCACCCGAGGCAACAACCCAAGCGACGTTATCGGTCAACAGGACCACGGCGACTGCCGCCAGGCCAACGGCCGTGCTGACCAGCAAGGCGAGCCACGTCCCCAGGCGCCCCGTCAACTGTCCGTCCAGCAGGGGACCGCCCAGCAAAACCCCCACGCCGTAAACGCCAAATACCATCGTGGCAAACGAGACCGGCTCTCCCAGCACCTGGTGCACGTAGGCGGACAGGTAAATCGAATGCGGGACGATGCCGACGGCCGCCAGCGTGTAGGCCACTCCCAGAATCCACAGGCTCAAGGGAGACCGACCAGTCGCTTGCGATAAAGTTGTCCCGGGCGCCTCATCCGTTGGCTCCACCAACCCTCGCCAGGCCAACAGCGTACAGACCAGCACGAGGACGGCCGTAAACAGCCAACCGCCCCAGGGGCCGCCGCCCAGGAATAGCGGTAGCGAAAAACTGAGCCCGATGACCCCCAGGCCCGCCCCGGCAAAAACGATCCCGATCACCCGACCACGGCGAGCATTCTCCACTCCGCTGGAAGCAATGATGGGCGACAGGATCATCGCACCGGCGGCCGACAGGCCTGCCAACGAACGGGTCGCAACCAGCCACCAGAAACCGAGATCCCAGGCCGATGCACTGACGCTCACCAGTCCCAACAGCAAAGCGATGCGGCAGATGCGGACCGCGCCAAACCGCCTGGCCAGGGGAGCACAGACCAGGGCGCCGACCAAGTTGCCGATAAAATTGACCGTGCCCAAATAGCCGGCCTGGCCAGCATCGATCCAATGATGGTCCAGCATCGAAGGGAGCAGCGGTGAATACGAATAACGGACCAGGCCGATCCCCACCAACATGCTGAGCATGGCCGAAAAGGTCCGGTACCCTTGTCGATTACCTGATTCAATCATCATACTCATCCGTTGGTGATCACAGGGCTGGATACTCAACAGCCACGTTGCACGGAACCGTTTTTTTCAGCGCTGATAAAACCTGAAGCATCCAGCGAGAGTGCGTGTAGAATACTACGAGGCTCACGGCCCGGAACGAAGGTTTCCAGGCCGGCTTGAACCATAACCGACTATGTCTTCCTGTAAAAGCATGCCTGTTAACCAAATCCAGATCAGCCCTTACGCACGACAGAGTCGCATCTTGCCAAACTGCCTGATTGCGACCGCGTGCAGTCTCCTGCTGTTGACCGACCCACTGGGTGCCCAGGCGCCCTCGTTAACGGAGAAACCATATGCCGGCCTGCTCGAGGTTCTGCCCGGGAACCTTGAAACTTGGAAAACCAAACCAGTTTGGGCAGAGGCAGAACCGGCCGTCATGCTCGGTTCCGCCCCGCCAACGGCCAGTGACGAACGGGAGGAACCCGGTTTCCACTCCCTCTTTGACGGGCGAACGCTGGACGGCTGGCAGGCAGTGCCCGCACCGACGGCCGATGCCTGGACGGTTCAGGACGGAATGATTGTAGGCAACGGGGACCGTGGAGTCGGCTACCTGGTCTACGACCGGGACAAGCAGCTGGCCAATTTCGAACTCCGTTTTCGCTACCGTTTTGTCGGCCGGGGCAATAGTGGCGTCAGCATTCGCGCTGCGCACGACCGCAGCGGGAAGCGACTCTTTCAAAGTTATCACGCCGATCTGGGGCACGCCGGTATTGGCAAACAGATCCTGGGCGCCTGGGATTTCCATACGCCGGGACGGACCGAACATCGCTGCCACTGCGGCGACCGCCTGGTTATCAGCACCGAGGACCAACCGCAGATCGTGCCGATCCAGGACGGGCTAAGGGCAGAAGACATCCGCCAAGGAGACTGGAACGAGGTGCGGATCATTGCCCGGGACAACCATTTCCAGTTCTACATCAACGGCAAACTGGCCTCCGAGTTTACCGAGCATTTACCCACGGAGCAGCGATTACTGAGCGGCATGCTGCAACTGCAGATCCACGATCCCGCCATGATCGTCCATTTCAAAGACCTGCGGATCAAGCGCCTGTAATCGGGTTCCAGGCACCACCAAGGGCTGCCAGCCTTTACTTGGCAGGGGCCGCATCCTGATTGTAAGTCTTCTGGGTCTCGACAATTTTTTTGAGGATCGCCTCGAGGGGCTCTTTCCCCTGGTACCGCCATGTGCAATCGGCAGGCTCTCGTTCGTACAACACCGACAGCCAGACCAGCGAGGCCATCTCCAGTGTCAGCGGGGCGGCATGGCCCATCTTGTCTCGGAAAATGGCGTCTGCATCCTGGCGTGCCACCAACTTTTCCACCATCGGCAAAGACTTATCGGCAAACGCCCGCTTCAGATCGACCGCTACGCGGCCGTAATTAATCCAGTAGAACCGGCTGTTTGGATAGAGCTCTCTCAGCTCCTTGACGATCCCGTCATACACCAGCTTTTGCGCGCGCGTATTCTGCGAGGCGTACGCTTCGACCGAACGACTCGGCCCATTCAACCCCCACGGCATGCCGATGAAAAAATCGGTTTCCGGGTTTTTCTCCAGTGCGTAATCGATCCACTTCCGATAATCTTTCAGCGAGCTGTTGGCTGGGCTGAAATACGTCATACCCAACAGTTCCACATCCCCCGCATCGAGCGTCTTCTGGATTGCGCTGCGCTTCGCTTCGTTCTGCCAGAGCTTGCCGGGCGAACCGTTAGCCCCTCCCGCAAAAACCAGCTGCTGGGCATGACCTTGCACGCCCGATTCGGTCGCCTGTTTCGGTAACATCCGGGCCACCGGGATGAAAAAGCTGTGACCGATAAACAGGCATTGCTTGCCCGTCGTTTCCCGAGCGGCCGAGCGAGTACTACTTTTTGCATCCGGTTGCGCCTGGACCGCATCCGGCGGAACCGTTTGCCCCTGCCCGGCCGAGGGCAAGGCGGCCCAGCAAAGGGCCAACAGGAAACCGATCAGCCAGCGTGGCACGCGTCGATGAAAAATTCTATAGCTCATTGCCTTCCCTTAAAAACCTGCGGAATCTGCTTTGCCTGCGGCGATCGCCCGGACGAACCAAACGGGAACTGTCGACTGCTCCTATCATCGACCAGATCGCTGCGGTTTCAATCCCAGCCATGACTAAAGATAAACAACAGAAGCCCGATAACCATCCAGCCGACCCAAGACGCCAGGTGGTAAACGGCCACGACCAGGGAAAAACCGGTGCGCATCGCCCGTTGAATATTGCGAACCAGCAGGTAGAACCCGTAACCGAGGCCGATCACCAGGAACAGCACGCAAAACGCCTCTCGGTCGTCACCCAGCTCAATGAAGGTACCGAGGTAAATTAGCAGGATGACGGCCGGAATCGCTGCCAGGGGAAGCCAGCTGTCGAGCGAGGCTGGAAAGCGAATGATGGTCGTCAGTCCACAGATGACGGCCAGGTAGGCCGCCAGATTGAACGGGATCATGACAACGGACAGCTCATTGGCATCGGTGGCTCCGACCACCACCAAGCCGCCAGCACAAACGGCCGTCCAGAACATGATCTTGCCGATCGTAAACCGGGGCTTCCGATTGATGGCCGAGCCATCGTCCGCCTCGGGGGCTGATTCGGTCGGGCGGTCCGGCCCGGCATCTGGTTTCGGTTCCACTTCCATCTTGAGCAACTCCTTGGCAACCAGGTTTGCGTTCGATTTCTAGAAGCCTCGTCAACGTTTTTTGGATCCCATTCTCAAGCGATCAGTTCGTGCACCACTTCTCCATGCACATCGGTCAGGCGGTAATCGCGACCTTGGAATCGATAGGTCAGTTGTTCATGGTTGAACCCGAGCAGATGCATGATGGTCGCCTGGAGATCGTGGACGTGCACCTTGTTCTCGGTCACCCCAAAACCGAGCTCATCCGTCTGGCCATAATTGAACCCGCCTTTGACTCCCCCGCCCGCCATCCACATGGTAAAGCAATCGGGATAATGATCGCGGCCCAGGACCTGGCTGTTGGCCGTTCGCCCCTCGCGGAATGGGGTTCGGCCAAACTCGCCACCACAAATGATCAGCGTGTCGTCCAGCAAGCCGCGCTGTTTCAGGTCGCGGATCAACGCAGCAATCGGCTTGTCCGTCTTGGCCATCTTGTTGGTCAGCCCGCCACGCAGTCCTTCGCCGGCCGACGTGCCGTGAAAATCCCAGCCCCAGTCGAACAGTTGAACATAGCGAACGCCACCCTCGATCAGCCGGCGGGCCAACAGGCAATTGTTGGCAAAACTGGATTGACCCGGCGCCGCGCCGTAAGCTTCGTGCGTCTCTTTCGTCTCCTTATTGATATCCATCACCTCGGGAACCGAGGCCTGCATGCGAAAGGCAAGTTCGTACTGGGCAATACGGGTCAAGGTTTCGGGATGACCCATCTCCTCGGCCTGCATCTCATTCAGGTTCTTCAGCGCATCGAGTGACCGGCGGCGCAGCGCGCGGTCCATCCCCTTGGGATCGGACGCAAACAGGACCGGGTCCCCCTTGGAGCGGCACTGGACCCCTTGAAAGACCGAGGGGAGGAAGCCGCTGCCAAACGAGTTGGCCCCACCGTTGGGCTGCACACCACTGCTGATCAGAACCACAAAACCGGGCAAGTTCTGGTTCTCCGTGCCCAGTCCGTAGGTGGCCCAGGCCCCCAGGGAGGGTCGACCCGAACGGGGAGAACCGGTGTAGATCAACAGTTCGGCCGGGGCGTGGTTGAACTGGTCGGTGTTCATCGAGTGGACAAAGCACATCTCGTCCACAATGTCGGGTGCGTGAAAATTCGGCACGGCATCCGACAGCCAGGTGCCGCCTTGCCCGTACTGGGCAAACTTACGGGGCGTCCCCATCAGCTTGGGAACCCCTGACGTGAAGGCAAACGTGCGGCCTTCGAGAAACTGGTCAGGACAAGGCTGGCCATCGCGTTTGACTAACTCCGGTTTGTAGTCGTACAGGTCCAGGTTCGGGGGCGACCCGGTCAAGTGCAGGTAGATCACCCGTTTCGCCTTGGCCGCAAAGTGGGGAGGCCGCTTGGCCAGCGGTTTCATCGAGTCCACATCCACATCGGCCATTGCCCGGGAACCGGACAGGGAGGAGAGGGCCAGGGCGCCCAGGCCGACCCCGGAGGTGGCCAGGAAGTGCCGCCGTGTTCTGGCTTGCAATTGCTCGAGGTAAGGGTTCATGGCAGGGCCGTTTCGTAAATCGGACATTTATCGCTTGAGAAAAATTTCATCCAGGTTGAGCAGCACATTACAGACCACCGTCATGGCGGCCGCCTCCACCGGGTCCACACCATCGGGCAGCGGGCCGAGTGGGTCGGTCGCCAACTCGCTCGCCTCTTTCGGCTGTTGTCGCAGGTCGGCCCGGGCATCGTCCAGCAGCGCCAGCAACGTCTGCAATTCATTATCGGAAGCGGGGCGTAACAGGCAACGGCGAAAGGCCAAGCTGAGCCGTACCCGGTCGTCCCCCTCCACCTGCAAGACCCGGCGAGCCAGGGCTTGAGCCGCCTCGACAAAGGCCGGGTCGTTGAGCGTCACCAGGGACTGCAGCGGTGTGTTGGTACTGTTCCGCCGCACCGTGCAGACCTCGCGGTTCGGCGCGTCGAAAGTGGCCATCGAGGGGTACGGATTGCTGCGCCGCCAGGTCGTGTAGATGCCTCGACGATACCGGTCCTCGCCCTGGCTCGGTTGCCAGTCAGTCGAACCGCCAAACGCCGCCTTCAACTCGAACGAAGGCTGCGGTGGTTTGACGGGGGGACCATACATCTTTTGGCTGAGCAGGCCACCGGCAAACAACGCCTGGTCGCGGACCATTTCGGCGCTCAAGCGGACCCGCGGAGAACGCGTAAGCCAGCGGTTGCCCGGATCCCGGGAGACACTCTCCGGGGTGGCCACCGCGCTTTGGCGATACGTGGCCGAAGTGACGATCGTTTTGAGTAATTGCTTCCGGTCCCACCCACTGTCGAGCAACTCGGCCGCCAACCAGTCCAGCAGCTCGGGATGGGTCGGCATTTCACCCTGCGACCCAAATTCCTCGCTGGTGACCACGATCCCCTGACCGAACAAGGTCTCCCAGTAGCGGTTGGCCAAGACCCGCGCGGCCAGCGGGTTGGCGCGACTGGTCAACCAGTTGGCCAGGGCCAGGCGATCCAAAGCCGCCTCCTGCGAAGGTGGCTCAAACACGGCAGGCAACCCGGCTTCGACCACTTGCCCCTTGTCCAGGTAATTGCCTCGATGCTGCAAGTGCGTCACCCGCTGCGACCCGGCTCTCTCCTTGAGGATGGGAACCGAGGTGGTCGGTTTGATCGCGGCCAGCTCCTGCTTTGCCTGGGCCAAGCCGTCGCGCTCCGTTTTCAAGGCAGGTGCCACCTGCTCCCGGTAGTAACGGGCCAGTTGTTCGTTGGCCGATTCTGTCCTTTGGTCGGCAGGCGTATCGACCCACTTCAAAATGTCGGCCGGCAGCCGGGAGCGCTCAATGGCGACCGGGGCCCCGGTCGTACTGAAGCGAAAATGACCGAGCAGGTGATTCGCGTGGGACGAGTTCTGCTGGATCTTGACCCGCAGCTTGGCCGGTTCCTGCAGGGCAACCGGCTGAGCGGGAATCAGGATCAACTGATGAGGCTTGTCGATGGAACCACCAATCGCCCAGCCGTCTTCGGCGCCCGTCTTCCCTGCCAGCACATCGGCCGGCTCAAAGTTCGGTTGATGATAGTCGGCCAAAGCCCTCTCAAAGACAAGGTTCCGTCGATTGTCAGTGGCGATCTCGAGCGAGGGGTCCGGATGGGGATCAAACTGGCGGGTCATGACCGCTTGCCGATCGGCGTCCAATAGCTCGATCGTGAAATTACTGAGCCGCTGGGCCGCCTCCAATCGATTCCACAAAACCACCTTGTCGATCTGTTGCGGCTGGCCCAGGTCGAGTTCCCACCATGGGTTATCCACCGTGGCCGTGTGGGTCACCGATCCCTTGGCAAAGGTCCCATCGGTGTTGCCGTCAATAGCGAGCTGGGGAGGGCCGCCAAAGGCGGTCGAATGCTGGCTGGCTGTCCCCTGCAAGGCGATGTTCGTTGCGCCCGCGAAGACTTGCACTTCGGCCAACGAAAGAATCTGTTGACTACCGTGATTGGTAATCCGCACGAACTGGGCGGTTGCTGGCTGTTCGGACAGCGGGACAATTTCAGCCTCGACTCCCGTGATAACAAAGTTCCCGGCAATGCTTGACTTGTTTCCCAGGGAGGTGTGGGGGATCGTTTCCAGTCGAAGACCGGACCATCGGATACCATCTGGTGCATCTACCTGAACCGGCAGTTCGATCGTGTACTCGTCCTGCTTGGCCAGGGACTTTACCAGCAGGCTACCATCGGCCAAGACTTCGGCTGGCTGCTGGCTCTGGCGGACAATCGAGGTGGCCGCCAGGGGCTGCCAGTCAGGCGCTGTGGCCAGGCGTTGCTCCCATTGCTGTTGGGCGACCTGCAACTCAGGCGTCGACTGGGCCATCTTCTGTTCCCACCGGGCGATGCTCGACTCGAGCTCTTTTTTCTGTGCCAACTGGGAGTCACTGAAGATCTGCAGCAGGGGCGATTCGTCCCGCCGATCGGCATCCTCCGTGTTATTGAGGATGGCAAAAAACTGGAAGTACTCCTGCTGGGTAATCGGGTCGTACTTGTGCGTGTGACACTGGGCACAGGCCATCGTGGTCCCCATCCAAACCGCCATGGTCGTGTTGACCCGGTCGACGACCGCCACGTTGCGAAACTCTTCGTCCTGCGTCCCACCCTCGTTGTTGGTCAGCGTATTGCGATGAAAGGCCGTCGCGATCAATTGACGATCGGTCGGTGAGGCGAGCAGGTCACCCGCCAGTTGCTCCCGGGTAAACTGGTCAAACGGCATGTTGTCATTGTAGGCATCAATCACCCAGTCCCGGTAAGCCCAGATGGTGCGGGGCGGGTCATCGGCGTAGCCGGCGCTGTCGGCATAGCGGGCCAGGTCCAACCACTTTCTGGCCCAATGTTCTCCAAACGCGGGTCGCGCGAGCAGATCGTCCACCAGTTTTTCATACGCTCGCGGATCCTCGCTCGCGACAAACTGATCGACCTCCTCGACCGTAGGAGGCAAACCGGTCAAGTCGAGAAAGACGCGCCGGGCCAGCGCGTAACGGTCTGCTTCTTCCGCAGGACTCAAGTCTTGATCCTGCATGCGCCGCAAGGTAAAAGCATCGATCGGGTTGCGGTGCCACGCTTGGTCACTTGAGCCGACCGGCGGAACGGCCGGGCGAACCGGAGGGACATAAGCCCAGTGGGTGGCGTACTTGGCCCCTTGTTCGATCCAGCGTTGCAGCAGGTCAATTTCAGCCGCGCTCAACGGCGCGCCATGCTCGGCCGGTGGCATCCGATAATCTTCATCATCCGCTTGGATCCGGGTGATCAATTCACTTTCGTCGGGACGACCCGGCACCACGGCAATCATCTCGGAATCGAGTTCGGAAATGGCCGAGTCGCGCAGGTCGAGCCGCAATCCCGATTCCAGGGCATCCGGGTCAGGACCGTGACAGAGCAAGCACTTGTTCGACAAAATCGGTCGGATATCCCGGTTGAAGTCGACTTCTTGCGCCACGGCCGGCCAAAGCGTGGGGCCCCACAGCAGCAACCAGATTGTGAAGAAAATTGCGCGCATCGGCTCGACCAACGGGAAAAAACAGTCTGATTTGTCTGCGTTCAGATTTGTCTACGTTCAGTATAGCAGACATCCGAGTGGTCTCCCAATATTCAAAGCGCGTCGGGACGCGTTAATTAGCCTGTGAAAAAATGTCCATGCCACGCTTCCAAAACAGCGTTTGCCCCGATCAATAACTGCCGCCCGCTGGGTAATGGCCCAGCCGTCAACGCTCCTTGAGCGGTCCTCTATTCTGGATTTGTCGCCGAGATAGAATAAATCGCATCCCGTCTGAAAAAGCCAAGGGAACAGGAAGACCACCATGATTTGCTTGATCACCTGCTGGAAGCAACACTGGCCACGGCAGCCGCGCTGGTCGCTGCCCTCCCTGCTGCTCATGATGATGTGCGGATTGGCTGAAGCGCAGCAATCGGTTCAACCGATGCTTCCCCAAGGGAGTGGCCAGGTCGTCACGCGTGTTGCCGACGCAAACCGGTCATCACCACACTTGTTGGTCATCGCCATGGAAGGCCGGCATCAGATCACTGCCCGCGCGGCCGATCAATTGCTCGGTTGGCCCTTGTTAAAGGGCCGGCTCACCGTGGCAACCGAAGATCAACCGGATGTGATTGCGGCGATTGTCGACAAGCACCCGCCCACGGTGATCCTGCGATTACAGGAACAATGGGAAAAACCGACCCCCGGCAAAGTCTTGAAACCGGCCGCAATTGTGCATCCTGTGTCCCTGCAAACGCACGCACAGGCAATGTGCCAAACGGCCAACCAGTTAATCGAACGGAGGGCCGATCAACTGGAAACGGTGAATACTGACAAGCCGTCCTGTTCCATCAGCATCCAAACACGCGTGTTTCGCCAAACGCTCGGCCAACACGAAATGCCAGACAACTCGCTGGACTATTGGCGACCGGCCGAACGGTTGCGGCAGTTCCGCTGGGCTGCGGTCCAATTAATGATCGACTTGGAGATGCTTCCTGCCACGACCGACCCGGACCTCTTTCTGCCAGGCACAACCGTCAAAGCATCCGACCACAAACCACTCTTGGTCGCCCTCTACGATGGGCCCGGCACCGGGGCACCGATGCCCCTGGCGAAACAAATCGAAACGATGGTACCGAGCGCGTTGGTATTGCCGGTCGGCCCAGAAGAGATTCGTCGCGGAACTCTGGATTCATTCGACGTGGTGGTTTTTGCCGGCGGCATGGCCCCCCAACAGTACGATGCGCTGGCCGGGGATGGTCGGCGCAAGGTACGAAAATGGGTGGACCAGGGAGGAGGGTTTGTCGGACTGTGTGCTGGCGGCTACCTGGCATCGGCGCGGCCCTACCGCTGGGGCCTGGACCTGTTGGATGCACAGGTCGTCGATCACGATCATTGGGCACGAGGCATTGGAGCGGTCCAACTGGAATTGACCGAACAGGGCAAGCAACTGTTTCGGCGAACCAAGGAGCCTTCCCTTTTAACAATCCATTACGGCAATGGCCCGATCTGGGCACCCGCCGATCGAAACGATCTCGATGACTACCAGCCACTCGCCTGGTTCCGCTCGGGTATCGGCCAGAACGGCGCCGACCCGCAGACCATGGTCAACACACCCGCCATCATCACCGGACAGTTTGGCAAGGGCCGCGTGGTAGCCAGCAGTGGTCACGCCGAATGGAGCGAGGGAATCGAGGACTTCCTGGGACACTACATTGAGCAGGCCGCCAAATAATTTTGGTGATACGCCAATAAAACGGGCGGGCGGTCGAATACCCTGACAGACAGGCTAAAATCGAATCGACGCATGCGCGTATAATGGCGTGCAACCACCTGGCTGTCGAACCGGCCAAAAACGCCCCCTTTCCAACTACCCGCCCAACATCACCCACATGAGTCACGACCCGTTGTCCTCCAAAAAACAACTCGCCGGTTTTAAGCATGCCCGAACCAAATCCAGTGATGGAACCGATCGGGAAACTTATGTCCTCGTCTGGCAAGACGGTACGGAAACGAAATATTCCTCGTTCGCAGAGCTCCCCACACCCTACAAAAAGATTATCCGCAAGCTGGAAAAAAAAGCGGTTGATCAAAACGCCCAGGTCGTGGCCCGTTCGATCACCACCCGGCACTTGCCAAGCAGGCCTCGCGGCGGACACCGATTCCGACTGCGCTGGAAAGCCGAGCCCGATAAACTGATCGTCCGCTGGCCAACGCTGGGACATGTCAGCTCCTGGTGTCCACTGCTGATCATTTTCGCAGCTGCTTGTTCGATCGATTTCTACGAACCGTTCACTTTCTGGTCTGCGTACCCGGCCGCATCGCTGGCGGTCGTGATTGCTTTGGCCGCCGCCGGCATCTTGGGATTTGCCTCGGCATTCCTGTTCGAGGAGCGATTTGAAATCCATCCCAATCGGGTAACCATCACGCGTTGGCCCTCTTTCCTGAAGCCGGCCAAGGTGCGACCGCGCAAGGACGTGATCAACGCCCGGATTGTACTGAGAAGGACCCGCCGCAAAGCTCGCAAGACCAGCTCGGTCTACGTACGGGTGCGCACGCCCAACGGCATCGAATGGTGGGAGTTGGGGGGGAGCATGTGGCGGGGCGATGCCCAGTCACTGGGAAGTGTTCTCAGTTACTACATGGGACTCGACACCGAAGATCACACCCGCGACGACTTGCGGCTGGAAATCCGGTTTTAACCGGCGACTTATCAGGTGGGCCGAGCTGGCAGACCAAGGCGTCGTCGAAAGTCTCGTTCATTCGACCGGCGGCTGGCGTTTCTGTCTCTTCCGCTGCCAAAAAGGCGACGTCCTGAGCCACAAAACATACCCCGTCAATACGGTCAACAGACCGAAGGCAGAAACGATCCGCAACAGCCAGTGGTTGAAACCATCGCGCCCCTGGTAATCCATGGTGTGCAACATCCAGAAAAAATCGAAGACCCGCCAGCGGTTGTTCCGCCGGGTCGTCACCACACCCCGGTCGGCCGAGACATAGATCACCGTCCCAGTGGGATGATCCAGCGCGACACGATAAGCCGGCAGCTCTTTGCCGCGGTACTCCGAATGCGAACCGACCACTTCGATCAACTCGACCGACCGCACCTCGACTGGCTCAGCAAAATCGGCCTGGGCGATTTGCCCTGCCTGTTCCGGGCTGATGGGCGACAGGCGGGTTCCGTTTTGCGCGTCGACCAACAAGAAGGTGTTGCCCCCTGACTGATGACAGGCAATCTCGTAAACCGGTCGGCCCAACATTGACCGCAAGTTGACCGCTACCGGTTCGGGTGCTGTTGCACCAGGTCCTGACAACGTTGAAAAAACCTGGTTCAGGTCGTCCAGCTGGAAACGGGAAAGATCGACCGGTGATTCGGTGCGGATCATGTTCTCCCCGCGGACCGCCCGGATTGAATTCCAGCTGAACACCATTCCGCTGACTGTCCACAGGAACAGCTGCACCCCGATGATCAAGCCGAGGTAACGGTGTACTTTCCTCCAGTTCCGCACTTTCATGCTCAGGCTCCTCCTCTCAACCGGTTTCCCCGGTCCGTTGCTTGTCGCTTTCTGTTGCCAGATCCAACCGATTGAACGGGCCGACCCTCATGTCAGACTTTGACAAATATCTTCTTACGATAGAGCAAATACAACAGCAACCACTTGATCGCAAAGACTCCCACGGCCAGGAGTAACGGGCCGTACGCCGGCGCCAGGGAAGCCCAGCCCGCCAGGATGCTGTCGGCCGTATAATTGAAATCGATAAAACGGGGCGCCATGTAGATCAGGATCGAGTTGGCGCCGATCACGGTGAAAAAAGTAACGCCCCAACGAAACTTCAAGACATCAATGACCAGGTAAAAGAGGGACAGCAACAACAGGCTCCAGCCGGCACAGTACAGGACGAACGAGCTGGACCAGAGGTTCTTGTTGATCGGAAAGCGGAACCAGGTTTCCAGGTCCCAGGCCCAGCCCAAGCCGACACAGGCCAGCCCGCCCAGCACCATCATCCCGGTCTTCCGCCAGCCACTCCAGTCGCGCCGCATCAGCACCTGGCCCGTGATCACACCCAGCAGCGCTGTCCCAATGGCCGGGATCGTGGCCAGCAGGCCTTCCGGATCCCGATCACCCTGATAAAGCTGACCCGGAATCAAAAGTCGATCGAGATAATCCGTCAGTGTATGGCCCGGCGACAGGTCCCCTGCGCCGAATCCGGGAACCGGGATAAACCGAAGTGCGGCCCAGTAACCAAGCAACAGGCCGATCAGCCAGAGCCAGCGGCCCCACGACCTGGTGTTCATGGCAATCAGGGCGGCAAACATATAGGCCAAACCGATTCGTCCCAGCACACTCGGGTACCGGTGGTTGGCCCAACCTTCGCTGCTGGTCCAATCGGCGGGCAAGCCGTTGTAGATAATGCCCAAGGCAACCAACAGGACAGCGCGCAGAATGATGTGGCAATAAATTTTGGAGTCGCTATCACCGCGGGCACGTCGATGCTGGATAGAGAGTGGTGTGGAGACGCCGGCAATAAACAGGAAGAGTGGAAAGATCAGGTCCCATGGTTCAAACCCGTCCCACTCGGGGTGTTGCATCCGCTCCAGGACCCAATCGAGCCAGGCAGCCGATGTAACGGCCGCCAGCGCGACCAGCATGCTCTTGCCCCCGATGATCCAGAACATGTCGAAACCGCGCAGCGCATCGAGACTGACCAGGCGATCCCCGGCTGGCCGCTTGGTAGCCCGGTTCGAACCGGGGGGCACCCCCTGGTCGTCGGCACCTGGAGAGGCAGCGGGGGCAGAAGTTTCTGAACTCATGATCGTCGCTTTCAAACAACTGGTTAACCCTGGCCAGCGGGGCGCGCCCCGGACCAACCTATGGCCGATTGTAAATGACGGAAACGTTTTGGGTGAACCGAAAAATTGGATTCTGACACTTCGAGCGCAATTCTCGCCGTGGTCGGTCGGCCCGAGCCAGCCGACCACTACCGTCGAGCGAGCTGAGATGGCAGAATTCAAACGAGATCTCCCCCGGTTGTCGAGGGTGACGGAACCGACGGCGGGCACCTGAAGGGTCTTGGCGTGAGCGAAACGGAACAGGGCGAACCGACGATTCGGCTGGATCATTTTCTGCAAACCTGCGGGGTGGCCACCGGCGGCCAGGCCAAGCGGCTGATCCAATCGGGCGAGGTACTCGTCAACAATCAGGTCGAAACGAGGCGTCGAAAAAAATTGAGCCTGGGTGACGAGGTGACGATCGGCGACGAGGTGTTCATCGTTGCCCCAGCCTGAGAAGGAACCCGCCCGCCGCTTCGGTTAAGGTCACCAGCCAAGCGGGCCTGCCTGGTTTTGCTTTGCCCCGTCGGTCAGGATAGAATCGGTGGACTTCATCCCCCGCAGGAACCGATCATGAAGACGATTTCCCCCCTACTGACCTGTTTGGTCCTCGTTATCTTGTCGCCGTTCACCCTGGCGGCCACCGAACATGGCCCGGACAAGACGGGCACCTCGCGCATGTTGCCCCATGACGGCGCTGACCAGCCGCCGCCCAACATTGTCTACATCATGTCGGACGAACTCGCCTACTACGAACTTTCGCATATGGGCAATCCCCACATCCGGACTCCCCATATCGACCAGATGGCCCAACAGGGAATTCGCTTCACGCACGCCCTGGCGGCCGCACCCGTTTGCGCGCCGCTCCGCTGCGCACTGATGACGGGCAAGCATATGGGTCACGCCTCGGTCCGGGCCAACGGGGGTGGGACCCCACTGCGCAGTGACGAGACGACGATCGCCACGCTACTCAAACAGAAAGGTTACGCCACCGGCGGTTTTGGCAAATGGGGCGCGGGCGGACGCGATTCGACCGGCGTGCCGGAGAAACATGGCTTCGACGTCTTTTTTGGCTATTACGATCAGGTGCACGCCCACTCGTTCTATCCCCCCTACCTGGTGCGCAACAGCGAAGAGGTTCCACTGGAAGGCAACATTGGCGGGCGGAGTGGCCAGACGTACTCGCATTACGCAATCATGGACGAGGCGCTGGATTTTATCCGTGACAATCGGGACCAGCCGTTTTTCTGTTACCTGCCGATCACGCCGCCCCACGGCATGTACGACATTCCGGCCGACGACCCGGCCTGGCAGCTGTACAAGAACGACCCCTGGGTCCAAGACCCGGAGATTGCCAACGACGTAAAAAACTACGCCGCCATGGTCTCGATGGTCGATCGGAATGTGCAACAGGTACTCGACCTGCTCAAGGAACTTGGCCTGGAAGAGAACACCATCGTCTTTTTCACCGGCGACAACGGGGGACAGGACCGCTTCCGCGATCCGCAACATCCCCGCGGCTTCTTCGGTCCGAATGTCAATCCGAAAACAGGCGTCGAGTTTCGCGGGGGCAAGGGGAGCCTGTACGAAGGGGGCCTGCGCATCCCGTTCATCGTACGCTGGCCCGGAAAAATCAAGGCGGGCCAGGTCAACGACCTGCTGTTCTACCAGATCGATGTCCTCCCCACGCTCGCCGAATTGGCGGGTGCCAAAACACCGGATGAGGTGGACGGCCTGTCAATCCTGCCCAGCCTGCTCGGCGCCGACGTGGTCGGCCGCGCCCAACAGCAGCACCCGTTTCTGTACTGGGAGTTCGGTCCGCAAACGGCCGTTCGCATCCAGAACTGGAAAGGGATCCAGCCGAAGCCGAAGGCCGACTGGGAACTTTATGACCTGGCCCGGGATCCGAGTGAACAGCAGAACCTGGCCGATCAGAATCCGGACATGCTGAACCAGATGCAGCAGTTTGCTGCCCAGTCACACGAGCCCGTTCGCCCAGGGGAATTCACAACCGAGGTTCGGCACCAGCGCGATCGACAGGCCAAGTGGGGCACAGCCAAGCAACCGCCCCGTCCCCAACGGGGCAAGCGAGGGAAGCCGAACCGGATCAAGGAGAAGAAGCGAATACCGACCGGCCAGGTCAAGCTGCTACGGGCCAGCAGCGAGAATCGGGCCAATGACCGCCTCGCGCAATACGCAATTGATGGCAACCCGCAAACCGTCTGGCATACCCAGTTCTCCGGCGGCCTGGCCAAGCACCCTCACAGCCTGGTACTCGACCTGGGACGAGAGCGAACCATTGCGGGGATCCGTTACCTGACCCGGCAGGATACCGGCTGGAACGGCGCGTTTGGCAAGACGACCTTCTCGGTCAGCTCATCACCCAACCAGTTCCCCTCGCCGCTCATGACGAAGACGTTCGAGAAGACGCGCGGCGTCCAGTCGGCCAACTTCGACCGGCCGGTCCAGGGGCGCTACGTGCAGATCGAGGTCCTCTCGGAAGTCAATGGCGGGGCATGGGCCTCGGCCGCCGATATCGGCGTGATCGAAAAATAGCGGTCCGCTACCGGGAAACGGGGAGACCGCGCGAAACGAACTTGCTGGCGGGGCACTTCACGAACTGGCGGACGGCGGGTGCTGGCCCGTCACGCCCCAACGATCCGACTACCGAAACCGGTCGACCGGCATCATTTGCGCAACGTTTTCTCGAGGGCGCGGCGAATCTCCAGCGGCCGATTGGTGGTGATCCCCCAGGCGCCCTGCTCTGCAAAAAAACGGGCATCCTGCGGATCATCGACCGTCCAGACGTGAAACTCAGAAACACCCTGCTCGCGCAACCTGGCCAGGAACGGGGCCGTCACCACCTGCCGTTTCTTGTCCGTTCCCAGGCCATCGACCCCCAGTCGCTTGACCGTCTGAGCCACTTCGTCGGCGCTGGGCAGCCAGGGATCGGTCTCGCTCTTCTGTTTGTAGCCGGTCAACCAGTGCGCCTTGATGTTGGGCATTTGCCGCTTCGCCTCGGCGATTGTCTGCCGGTTGAAACTGATGATGCAGACTTGTTCAGCAGGGAAATGGGTATCGGCCAACACCTGCCGAACCGGCTCGACAATTTCGGGACCCGTCTTCAGTTCGATGATCAGCCATTTCCCCTCCGGCGCGGTGGCAATCACCTGCTGCAAGGTCGGGATTTTTTCCCCGGCAAACTTGGCCCCTTTCCATTGGCCGACGTCCAGCGTCTGCAGTTCGGCCAAGGCTGTCTCGGCCACGACCAGATCCCGACCGGCCGTACGACCGGTCGTCTTGTCGTGGATGCAGACCACCTCGCCATCACGGCTCAGGTAGAAGTCCCCTTCCACCCCGTCAGCCCCCTGCTGCCAGGCCAACTTGAACGCGGCCAGTGTATTTTCCGGCGCGTCGTGTGAAGCGCCCCGGTGGGCCACAATCTTCTGCGCCTGGACCGTCATCGGCAACATTCCCAACAGAAAGAAACAACCTAGTAAAAACAGACCCTCGATCCTAAACAAGACTCTTCCTCTCTCGTCCTGACAAACTTGTGGTAGTATCCCAACCGGGCGGTTTCCATCGATTCCGCCGAGGCCACCCGGGTCCATGTTACCAACGATCGCCTTGCGGTGCTGCTACCGAGGCCCGTGGCATGCCGTTGGGACAGGCCCAGGTAACCACAGCCCGTTTTTTCAGCCAGGCGCTACGTTCGAGCCTGGTTCATTTTCGCTCCCGCGCCGCGGGTCGCCCCAGATGCTGCTGCAGGAAGGTATCCATATCGACCGCCATCTGGTCGATCCAGGGAAGCTGATTCCAGCAACCATGCTTCCCGCCTGGGTAGACCTGGATGCCGGTCACGATGCCGAGCGCCTCGAGCTTGTCGCGCGAGGCCCGATTCCGCTCCGGCTTGTCAAACTCGCCCGTCATGAACAGGATCGGGCAGGTGTTTTTGTCGATCTGCACGCAGGCGTCGGCCAGGCGATAAAGCTCCGGTTTTTGGTCGACCGTCCCCCGCAGCCAGGAATTCGAGTTCGAATTTTGACCTGTCCGCGACCGCTCGGCGACCGAGCCGGTCAACATCTCCATCGGCCCGGCCATCACGATCGCCGCCTGGATCTTGGAGGGTCGGTCGGGGTAACCGCCCTCCCCTTGCAACCCGGGATGCGTGCCGGCCGAGGCCATCAAGCCGGCCAGGTGCCCACCGGCCGAGCCACCGATCGCGCCGATCCGCCGCGGATCGAGTTGGTACTCTTGGGCATGAGCCCGCAGGAAACGGACGGCCGCGTTGCAGTCGTGCATGGCGGCCGGAAACGGCGCCTCGTCCGCCAGGCGGTATTCGATCGCCGCCACTACGTAACCGCGCTCGGCCAGGCGTGTAGCCAGCGCGCGGAACTTCGTCTTATCCCCCTTGTGCCAACCCCCTCCGTGAATCAACACGAGCGCAGGCCGCCGATCCCCGTCCTCCCCTGCGCGAGGCGAATAGATGTCCATCAACATCTTGCGCTCGCCGTATTGGGCGTACGGAACGTCCAGTGTCGCGACGACCGAGGCGGGAATCTGGGTGCTCGGCTGGGCTGCGTTGGTGCGGGGAGCCACCTTCGCCTCCGGTTGTAACGGGAGGGAACGCGGCGCGGGAGAGCGGCCACTGATCTTCATCCGTTGCCGGTAGACGGCCCCGGGCCCCGTGATGTAAAGCGAGCGCATATCCTGGTCGCCGAACGTACAGTTGATCGGCTTGGTCGGACAAGGAATCTTTTCGATCAGTTTCCCCGAGGGACTCCAGATCCAGATGTCAGTCGGTCCGGCACAGTAGACATTGCCGGCCCGGTCGACCGCCATCCCGTCGGCGCCCCGCGCCGACCCGTCATCCATCGAGGCGATCTGTCGACCCTGGCCCGTTTGGCCTGGCTTGATCAAGGGGTAAGCCCAGATTTTTTTCGGGACAAACGATGAGACGTAGAGTGTCGATTCATCGGGAGAAAGGGTGAGGCCGTTCGGTGTATCAATCCCGTCAATGGCCACCGATAATTCACCGGCCGGGTTGATATAGATCACTTTGCCCTGCGGTGTGAACGTGACATACATTCCGCCGTGATGGTCGACCACCAGGTCGTTGGGGCGGTAAGGTTTTTCTCCCTCCTGGGCCAACCCCTGGAAAGAGACGACCGGGACTTTTTTTCCACCATCCAGGAAGACGATCTGGCCCCCCGGGTTGTCCGACAGGAAGGTGCGACCGTGGTTGAAATAGGTCGCACTGATTCGACCCACATCAGGGCGCAGCACCTTCATCTCGTTTTTCTTGGGGATGTAGCGGTAGAGCGTTTGTCCTTTCACATCCGGAATGACCAGGGACCAGCCGTCCCAACACGGACCATCAGCCATCTGCACATCGGTCGAAAGCGTTTCCAGCGGAGATTCCCGATCCACCACGCCCGGAAGTTGTTGGGCGGCCCAGCCGGGGCCGCAAAGCAGGGCCAGGAACAAGGCTGGGAAACCCCCGCAAAGTCGTCTGAAAACAGAATGCATTTGAGCTCCAGGTTCAACGAATCCAATCAATCCAATCTTGAAAGATACCGGTCGCCTGCCTGCTCCACCAGCACAACTGCGGTTCGCAGTGCAAAGGATGCCCTGAATTTGTTGCCAGAAAACAGGAACTGTCGAGCCAGGCAAATGGCTTTCCGCGCCAAAAAGCGTTAAAAGGGACACTGTCCGCCCGGGCGCCTGCCTGGCCGCGGTTTCGTTTGAAAAGGAGAGGATAAAGATGACCGATCCAGCTGGAAAACCGAGTCTCTGGAAAGCCTTAGGTCCCGGCCTGCTGTTTGCCGGGGCGGCGGTCGGTGTCTCCCATATCGTACAATCGACCCGTGGTGGCGCCACCTTTGGTACGGGTGCCGTGCTGATCGTTCTGGCCAGCTGCCTGATCAAGTGGCCCGCCTTCCGCTTCGGTCCGCTCTACGCTGCCAACACGGGCAGCTCATTGCTGGCCGGCTACCGCCAACAGGGAACGTGGGCGCTCGGGCTGTTCGGCCTGCTAACCGTCGCGATCCTGTTCACCACGCTGGCAGCCGTTACCGTGGTGACGGCCGGTCTGCTGATTCACCTGTTGAGTTTGAACACGATGCTGGAAAGCTGGGGACTGCCCGCTTCTTACCACGCGCCGGTGGTTTCATTCGCCCTGTTCGTGGCAACCGGGATCTTGTTGGTGGCCGGTGGATACCGTTGCCTGGATGTGGTGATGAAAGTCGTGATGCCGATCCTGATCCTGGCCAGCCTGGCCGCCACACTGATTGCCGTAACCCGGATCTCGCTGGGCGATTTCCAGTGGCTACCAGTCATCGATTCATCAGCCGATGTCGGCTTGACGGCGGCAATCGTCGGCTGGATGCCGGCACCGATCGACATCGCGGTCTGGAGTTCCCTCTGGGCACTGGCCCGGGCGCGAACGGCCGGGACAACCATCAACCGCCGCGCAGTGCTACAGGACTTCGATGCGGGCTACCTGGTCACGTTGGTGCTGGCGATCTGTTTTGTCCTGATGGGGGCCGCCATCATGCACAATACGGGCAAAACGTTCAGCCCGGCTGCCGCGGCCTTCGCCGGGGAAGTCGTTTCGCTGTACACCGAACAGCTGGGCGATTGGTCCTGGCCACTGATCGCCACGGCAGCCTTCCTGGCGATGCTGTCGACCACCGTCACCGTGGCCGACGGATTTCCACGCGCCGTCGCCGCCCTGATCTCCGAAGCCTGGCCCAGCCGGAACCAGGGGCCGGAAGGTTCCCGGACTTCGTACTGGATCGTGTTCGTGATCGGTGCGATTGGCGCCATGCTGATCCTGATCTTTACGCTCGGTCGCCAGGGGATGAACTTTACCCACCTGGTCGACTTCGTCACGATCACCTCCTTTATCGCCGCTCCGGTGCTGGCCCTGCTCAATCACCGCGCCGTTACGTCCAACGACATGCCCGCCGAATCGCGGCCTTCGCAATTGTGGCAGGCCTGGTCCTGGTTGGGGATCGTGGTGATGGCCGCCTTTGCCCTGGCCTATATCGGTTTCCGCCTCGGCCTGTTCAACACGGGAGGTGCGGCATGAGTCAACGAGAACTCCATGACTTAAGCAGAACGCGGCGTCTCTTTTTGCGGGATGGCAGCCTGCTGATGCTCGCCGGCGCAACCGGGATAGGTTTCCAGGGTCGACTGGAAGCGGCCCTGGAAACTACTTCGCCGGACGACGCAGTCGCCCGCTTTGCTCTGATCACCGACCTGCATTACGCGGACAAGGAAACGGCCGGCACACGGCATTACCGCGAGACACCTGCCAAGCTGGCCCAGGCCGCCAAGCAGTTCGCAAACGCCAAACCAGATTTCCTGGCCGCCCTGGGAGACCTGATTGATGCGGCCGATGACGTGCCGACCGAACTCGGCTACCTGCAGCAGATTAGTAATGAGCTGGACAAGATCCAGCTACCCAAGCATTACGTGCTGGGCAATCACTGTGTCGACACGCTCACCAAGCGGGAATTCCTGGACGGTGTCGGACAGGAAAAGTCATACTACTCCTTCGACCAGGGAGGCGTTCATTTCGTGGTGCTGGATGCCTGTTTTCGTAGTGATGGTGTGCCCTACCAGCGTAAGAACTTCGAGTGGACCGATCCGAATATCGAGAAGCGGGAGGTCGATTGGCTGAAACAGGACCTAGCCAATACCGATAAAAAAACCGTTGTCTTTGTTCACCAACGACTCGATGTAACAGGACCCTACGGCATCAAAAATGCAGCAGAAGTTCGCAAGGTGCTAGAGGATTCCGGCAATGTGTTGGCCGTGTTCCAGGGACACAGCCATGAAAACGAACACCAGCTGATCGGGGGAATCCACTACTGCACACTGGTGGCAATGGTCGAGGGAGCGTTTCAGGCGAGCAATGGCTTCAGCGTCGCTTCGGTTTTTGCCGACGGCACGATTCGACTCAGCGGGTTCCGCCAACAGAGCTCCTACAACTGGCCCGGTCAATGATCCGACAAACGTCTTCCTGGGCTTTGGCCACTCCCCCCCGGCGTGTGGACGACAGGCAAGTTGCAGACGAGACGAAACCTTTCATGACCAGCCTGTCAGGAACCGTCGGGCGACGTGTCGACCTGTTTTCCTAACGATTGGACCACGGCACGAAAGGCTGGCTTGGCCTGTCGCTGCCGGTCAAACAGAAGCGGGTGATTGGTGCGGGGCCAGGGCCAGTTGTTCATCCAGCTCTGACCATCATGCAGGTTCCAGAAAGTGACGCGGTCCACGACATCGGCGTGCCGGCCAATCACCCGGAACAGCTGGGCGTACTGATCGGCCTGGCTTTGCAACACATCAGCCGGCAACTCTCCGGGATACGGGTCGAACGTTTTCATCTCTTCGCGGTGCTTCCCATCATCGATGTACCAGCGAATCCGGGTCACGACATCCATGTCCAATTCGGAAAAGACGACGCGGACTCCCAGTTTGCGCATTTCGTTCAAGGCCCGCTCAATCCCCTCGTACGGAATCATGCCGTACTCGTAATGGGCCTGCAAACCCAACACATCGATCGGACCGCCCTGTTCTTTTACCGATTTGACCAGGCGGATGAGTTTTTCCAGTTTTCCTGGCTGGTCGCACCGGTAGTCGTTATAGATCAGCAGAGCATCCGGGTCCGCCTGGCGGGCATACTGATAAGCCTTGACAATGAACTCCTCGCCCAGAACATCCATCCACTCATTGCGCCGCAGGTACTCGTCGTTTGAGTCAGCCAACGCCTCGTTAACCACATCCCAGGAAGCGATCCGCCCCCGATAACGGCCGACTACAGCGTGGATATGCGTGCGCAAACGCTCCAGTAAAAGCTCGCGCGAGACGGGCTGGTCGCCTTCCTTGAAAAACCAGGCAGGCGTGGTGCCAGGTCGGGACCAGATCAGGTTGTGTCCAACCACTTCCAGGCCATGCTCTTCGGCCAGGTCCATGAACCGATCCGCAGCAGCAAAATCAAACTTCCCCTCCTCGGCCTGAACCTTCGTGGCCTTCATGCAGTTTTCCGGAGTCACGACGTTGAAGTGTCGCTTGAGCAACGCCAGGTCCTGAGGTCGCTCAAACACACCCAGGTCAGTTCCCACACCGATTTTAAACTTACCGCGCGCCGCCTCTTTAAGTGCGGGACCGTTGGCTGCCCCCGTTGTCTCGTCCGTGGACGATGTATCAGGAGGCACCGGCTCATCGAGCGCGTGCCGTATGCGGCGCTCCAGCAACGCTTCGGCCCGGGTCAATGACTCGGCATGCCCTGGATCATCGACCACGTTCGTTTCTTCGCCTGGATCCTGCTTGATCTGGGTCAGCACCCGCTTGCCCGTAGGGCTCACGCTATCCGTGTCGCGCCACTCCGTATAACGATAATTGCCAAACCGGATGCTGTGGCCCGTCTCGCGGTTATTGCCCCCGGCCGGGTACGAACTGTAAGCCGACCAGCGATGGCCGGCGGACGGATCATCGAACAGCTTGGCAAAACTTCGACCCTGACAATGTGCTGGTGTTTCAATCCCCGTCAACTCACAAAGCGTTGGGTACAGGTCGATCAACTCCACCAGGCGCGACGTGTTGTGAGCCGCCTGGTCGCCCTCCTGTTTACCCGGCACGCGAATGATCAGCGGCACACGGGTGTCGCATTCGAAGTTGGTATGCTTGCACCAGCTTGAATGATCACCCAGTTTCCAGCCATGGTCACCCCACAGAACCACGATCGTATCGTCGGCCAAGCCGCTCTCTTCGAGTGCGTCGAGAATCAGACCCAGGTTCGCGTCGGCATAACTCGTACAGGCGGCGTAGCCATGCAGCAACCGCCGATTCAAATCGTCAGAAAAATCGGTCGGTCCTTTCCCTTCAAAATCGGAGTACTTCGACATTTCACCGGCACGAAGATTGGCCGCATAGGCGGGATAGCCAGGCGGGATATCCGTATTGGGCGGCATCTGAAAATCGTCTCGCTGGTACAGGTCCCAATATTTTTTGGGGGCATTGAAAGGGAGGTGGGGCTTGGTCAGACCGACAGCCAGAAAGAAGGGCTGGACAGCCTCGCCGGAATCGGCCGAACGCGAACCAAACTCCTTGAGCAACTTGGCGGCCCGGGCTGCGCGCAAACCATCGGCATAGTCCGCATCCGGGACATCCGCCATTTCGGTCATGGGACCCTTGGCTGGATCCCGCGGGTCCCCGCTGGGCTTCGCGCGTTGAACCCGTTCCCGGTTCTCGGGTAGCGCGTACATTGGCGCCGATGGGTTAAGCCATTGGTCCCAATGCTCCGGGTCGACGCCGGGCCCCTTGGTCCCGTGGTAGATCTTGCCCAGGCCGACCGCCCGGTAACCCTGCTTGCGAAAATGCTGGTTCATCGTAAGCAACTTGGGCCAGCGCTTTCTCCAGCCCTGAACGTGAAAGGTCTGCTCCGCGGTGCGTGTCGGGTAGAGACCACCCATCAGCGAGAGCCGCGAAGCTCCGCACACGGCCTGCTGACAGTAAGCCCGATCAAACTGCAAACCCGAGGCAGCCAGCCGGTCAAAATTGGGAGTCTGCACGTCCGCGCCATACGTCCCCAGTTCGGGCCTCAGGTCGTCCACTGCGATAAACAGGACGTTGGGCCGTTGTTCAACAGCTCCCAAGGGCAAGGAGCCCCACGCCAGTGAGACCAACAGGATAAAACGGGTGCAGCGAGTCAATTTCATTTCAATTCGTCAGCCAATATGCAGTTTACAGACATGCCTGGAAACGAGATGAACGCTTCCCAGGATCCAGTTTAGTCGATCGATCCCCAAGCGGGCCACGCCCCGCCCACCGGGAGACAAAAAAGCGTCGTTTTATCCCGTCCGCTTTTCACCACCTGCTGACGACTGGCCGGGTGGACACTCCTGAATGTCAAATCGATCAACGCCTTGCCAAACTGTCGAGCTGAAACTACCGGTTCGCCCGATGACGCCGTCTTTCCTCGACGGTCCTGCAAGCCCGGTCGCAAAAAGGAACCGACCTTACCAGACGGTTAAGCGGCTCGACTAAACCGTGTACTGCACGACCCGCGCCATGCCGCTGGCCAGATGGTAGAGATTGTGGCAATGAAAAAACCAGCTGCCCGGGTTATCAGCGATAAATTCAATATCAATTTTCTGTTTCGGTCCAACCCCTACCGTATCCTTGAGTGGCGCCAGCGGATCATCCCATGCACCCGCTTGCGGCAACAGGCGAAAGAAATGGCCATGCAGGTGCATCGGGTGAAACATCATCGTGGAGTTGGTCATCCGAATGCGAACCCGGTCGCCCTGCCGAATCTCGAGCGGTTTCGCCTGACCGTCGGGTGAAAAGAGCTCGGGGTAATACTCACCCCCCATCGACCAGAGGTACTTGTTCATCTCGCCCCCCAGATCGATCTCGAACTCTTTGACCGGCCCCTTCGGCAGAGTCGTTGGCAAGGGCGACTTGAGCGCCGAGTAATTGGCCATGCCACCCGATTTCCCGGTGAATTTGGCCGGTTCCAGGTTGGGCTGCGGAGCCACGTCGGCCGTATGGATCACACCGACCACCTGCTGGCTGGTCCCCAGAGCGGCTGCCCGCAAAGAGAAGCTGCCCGATTGGCCAATGGTCACCAGCACGTCATACCGTTCGGCCGTGGCAATCACCAGGTTGTCGACATCGATCGGGTCGACGTTCTGGCCGTCGGCGGCAATCACCTGCATCCGGTGTCCGTCGAGCATCACCTGAAAAAACGTTGACGTTGACGCGTTGATCAGGCGCAAGCGGATCCGATCACCCGCGCGAACTTTTTGTGTCCACGGGCTCTTGTTAGAGCGTCCGTTGAGCAAGTAGCCAGGGTAGTTAATGTCAACATTGAATGGCTGATCACCGGGAAACTTGTAATCGCCGGGGGGTGGCTTGACGGCCGCCGTCTCCGGCTGCTGACCGCGGAACTGGGGAATGATCCCCTCGGGCTCCTGGTTGAGCCAGTCGGACATCGTGACCACCACATCATGATCGTAAGACCAAGGCTCGTCCTTGGCCTCGACAATCAGCGTCCCGCTCATGCCGGTCTGCTCTTGAAAGTTGTAATGGGAATGATACCAGTATGTCCCCGACTGGCGAATCGGATACTCGTACAACACGGACTCACCGGCACCAATCGGTAATTGCGTCACATCCGGCACGCCGTCCATGTAGTTGGGCACCAGCATTCCGTGCCAGTGCAGTGACGTTGGCACGGCCAACCGATTGTTGACCAGCACACGAAACATATCCCCTTCGCGATAGCGTATCTCAGTTCCGGGCAAGCTGCCGTTGATCAAAGTCGCGCTGGTCGGCACACCAAGCGGGGCAATCGTACTCTGCTCAAGGTTGCAGACGTAGTCCGGCTTGGCTTGCACAGGAACGGCCTCTGGCTCCTGCTCCGTCGGGGAAGGGCTGGGGGTCTGGGCCATGATCGGCGCGGACAATGCAAACGGCAGGCCGGCGCCCGCTTGCAGAAGACGGCGCCGAGAGAGACGGGAATTTCGAGGTTGCATCACATTACTCACATTTTTCGGGTAACAGGAGCCAGCAGTCAACGCCCGAAATCCTAAACAGGGCCGAAACCAACGTCAACTGGCTGGCTTATGAGTGCAAAACTGAAACGATTGCGCACGGTGTCAACGCTGCGAAGAAGCGTCGCAGTGGCCCCTCATCCCAGCACCGGACTTCCCCGACGGCCGGCGACCGGGGAATCAAGCCTTTCCTGCCCGACAACCAGTCGCTGCATGGCAGCGGCGTTGCGAACGTGATACCCTGACCCGTATTCAAACAGTCAACCACTGCCTACAAGGTGACAACCCATGAAACGACTGAGTCCGTTTTACCTGGCGAGCGGGATTTTGACATGTTCACTCGCAGCCGGCATGCTCGCTCGCTCACTCCCCGCCCAACAGACCACCTTCGAAGACGTGACAGCGTCGGTTGGCCTGGGGGGAGGTGATTTTGTTAACTGGGTCGACTACGACCACGATGGGGATATCGATCTGGTCACCGGTGGCTACCTTTTTAAGAATGACGGGAAGGGTCAGTTTCGTCCGGTCGATGGTTTTTCCGCCAGTCACGGCGCGTGGGCCGACTACGACAACGATGGTCGACTTGATTACTATGCCGCCAGCGGAACGGGCCAACTGCTACGCAACCTGGGAAACGACCAGTTCGAAAAAGCACCTTTCCCGGATAACCCGCACCAGATGAGCCGCGCGGTGGCCTGGGGCGATGCCGACAATGACGGCCGGGTCGACCTGTTTGTCACCAACTACGAAGTCTGGCCGACCCGCGCGTTTCCCGACCTGTTGTTCATGAGCCGACGTGATGGGACGTTTGCCCCACCCGTTCAGTACCCGCCAGGTCAGCAATGGCGGACACGGGGGGTCAACTGGTCCGATTTCGACAACGATGGTGACCAGGATTTTTACGTCTCCAATTACCGCCTGATGCCGAACCAACTGTGGATCAATGACGGCCAGGGAAATTTCAGCGAACAGGCAGAGCCGCGGGGCGTGCTGGGGACCAACGACGGCGGGCTGGAATCCGCTTCAGGAGAGACCCCCGCCTATCAGTACAGCGGCCACACGATCGGCTCCTGTTTCGGGGACGTCAACAACGACGGACACATCGACCTGGTCGTCATCAATTTTGCCCATCCCCCAGCTTTCCAGGATCGGACAATGGTCTTGATCAATTCGGGGCCGCCCCACTACACCTTCGAGAATATCAACGCAGAAAACGGGGCCGGGATCCACTACCAGGAGAGCTACGCCAAGGGTGCCCTGGGCGACTACGATAATGACGGCGATCTCGACCTGTTCATCACCACCGTCTACCCCAACGACGACGGAACCCTGTTTGAAAATGACGGAACCGGTCGTTTCACCGACGTCGGCGATCAGGCAGGCGTCCGTGGCAATGACGGGTACGGTGTGGCGTGGGTCGATTTCGACAATGATGGTGATCTCGATCTGAGCACGGCCGGCAAGTTGATGCGAAACCGGGGGAACCAGAACGGCTGGCTGAAAGTTCGCGCCATCGGAAACGGCCCTTCCAATCATGCCGCGATTGGGGCCCGCGTGACGGTAACGGCTGGCGGGCGGCAGTATGTCCGTGAGGTCCAGGCAGGCCACAGTGGCAACCAGAACCCCCTGCTTGCGCACTTCGGTTTGGCCGACCATGCCGGGCCCGTTGAGGTCCGCGTCCGCTTCCCGTCGGGCCAGGTGGTGACACGACAAGTCGAGGGAAACCGGACGGTCGAAATCCACGAACAACCGCCGGGGCGTTGAATCATCGGAATGGGATCGCCCGGCCAGCCGCTGCGGTTGACCAGGCGCATCAGGGCTTAGGATAAGGGCCGGACTGGCCCAATTACCAACAGGGGATCCCCTTGAAGATTCACGATCGATTCTACATCCACGGGGAGTGGGTTGCGCCCGGCAGCACGCGCGTTCACGAGATCGAAAACCCGGCAACAGGCGAGGTATGTGCCGTCACTCCGCTGGCCAATGAGGCCGACTGTATCGCGGCGATCGAATCGGCCCGCCGGGCACTGCCCACCTGGTCCGCCACCTCCAGCCAGGAACGGAGCGAGTGGATCCACACCGCGGCGGATGAACTGGAAAAGCGGGCCAACGAGATGGCTGACCTGATCACGATGACGATGGGTTGCCCCCGGCATCTCTGCCCGGGACTCCAGGTCCAAGGCGCCATTGACGCGTTTCGGTCGTACGCCCAGCGGGCCGCCACCATGGACGAACCGGATCACCGAAACGGTTTCCGGGTGTTCAAGGAACCGGTCGGTGTTTGCACCTTGATCAACCCGTGGAACTATCCGCTGTCGATCCTGATGGGCAAGGTGGCACCAGCGCTGGCGGCCGGGTGCACGATGATCGCCAAGCCGGCCGAGCAGACGCCCCTGCAGGATTTCATCGTGGCCGAGGTTTTTGATCAGATCGGCCTGCCGGCCGGGGTGTTCAACCTGGTCACGGGTGTCGGGCATGAAATCGGCCCGGTTCTGTGTGGGCATCCGGAGGTCGACATGATCTCCTTCACCGGCTCCACTCGGGCCGGCGTGGAAATCTCCGCATCGGCCGCGCCGACGATCAAACGCGTCTGTCTGGAGCTCGGTGGAAAATCACCATTGATCATCACCGAAGACGCCGACTTGCAGGCAGCCATCCGTTACGGGGTGCAGGACATCATGATGAATACGGGGCAAACGTGTTCGGCCCTGACCCGGATGCTGCTGCCCCAATCGCGCTACGCCGAAGCGATCGCGATTGCCCAGGCGGTGGCTGAGGAAAATGTTGTGGGAGACCCGCTCGACCCGCAGACAACGATGGGACCACTTAGCTCGGGGTCACAGAAAGAGACGGTGGTCAGTTATATCCATCAGGGACTGGCCGAAGGAGCCCGCCTGGTAACGGGTGGGAGCCAGATGCCCAGCGGACTGAGCCGGGGCGCCTACTTGTCGCCCACCCTGTTTGCCGATGTCAACAACCGGATGAAAATCGCCCGCGAGGAAATCTTTGGACCCGTGTTGTGCCTGATCCCCTTTGCCGATGTGGACCAGGCCGTCGAGCTGGCCAACGATTCGGTGTACGGCCTCGCCTCGGCCGTGTTTGCCCGGGACACCGAGCAGGCGATCTCGATCGCCCGGCGGATTCGTGCGGGGCAGTGCTACGTGCAGGGAGCCCACTTCACCACCGAGGCCCCGTTTGGTGGCTACAAGCAATCGGGCAATGGCCGGGAGTGGGGTGATGAAGGAATGCTGGAGTTTGTGGAACTGAAAGCCGTGATGACCAACGCTTAAAATCACGCCCAGGTCGGCAGGCCCTGCCGATCCGTTTCCGAAAAATCCGGCCAATTATTTGCCACCCGGCCCGGGTGGCCTGCCAAAAAACCCGGTTTTTTCCGTGCCGCTGGTCCGGCCAGATGCTGTCGGCAGCCATTTCAATATCGCCTCAATTGGCCGTTTTTCGTATACCGGTGGGCTGAAAAGACGGTTTCCGGTCGGCCCGGCAAGTTACGGACAAACCCATGACTCCTCCACCCAAATTGTTTGCAGCCTGGTTCTACATCGCCAACAATCCCGGCGTCGCAAACGACCGTGTGCAGGCTTGGCGACATTTTTGCCAGACCGGTTTTCGACAGAACCTGGATCCACACCCTCTGTTCGACACCCGGTTTTATCGAAAGAAGTACCTGGCCAACCAACCGGACGTCAACCCGCTACTGCACTACGTTCGCCGACCTGGCAAACTCCTGCAAACGCACCCGCTATTTGACTGCTCCTACTTTGTCGACCAGTTGTCATCCAGGCAAAGAGAATCCAAAGCTGACAATGAGACCTGGTTGGACTGCTTCCTGGCCAACAACCATGAGTGGAGAATCGACCCATCCACGTCCTTTTGCAGCCATCGCTACCTGGAACATTACCCGGATATCGCCGAGTTGAACGTATCGGCCCTCTTTCACTACCTGGCCCATGGCCGGAAAAAGGGCCGTTTGGCTTTTGTGCCAAGAGTCGCGGTCCCCGCGCTGTTTGATGCCCCTTATTACCTGCGGGAAAACCCGGACGTCCGGGCTGCCAACCTCGATCCCTGGCAACACTATTGCGAATTCGGCAACCGGGAAGACCGAAACCCGAACCCCGTATTTCACAACGCCTTCTATCGGGACAAATACCTGGATGGTGACGATTCCGAGAATGCGTTGATGCACTACCTGGGCCATCAAGGCGAGCCCCTGGACACGCACCCACTGTTTTGCGGTGAGTTTTACCTCTCCCAGCTCAACAGCCAGCCAGCCGACATGACCCCGCTTGAGCATTTCCTGCAGTTCAATGGTGACAACCTGGCATCCCCCTCACCCCTGTTTTGCAGCAAACGCTACCTGGAATATCACTCGGAAATCAATCGCCAAACAAACCCTCTCTACGAGTATCTCTCCCAGGGTCAGGCCGCCGGTCGTCGAACCTTCTTCGACGTCCAGCAGTTGGAAGCTATCCAGCGTTTAAGTGAACTGGAACTGGAGCTGTTGTCCCATTTTCCTGTTCCCAATGCCCAGCTGCCGGCCGCACTGAAAAGGCTGGATGGAAACCGGCCGACGTTGCTGTGTGTCTCCCACGCCGCTTCCAAGACGGGTGCTCCGCTGATCATCCTCAAACTGGCAGAACAATTCAAAGCGCAGTACAACGTCAATATTTTCAACATCCTCTGCCAAGGCGGTGACCTGGTCAGCCGTTTTGAAACGCTCGGTCCAACGGTCTGTCTGCAAGACAGCTTGGGCAGTTTGCATCCATTTGACCAGGAACTTATCGAGTCGTTGTTGAAAACGGTCTCGCCGTTTGCTGCCTTGGTCAACTCGGCCGAATCCCGCCACCTATTGCCCGAGTTGGCTCGGTTGCGGATCCCGATTCACTCACTCGTTCATGAAAATGCCCGTTGCTATCAGCCAGAGGCATTTGCCCCGATCGCCAAGCATAGCGATCGGGTCATCTTTCCCTGCCAATATGTTGCCGATGCCGCCGAACAGAACACGGCATTCCCAAAACGGCAGGAGATGGTTTTGCCCCAGGGTCTGCTGAACCCGAACCTGTTGACCATGCCCCGCCATTCCGAATCCGGTTTGCGGGAAAAGTGGAACATTCCAAGCAACGCTACGCTGGTGCTCGGTTGCGGCACCGGCGATGGCCGCAAGGGCCTGGATCTGTTCGTCGCCACCGCCTTGTCCACGCTGAACCGGATGCCGGAAAACAGTATTGTGTTCGGCTGGTTGGGAGAGATGCCAACGTACATCAACACGGAACATGCTTTCTGGGCGATCGAGGATGTTGTGACCGCAGGCCGCCAGGCAAACATCCGTTTCTTTGGCCCCACGGATAACGCGGCAGCCTATTTCCAGGCTTGTGACATCTTCTTTTTACCCTCTCGCATGGACCCCTTTCCCTGTGTGGTCAACGAAGCGATGGCCGCGGGCAAACCAGTCATCCTGTTCGATGGGGGAAGCGGGTGCGTGGACATCGTCGCACCGGATGGCGGGGCCGCTCCACCGTACGGTGATGTGGCATCGGCCACAGAGTCAATCTGCGAACTGGCGAAGGACCCGCAGCAAAGAGAACAGATGGGAGACCACAACCGCCAGTATGTAGGAAAGCATCTGCAGTTCAGCGACTACACCCATCGGATTGCCGAGAGCATCGTGGAATCGTTCGATCTCTCACGGCACCGGTCGCTACCGGCCGCCCGGGCATTCCGTGACCAGGTTTTCCGTTTCCACTCCGATCGTCAGCGGATTATCTTTACCCTCCCCGCCTGGAATGTCAGTGGTGTCAATACGTTTGTGGAAAACCTGATTCACGAGTTGCGGGCAAGGGATTACGATGCCTCGATCCTGTTCACAACGCGGGATCCCGACCGGATCGACAGGGACTTGATGCCCACCGTTCCCTACCGCTTTCTCTCTTCCAGGACCTTGAGTCCCGCCGAAACTCGCTGCCAGCTGGAGGAGTACCTGCGCGCCAATGCGCCCTGTGTCTTTGTTCCGAACTACGACTATGCCGTTTCCAGTATCGCCAGCCAGCTTCCGGACAACGTGGGCGTGCTGGGTGTGTTGCACTGCGACGAGGATGAACATTACCTGCACGCCTACCGCATGGGCCACTATTGGGATGCGATTGTGGCCGTCAGTCCCACCGTGCGATCCCGACTGCTGCAGCTGAACCCGGCATTCGAAAAACGGCTGACCACCATCCCTTATGGCGTCCCGGTACCCGCAGATCGCACCGCTTCCCCCATGTACTCCTCCGTGATCCGCATGGTTTACTGTGGCCGTTTGGTCCAGAAGCAAAAACGGATTTTCGACTTCGTTGAACTCGCCAGCATCCTGGAAGCGCGCAACGTTCCGTTCCAGCTGACGATGATTGGCGACGGCCCGGCCATGGAAACGCTGTCCAGGCGCATGCAGCCCTTGATCGAACAGGGCTTGGTCCGAATGCCAGGTCGCCTGACGCATCAACAGGTTCTCGAGGAACTGGAACAGCATGACGTATTCACCCTGATGTCAGACTACGAAGGCTTGCCCCTGTCTTTACTGGAAGCAATGGCCGTGGAATGCGTCCCCGTCGTCACGGATGTAGAAAGTGGGATCAATGAGATCTTACGAGATCAAAATAATGCAATGATCTCACCCCGCCGTGACCCGGCCGCCATGGCCAAGAATATTATTCAGTTACAAGGCAATCCCGGTATGCGAATCTCGCTGGGCCAGGCCGCCAGGCAAACATTGCACGAGCGGCGCCTGTCGTCATCGGGGATGGCCGATCAGTACCAGGTAGTGCTGGACAAGATCTTCCGTTCGCTGGAAGAACCCCGTTTGCGTTCCCAAGATATCCCGCTCGATTGCCCCGAGGTTCGCATGTTACTGGATGCTGCCTGAATGGAAACCAACCGTGTTTCTCGACCCGTATTCATCGTGGCGCAGCAGCGCAGCGGGACCAATCTGTTACGAAAATCGCTGGCCGCCACACCCGGATTTCGTGATCTGGATGAGGTGTTCGACCCTAAGCAGAAACAGTATTGGCATTTCCGCAAAGGGAGAGTTCGCCAGCAGCCCGAGCTGGCAACACCTGGCCGGGAACACCAGATCGAGATGTTCGAGTCCTTCCTGGAGCACCGCCTGGCCTGCCCGCAGCCACACACCTTGATCGACGTCAAATACAACTCGGTCCACTCGCTTGACGACTTGTGGCTTTCCCCGATGGAAACACCCGTACTGATCGAGTGGCTGGTTCAAAAACAGCACCCCGTCATCCATCTGGTCAGGGAAAACCACCTGGAAAACCTGGTCAGCATGCTGGTTGGAACCGAGTCGGCGCAGTGGGTGGTCAACCGCGGCGACGAGGGGCCGAGACCCGTGATTCAATTCGAACTGGACCCCGAACAGACGGTGGCCCAAGTACAGAGGCGAGAGAGGGAGTTGCAGCGCTTCCGACATTACCTGAAACGGGCCAACTGCATCGAATGGGAATACGACCACCTGCTGGATGAAGGGGGCCGTTTTTCAAGTCAACTGCTCGATCACCTGGCCCGTCGGCTGAAGCTGGCTGCGGCTCCCGATCCCCCAATCGTCACACGCAAAACGGGCCGATCGATTTTTGATGTTGTTGTCAACCTTGAATCCACGATCAAACCGGCACTGGCACGGCAGGGGTACGGAAGCCTGGTGCGCCGGCCCGCAAGCATTCCCAGGCCGGTCGACGGCAGCGGGCACCCACTGGATCCCGCCCCTTCAAATCGGCTGCGTCCTGTTACGGACGGCAGTGCCTATCGCAAGATTCCACGCGTCTCGCCGGTGATCCGCCCGGATCCCAGCCCCGTTTTTGTGATCGCCATGCAGCGAAGCGGTACCAACCTGTTGCGCAAGGCACTGGCCAACGACGGCTCCCTGTTCGACCTCAACGAAATCTTTGATCCTTTTCATCAGCAATACTGGTCGTACCGCGAACAGATGATCCGGGACAACCCGGATCTGTCCGTTCCCAGTTCTTCGAATCAGCTCGAGGTTTTCGAGTCGTTTCTGAACCATCACCTGCACCACAGCCCGGCCCGATTGATTGTTGACGTCAAATACAATTCAACACACCATTTGAACCGGGTATGGCACGCTCCCGGGTCGCGCCCCCTGTTGCTGGACTGGTTGGTCGAACAGCAATGTCCGGTTATCCACCTGGTTCGTGACAACATCCTGGAAAACTATGTCAGCAACGTTGTCGCGTTTGAGTCGAGGTCCTGGGTTGCAGGTGCGGAGGATTCCGGCGATACATTTTCCACGAAGCTGAATGTCCGGGAGACCCTGCGAAAGCTGCAGATCTTTGAACGACAGATATCCGTTTTTCGAAAGTGGCTCGCTCCCACGAATTGCCTGGAACTGACCTATGAACGACTGCTGGGTTCCGGCGGTCAACTTGCCGAAGATGCCTCACGACAAATCCGGGAACACCTTGGCATCACCGGCCATCGACCTTTTCAAGTGAAGACTCAAAAATCGAAGCGCGCTCTGGTGGATGTGATCGAAAATTTTGAAACGGACATCCGGCCCGCCCTGATCCAGCATGGCTATGAAAGATGGCTGCCGCCAGCACGGGCGGCCTAGCTTGATCGCCTGCTCACCCTCTTACCACCAGGTAGCCAGCCAGCGGAACAGACTGAACAACAGGGTCGTCCCCAGGAAAGTCCCCACCATGATAAGCATCAGCAACTGCCAGGACCTGGACCTCGTTTCTCTCTGACCAGCCGCTTCATGCAGATGAAAATCCGGCGTGTTGGACAGGTCACCGCAGACCGGGCAAGCCGCCTGATCAAACCCCGACTCATCCCGCCTGGCCACAAAGAAATATTCACACATGACACAGTAAAATCGAAGTTCCTCGTCCGGGTTCTTATCAACCGGGACGAGGGGCCGACGACACCTGGCGCAGTTGCCATCCTCGTCGGGCAGCCCCTTGAAACGGCAAATCCAACACTCCAGTTCGTGATCAGGTTGGTTCATCAAACATCCCGGGTCACCATGCGGTCTCGTCTCCGTTGGGGCACTTCTCAAGTCTACTGCAATTTCCCGGGGATAGAGAAGGCGGGCCCCCTGTCAATTCGGCTGTTTTCATCCGCCCTGGGGTCGATTCGGGATAGACGATTACCGTGGCTTTAATCCGCTCGTCCATCATTTAGAATACAGCCTGTATCCGTGCCGGATTGTGACCTGAACGATCGAACCCGGCTTTGGCATTGACCTTTTGATGGAACTGGCAAATCGATTGTGAACGCTCAAGTGAACCCGCCCTGCATCATGGTTGTGGAAGATCAGGCCGCCATGCGCGATCTGTTGCAAGAATACCTGGAACAACATGGGTTTCGAGTCGAGTGTTTCCCAGATGCCAGGGCGGCCCTGCAAACTTTCGGACTGGAATCCATCGCGGAAGCCGAGTCATTTCAATTTCCCGGCGCCAGCGAAATGCCAGGCCACCCGTCCGACACCGGCCCGGAACAGGGGCCAGGGCAGTACGACGCCGTTTTGACCGACATCAAGATGCCGGGTATGGATGGGCTGCAATTCTGCCGGATACTCAACCAGTACCGGCCCGGACTGCCCGTCATCGTCATGACGGCCTACGGCAGCATGGAGACTTCGGTCGAGGCGCTCCGGGCCGGGGCGTTTGATTTCGTAACCAAGCCGGTCGAGATGGAATTGCTCAAGGCGTCCCTGGTGCGAGCCACCGAGAACTCCCGGCTCAAGAGGCAGATTCGTTCCCTGGAAGCCCATTCGGCGCTGCATCAATTCGATCAGTTGATCGGGGAAAGCGATGCCATTCGCAAACTGAAGGACCAGTTGTCACGGGTCGTTTCCTCCTCGGCCTCGGTACTGCTGACCGGGGAGAGCGGTTCCGGAAAAGAGGTCGCCGCGCGGGCCCTGCATGGGCAGAGCGATCGTTCCAAGAAACCGTTTGTCGCCGTCAACTGTGCCGCGCTCCCTGAGTCATTGATGGAGAGCGAACTGTTTGGCCACGTCAAAGGTGCCTTCACAGACGCCCGTCAGGATCGGGACGGACTGTTCATTCAAGCTGATGGAGGAACGCTTTTTCTGGACGAGATTGGTGAAATGCCGATCGAAATGCAACCAAAGTTGCTGCGCTGCCTCGAACAGAAAACGATAAGGCCGGTGGGCGGCAAACAGGAGCAGGCTTTCGACGTTCGACTGATCACAGCAACCAACCGGGATCTGGAAACGGAAGTCGAGGCGAAGCGGTTCCGTGAAGACCTTTACTATCGCATCAACGTTCTGGAGATTACCGTGCCGTCGTTGCGCACTCGCGGGACGGATGTCCTGATGCTGGCCAACCACTTCCTGGCACATTTCTCGGCACAGACAGGGCGACCCGCTCGGCGTTTTGATGAAAACGCAGCCCGCAAACTACTGGCCTATGACTGGCCTGGAAATGTGCGGGAGCTGAGGAATGTCGTGGAACGAGGCGAGGTCCTTTCCCAGTCTGAGTTGATCACGTTGGAGGAATTGCCCGATAAGATCGTCAATTACCGGTCCAGCCAACTGGTCATTGGCAACCATGACAACCAACCTCTGGCCCCGCTCGACGTGATTGAACTGCAGTACATCCAGTACGTCTTGCGACAGGCCGGGGGCAACAAGACCGAGGCGGCCAAAATATTGGGACTCGATCGAAAAACGCTCTACCGCAAGCTGAAGGACGTCGAAAACGAATGAGAGGTGGCTGGCAAGCGGATCAGGCCGGCGGGTCGGCCATGGGAAGCAGGATCCTGAACCGACTGCCCTGCCCCGGCTGGCTCTCCAGTTCGATCCGTCCGCCATGTTCCTGCACGATCCCGTAAACAATCGAAAGGCCGAGGCCGGTCCCGACGCCCACCTCCTTGGTTGTAAAGAACGGTTCGAAAATGTTGGCCCGTGTTTCCGCGTCAACTCCCGGCCCGCGATCCACAACCTCCAGAGCCCAGGACCCGGGCTCCCCGCAGGCGGCCAGGTTGACTTCAATCGGGTCGCCCGGTCGCGATGCATCAACGGCGTTGTCGACCAGGTTCATGACGACTTGTTGCATCTGGTTGAAATCGAACTCGCTGGTGGCCGCTGAAGTTGGCAAGTTGACCTCGATCAGGTTCTGCTGCTTGGCGGCAAGTGGCTGGATCAGGTCGACGGCGTGCCGAACAACTTGCCTCAAATCGCCAACCGTCTTCTGGCTATCGCCCCGACGAGCAAAGTCCAGCAGTTGATGAATAATGGCCGAGATGCGCTCCGACTCGGATTTGATGGCCTGCGCGTTTTCCTGCACCTTCTCCTGGGGCATCGATGCGTCACTCAAAATCATCGAGGCTCGTCCCGAAACCACATTCAAGGGAGTGCCCACCTCGTGGGCCAGGCCGGCTGCCAATTGACCGACCGTTTTCAAACGGTCCGCGTGCCTCAGCTGTTCCAGGGCCTCAATCCGCTGATTTGTTTCTGCTTCGATTTCCTTCTTCTGCTGCTGCAATTGCTCGCACATCTGGTTGACCGCATTGGCCAACTCGGCCAATTCATCATTGGACTGAATCTCCAGGTCACTGGAAAAATCACCCTGCCCGACACGCTCCATCTTCCGGGTCAATGCCTCCAGCGGCTGGGCAATCCAGCGCACACCGAGGGTCATCACAACGCCTATGCTAAACAGGGCCATGACACCCATTGAGAGCAGCGCTGTGAGCCAAGTCTGCTTGGCTTGCTCATCGACCGGTTCCAGGGAAGAGGCAATCTCGATCGCCCCTTCCCGTCCCTTCGCGGTTAAAGGGTAATAGGTAAAAAGTGACCTTTTGCCATCGGCAAAACCGATTGTCGAAGACGCCATCCCCTCGCGTGAAATTGAGCTCGCCTCATCGACCTTGGGCTGAAATTCTCGCCTGGTGGTCTGTTCAAACCAGACCCAGCGAACCTGCATCGAATCGTCGGTCACCGTCCGGACATACTGGGAGATATGGATCGGGTCACCCGTTTCAATCGCATCCTGAAACTCCGACCGCCGACACATCAAGTCGGTCATCTCCTCGTGTCGCTCTTCGACCGATTCAAAGAACTGTTTGCTGGTGAAATGGCTGGAGACAGCGGTAACCGCCATGACCGCCAAAATAAAAATCAGAATGAATTTACCGGCAAGTTTCATGCTATCGATTTTCCAATGGGTCACACGTGGCAAGGAAGCAACTACAAATTTAATGCCAATCCCGGGTCGGTTGATTCCATTGTGGTCCAATTTTCGCAGGGTACCTAGCAGCGGCCCGTAATTTCCTGGAACCCGCATCCAACTGCGGGGCATTTCGCTGCGCGCGGGGAGGGATGCCCCCCCGCGAAGCAACTCTCTTGTTCGGTCTGTTTGGCTACCGGCTCAAGAGGCTGTTTTTTTCCGGTTAAACAGAGGGCAAACGGGCGGTTTCTTCCGGCACTACCAGCGCGTTGCCCAGGTTTGGCACACCTGTTGCATCCATGGTTGTCAGTGGATGGATGCCCGGACTTGCTGCATCCATCTGGGAAAGGGCACAAACGTCCTGTTCGCCTGGTTGGCAAGCGACCGGCATGGGCATGGCGAAAAGCGGCCAACCCGAAATCAAAACTGGCTGGACCAGCAGCCAACGCTGTAAGGAAACGACTGGTCCAGATTTATCGGAGCCGACGAAATGAGAAAATCGACATCGACGAAATACTGCATCGGCTGCATTGCCATGACGTTCGTGGTCTACCTGATTTTCTCGACAGCCACCGGGAACAGCCTGCTGGCAGACAGCGGGGATAAGAACACCGCCTCAAATACGGATCGGATCAACTGGTTGACTCACTCTTCGCAGTCACCCTCCGTGGGCAAAGGCCTTGCTGCCTTTCCAGCGAACCGCGTTAACGATCAGGCCTGGGCAAAAGCGGCCAAGAGCCTGTCACTGGCTTTTCGAGACGTTGCCCAGCGCGTTTTGCCAACCGTCGTGGCCATTGAGAACCAGCCTCGCCTGTCCCGCAAACCGGGTGATGCCAAAGGTCAAGCCGAAGCCATGGATCCACGGCGGGAGAGTCGGTTCCATCGACATTCCTACTACCGATATCCTGCCGTCCCGTTCGCGCCCCGGGGACCCGGCGCTGGATCGGGCGTGATCATCGATGCGAGCGGTCTGATCCTGACCAACAACCATGTTGTTCAAGGGGATGGAATCATCACGGTCCGCCTGCATGACGGGCGGGAGTTTACTGCCCGACAGGTGTGGGGTGACCCCAAGACCGATGTCGCGATCGTCAAGATCGAGACCGATCGACCCCTCGCGGCGGCCCCAATCGGCAACAGCGACGAAACACAAGTCGGAGACTGGGTGTTGGCCCTGGGCCAGCCGTTTGGACTCGAAAGCACCGTGACAGCGGGCATCATCAGTGCCAAAGGCCGGGCCATGGGAATCGCCGACCGCGAAGACTACTTGCAAACCGACGCGGCCATCAACCCGGGCAACAGCGGTGGCCCCCTGGTCGATCTGGATGGTCACATCATTGGAATCAACACCGCCATCTCCTCGCGGGATGGTGGTAATGACGGTGTCGGATTCGCTGTGCCCATCAATCTGGCCAAATGGGTGGCAGACGAGTTGGTCGACGACGGAATCGTCCAACGGGCATTCCTGGGCGTTGGTATCCAGGCAGTAACGCAAGCGCTGGCAGACCAGTTCGGAATCCCGCCCCGAACGGGCCTGCTGATTACCCAGGTGTTGCCCGGTTCACCCGCCCAGGCTGCGGGCATCCAGGACGGCGACATCCTCGTCGAATTTGCCGGTCAAAAGGTGAATTCTACCCACAAGCTGCAGATGCTGGTGGAGCGCAGTGAAATCGGGCAACGATACGGTTTGGTTGTTTTGCGTGACGGGAAACGTCTCAAGCTTGAGTACGTCGCGCGTTACGCAAAAAACGGCCAGGTCAACAGGGCAGGCCCTTCGACGGGCAGTCAGACTGAACCAACTGCCTACGATGGTCTCGGTTTGCAGGTTGAATCGATGGATTCCGACATCGCGCAGCGATTGAATCTGTCCAGCCGGCAAGGTGTCGTGATCACCGGTGTTCAGTCTGACAGCCCTGCGGCCGCCTCTGGTTTGACAACCGGCATGGTGATCGCCAAGGTTCAACACTCCGAAATCGAATCGCCAACTGACTTTCGTCAGTCCATCCGCAACGCAGATCTGGACGACGGCGTCTTGGTGCTGGTGCGAACGGAATCCGGTTCCCGATTTTTGGTAGTCAAAGAGTAAGTTCTGTCGTGATGAGGAACGGAAAGCCATGTCGAATTTTCGGCATGGCTTTTTTTGTCCCTCGCCCGGTACCCTGACCGTTCATTCGGTCTGCCCGGCCAGACGGCCAATCGCATCGTTCAAGGTCGAACTGGGGCGCATGGCAAGGCTGGCCCGCTGGGCATCCGGAAAGTAATACCCGCCAATATCGACCGGCTGACCCTGAACCCCATTCAGTTCGTCCAGAATTCTTGATTCATTTTCGGACAAGGCACTGGCCAGGGCCGCAAACGGCTCTCGCTGGACAGGGTCTTTGAGCGTCTCGGCCAGCGCTTGCGCCCAGTACATGGCCAGATAGAAATGACTGCCGCGGTTGTCCAGTTCACCCACTTTGCGGGAGGGTGAGCGGTCATGCTCCAGATATTTTCCGGTGGCCTGGTCCAGCGTTTCGCCCAACACTTTGGCCATCTCGTTACCTGTCTTTTCACCGAGGAATTCGAGGGACACGGCCAGGGCCAGGAATTCGCCGAGCGAGTTCCAGCGCAGGTGGTTTTCCCGGTTGAACTGCTGAACATGCTTGGGGGCCGAACCGCCGGCACCCGTTTCAAACAGCCCTCCGCCATTCATCAAGGGCACGATCGACAGCATCTTGGCACTGGTTCCCAGCTCAAGAATGGGAAACAGATCCGTCAGGTAGTCTCGCAGCACGTTCCCTGTCACGGAAATGGTGTCCTGGCCATTGCGAATTCGCTCCAGAGTGAAGCGGGTCGCGTCGCCGGGCGACATGATTTTAATCTGCAGTCCCTCGATATCATGATCCTGCAAGTAGATTTCAACCTTCTTGATCAACTCGCGATCGTGGGGCCGCTGCTGGTTCAGCCAAAAGACGGCCGGCGCGCCGGTGGCCCGCGCCCGGCTGACGGCCAGCTTGACCCAGTCTCGAATCGGGTCGTCCTTGACCTGGCACATGCGCCAAATATCCCCCCGCTCGACCGTGTGTTCCATCAAGGTGCGGCCCTCGTCGTCCGTCACCCGCACCGTGCCGTCCGCTGGAATCTCAAACGTTTTGTCATGAGACCCGTATTCCTCCGCCTTCTGCGCCATCAAACCGACATTGGGCACGGTTCCCATGGTGGCAGGATCCAGCGCGCCGTGCTCCTTGCAGAAATCGATCGTTACTTGGTAGACGTCCGCGTAACTGCTGTCGGGAATGACCGCCTTGGTGTCCTGCTGTTGACCGGCCGCATTCCACATCTGCCCGGAACTGCGAATCATGGCCGGCATCGAGGCATCGATGATCACATCGCTCGGCACGTGCAAATTGGTGATGCCCTGGTCGGAGTCGACCATCGCCAGGGCCGGTCCTTGTTCATAGGCCGAGGCAACTTCGGCTTCGAGAGGGGAACGCTGCTCGGGCGGCAACGTCTCGATCGCCGTCAACAAGTTCCCCAGGCCGTTGTTCGGGTTGACGCCCAGCTGCTCCAGCGTACCGCCGTGTTTTTCAAACAGGTCGGCAAAATACGCTTTGACGGCATGCCCAAAAATGATCGGGTCGGAGACTTTCATCATGGTCGCCTTGAGGTGCAGGGAAAACAGGAGCCCCTGCTCTTTGGCCTGGTGGATCTGTTCCGCCAGGAATTTATCCAGCGCCCCACAGCTCATCATCGTCGCGTCGACCACCTCCCCGGCTAACACGGGGATCCCCGTCTTGAGATCCACAACTTCGCCATCGCTGTCAGTCAGCCGGATGTCGAGGTGGCCGGCCGAATCGATCGTGACCGATTGCTCATTGGAGAAAAAATCTCCCTCGTTCATATGAGCGACGTGCGACTGCGAATCGGCCGTCCAGGGTCCCATCGAATGCGGGTGGTTGCGGGCATACTGTTTGACAGCCGCCGGCGCCCTGCGATCCGAATTTCCCTCGCGCAGGACCGGGTTGACCGCGCTCCCTTTGACCCGGTCATAGCGGGCCTTGATTTCCTGTTGCTCGTCGCTGACCGGTTCATCCGGGTAGTCCGGCACCTCGTAGCCGTCCGCCTGCAGCTCCTTGATCGCTTCCTTGAGTTGCGGGATCGAGGCGCTGATGTTGGGCAGCTTGATGATATTGGCTTCCGGCTGCTTGGCCAACTCACCCAGCTCGGCCAAGGCGTCATTGATGCGTTGATCCTCCCGCAAGTGATCGGGGAAATTGGCAATGATCCGACCTGCCAGCGAAATGTCGCGGGTCTCGATCTCGACGCCGGCAGCCGCTGCAAATGCCTCGAGGATCGGCAACAGGGAGCGCGTCGCCAGGGCGGGGGCTTCATCGGTAAACGTGTAGACAATCTTGGAATTTTCGTGGGTCATGGCATTCATCCGGGTATCGGCCAACTCGACTTGCCTGCGCAGCAGAGAGTTACGTTTTTAGCAGAACCAGCGGAAATCGGTAGGCCCGGGGCAGCGCAAGCCGGGACGAATTGAGCATCCGCCAAGCCGCCATCGCCGAGGGGGAAAGAGAGACCGTTCGCGGTCATCAATCCCGGCATTCATTCGAGTTGACAATCCCCTTGTAGCCTGTCTTGGGCGCCTGGCCCTTGTTGCTGATGGCGCCCCGAACACCGAGTTGGCCGGGGTCCCGCGCGATCGAGTCGGCAAACATTCTCAGGTCGTTCACCAGGGGCTCGATCTTGGTGCTGATCACACGGGCATTCTCCATGGTCCTGAGGGCCTCGTTGTAGAGTGCCGGGTCGTTGAGCAGTTTGCCAACCGTCCCCTTGGAGGTCCGCAAGTTCTTGAGCGTTTGGGCCGCGTCTTCAATGCCGGCGAACAGGGAATCCAGGTTTCTGATCCTCTCATTGATTTGGTTGACAATCTCGGGGCCCTGCTCTCCCAGTTGAACCGTCAGCGGTCTCAATTCGTTCAGCCGCTGGTTGGCACTGTCGCCCACCTGGTTGATGGTCTGCTTGGTGGCATCCATCGTCGACACGATGCTGTTGGTAATGGCGGGCAACTGCGAAATGGTCTTCTTGATATCCGCCTGGACCTGCTCGTCATCCACGTACCCGTTGAGCTCGGCAAAAAACGCCTCCAGGCTTTCCGAGGCTGCCTGCACCCGCTGATTGGCCAAGGTGAATTGCTGAACTGCCTCCTGCAGGTCGCCCCCGTTTTCGCCCATCATGGTGTCGAGCTTGCTGGAAAAATTGGTGACGGCCTGGCCGCCCTGCTCGATGGCGTCCAGCGTATCCCAGATCTTGTTCTCCAGGTTGAGCGCGACGTCCAGGACCTCCAGTGGGTTGCGCTTGACCGACACGCGCGTCAACTCCTGGTCCGGCTTCAATGGCTCGCCCCGTTCTTCCTTGGGTAGCGGCAGGATTTCCACGACCGCATCGCCCAGAAAGGAATCCATTCCGATGGAGGCAACTTCGTTGGAATAGACCTTGACGTCATCATAGATATACAAAACGACCGTCACATCCTCTTCGCCACTGACGACATCCTGGACCCGACCAATCAGCACGCCGTTCTTGCGGATCGGTGTATTGGTACTGACCCCCGGGGCCGAGATCGTCTTCAAGTACAACGTGTACTGGCCCTTCAGCACGTCACTGTTGATATACACCAGGAACAACAAGATCATGACCGCCAACAAGACAAACAGGCCGACACGCAGCTGAAGGATTTTCTCGTCCATGATTATCAAATCCGCTTAGGAGTTATGACTGGCTTCCATGACTGGTTTCGGTCGCCTCAGCCGGACTTTCGCCCCGCATTTCCATCAATCGCTCGCCCGCCTCGCCGTTGACAAACTGCCGGACCCGGCGGTCCCGTGTCGAATCCAGCTCGGCCGGTGTGCCGTCAAAAATAATTTGCGATTCTCCCGGGGCCAGGCGGCTGAGGGGCATCAACATCACCAGTCGGTCCGCCACCTTGCGGGCCGTGTTCATGTCGTGGGTCACCACGATGCTGGTTACCGGGTTGCGGCGGCGGGTGCGAATGATCAACTCGTTAATCACATCGCTCATAATCGGATCGAGGCCGGTGGTCGGCTCGTCGTACATGATCAGCTCCGGGTTCATGATCAAGGCCCGGGCCAGGCCGACCCGCTTGCGCATCCCGCCCGACAGCTCGGCCGGCTTCTTGTGGACCACCGAGTCTGGCAAGCCGACCTCGGACAAACGGGCGATCACCATGTCGCGGATCTGGGCCGAAGTAAAGCGACCATGTTGTCGCAAGGGAAACGCGACATTCTGGCCAATCGTCATGCTGTCAAACAGGGCTGCGTTCTGGAAGACAAACCCGAACCGCAGCCGAAGGTAACTCAATTCCTGATCGTTGAGCCGGTTGATATCCTGTCCGTCAAACAAAACATCACCTCGGTTCGGGTGGACGAGTCCGATGATCGTCTTCATCAAAACCGTTTTGCCACAACCGCTTTCACCGAGCAGCACCAGGGTTTCGCCGGCTGGAATCTGCAGCTGGACGTCTCGCAGAATGTGCTGGTTTTCGAACGAAACACTCACCCCCTTGATCTCCACCAAGGGCTGTTGCTGCTCGTCCATGATTTGTTCGATCATCATCAGTGTTTTGCGTCCCTGTTTCCCTGCCAAAGCCGGTTGGCAAAAGGGCTAAAAGAAACTGGCTCCGTCCGGGTAAAACATGAAATAGAAATTGTCGAGAATGATGCCGAGGACCAGGTCGAGTAAAAGAATCATGACAAATGACTGGACAAACGAGTTGGTCGAAGCCCGGCCCACTCCTTCAGCGCCCGCATCGCAGTTGAAACCCTGATAACAACTGACCATCGCGATGGCCGCACCAAAAAACACGCTCTTGATCAGGCCGACCATCAAATCGAAATTCGTGACCGCCTGAATGCTGTTGGACCAGTAATGGTGAATATCGATTTCCAACCAGGTCACACCATAAAAATGGCCCCCGGCCACTCCCATAAAGTCCGCCATCACCGTCAATGTCGGTATCAGGAACAGGCAAGCCAGAAACCTGGGAACGACCAGGTAGTGGAGTGGGTGAGCGCCCATCGCGGCCAAAGCGTCGATTTGTTCCGTAACCCGCATCGTCCCCAGTTCGGCTGCCATGGCACTGCCAACCCGGCCGGCCAACATGGTCGCCGCCAAGACGGGTCCCAGTTCCCGCACCAGGGTCATGTTGATCACGGCACCCAGGCGCGTTTCCAGCCCAATCTGGCGAAACTGGAAATAACTCTGGACGGCCAGCACCATGCCGATGAACGTACCGGTCAAGGCGACCACCGGCAGGCTGGAAACACCGACCCGGTAAAAATTGGGCCAGATGGTCTCGGATCGGGGCAGGCGGGTGAACATCCACCGAAATGTGCGTAGATTGAACAGGCTGAAGGCGCCAAAGGCAACCAGCGTGTCGAGGATCAGCTTACCCCAGTCCGCAACCCACGACGCCGTCTTCCCCAAATAGGAATGGTCAAAGATCTCGTGGTTGGGAGTGCTTGGTACGGTGGACACGGTATTTTTGGCTGGCGACCTGCGCGCAGCTTCAACGAATCGCACCCCCCTGCGGTTTCACTTCATCAGTTTCGACACACCAAGTCTGACACTTGAGTAAACTCTACCGATTAGGCGATTTTTGCGGTTGAATCGAAGTTGTGATGCCAGCAGCCAACGCTATCAGTGCCTTTCGATACGTTCACAGCAGCGAGCTGAGGTCTCCCCAGGTGGGGCACTATCCACAGCAAGCCGCGCGACCCATCAGCCGGCCAGAGAGGTGATTGCTTCCCGGCCGGAACGCCCCGGGGACCGTCATGGGATGCGGAGCAGAATGTGATGGGAATGCACAGGAACTCAGGGCTACGCCTCCCTCGCTCCCGTGGCGACACGCTCGCCGGGTCAATCGCCAGTTGCCACCAAGGGCAAGCCGCGCTGAACCGTTGTCGAATCGAGCTTATTTTCCGCCACAGACTTGCACCCGTTCCGGCGAACCGCTTTAATGCGCAAGTACTTACCAACGAACGAATGGGAGATCGATCATGGTCGCAACAAAGCCGTTCAACCTGATGCAATGGATCGAAGATCATCAAGATGAATTCCAATTTCCCGTGATGAACCGGCAGTTTTACAAGGAAGCCGATGATGTCATTGTGTTTGTTTCCCTGGGACCCAACACTCGCAATGACTACCACGTGAACCCGACCGAGGAACTTTTTTACCAACTCAAGGGGGACATCGCCCTGCGGGTTCGCCCGCTTGACGGCAGCAAGCCACACGATGTGATCATTCGCGAAGGCGAAATGTACTTACTTCCTCGCATGGTGCCGCATCGGCCCCAAAGACCCGAGAACACGATTGGACTGATCGTTGAATTCCCCCGTCCCGAAGGACAATGCGATGGACTGCGGTGGTACTGTGACGAATGTGAACACTTGGTCTACGAGGCCGAGTTTCGTTTGAAGAATATCGACCAAGACTTGCATAAGATTATGGATGATTTCTGGAATGGACCGGTCGAAAACAGAGCATGCCAAATGTGCAGCGCTGTTGTTGAAAGAGCAAGTGAATTCAACTTGACCCAGGCTCAACCAGCGGTCGAATAGTCAAACCGAAATGGAACCCAATGATTTCAGTTGACCTGCACACTCATATTCTTCCCCGCAACTGGCCCGATTTTTCCGAGCGGTACGGTTACGGGCGCAACCGTTTCATCTATCCCGAGCATGGACACGACGACGGTCACACCTGCATGCGAATGATGCGGGGCGATTCGATGTTCCGCCGAGTATGGCCCAATTGCTACGACCCCGAGGTGATCATCGCCGAGTGCGACGAGAATCAGATCGACGTGCAGGTTATCTGTACCGTTCCGGTGATGTTCAGCTATTGGGCCAAACCGGAACATGGTGCCGAGATCAGCCGATTCCTCAATGACGACATGGCCACCGTCGTGCGCGATCGTCCCAAACGCTTCATCGGCCTGGGAACCGTACCGATGCAGGATACGGACCTGGCCATCAAGGAGCTGAGGCGCTGTAAAGAGGAGCTCCAGTTGCCGGGCGTTCAAATTGGCAGCCACGTCGAACCGAATGCCTTTACGGGCCGGGATTACGACCTGAACCTGTCGGACCCCAAATTGCGACCCTTCTTCGAGGCGGCCCACGAAATGGATATGTCCATCTTTGTGCACCCCTGGGAAATGATGGGGCATGACCAGATGGCCAAGTACTGGCTGCCGTGGCTGGTCGGCATGCCGGCCGAAACATCCCGGGCCATTTGCAGCCTGATTTTTGGTGGGGTGTTTGAGCAGTTCCCCAGCTTGCGGGTCTGCTTTGCCCATGGCGGGGGTTCCTTCCCGTTTACGGTCGGTCGCATCGAGCACGGTTTCGAGTGCCGGCCCGACCTGGTCGCGATCGACAATCCGGTCAACCCGCGTGAATATCTGAAGCAGAGTTCCGGCGAACCGGCCCGCTTCTGGGTCGATTCGATCGTACACGATCCGTATTCGCTCAGGACGCTGTTTGGAATTTTCGGTTCCAAGCGGATTTGTATGGGCTCCGACTACCCGTTCCCACTGGGAGAAAAGCCGGGCGAGCTGATTCGCAGCAACCCGAACATCTCCGGGGAATCCCTGGAACAGTTGATGTGCAACAACGCCATGGATTTCCTCGGACTCTCAGCGAAAGACTACCAGGCGTCATGACTTTCTCACCGGACTGGCTATCGTGGTACGACGCGCTGCAGAAACCGGCTTGGACACCCGCTCCGGCCACAATCGGCCTGATCTGGCAGATCCTCTACCCGATCATCGCGATCAGCTTCGGATTTGTTCTGGTCCAGATAATACGTCGCAAATTGGTCTGGCTGGTCGGGTTGCCGTTTCTGATCAACCTGATGGCCAACCTCGCGTTCACCCCGTTGCAGTTTGGGCTGCAAAATCTCACCTTGGCACTGGTCGATATTGTGATCGTCTGGTTGACCATCCTCTGGTGCATGGCAGCCATATGGCATCGATACCGCTGGGTCGCATGGGCCCAATTGCCCTACCTGACCTGGGTGACCATCGCAACGACATTGCAGACTTTGATCTGGCTTAAGAACTGAATCTATTTCTTGGGGCGATTCTTTTGCGAATCGGGGTGCCTCGGCCCGCGACCCAGGTACTTGGTTTCATCAAAAACCTTGACACCGTTGCCCAGGATCCGCGGGTCACCCGTTCGCCTGAGTTCAGCCGTCAGGCGGTCATTCAGCTCTGCCCGAATGCTGCGGTAAGCCGGGTCCTCGGCCACATTGTTCAGCTGCCCGGGATCATCGGCCTGAATGTAAAGTTCATACTCCGGGCGTTTGGCAAAGGCCAGGTCGTACTTGCGGCGATGGTCGGCATCATCGTCCTGGTGATCCACCATGTACGTCTTGGTCGGACCATTGTCACAATCGCCCAGCCAGACCCCCGGGATCGTCGCTTTCTGGTAGTCGGGTGTGCCGGCCGGCCAGCGCTCCGGGGTGAAATTCCGGATCAACAGGTAGTCGTCGGTCCGAATGGACCGCATCGGCGTCCCCCCCGTGTCGGGCGATTCCTGACAGAGAACGTGTCGCTCTTTGCCAGTGAACAGGTGATCCCGATCTGCCTCGACCCGCCCGGAGGCAGGCGAATCAAAAATTTTCGACCAGCTGCGACCCGTCATGGCCTGCGGCGCAGGGACCTGGGCCAAGTCGAGAAAGGTGGGAGCTAAATCCTGGGTGCTGACAAAATCGGTTACCGTGCGACCCGGCTTGATTTTGGCCGGCCAGCGAACGGCCAGCGGCACGCGGACACCCGAATCGTACAGGTTGCTTTTGCAGCGGGGAAACGGCATCCCATGGTCCCCCGTCACCACCACGACCGTGTTGTCGAGCTGGCCGATGGCCTCCAGTTGATCAATCGCCTCACCCAACTCCCGATCAAACCGCTGAACCTCCCAGTAGTAATCTGCCACATCGCCCCGCACCTCGTCGCTGTCGGGGAAATGGGGAAACAGCTTGACCTGGCCCAGGTCCATACCGCTCTCTTGACCCGATCCTTTCTTGTAACCCCGGTGGGGATCGGAAGCGCCGAACCAGAAACAGAACGGCTGGTCGCGAGGCCAAGCCTCGAGGAACTGTGCAAAACTTTTGTATTTCTTGCCGGCCGGATGTCGCGGCCAGTTATCGTGATTGCCGGGACCCCAGCTCTTGCGAAAATGTCCCGTGAAGTACCCCGCATCCTCCAGCAGGTGCGGGTACGTCTGGTGCTTGGTGTTGAGACGACTCCACAGGTTGGCCCCGTAACCAAGTCGCCAGTGATACTGGCCGGTCAGGATTGAGTTGCGGGACGGGGTGCAGGAGGGGGCTGTCACGAACGCATTTTCAAACAGGATTCCCTCGCGAGCCACCCGGTCAAAGACGGGTGTCTTGACGACCGGGTCGCCATAGGCACTGGCGTGCGGCCAACCCCAATCATCGGCAATGGCAAACAGGATGTTGGGCCGATCGTCGATCGCCTGCAACGGCGCAGCCGATCCAAACAGAAACAGCAGCAGAACAGGGATCATCAGTGGGTGGTTCATTTCGACTCACCCTTTTCTCCAGGGGAGGCAGGGCGGGTCCGCTCGGCCTGGCGGATCGCTTCCAGCTTGGCCTGCATCGTTTTCACTACCTCCGGCCTGGACTTAACCAGGTTGGTCTTCTCCCCCGGATCGGTGGCCAGGTTGTACAACAACCCGCCAGGGTCATTGCCCAACTCAATATTGGTTTTCGGGTTATAACTGGCCCCCTTACTGGGCTCGATATATTTCCACTGGTTGTGTCGCAAGGCGAGCGCTCTTCCATGTTCAACCAGGTATTCCCGGCCCTGTTTCGTTTGGCCCAGCAGCGCCGGCACCATCGCCAGGCTGTCCGGGATCGCTTCGGCAGGGATATCGATCTGGGACGCGTTCTTGCCCAGTGCCGCAAAGGTGGCCGGAAAATCGATCTGGCACATCAGCGCGTCCGACTCGGTCCCGGGCTGAATCCGGCCAGGCCACTTGATGATCATCGGCACGCGGGTTCCCGCTTCAAAATTGGAATACTTGTTGCCACGAAACGGACCAGACGGGTTGTGGTCACCCTGCTTTTCAACGGCATCATCCTGGTAACCGTCATCCAGGACGGGTCCGTTGTCACTGGTAAAGATGACCATCGTGTTATCGGTCATCCCGCAACTTTCCAGCGTCTCCAGCAACTGGCCCACGCACCAGTCGGTTTCAGCAATCGTATCGCCACGGGGGCCCATCGTGGACTTGCCCACAAAACGGGCGTGGGGCACACGCGGTACGTGAATATCGTGGGTTGAGAAAAACAGGAAGAACGGCTCCTCCTTCGGTTGCTGATCCTTGATGAACTGCACCGCCTTTTCAGTAATCCGGTCCGCCATGTCCTCGTCGACCCAGCGAGCCGACTCACCGCCACTCATCCAGCCAATTCGGCTGATCCCGTTGACGATCGTCATGTTGTGGCCGTTGCTCCAATCCATCTTGAGCGTCTCTCGATGGGTTTTCCCCGATGGCTGATCGTCCAGAGGCTTGCCAAACTGAACCTTGATCGGATCATTCGGGTCGAGGTCAACCACGTGGTGATTCTCGACGTAGACACAGGGGACGCGGTCGCCGGTGGCCGGGATGAGGAAACAGTAATCAAAGCCGATCTCCAACGGCCCCGGCTTGATCGGACCGTTCCAGTCCAACTGGCCATCGCCCAGACCAAGATGCCACTTCCCCACCACCCCGGTGGTGTAGCCGGCTTGCCTCAACAAGGAGGGCAATGTGGTGCGACCCGGCTTGATGATGGCCGCTGCATCCCCGCGGGCAATCCCGGTCCCTTTCCTGCGCCAGGCATACTGGCCCGTCAGCATGGCATATCGCGACGGAGTACAGGTCGCCGAGGGCGAATGCGCATCGGTAAACCGCAAACCGTCTTTGGCCAACTGGTCGATGTGGGGAGTCTCCACCCCCACGGCGCCGTAACAACCGACATCGGCGTAACCAAAGTCGTCCGTATAAATCAGGACGATGTTCGGCTGGGAAGCGGCCGGGGTTGCTTCCTGGGCAACCAGGGGCGCAACGATCAACAGCAGGGTAAAGATCAGACAGAAAGTTCGCATGGCGCAGCCTGCAGGTTCAGGAATGGTAAGTTAGTGATTCGGGATGTTTCTCAGCTGAGGGTTCTATCTTGGCTTTGAATGCGGGGTAATGCAAGTTGCGTTGAACGATCGGCCGTTTCCCCGCACTGACTGGCTCTGATCAGCCACGACATCGAGGGGTAAAACAACCTGCCTGGCCGGGCGACACCCGTTGCTGGCCCGCCCCCACCGCCCGTGTCCCGTGGGGACTACTCGTATTTCCATTTGATGGCCCACGGGTCTTTCAACTCCGCCTGCATCTGTTTCATCCGTTCCTGGTACCGCTTGAGCACCTGGGCATATTCCGGCTTGTCCGCCAGGTTGTACGCCTCGTCCGGATCCTTTTCGATGTCAAACAGCTCGAAGCGGGGCCGCTGGATGTATTGACCTACCGTGCGCTGGCCATAGTTGGCGGCCTGGCCTTTTTGCAGCTGCGCCTGCCAGCTGGAAGCGGCCCAGAGATCGGAGGCAAACGGGTAATCCAGTTTGTGGGCAATGTTCCAGATCAGTTTGAATTTTTTGTCACGTACGACTCGCATCGGGTAGTACATCTGGATTTCGTGAAACGTGTGTGAGGCAAACACGTCCGCATGATGTTCGGCATCGGCGTCACCGAGAATCGGCAACCAGGACTTCCCCTGGTACTGGCGAAACTCATTTCCCCCGGACCGGTTCTCCCGGACCGATTCGTCCCGCTGCTGCCAAAACTGGTCCGGGTCCTGCCAGTCGGCCGGGCCATTGATCTGCCGGTCCAGGCCCCCGGCAAAGTCGAGCAAGGAAGGCGTGATATCGACGTGGCTGATCAGCGCCTCGGACACCACGCCCCGTTTCTCCTGATAAGGGTCGCGGACAATGAAGGGGACCTTGAGACCCGGGTCGTAGACGGTTGTCTTGCCACCGGCGAACGCCATGCCGTGGTCCGAGGTAAACAGGATCAATGTCCGGTCAAACAGGTCGGCCTGCTGCAAGATTTCCACCAGGCGACCCAAGCCCGTATCGATCCGCGAACAGGACTGGTAGTACTGGGCCAGTTCGGCGCGGGTTTCCGGGGTGTCCGGCAGAAACTTGGGAACAGGGACCTCGTCCGCCTGGTAGAAGACCTCCTGAATTCCGGCGTGCGCCCCCCGTTCTTTCTTGTTGCCGAACAGGTTCGGCTTGAGTTCCAGTTCTGATGTGGCATCAATCCCACCCCCCCGGTGCGGATCCGAAGTGGCAAAGTAGAGGAAGAAAGGCCGATCGCTGTCGGCCGTTAAAAAATCGCGACAGTTGTTGGCCATCTTGACCGGGTTGCGGGGGTTGCCGGGAATGGTCTCGTCAAACTGGTAAACGATCTCGGGTGCCACGTGGAATTTACCGCAACGCGCCGTGCGGTAGCCGGCGCGGGCCAGGACCCGGGGCAGACTGAGACTCACCACGTTGTGGTAGCTGGCAAACTTATGGAAATGATGTTGGTGCCCGTACTGTCCATTCTTGTGATTGTGCAGGCCGGACAGAACCACCGAGCGGCTGGCACTGCAACTGGCCGTGGTGGCAAAGGCGTGGCTGAACCGGGTCCCATCACGGGCCAACCGGTCGAGATGGGGGGTGACGGCCACCGAGTCCCCGTAACACCCCAGCGTGGTGCCCTGGTCATCGGTGATGAACAGGATGATGTTCCGCTCGGCGCGCGTCGTCACGTCGGCCGCCGCCACCAGGTACGGGTAGAGACTGCTGAAAGCCAGGACGCCAAGAATCAATAACCGCATATCTGTTCCGAGGTAAAACCTGCCTGTGTCGATCCAGCCGTTATCATAAACCACATTGCCCGGCGGGGTAGCCAGTTTTTGCAGGGGCCGCAGGGCAACGGTCGGCTGGCTCATTCGGTCGTCGCGCTTTGACAGCCGATTCCGAATATGTTCGATTGGTCTCAGCACACTACCTGCCCGGAAATGAGAATGATGATGAAAATACTGATGCCAACCTTGGTTTTCCTGTCAGCCACTTCTATCGGACTGGTCACTCTGTGTGGCCAGGAACCGGATACGGCGGCCTCGGGTCCAACGTCCGAGCCAGCAGCCGAGATCCAGGCCGCGATCGAGGCGTTTCAAACGGAGCACCAACTGCCGGGGATCAGTGTCGCCATCAGCCAACAGGGTAAGTTCATCTTCAACCGGGCATTCGGCCTGTCGGATCTGGAAAACCGGGTCCCGGCCAGTCCCGCGACGGTCTACCGAACCGCCTCGATCGCCAAGCCACTGACGGCCATCTGCGTGCTGCAACTGGCCGAACAGGGAAAAATTGACCTGGACCAACCGATCAGCCAGTACTGCCCCGAGTTTCCTGCAGGGCAAAATCCGCCCACTGTGCGGCAGCTCCTCTGCCACCAGGGGGGAGTGCGGCACTACAAGAATGCGTTGGAACCGAATGGTACCCGCTATTTTTCCAGCCTGAAGGATTCCCTCCAGCTGTTTATCGACGATCGGCTGCAGGCCCCACCCGGCACCCGCTTCATCTACACGACCTACGGCTACTCGCTGCTGGGACGAGCCGTCGAAACGGTCTCGGGGCAACCATTTGATGTCTACCTGCAGCAGCATGTTTTTGATCGGGCCAACATGAAATCGGCCGGCCTGGACAATGTCTATCAGATCATTCCGCACCGCACACGCGGTTACGCCAAGCTGGGGGAACAACAGTACCAGCAGTTACCAGCCGTGGTCCGCGACGGGCTCAAGCCGGGGGATGTCGTCAACTGCAGACTGCACGACACCAGCATGAAGATCCCGGGCGGCGGCCTGATCTGCGCGGCCAGCGACCTGGCTCACCTCGGCAATGCGATGCTGGATGACCAGCTGATCAAGCGAACGACCCGCGACGAGGCCTGGACGGCCCAGTCTACCCTGGACGGTAAGGCGACTACCTACGGTCTGGGCTGGGTCGTGACTCAGGCCGATCAATCCCCCCGTGTTTCGCACTCCGGCGGCCAGGCGGGGACGTCCACCTACTTGATGATCCTGCCGGAACAACAGGCAGCAATCGCCATCATGACCAACCTGCAAGGCGCTCCCTGCACCCGCCTGGCCAGGACTTTGCAGAACCTGATCGCGACCCCCCCGTCATCGCAATAGCGCCACCTAGTCTCGGCCTTGCCCCATGCTCACGCTGCGAAACGCGCCAAGCACGATATGGTCGAGCACCTCGATGCCCAGCTGCTGGCCGGCCGCTTGCAGGCGGGCCGTCACCTGCCAGTCCTCCCGACTGGGTGTCGGATCACCCGAAGGGTGGTTGTGCACCAGCAGGATCGCCGAGGCCGAGTCCTTGATCGCGACATGGAAGACCTCGCGGGGGTGGACCAGGCTGGCGTCCAAAATACCGACCGACACCTGGTGGGTATCGATCACGCAATGTTTGGTGTCGAGTGTCACCACGTGAAACTCCTCCTTCGATCCGTCCATGACCAAGCGACGAAAATGAGTTTCGCAGAACTGGATCGCGTCGTCGGCCGAGCCAATCCGGACCCGCTCACCCGGCGAGAGCGCAAGCTCGGCAATCCGTCGCCCCAGTTCAATACCAGCCATGATCTGGCAGTACGCCGTGGTGGCGACCACCGAGCTGGTCGCTTTCAGCTCGGCCGGGCTGGCAGCCGGCAGCCGGTCCAGCTTGTCGGCGTACTGGTTGGCCAGTTTCACCCCGGCCTGGACCGCCGACTCGCCAGCGCGACCCGCTCGAATGAGGATCGCCAGCAACTCGGATGTCATCAGGTTCTCAGCCCCCATTTTCAACAGCCGCTCGCGGGGCCGATCATGGGGGGGCGTCTCGGCAATGCGGAAACCTTGGCTGTTTCTCCCTAGCCAGCGGTCGAGGTCAAATTCACCCCGATCCATATTCCAACGATAGCGGGCCGACTTCCAGTCGCCACCCAACTCCCGAATCAACCAGCCCTGGCTAGCCAATTCGTTGACGACCTTGACCACGAACTCGGGAGGCTGCCGGACCAGTTGTCCCTGCAGATCTTCCAGGCCAAAGTTCGCCCGTGTCCGGACCGTCTCGACCACTTGCTGGTACTGCCGGTATTCTTCGCTGTTCCCGGCCACGGGAATCGCCCGGGGAACCGGCCCAGCCACCGGGGACGAGCGGTTCGTCTTTCTTGGGTTCGCCTTGGCCATGTCGAATCACCCTCTCTGCGAGAATCCTGCCGACCAGGAATTGCCCCTGAATTTGGCCAGCCTTTATAATGCCGCCTACCATGCCACTCTTGATCAGGCCTGGTTGCTTCATCATGACGATTGGCAGGTGGGATGCAAACCTCTCCCTCGACTTCCGTGTTGTGTCATACGGCCCAGCGGCGTTTTCTGTTTTTCCAGAAGGATTGTTTAGCATGACCAAGCATCTTCTGATCTGCCTGGCCCTCCTCTCTTTGCCATGTGCGATCTCTGAGGCCCAGCCGGATCGGGCCGACCATTGGCGGGCCGATCTCGACCTATTGGCAACCGAACTCCCGCAAAAACATATCGACCTGTTTCACACCTTGCCCGAGGCTGAATTCCGGCAGGGGATCGATTCACTCAAACAATCGGCCGACGCACTGGACGACAATCAGCTGACACTCCAGTTAATGGAACTGGTCGCCCGGGTGGGGGATGGCCACACGTCGGTTCAGCCGGATGTTGGCAAGATGCGTTTCTTGCCGTTGCAGTTCTATCTGTTCAAGGACGGTCTGTATGTCATCCAGGCCTCGCCTGAGTGGCGCGATGCGTTCGGTGGCCGGGTCACCCGCATCGGCAGCCTGCCAATAGACGACGTGTTGCAGCAGGTCTCGCGCTATGCGGCCCGGGACAATCAGCAACAACTGAAAAACAGTGCACCACGATTCTTGAGAGTGGCTGATATGCTGGTGGCTGCCGGCGCTTGGAAAGATGTCGATTCAGGGACGATCGAGTACCAGAAGAACGGCGAGTCGAAGACGGTTACCTGTCGCTCGATGTCAGCTGATCAACTCAACCAGGTCGACTGGGTTTCGCGAAAGGTCATCCCGATGTACCAACAAAAAAGTGAGCTCGATCACTGGAATGACTGGTTACCCGACTCGAAAACCGTTTTCTTTAAGTACAACCGTTGTCGCAACAAACCGGCTTTTGACCGACTTGTTCGAGGGACTTCCGGCTTTATCGCACAAAATGATGTGCAGAAGTTCGTGCTCGATTTGCGGGATAACGGGGGTGGTGATTCCCGCATTTTGTCACCCTTGCTGACCTACCTGGCCAGCAGTCCGAAGCTGAACAAGCCGGACCGGCTGTTTGTGATCATCGGCCGAACCACGTTTTCGTCGGCCGTGTTGAATGCCTCGGAAACCAAACTGGCCACCCAGGCCACCTTCGTGGGAGAGCCGAGTGGTGGCAAGCCGAACCACTATGGCGAAGTGCGCAGCCTGGTACTGCCCAACTCGGGCCTGACCGTCCGTTATTGCACCAACAAATTTCAAAGGATCGAGGGGAGCGATCCTCCCTCGCTCATGCCGGATATCAACATTGAGCCAACTTTTGCAGACTGGTCCAACGGTCGCGACCCGGTCCTGGAAGCGATCTTGAAAAGACGCTGAACGAATCGGCTGACCCAACAGCCCCGCCTAGGGGCTCTCCTTGTTCGGTTGGCCGGCCGCCTCCGGTTCGCCTTCCGACTCGGTCGCCGCGGGCCCGGCTGGCTCGAAACCGAATTCTTTCCCTTTGTCGACCGCCGGGATCCCCTTGGCCATCCAGACCGGCATCGGCGCGTCCATCAGGTAGTGGTCAAAAAACTGCTGCATGCGGCGGGCAAAGTCAAGACGGTTCTCCTGCTTCATCACCCAGTGCGGTTGCTCGTTGTAGTTCAGCAGCCAGGCCGGTTTCTCCAGCCGTCGCAAGGCGACGAACAACTCGATCCCTTGATACCAAGGCACTGCGCCATCCTCGTCGTTATGCAGGATCAACAGGGGCGTGTTGATCTTGTCAGCCTGGAACAGGGGTGAATTCAGGATGTACTTGTCTCGATCCTCCCACAACGTTGCGCCGATACGGCTCTGCGTCTTTTCATACTGGAACATGCGGCTCATCCCGCTACTCCAGCGAATCCCGCCGTAGGCGCTGGTCATGTTGCTGACCGGAGCACCGGACTCGGCACAGGCAAACATGTCAGTCTGGGTCACCAGGAAGGCGGTCTGGTAACCGCCCCAGCTATGGCCCTGCATGCCGATCCGCGCTTCATCGACAAAGCCCTGGTTCACCAGGTGGGTCACACCCGGCAGAATTGCATCGGCCGCACTCGGACCGGGAAACCCGGTCTTGTACGGGATGTCGGGTACGAACAGGAGGTAACCACGGCTGACATAAAAACTGAAATTGATAATCGAACGGCCGGCCGCCGGCGGGTAGTAGCTGTGGAGCTTGTCCGAATTGCGCTCGTAAAAATAGACCAGCATCGGGTATTTTTTCTGTGGGTCAAAACCGTCCGGCTTGTACAGAATGCCATCCAGCGGGGTTCCATCGGCCGAATCCCAGTGGACCAGTTCGGCCGTTCCCCAGCGGTACTCCATCTGCTGCGGGTTGATCCGTGAGATGCGGGTGATGGCGCCCATGTCCACATGGCTGTACCAGAGATCGGGCGAGCGACGAAACGTCGAGCGGGTCATGAGCACCGCGTCGGAATCCTTCGCCTTCTTCAACCCACCCACGCTTTCGTCCAGCGACAAGCGCTGGACGGGGGCTGTGCCCGAACCGAGATCCAGGCTGGCATAGCCGCTCGCCTTGGTCCCCTCGTCGAACATCGACAGGATCATCCCTTGCCCGGGGTCGATCGAGCGCTGAAGCGGATCGAGCTGCACGTAACGGTAACGGCGAGAGTCCTCTCGACCTTTGCCTTGCGTGATGCACTTCGCCTCCTGGCGACCGGTCGGGTCGAGCTGCCAGATGTCGTAACGGTCATAGACCAGGACACCTTGGTCGTCAGCCAACCAGCCAGCAACACCGTAAGGTCGCGGGTCGGAGGGTGTGTCATGCAGCACGTTGTACAATTCATGTGGGATCGCGGAACTGATTTGGGCAGGTCGATTGCCCCCTTTCTGGCGGGCAGTCGGCTGGGCGAACCAGGCGCGCTGGTCGGTATCCCACCACAGGATAAACTTCCCGTCGGGTGATAGCCTGCCGCCGGTCCGACTTTTTTCCAGAACCGGGCGGGCCGTCCCTGTTTTCAGGTCAACCAAATATGTGTCCTGGTAACCTGGCAGATCCCACGACATCAGCTTGTTGTATTTTTCCTGCGACGTTCCGACCGCAACGTCGGCCGTCGACCGCGGGTCAACCGTCACTTGGGGCATGTCTGGCGTTGCCAGCTGTGTCATTTTTTTTGATTTTAGATCGTAGGCCGCCCGGTAACTCCGGTTGCGTTCCTGTTCGGCGCGAATCAGCTGTTGCGGTTGCAATTGCGGATCCTGCCAGTGCCAGAGATCCAGTTTCGCCTGCGGCTCATCCGGCCCTTCTTCCTCGGCCGGCGGCAACGGGGCCGTATTGAAAAACAAGCGGCGGCCATCTTCACTGAAGACCGGCTGACCGCCGGACGCCAAGCCCCAGCCAGGCTGCAAACCGGGCGACTGGGGGGTGACAATCGGTGCAGCTTTTTTTTGCCCGGCCCGCCAGTGATAGAGATTCCAGCTCGGTGATTTCGATTCGTAATCATCGCGGTTGGTAAGGAAGGCGACCTCGCTACCCGAATCATTGATCGTCAGGCCACGGTATTCCCCCAATCCGTTCAGCACCGAAACCACCGGACCGCGGTTGAGATCCATGACCCACAGACCATCTTCGTCGGGCCGGTCCTTGGTGGAGGTGCTGAATGCCAGCAGGTTTCCTGGCTTGCTGAATTCAAAACTGACAACGTTGGGAAATCTCTGCTCAACCCCCGTTTCCAGGTTGTAAAGGACCAGTTCCGATCCGGCTTTCTTCTCTTTCTTCTGCTCCTTGTCGCTGGCCGGTTTCTGGGCAGCTTTCCCCTTGGTCGCTGGCGCCGGCTGCCCGGATTGTCCCTTTTCACGACTCGTCTTTCCCTCGCTGGCCGATTGAGGCTTGGTGGCTGCGACCGGCTTTTTCCGTTTTGACTGTTTCGGGGTCGAGGCCGGGCGCTGCAAGCCGCTAGGGGTCACTTCAAACGTCTCGGTGACGGGTGACTTGCCCGTCTTCAGCTTGGCTTCGCCTTTTCCCTGGCCCAACAGGAAAGCGACCCATGTCGAGTTGTCCCGCGGAACCTTGAACGAGTTCACGTTGTCAACCGTGGTGGTTCGCCCCGTATCGAGCTGTAACAAGGTCAGCTTGCTGCGAGGCATCTCCTCCGGTTTTTTCTTCTCTTTCTTCAGTTTCTCCAGCAAGGCCTTGTCGGGGGTGACCCGGAAGATGGCGAACTGGCTGTTGTCGGTGAACCGGGCACCAGTCCCATTGGCAACCGAATACTCCTGGCTCGAGTCCGCCTGCCGGAATTTCAAGGTGACGTTTTCCTTGCCGTCGCGCACCGAGTACATGACCCATTTTCCGTCCGGGGAGAGGGCCGAGGCATTGATCGTATTCCAACGATCGTAATCTTCATGTTCCAGCGACCGCGCATCGTCCCGTTGTTGGGCCGCGCCTTGGCCGGGCAAGAAAACAAGACCGGTCAGGGTCAAACAGATAACGGGCAAAAATCTGGGGAGCATTCGCATGGGGTGGTGCCGTAATTCGGGGTAAAAACAGGTCCATTCAAGATAATCGGAGATCGTCTGATGGCCAGTTTGAAGCGATCGAAAGAGCCTTTTTTATGCGGAAATGCCCCGTTTCTCGCGGACGTCGCGGTCCCGCACCGGGGCCGGCGCCCGAGAGAGTAATTCCGTTTCAATTGTTACGTTTGATTCAATCGTTCGAGTTTCCCTCAATTCACTGTCGCAAGAGGAGAAATTTCCTGACGGCCTGCGTTTCTTGATTGAACCTTGGGGAACAACACTTGGTTCGACGGCTGGGACCGACCACCCGTCGATGGAACATGCACCCTGAGAGAATCCATCATGAGACGACTTCTGCTTGCCGCCAGCATCGCCTGCGGCGCCTTGTTGCTGGGAACCGTTGTGGCTGAACCGGCTGCGGCACAAACTGGTTATTATCCTTACGTGATCGCCCGGTCCCAAGACCGCGCCAAGATTCGGGCCACCCCGATCGAAAAACGGCCGTACCGACCCTTGCATTTTTATGGCAACACGGTTCGGCGAAACTACTACGGCAGGACCCTCCCGGCGCAATTCCGACGGGCAGTGACCGGCCGTCGCCGCTAAACGAAAATTCTAGCCCTGCTACCCACAGCTGGAACCGGGCCCCGTTGTCATGACAACGGGGCTTTTTTCGTGGCGCCGCTTCAGGAAGGGGGAGTTGGCAAGCGCAGGCCAAAGTAATTGTGAATGAAATCCTTCCGATCGCCGCCATGCTTGGCGTACTCCATCATTTTCAGGAGCTTGTGTTGGTCGCGTTTTTGCTTCTGCTCCGTCCAGTCGGCATCCAGAAACCGCTCCGGCAATCCCGACTCGACTTTTAACTGGAGTGGATTCAACATCCCGCTGATGACGCCCCACCGTTCCAGCATCGCCAAGCTGGTTTCCAGCCGCCGGTCGTGTTTCTGTTTATGGTGCAACCGCTCCCGCAGCCAGTCGATTCCAAATGAGTTGACCTGCTCCAGATCGTTTTCCAGAAAATCGTAAACTCGCTGGTAAAACTCGGCATCCGGGTTGCTCCATTGCAGAAATTCCATTTGCGTGGCCAGGTCCCGCTGGTCATACAGCAGCCTGCACTCCGACGGGAGCCCATCCCGACCGGCCCGGCCAATTTCCTGATAGTACGACTCCAGGGAACCGGGCAACTCGGCATGCATCACGAACCGGATCGCCTCCTTGTCGATCCCCATCCCGAACGCATTGGTCGCCAGGACCAGCTGGTCGTCACGTTTCATGAACTGGTCCTGCAGCTGGCGGCGGCGGGAGCGGTCCAGGTCGCCATGGTAAACGAGGTGGGGAATCTGCCGCTCGCGCAGTGTATCACTGAAGCGGCTCAGGGTGCGAATCAACGTGAAGTAGACGATGCCACTCCCCTCGATCCGCCGAACTGTTTCCAGAATCGCCGCCAGCTTTTCGTCATCGTCCCACACATGGTCCACCAGTAATTGCAAGTTGGGCCGTTCGATTCCATGATGAAACACGGCCATTTGGTCCGGTGCCAGGCCGAGTTGATCCACAATATCCACCTGGACCTCGGGTGTGGCGGTTGCCGTCAGGGCCACTGTGGTCGGGCTGCCCAGGCTGGCGCGGATTTCCCCTATGCGAGTATAGTCGGGCCGAAAATCATGCCCCCACTCACTGATGCAGTGCGCTTCGTCCACCGCCATCAGTTGTATTTTGCGCTGATCAATTGCCTCCAGGAATTCCGGCTTGCGAAACCGCTCAGGCGTGACATACAGCAAGTCGAATTGGCCGGCAGCAATTTGAAGATAACGGTCCGTTCGTTCCTGACGACCCAGAGATGAATTGACAAACGTGGCAGACACACCCTTGGCCCGGAGGGAATCCACCTGGTCTTTCATCAAGGCGATCAGGGGGGAAATCACCAGCGTCAATTCCCGCTGCGGCGTGTTACCCGGGGCAGGCGCCTGACCTGAGTGGAGGATGGCAGGAATCTGATAACAGAGACTTTTCCCCATTCCGGTTGGCATGATGACCAAGGCGTGTTGGCCTGCGAGTAACCGCTCGATGATCTCTGCCTGGCGACCCCGAAAATCGGCATGGCCGAAAACCTGCTGCAATATCTGCTGGGGATAGGACATGGATCTTTCAAGCCGCGGCGGCTCGATCCTGGAAACGGGGACACGCTGTTGAGCCGTTATCCTAGGTCTTTTGGCTGGCCAGACAATCGCAAAAAAGAATGTCGTGACTGCGGATTTCCCCGGGGTTGGAACGGGTGTCATTTCTTTTATCCTGTTAAGGGTCCCCTGCCTACAAGCACCGGCTGAGTCGGATTCCCGCCTGCAACGTTTGGAAATTTTGAGTTCGGATGGTCACCAGCGACTCCCATGTATCCGCCGCACCTCAGCCGGCAGGCCCACGCGAACCGGATCGGGTCGACCCTTGCCGGCCCGGCCGGTCATGGTTGCGGTGGGTGGTGTTGGCGCTGTTTCTGGGCTCTGCGACGGTCATGTTTTTCCTGTTTCGCGACAGCCTTTCCCTGGCGACTCTGGCTACCCAGGAATCGGAATGGAGAGACTATTACCAGGTCCATCCCGCACTGGTACTGCTCTTGGCATTCTTGATCTATGTGGTCGTCACGGGAATGTCGCTGCCCGGCGCAGCGGTCCTTTCTCTGGTGTATGCCTGGTACCTCGGGTTTTGGCCGGCGCTGATGCTGATCAGTTTCGCCTCGACCTTGGGAGCCAGCCTGGCATTCCTGCTCAGCCGTTACCTGTTTCGGGATCTGTTTCAGAGTCGATTTGCCCAGCACCTGGTGTCGTTCAACAGCAACCTGGAAAAGGAGGGGGCTTTCTACTTGTTCACCTTGCGACTGATCCCGGCGGTTCCATTTTTTGTCATCAATCTCGTGATGGGCCTGACCCCCATGAAAGTCCGCACGTTCTGGTGGGTCAGCCAGGTCGGCATGTTGCCGGGAACGGTCGTCTTCTGCTGGGCCGGTTCGTCGGTCCCCAGCCTTGACCAGCTCGTCGAGCAAGGGGTTTCCGGTATTATAACGCCTCAGTTGTTCATTGGCTTTGTCTTGCTGGGCGCGTTTCCATTGATGGTGCGCAAGCTGCTCGGTCACTTCCGTGGCCACTCAGGATGAGTCATTTCGATCAGCCCCTACCCACGGTCTACCGACCGGTCGTTTCTGCCGGACCCAGGCGATATCAGTCATGTAGATTCAAACCGAATTGGTTATTTACAGCCGGGAACGGCTACTGGACAATATTGCCGGCAGATCGATTGACCGACCAGGTTCGATCGGTCTTAGGACAACCTGGCTATCGATGACGGTGAAATCAGCATGAGTTATTGGAAATTGATCTTCTGGGGTTTCATCGTTTTGCTGGTGAGTGCAGGGATTGTATGGCTTTACATCTCGGTCGCCATGACGCTCGATCAACAGCCGGACTCGTTTGACCGAGACGGTTTTACGCCGGATAGCGGTGGCCTGGGACAGGTGATCTGGCAGGTGATTTCAGAATAGAGAGAAACTGGCAGTCGATGTCCGATTGGATCCAGCTACAACCGTTCGATGAACATAACGCTCATCTGCGCGACAACGTACACCCGCGGGACTGGACCAATCCCGAACCGGCGAGGCCTTATCAACTGGTCGTGATCGGGGCCGGGACCGCCGGCCTGGTGACGGCCGCCGGCGCCGCGGGCCTGGGGGCGAGGGTCGCCTTGGTGGAACGGGACCTGATGGGTGGGGACTGCCTGAATGTCGGCTGCGTTCCCTCCAAGAGCCTGATTCAAACGGGTCGAGTGTTGGCCGAACTACGGGAAGCAGCGAACTTCGGTGTTCGATTGGACAGCCCGGCTGAGTTGGATTTTGCCGCCGCCATGCAACGGATGCGCCGATTGCGGGCCCGGATCAGCCACGTCGATTCGGCCCAACGGTTTGCCGACCTGGGGGTCGATGTCTATTTCGGGCAGGCCCGTTTTGCCGGCCCCACCTCGCTCGAGATCCAGCCGGATCGGGGTTCGGCGCAGAATGTGCGATTCAAGAAGGCCGTGATTGCAACCGGGGCCCGGGCGGCCGTGCCCCCCATTGCCGGGCTCGATCAGGTCGACTACCTGACCAACGAAAGCGTCTTTTCGCTGACCGAGTTGCCCGGCCGGCTGGCGATCATCGGGGCTGGTCCGATCGGCGTCGAGTTGGCCCAGGTGTTCGCCCGGTTTGGCAGTCGGGTTACCCTCTTGGAACGATCCAGCCGGATCCTGAACCGGGAGGATCCTGACGCGGCCGCCCTGATCGAGCAACAACTGGTTGATGAAGGCGTCCAGATCGAAGTTGGCAGCGACCCAATGCAACTGGCAGCCGCAGGCGAAGGTCGCATTCAGATCACGGGCAAGAGCCAGGCTGGACCTTTTGACATCAGGGTCGACAAGCTGCTGGTCGCCACAGGACGCCAGCCCAACCTCGAGGACCTGCAGTTGGCAAAAGCCGGGGTTGATTTTGACCGGAGCGGCGTGCGAGTCAACGACCTGCTGCGGACCAGCAATCGCCGCATCTACGCCGCCGGGGATGTGGCCTCCCGCTTTCAATTTACCCACGCCGCGGATTTCATGGCGCGGATCGTCATTCAGAACGCGCTGTTCAAGATCGGCCCTTGGGGGGCCAAGAAAGTCAGCCACCTGTTGATCCCCCGGGCCACGTACACGGCACCCGAACTGGCGCAGGTCGGTTTGACGGAACAGGAAGCCCGACAGACAGGTGTTCCCATCACCACGTTGATCCAGCCGCTGTCGGAAAATGACCGCGCCATTTTGGAGGGTACGGAAAACGGGTTCATCAAGGTTCACCTGAAGCGGGGCAGCGATCAGATCGTGGGCGCGACGGTCGTCGCCAGAAACGGGGGGGACCTGATTTCGGAATTGACCCTGGCCATGCAGAACCGGGTCGGTCTCGCTCAAATCGCCAACACGATCCACCCCTATCCGACCCAGGCCGATGCGATCCGGCGGCTGGGCGACCAGTACAACCGGACACGGCTCACGCCCCTGGCAACTCGCCTGCTGAAAACATTGATGCGTTTCAATGTGGGCCAGCCGTAAGCAGAGGGCAGTCGAACCGGGCAACCGTTTGCTCGCCGGCAGGCTGCTGGTTGGCCCGCCCTAACCGAGCATCTAGGCCCGATTCTTATTCCGCTCACTGCGCAACAGGTACATCACGCCATGCCGACTGGTGGTCAGCCACAGCCTGGCCCCGTAGATCTCCGCGTTCGTCTCGTCGATGAACTCCAGGTGGTGTTCCAGGGCGGAAACCGCCTGGCAAAAATGGGGCGTTTCCTCCTCGACGCGCTTGGAAATCGAATCTTCAACCACATGGCCAAAATGGCTGCGCATCATCACCTGATGAATATCGCAGGCAATGACAATCTCACAAGTCGTGGCGTGCTGGCTGACTTGCCGGCGCATCACGCGATCAATATCACAGTCGATCAGAACCACACCGTAAGGCTCTTCGGTGTTTTGGTCATAGACGGGAACGGCCGCCACCAGGTGGACCGCCTCGTCCCCAAAGCAATTCTCTTCCGGCTCGGAGTCATTATCACAAACCAGCGAGGTGAGCACTTCTTCCGGCTTTTGCTGGATCACCGTCTCCAGGAATGAGTTCGTCTTGATTTGACGCAAGCGACTGCGGGGGACGGGTCGAATGTTGGAGTGGTCGGTGGAGTGTCGTTCGACGCGCACGATTTCCGTGCACAGACCGGCTTCGATTCGGCAGTAGGAAATGGTTTGGTAGTCTGACTTGGCCGTCAACAACCCGGTGTAAATGGTCGTCAACCGCTCGCGCCACACGGCGACATCCTGTTCGACCTCGGCCGTGATCAACTCCTGGATAGGAGGCAAGCGAGACATGAAACGGGCATTGGTTTCCAGGTCCCGAATCGTTGACTGCAGGTCGGCCCGGAGCTCCCGGCCGGCCATGCGGAGGTCCTCGTAACGGCTCTTCTTTTCGCTTTGGCCAGCCAGCCAGAGTTCGACCGCATCGGATAGCTGGGAGACCCGTTCGTAACGCAAATGGCTTTTGAAGGCCATCGATTTGATGCAGATCGACTCCAGCTGACGCGGCACGTTCTCCGCATAGTCACTCGGCTCGGGTGAGCGGCTTTCGGCAATCACCTTGAGCACTTCCTTGAGATTGGTCCGGGCACCTTCACCGCTCGATTCGTGGGGGGCACAGCCGGTCAAGATGGAAAACAGAATCCCTCCCAGTCCGTAAACATCCGTCCGTTCATCGATATGGTCCAGGTCCCCCGACGCCTGTTCGGGTGCCATGTAGAGAGGCGTGCCCACCACCTCGCCGTCGACCGTTTGAGCCAGCGCCTTGTCGGCCAGGTTGCTTTCCCGTGACAGATGATGGATCAGTTCGCCATCCTCGGATAACTTGGCAAGGCCCCAGTCAAGCACGATGACCTGGCCAAAATTATCCAGAGCCACATTTTCCGGTTTCAGGTCCCGGTGCATGACACCCCGCGAGTGAGCATAGGCAATCGCCTGACAGATATCGAGGAAAATATTGAGCAGACGATGCAGCCCCAGGTGGGCATCGTCCAGCTCGCCGGCGCGGATCTTTTCATGGTGCTCAATGATGGCGTCGGCCAACGTTCGTTTGCCAACGAACCGCATGGCGTAAAACGGCTCTCCCGTGTTCTTGTCGAGCCCGTACTGGTAAAGCGGGACGATCGAGGGGTGCTCCAACAAACCTGTAATTTCAGCCTCTCTCCGGAAACGCTGCCACGAAACCTCCGAGGCCAAGGTCTCGGCATTCAGCTCCTTGATCGCCACGTTTCGCTTGAGCCGCTCGTCCCGGGCCAACCAGACATTGCCCAGCCCGCCCTTGCCGAGCGGGCGAATCAGGGTGTACCGGGACTCACCCACGCGGGCGTCACCTTCACCCTGGTAGGCGCCCGGCTGTTCCGCCACCATGCGACGGGACCAGAATGGACCGCCGGCCGCAGGGAGCTGGGTCGTCCGCTTCAAGGAATTTTCCTGCGCTTGCGTCTGCCCCGGTTCTAGCTCTGGCAAGTCAATCTCACCACTTTGAGCCGCTTGAATCAGGCCCCTCAAACGGTCTTTCGCTTCGTCCGAAAGTCCTGGCCCAAGGGTCCTGTCGCCCTGCTCCACCAGGGACGCAATTTCAACAGCCGAAATCTGTATCTTGTGGGAAATCTTGGCGAACGCCTCCAGCTCTTTGCTGTCCGTCAAATTCTGCGCCAGCAGACCTGTCTCTTCATCCGTCAGCGCGCGGCGCATCGATTTGGTGACCAACTCCGAGGCTTTTCGATCATTCAGCATGACCCAACGATTCCTTCTCTTTCAACCACTTGGTTTCTACACATTTCGCCAACCCAAGCCTGGCCCGATGCATACGGACCCATAGATTGGAGGGAGTGATATTCAATTCCTTACATATTTCTTCTGAATCTTTTTCGTCCATGACACTTCGCTGGAACACGGTCCGCTGGGTTTCTGGCAATTCGTCCAGGCAGCTCTGTAAAATCTGCCGAAATTCAACTTCCTGGATCTGCTCATCCGGCTGGGGCGACCAGCGAAAGGCATCTTTTTTCCAGTTGCCCTGGGCGTCAAACAGATGCAGGGTCGGATCCGGTTCGTCCTCGTACGACCGGGCCTGTGCATGTTTGGCACGGAGCCGCACATGATCAATAATTTTGCGTTTGAGAATTCCGAGCAACCACCCTCGCTGACTCCCCCGGCCCGCATATTGATCGACGTGGCGAATCCCGGCCAGAAACGTCTCCTGCAATACCTCTTCCGCCGCGTTGGCATCGCGCAAGCGGGAGTGTGCATACCGATAGAGGTAATCACCATATTGGTCTACCCATTGATCCGGTGGCAATGCGGCGGCCTGCAGATCGGGGGCCGAAGAAGGATTGTTGGACATTCGCAGGAGTGCTTTCGCTTTCGTCTCTTTGCCAGGCGCCAGGGACAAGAACATGTCGGACAAGGGGCATGCCTGCGAGTTTAACCTCTAAAAACTAAATCCTCCAGTCTTTTTGATGGCAAGTCCGCCTCGACACCGCCCTGCCCCAGCTGGTTTCGCCGTCCCGGGCCGATGGGGAATCGATCGCATCTGACTGATTTGCCCTGTCGGATTGGATAATTGACCAATTACAATGAGCCGGCCCACGATCCGTGAGGCCCACCGCCCGTTTTTCCTGTTCCACGAAAATGGATGTCAAATCACTCAATTTGTGAAAGCGTCGACCAACTTGGCCCTCGGTTAATCGAGGTTCGTCGCTACATGCACCAGCATCCCGAATTGTCCGGACTGGAATTTGAAACCACACAGTACCTGGCGCAACAGCTGGAAGCAGCTGGAATCGACTACCGCCTGGGACCCGATCAGCGGGGTCTGGTAGTCGATCTGGGGCCCACCCATGCGGCGCGCCGGCTGGCGCTGAGGGCCGATATCGATGCGGTCCCGGTACAAGATGCAAAGCGGGTGGAGTACCGCAGCCAGGCTGACAATGCGACGCACGCCTGCGGTCATGACGCCCACTCTGCGATGCTGTTCGGGGCGCTGGTTTCCTTGCAGGAGTGGCTTCAGCGAGAGCAACCGGACGGGGCGATCCGCGCCATTTTTCAACCGGAAGAGGAGACGATTCGGGGAGCCAGGCGCTTGATTGAATGGGGCGTGTTGGAAGGTGTCCAGGCCATCATCGGTTTGCACGTTGACCCCGACCGACGCGTGGGAACGGTTGGCCTCAAAGCGGGGCCCATCACGGCCCAGTGCGATGAGCTGTTGGTCGAAATCGTCGGCCAGGGGGGACATGCGGCCCGGCCCCACGAAACGTGTGACCCGATTGCCGCCGCCGCCCAGCTCCTGTCGGGCTGTTACCAGCTCGTACCGCGGGCCCTCAACAGTCACCAGCCCGTCGTCATTTCCTTTGGTGCAATCAATGGCGGGGACGCCTGTAATGTGATCCCGGCATCGGTCTCTCTCAAGGGAACGCTCCGCACAACGAGCGGAGATTCCCGCCGCGCGGCGCAGGAAAAGATTGAGCTGATTGCAGACGGTATTTCCCGGGCCACGGGGGCCCGTATCGAGGTGACCTGGGGTGCCACCGTCCCTGCCGTCACGACCGACCGTCACCTGACCGAAATGGTAAGACAGACGAGCCGGGACCTGCTGGGCGCGGACAACGTCCTGCCGATTCCCCACGCCAGCATGGGGGGTGATGACTTTGCTTTTTATTCCCAGGCGATTCCCGCTTCGTTCATACGCATCGGCTGTGCTGGCCAGGAGTGCGGGAACCTGCCCCTGCACAATCCCGCCTTTGATATTGACGAACATGTGTTGTCGGTCGGTGCCAAAATCCTTTCGCTGGCCGCCAGCCGGTATCTATGCCCGACAACGGATTGATCTTCATGCTGGTCCAACGGCGTTCGCTGGCCCGGCACCTGCCCGACTTTTTTCCAGCCTCTGCGGAGTCGCTCGGGCCTGCCGCATCGGTTATGATAACGAGCGCACATCGAGCATGATCAACCGACCGCACCGGAATGGCGATCACCACGGTGAAGGTCGACGTGGCAGATCGACCGACGGGAACCCAGGGGGACGAGGGCTTGGAACGAATCGAATTTAGGTCAAATGATCAACCAACCGTCGGGATTGAACTCGAACTCGGGCTGGTTGATCGGGACACGAAGGCGCTCTCCAGCAGCATTGAAGACTTGTTGAACCAGTTCCCGGGCGACCGGGAGTCGCTGCCCTACAAGCCGGAACTGATGCAATGCTATATCGAGGTCAACACGGGCATCTGCAACACGATTGACGATGCCCGCCGGGACCTGGAGCCGAAGCTGATCGAGCTGCAAAACGCAGCCGACCAAATCAACCTGGACCTTTGGTGGGGTGCCACGCACCCGTTTTCCACCTGGAAAGACCAGTCGGTCACTCCCACCGAACGATACGAGAACCTGATCAGCCTGTTGCAGGAAATGGCCCGGCGCTTGGTGACCTTCGGCTTGCACGTGCATGTCGGGGTCGACTCGGGGGACAAGGCCGTCATGATCTGTGACCGCATCATGCAGCACCTGCCCACCCTGCTGGCGCTGTCGGCCAGCAGTCCCTTCTGGGACAACCGGGTGACGGGGCTTCAATCCCACCGCTCCAAGATCATGGAAGGCCTGCCGACTGCCGGGTTGCCACCGCTGATGCGCAACTGGAGTGAGTATGTCTGGTTGGTCCGGCACATGGTCGACACGGGCTTTATCAATACGATCCGTGAAATCTGGTGGGACGTCCGTCCGCATCACAATTTTGGCACGGTCGAAGTCCGTGTCTGCGACATGCCGGGCAACCTCGACGACGCCCTGGCCATCGCCGGCCTGGTCCAGTGCCTGGTCAAAGCGCTGTCCGACATGATTGACGAGGGGACGTACCAACACGACAGTCACCCGATGCTGGTCCAGCAAAACAAATGGCGGGCTTGCCGCTATGGGACCAACGCCCGTCTGGCCAATGTCAAAACGTTCGAAAGCCAATCACTTCCCACCATCGTCAATGGCATGATCGATTACCTTCGGCCCATTGGCCGCCAGCTGGATTGCCTCCCCTACCTGGAGCGGGCGCGGGAAATTTCGACCGGACCGAGTTGGGCTGACCGCCAATTGGAGATCTATCAGGAGTCGGGCGATCCCCGCGACGTGGTGGAGCAGATGGTCCTGCAATCCCGCATTGTCTGAACAGCCCGGCCGCTTCACGCTTACTTGCCCGGCACACTCCAGCCAACGGGCTGGGTCCAGGCCTGCTTCTTCTGCCCCTTGAATGACGGGTTGTCATGGCCAGCCGAGGAGGTGATCACGGCGCGAACAAACAGTTCCTGGCCCGTCAGCCGGTAAACGGCCCGGGGGCCCTCGACCCGCTGCAGAACTTTGCCAATGTCGGGCGAGTAGATGCGGGTGGCGCGAAGCTCGTTCTCATTCGCATCGCGGCGAACCTGGGAGGTGCGGTCGTAGTCTTTGAGCGTACCGACAAACTCGATCGTATACTCATGGGACGCCTCCGGCTCGACCTCGACCTGGAGCGTCCCCTCCGCTTCATCAAAATCGACCTGCCGTAACGTCACGCCACTGGAGGCGTAAAAATCACCCGCATTGATCGCCGAGAGGATTGCGTCTGGATTCAGGGCGGTCGCCCGGACCATGACCCAGCCTCGCCCCGGGGTACTGCCCGTCGATTCATGGTAGTGATGGGAATCATCCGTTCCCAGGCCGAACAGCGGCGGCTGCTTGAGTCGATCGAGGCGGAGTGTATTGGCAATGTCCCACATCCGCTCGATGGCGGGGTGATTCGCGTCACCGAGTTGGTTGACGCCCGGGTGGCCGTTGTAGACTTCAAAGAACCGCTCTTCGGTCACAAAGGCCATGTCCTCTGCCGTGACGGCCCAACCGAAGTTGGGATGGTTCAGATGGATCAAGGTTTGGCGTCCCGTCTTGCGAGACTGTTCCATGGCCGCCCTTAAATTGTTGGCAATCGCTTCCCGGACCGTTGTGCCTCCCACCGGTCGCAGCAGATCGGTCAGGTTGGTCGCGTTCATGTGGACCGGCAGGCCATCCACCGAATCACTGATTTCCTCCCCCTCCATCAACAGGAACTCGCCCGGTTTTTCCAGTTCTCCCCGGTAACGGGCCAACGGTTGCAAACGGATTTCCACGTTTCCCTCATCCGTCGTTCTCTGCTCCACGAACTCCCCGAAGGCCGATTGATATTTGCCGAGTGCCTCCTTGCCCGCCCGGCTTTCGATGGTCGTCAGGGGCATCCATTTTTGACCTCGGCTGAGGATGTTGTGGTCGGTCAAGGCCAGGAAGTGATAGCCGCGATCGGCGTACCACTTGGAGATCATCTCCGGGAAGTCATTGCCATCACTCCACAGTGAATGGGTGTGGAGGTTCCCCTTGTACCAGTCAGTCGACTCCCCCTGCTGAGCCGAAAGGAAGGGGCCACCGGCCAAGGAAAAAACGCAAACGGTCAGCAACAACAGGAACATGCTTTTTTTCATTCGTCCATCCTGATACGGTTTCATCGGTTGGTTCGGGCTGCCCCCGTTTTCTTTCAGCGGGGCCAGCGCAACAACTTTTTCAGGCCTCTACCGGAACGCCCTGTCGTGGACGGGTCCGGGTAACAGCGAATCAGTTCGTCGGCCAGCTCAAAGGCAGTCGGGTAGCGCTCCGCGGGCAAGTCGCGAAGACACTTCCGGCATACCGCCTGGAGGCTGTCATCCATCGGCCAGGGAGCTGGCATTTCGTTCAGCCGCAAGTCGGGACCAGCGGGTGGCGGCCCGACCGACAGGCGGTACAGGATCGCGCCCAGCGAGTAGATGTCCGTGGTGGTTCCAATTTCGCCCTCGCCGCCGCGCTCTTCCGGCGAACGGTAAGCCAGGGCGGGCAGTCGGTCGTTCTCCGCTGCTTCGTTTTCCTGTTGGGCGAAACCGATGGCATAATGGTTGATCCGAACCTGAGTGGGCAGCCACTTCTCCGAATCCTCTTCTGTTTCCGTTTCCGGTCGATCGATCAGGATGTGGGTCGGGTTCAAGGCGCGGTGCAGAATGCCCCGTTGGTGGGCATGCTGCACGGCATCGGCCAGGCACTGGACGAGCCCAGCGGCCGACTTGCCGTCGAGCGGGCCCGGCTGCTCAGCCAGCCATTGATCGAGCGAGATCCCCGGGCAGTGCCGATAGACGATATACGGACCGAGGTCGCTGTTTCCCGCGCCGACCACAGGGACGATCGACGGATGGCTCAGCACCTTGGCGGCATGAGCCGCCTCTTCAAATTGCGCCTGCGCTGTGGCCGTCGAGAAAACTTGGTCGCCCACCACATGAACCAGCACCTCCTGCTCAAAGACCGGGTCCAGGGCCAGGTAGGTGGACCAGGCGGGCACCGCCGACATCGATTGCTGGATGACGAACCGACCGATCTTGTCGACCAACGGCCGAGGATCGTCACCCGGTCTGGACCGGGTGCCACTCGCTCGATCAGTCTCTTGCCGCTGGACCCGTTTCATGAAAGTCATCCTTGTTGCTGGCCGTCTCATAAGGGCCTGCCTAGTCTTCCAGTGCACCGTAAGCAGTGGAACGAACACGCTCTCCGAAGGCGCGCTGGCCGTACGGGTTTACCTGGATCATGTACAACGAGATCATCTTCAGCTCAGGATGGACCCAAAAGCGAGTGCCGGCAATGCCCCCCCAGCTGAAGTCCTCTCCCGATCGCTGGCGGGAAATGCGAAAGCCCAGCCCAAACTGGAAGCCCCTGGACGGCGAGTCCAGCGTTGCCAATTGATTGGTAAACATCTCTTTGAGCGTAGCGGGCTTGATAATTTGACGACCTTCAAATTGACCGTCGTTAATCAGCATCCGGGAAAAATTCAAGTAATCATCAATCGTCGAACAGAGACCGCCGCCGCCGGAGAAAAACTCATTGGAGTCGGAGACATACCGTCGTGAAGACCTCGAGCTGACGGGGACCAGTTCGCCGTTGCGATTGTCACGATACATCACGGCCAGGCGGTCCCGCTTCTGCTCGGGAACCAGAAAGTGGGTATCTTTCATGTCGAGCGGATCAAACAGGTGCTTTTGCAAGTAGCGATCAAACCGCTCCCCCGAAACCACCTCGACCAAGCGCCCCAGCACGTCCGAAGAAGCGCTGTATTCGAAACGGCTACCAGGGTGGTGTTTGAGCGGTATCTTCCCGAGTTTTTCAACCGTTTCAGCAATGTTCCGATCAAAAATCATTACGCCCCGCTGCATGTAAACCTGGTCCACCGGGTGATCGCGATCAAAAAAACCGTAAGACAGGCCCGACGTATGCCGTAGCAAATCGCGAACCGTCATGGCCCGCCTGGGCGGAACGGTTGCCAGTTCGCCCTCTTCCGTTTTGTCACTTTTCAGGTCGGCTACCTGGAGGTTCTGGAATTCTTTCAGGTGCTTGGAGACCGGGTCGTCCAGGCTCATCTTTCCCTGCTCGACCAGCTGCATGGCCGCCACACTGGTAATCGGCTTGGTCATCGAGTAAATCCGGAACAGTGTGTCGCGGGAGATCGGAATCTCGTTTTCCATGTCCTGGTAACCCCAGGTGTTGAAAAACACTTCCTTGCCATCCTTGAAAACCAGCGCGCTACAACCCGGAATGGTCCCCGCTTCGACCCCGCGGTTCATCACCGAGTTGATCCGGTCGAGCCGGCCGGCGTCAAAACCGTCGGCCTGTTGGAGACCCTCGACCTGGGCTGGGGTCGACTGACACCAGGCGATGGGGCCGGCGCCGTAATGGCCCAGTCCGATGGCTTGGGCCGCCAGGCTGGCGAATAGCAAACGAAACCACTTGCGTGCGGATAGCGACATCAAACGAATCCCGGATCAGGGTGAAAATCAACCTGGGAGCCTTTTCCCAGCTGCCCTCATTCTAGGCGATCCACCTGAACTTCAAAACCAATCGGGCAGCAGCACTTGAAGGCCCCCTGCACGGGCCTGGAGAATAACCGCTTTTCGTCCTTTTACTGGACTAATCGGCAATTGGTGCCGTTTCCCCTTTTCTACCAATACACCTGCGCGATCGCTTCAATTAGACTGGAAAGCTGACCTGAAACATGATTGACACCGGAGAATTTGCCATGCCTCGTCCGTTCTGGATCGCCCTACTCTGCCTCGTGATCAGCTGTCCTGCCTGGGCACCCGCCCAGGATTCGGATCAACCGGCCGATCCGGCTCCCGGCATCGACTCGGGGCTGGTCTCCGCCTTGAAGTTCCGCAACATCGGCCCCGCGCTGATGTCCGGCCGGATTCTCGATATTGCGGTCGACCCCCAGCAGCGAAGTACCTGGTACCTGGCGACCGTCGGCGGAGTCTGGAAAACAGAAAACGCCGGGGTCACCTGGCGACCCCTGTTTGATAGCCAGGGATCGTACTCGATCGGCTGCGTAGCGGTGGACCCGAATGACCGCTTCACCGTTTGGGTCGGCTCGGGCGAAAACAACTCGCAGCGGAGCGTGGGCTACGGCGATGGTCTCTACAAGTCGACCGATGGAGGCAACAGCTTCTCCAAGGTCGGGCTGGAAGAGAGTGAGCATATTGGCCGAATCGTGGTCCACCCGCGCGATGGCGACACGGTCTACGTGGCCGCCCAGGGACCACTCTGGAAATCGGGCGGCGATCGCGGTCTGTACAAGACGACCGATGGCGGCAAGACGTGGGAACGGATTTTACATATCAGTGACGACACCGGGATCAACGAAGTCCACATGGACCCCGAGGACCCCAACACGCTCTACGCCTCGGCCTACCAGCGACGACGACATACTTGGGTTCTGATTAACGGCGGCCCTGAATCGGGGCTCTACAAATCGACCGATGCGGGCGCCACGTGGAAAAAGATCAATCGCGGTTTGCCCGGTGGCGATAAGGGGCGGATCGGGATGGCCATCTCGCCCCACAACCCGGAGGTACTGTACGCCGTGGTGGAAGCGGCCGACAACGGCGGTTTCTACCGGAGTGAAAACCGGGGCGAATCGTGGAGCCGCATGGGCGACTACGTCACCGGCAGTCCACAGTACTACCAGGAAATCGTCGCCTGCCCACATCAGTTCGACCGGGTCTACGCCCTCGACACGTACATGATGGTCAGTGAAGACGGCGGCCGTAATTTCAACCGACTGGGAGAAGCCGACAAGCATGTCGACAACCATGCACTGGTGATCGACCCGGACGACCCCAACCACCTGATCATCGGTTGCGATGGCGGGGTCTACGAGACATGGGACCGGGGCCAGCATTACGATTTCAAGGCCAACTTGCCGATCACCCAGTTCTACAAGGTAGCCGTCAGCCAGGAAAAACCTTTCTACTTCGTCTACGGCGGCACCCAGGACAATGCCACCCAAGGGGGTCCTTCACAAACCAACAACATTCATGGAATCCGCAACAGCGATTGGTTCATCACCGTCTTTGGTGACGGCTTTGACCCGGCCGTGGACCCGCTCGATCCGGATACAATTTATTCACAATGGCAATACGGCGGCCTGGTTCGCTTCAACCGGAAAACGGGCGAGCGGGTCGACATCAAGCCGCAAGCAGCCCAGGGAGGTCCGGCCCTCCGCTGGAACTGGGACTCGGCCCTGATGATTTCACCCCACGCCAACGAGCGGATCTACTACGGTTCCCAGATCCTGTTCCGCAGTGACGATCGGGGCAACAGCTGGCAGGCCGTCAGCCCCGACCTGTCGCGCAACATGGATCGAAACCAACTGAAAGTGATGGGCCGCGTGTGGGGCGTCGACGCGGTGGCCAAGAACACGTCGACCTCGCTTTACGGCACCATCGTTTCCACCAGTGAATCGCCGCTGACCGAGGGACTGCTGTATGTCGGCACCGATGATGGGATGGTACAAGTCAGCCCCGATGGCGGTCAGAACTGGACCGCCATCAGCAAGTTCGGTGACCTGGATGTGCCGGAGTACGGTTACATCAACGATATCGAGGCCGACCTGCACGATGCGGATACGGTTTACGTAGCGGTTAACAACCACAAGCGGGGTGATTTCAAACCGTACATCGTCAAGTCGACCGACCGGGGCGCGAGTTGGACCAACATCACGGGGAACCTGCCCGAGCGGGGCAGCGTCTACGCCATCAAGCAGGACCATGTGAATCCTGACCTGTTGTTTTGTGGGACCGAGTTCGGCTGTTTCTTCACCGTCGACGGTGGCAAGAAATGGGTAGAACTGAGCGCGGGCCTGCCGACGGTTGCCGTCCGGGATATCGAGATCCAGGCAGATGAAAACGACCTGGTCCTGGCCTCCTTTGGACGCGGTTTCTATATCCTGGACGATTACACGCCCCTGCGGGAGATCCCGGCCGGCGGAATCGACCAGAACCAGATTTTCCCTGTCAAGAAAGGGCGGATGTTTGCCAAGGTAGCCCCGCTGGCCGTCGGCCAACGCGCATTCCAGGGAGCCAACTTCTACACGGGGGCCAACCCGGAGTACGGCGTCACCTTTACCCACTACCTGAAGGAGAGCTTGAAAACGAAACAGGCGGAACGCAAGGCGAAGGACAGCAAGCTGGCCGCCGCCGGCAAAGATTCCCCCTATCCGAGCTGGGAAGACCTCAAGGCGGAAGATCGCGAAGTCGCCCCGCGCGTCTGGTTGACCGTGCGGGATGCCGAGGGCAAGGTCGTCAAGCGACTGCCGACCAGCACGTCTCAGGGGCTGCATCGCAAGGCGTGGGACTTCACCACTTCGCATGGTGTCATGGCGCCCCCGGGAACGTACTCGGTCGACTTGGCGCAACAAGTCGATGGCCAAATCACACAACTGGTCGAACCGGTCAACTTCGAAATTGAGCCGTTGATCTTTCCCGAGACCAGCACTGAAAACCGGCTGGCCATCGTCGAGTTTGCCAAGCAGGCCCGAGACCTGGCCGACGCGGTGGGCGCGACCTCAACCGTCCTGGCCAAAGCTCAGGAGCAGCTGGACGCAATCGAAAGCGTGGTCGAGGCCAATCCTCAGCTCGACCCGGCCCTGCGCCAAGACGTGCGGGCACTGGAAGTCAAGTTGATGGATATCAACGAGGCCTTCAACGGGGACCCGACCAAGTCGCGGCGCAGTGAATCGGCCTACCCCGGCTTGCGTGCCCGTTTGCGAACCATGATGTCGGGGGCCATCGGCAGCACGGAAGGGCCGACCGAGACGCACCGGCAACAGCGCGCCATCATCGTCGCCGAGTACCAGGGTGTGGCCGAACAGGTGAGCCAGTTGCTCGATGTGGACCTGCCCGCCCTCAACGCCAAGCTCGATGCGGCCGGTGCGCCGTGGACCCCGGGGCGTCAGGTGCCAGCCATCAAATAGCCCAAGAGTCGTCTCTCCATGTAGCCCGGCACTTGTTGCCGGGCTTTTTTTATCCGCACCGGGCGACCCAAAAAGGGAACCGGACCGGCGGCCAGGTTGATTTACTTTTTCGGCTGCCTTGGCATGGGGGCGTCGGTTTTTGATATTGTGGCGGCAAGTGCTCAAGGCGTCCGACCCGGATGTTCTGGAGTGGTGCGAAAAGGGACTGGAGAGCTAGTCCGATTTTCGGCATGGCCCGCACAAATTTGCCCGCCGTTTCTCAGCGGATCGGTTGGAATTGGCCCCTTTTTATGGAAAACGCCCGTATTTTGGCTAGCTCCGGCAACAAACAAAACTGGTCAAGGCGGGCCCAGACCTTTATAGTGTGTGGCACGAGCCACGTCGGCCCGATGTTTGTTTACACGATCCTTCTATCGAGGAAATTTTATGCGATTCCATTTCAATTGGTTCTTGATCTTGGCGCTGGTGGCCTGTCCCACAGCGTGGGGTCAAGCAGAGGGTGGAGCCAAACAGGATCAGGCTGCCGAGACCCAGGACGACGATCAAGAACTGACCGTCGCCGAAAAGTTTCGCGAGATTCAAATGGCTCAGCGGAAAATGATGATGGATCTGGGGCGTGAATTCCGCGCGGCTCAAGATCCGGCCGCCCAGAATGAAGTCATGCAAAAGCGGCGAAAAGTCGAGGCCGAGCTGACCGACCAGGCGATGGGCCTGGTGGGAGAAACGGACGACGATAACTTGGCGGTCCAGATCCTGGTTTGGGTCTCCAACCTGCCAGGCGACGCCCAAGCCAAGGCGACCGAGATGTTGATGAACAAGTACATCACCTCCCCCGCCATTGGGCCGTTGGCGGGTCGACTGGCACGGCGCCAGGCCAGCCCACAAACCGAGGCCATGTTGCAGGCCATCATGGAAAAGAACAAGGACCCGCAAGTCCAAGGCCAAGCCACCATGGCGATGGCGCAATACTTGGGCAACATGAAGACAGCGAAGGAAAGAGGGTACGATGATGGCTCGGAATACTTGGCCAAGTGGACGCCCAAGGCGATCGACGAAGCCCGTATGAAACTGCTGGAGACGTGCGTCGAGAAATACGGCGACATCAGTATGGGCCGCAAAACGATCGGTCAAATCGCCGAGGGGCAATTGTTTGTGTTGAAGTACCTGCAAATTGGTAAAGTCGCTCCGGATATCGAGGGGGCCGACCTGGATGAGGTCGCTTTCAAGCTGAGCGATTACCGCGGTAAAGTGGTTGTGCTGGACTTCTGGGGCGATTGGTGACCACCGTGCCGGGCTATGTTCCCACACGAGCGGTCGCTCGTAAAACAGTTGTCGGACAAACCTTTCGCCCTGATCGGGGTCAACAGCGATGCTGACCTGGAAAAAATCCAGGAAGTTGTCAAAGAGAAAAACCTGACCTGGCGGAGTTTCTGGAATGGACCGCAAGGTACCGGTGGGCCCATTTCCACCAAGTGGGGCGTGACCGGATGGCCTACCATCTACGTCCTCGACTCCAAAGGCGTGATTCGTTACAAGAACGTGCGGGGTGACGCCATGGACCGGGCCGTGGAAACGTTGCTGGCCGAGATGGGTGAAAATGTCACCATCGTCCACGAAGAGGAAGAAGAGGCCGAAGGTGACGGGACCCCTCGTCCCCAGCCTAAGGCGCTACCCCTCACCCGCTTAAACCGTGGAAACACGGACGGCAAGTAGAAACAGGCCAGCCTGTCGGTCCCCCGCGATCCTGTGGTCGCGAGGAACGAGTCAATTCAAGCTGTGGGCCATACTGGCCCGCAGCTTTTTTTAATGGCATCGCCAGATCGGCCAGCCAGCGCCAGTGAGCCGTAGCCATTGCCCCGTAGCCATTGCCGAAACCAGGCCGATTGGCCGATTGGCCGATTGGCAGGATGGCAGGATGGCCTGCACCGGGACGTGCGTCTACTTCTGCGAATCGTCCGGCTCGAGCAGCTTCACCATCGCCTGGCCCATCGCATTGCCGACGTTCATGTACGTCTCGGCATTGCCACTGTAGTGGCCACCTGAACTGCCGCCTTGGGAGAGGGGGTGCGTGTAGACGGCCGCCACATTCCCCTGGAACTCGGGGTACTTACCCGATTGGCCATCGACCGCCATCATCGCATCGAGGATCTTGCCACCGCCGTTGGTGTCACCCTGTTTGGTCTGGCCCAGTGAAGCGCAAACAAACTTGGCATGGGGGGCGTTAAAATCCTTGCGCAGCTGTTTGATCAGGTGCACCAGGTTCTTCTCGTAGCGACTGGAGAGCGCTTCGCTGCGACTATCCCGATCACCCTGCCACCAGCAAAAGCCAGCCACCTCGTACCCTTGGGCCCCCGGGTAATGCTTGTCGAGTTCGGCCAGGACGGCTTGGGCGCGGGCCACGTCCCCCTCGTACTGCAAACCGGCATACC
>JAKVBG010000100.1 GCA_022447605.1 Mariniblastus sp.
CCAACCTGATCGTTGTTTTTAATCGCCGACATCGCCAGCGTGGCTCCCAGTTCTCCTACCAGTTCGCGCTTACTCTGGGTCGAACTGCCAAAGTTTTGCGAGAGGCTCAAGTCGACCAGCAGCATCACCGACATCTCGCGTTCTTCGCGAAACAACTTGATGAACGGCCGGTCACTGCGGGCCGTTACGTTCCAGTCGATCGAATGCACATCGTCGCCCGCCTGGTAGGGGCGCACCTCTTCAAACTCAATTCCCTGGCCCTTGAAAGCCGAATGCCACGCACCGGCCAACAACTCGTCGACTTTATGCGAGCTGCGAATTTGAATGCGTCGTATTTTGCGTAAAAATTCTGGTGGAATCACGGCGGTTAAAAGTTCCTCCTTCCTGCCTCAAGTCGCACTGCCCAGCGAGGGCCAAAGTCTCACTGCCCGGCCGGGGCAAAAGTCTCACTGCCCGGCCGGGGCAAAAAATTTCAGGGAAATCGGTCTTTGCTGTCGGCCGGCCGGTCGTGACCGGGGCCGCCAGGCATATCCAATCAGGGAAGTGGCACGTGATTGATGATCTCGGTGACAATCGACTCGGACGTGCGATCTTCGGCTTCGGCTTCGTAGGTGATTACGACCCGGTGCCGCAACACATCGAGCGCCATTTCTTTGACATCTTCGGGGGTCACATAAGCCCGACCCGCCAAAAACGCGGCAGCCTTGGCAGCCAGCGTGAGGTTGATCGTCGCCCGTGGCGATCCCCCGTAGCGAATCATCGGCCCCAGGCTCAAGCCATACGCCTCTGGGTTTCGGGTCGCCATGACCAAATCAACGATGTACTCCTCGACTTTTTCATCGACATGAATTTCGTCGATCACGGTACGGGCTGCCTTGATCTCCGCCGGACTCAACACGGGCCGTACGTCGACCGAATGGCTGGTCTTGCCCATACGGCGCAAGATCTGCAGTTCTTCGTCCCGGTTCGGATAACCAATCACCACTTTCAACATAAAACGATCGGTTTGCGCCTCTGGAAGGTTGTAGGTTCCTTCCTGCTCCACAGGATTCTGGGTCGCCATCACGAGAAACGGATCGTCCAGTGGGAAGGTTTCACTACCGATGGTGATTTGGCGTTCCTGCATCGCCTCCAGCAGTGCACTTTGAACTTTTGCCGGTGCCCGGTTGATTTCGTCGGCCAGTATCAGGTTCGAAAAAATGGGGCCTTTTTGCACCACAAACGACTGGTCCTGGGGCCGATAAATTTGGGTTCCGATCAAGTCGGCAGGCAACAAGTCAGGCGTAAACTGGAGCCGCTGAAAGCCCGTATTCACTGCCTTAGCCAGGCTTGCCACGGCGGTTGTTTTGGCCAGTCCCGGCACCCCCTCGATCAGCAGGTGCCCACCGGTCAACAAGCCAACAAGCATCCGGTGCATCAATGCATCCTGACCCACCAGCACACGATTGACCTCTGAGACAATCTGCCGAAACGGCTCGCTCTGGGAGTTGATCTGGGTTGTCAAACTGTCGATTTTTTCGCGTGTTGTTGTCATGTTGAGGATTCCAAAAACGGTTCTTTCACGATGGATAAAAATTCGGTCCCGCTTCGACCAGGCGGGTAATCATGCCACGGCGCTCGGAAATAAATCTCCTGTTTAACGGTAGGCCAAAATCTTGCCAAACCGTCGTCGGTCACCAGGGCCCGCCGGTCACCAAGGGCCCTTTCCCCTGGCAGGCTTCAAAGGCCGCGAACAAGCGACCCGCACAGGGTGTGGCCCTGTCCAATCTCCTACGGATGGCCCGTAAATTTGTTCCAGCGGCGGCCCTGAAGAAACCTGGCATTTTCCCACCCAGGGTCGCAGATGCCCCGTTTATCGGCCAGGATTTCAGACTTATGGCGGTCACTGCCCCTCACCCGACGAGCCTATTGTCGGGTCCTAATCCCTCCTGTCGTCACGATTGTTTGAACATTTTAAGCTGTTTTATTCCTCAGAACCGTGTGGACCCACGGCGAAAGTTGGGCTGCGCCACCACGGAACCGGTCAACCGGTCACTCCGAAAAAATCTCCGCAAACAGTGGCAAAGACGCGGCAACTAACATGTGGCATTTTTACCCTCGCTCCCAAACGGACGGGAATCGCCCTCTTCTCCGGCTTCTTTATTTTCTACCACACGCGCACGCTCTCCCACGTAGTGATACTGAACTGCCCACCGCTGCCCTGCTGTTTTGTTGGTGGGTGTTCCATGGGGGAGCTTGCCATCAAACAACAGCAGGTCACCAGGTTCCATGGGCAATGCCAGTCGCTGCTGCTCGGTTACCTGTTGCATGTCGCTGTCGCAAATCTGGTAGTCGCGACGCATAAAATGAAGACGTGGCCCCTGGAGGTGCCCACCAGGAAGAACGACCATGCAGCCGTTCTCGACATCGACCTGGTCGATTGCAATCCAAACACCCACGATCGGAGTTTCCAACGGATAATCGAAGTAGGCATGGTCCTGATGCCACGGCTTTTCGCGACCACCGGGCGGCTTGACCAGGGCCATTTCCTGAAAAAGTACCGCAGGCTCGCCCACGATCCGGCCGAGCACGCTCAGCATTTCGCCTTGCGTGGCGAGCGCCTGAAGCGGTGGGTAAGCTGCACAGAAATCGCTAATTTTGCGGACATACCCAGCCCGTAGCCCAGCGTCGATACGAGGAAGCCCTTCGAGCACCTCTCCGCGGGTTCGCGCACCCGGCTTGGGCCGCTCGGGCGGGCATGGGTGCTGAAGATGGCCGGCAATGGTCCCCTCGTAAACCATACTTTTGCATTGGGGCGCCTCGCTTCGGGTGATGCTTTCCAGCGCAACACGAGCTGCCTCAATCTGGCTCGCACTGAATGCCTGCCGGATGACCAGAAACCCACGCGTTCGGTACTCCTCGATTCGCGCATCGTCAACTGCCTCCCAGCCTGCTACAGGAGCATACTCCACCTTGGCGTGGTAAAGGGCCGGATCATGGTCCTCAATGGCCGGCTCGAGGACCACCTTCAATTTGCTTGAGGGAACCGTCATGGTGCCAAATTAACACAAACAAACAGGCCCTGCCACACAGACCCAGCCACGTGATGCGGACCAACTCGCCGTCGACCAAAGGGGCGCAAGACTGTCGTCCAACCAGGCCTACCTGGAAACGCTACTTTTTCACCCTCGCAGAAACTGGCGCAGGTAACGGGCACTCTGTCGCAGCGCCTCCTGACACGATTCCAACGATCCCTCAAAGTCCCGATCTTCCACCTCAACACAAACCGGACCGGTATAACCAACGTCACCGAGCACCGAAAAAAACTGGCCCCAGTCCACGTCGCCAAGCCCTGGAAGTTTGGGCGTGTGGTAGTCGAGCGGATGCGCCAGAATGCCAACCTGGTCCAACTGCTGTCGCTCCAGCAGAGCATCCTTGGCATGCACGTGAAAGATCCGGTCGGCAAAATTGCGGATCGGCTGCAAGTAGTCCATCTGCTGCCAGATCATATGCGACGGATCATAATTCAGCCCCAGGTTATTGCTGCCGATGTCGTTAAACATCCGCTCCCAGATAGCCGGCGACACGGCCAGGTTCTTGCCACCCGGCCACTCGTCGGCGGTGAACAGCATTGGGCAGTTCTCGATACCGATCCGCACACCCTGGTCCTCGGCAAAACGGACCAGCGGCTGCCACACCTCCAGCAGGCGCGGCCAGTTCTCCTCGACCGAGCGGGTCCAGTCACGACCGATGAACGTATTGACCTGCGCCAAGCCGAGCATGGCTGCGGCCCCGATCATCTTGCGGATTTGGTCGATCGCCAGTTGCGACTCCTGTGGGTCGGGTGATAGCGCGTTTGGGTAATAGCCCAGCCCACTGATCTCGATCTCGTACCGCGCAACCAGTTCCTGAATGGCCGAGACATGCCCGGTTTGAAAGTCGGTCACGTCAACATGCGTCACTCCTGCATATCGCCGCTCTGCCTTGCTCACTGGCCAGCACATCAATTCGACACACGTGTAACCGGTTTCGGCTGCGAACTTTACGACTTCCTCCAGTGACTGATCAGGAAGTATGGCGCTAACGAATCCAAGTTTCATCGAACGGCTCCAACGGCCCGCCTGGCCGTAGTGCGTGGCCGGTTGGCGAGACGGGTAGTGTTCCGCGCAATCGGCCGGAGTGGAAAGTGGTTAAAGTCTGCAAGAGGGGAACTATTCTAGTTCCAAGACCACCGGTCGGGCAACGCAAAACGGCCTGCCTCCCCCTGGCGGCAAATATTGGGTTGGCTGTTTGCGGATGTTTGCCCGGATACCCAACATCTCCTCAACCCAGCACCCCTCAATACAGGCCCCCTCAATACAGCCCCGCCCCAACAGAGCATCATCCTGCAAACCTCTCCGCGCGGGGAGCGTTTTGCGGCCTTAGAGGTCGGGCATAATCTCCCACACCGAACGGGTTGCGCCCGTCACTTCAAACCACTGCAGGAGTTGCTCAAAAAACGGCGCTGTGGCCAGCGTGGCACTGTCGCCAATCATGATCAGTTTGCGGCGGGCGCGGGTCAAGGCAACGTTCATCCGGCGGGCATCGGCCAGAAAACCAATCTCACCGCGATTGTTCGAACGGACCGTACAGATGATCACGGCCTCTTTTTCGCGGCCTTGAAATCCATCGACCGTGTCGACTTCCAGCTTCTCGTGCTTCGCATGGTGCCGAAGCCACCGTACCTGGGCCGCATAGGGCGCAATCACGGCAATGTCGCAGGGAGCGACCCCCGCATTGCAGAGGGTGTTTACCTGGTCCAACACCAGGCGCCCTTCGTTGGGATTGAGTCGACTCAAACCGTCCGGTTCCTGCTGTTCCTCCCAGCCGGCCCCGGCTGTGTCGATATAGACCACCGGCGCGTCGTCCAATTGGTCGTCGGTCACGGCCTCCAGATCGGTCAACCGATGGCTGCGAACCGAAGCGTCCGCCACGAGGGTGTCACCGTAAAAATGTTGTGACGAGAACTGCATAATCTGTTCGTGCATTCGGTGTTGCACTGTCAACTGGCGCGTCACCCGGTCGCCATACTGTTCAACCAGTCGCTGCATCAGGCTGACGCCAAAACCTTCTCGGGCGGCCGGCAGCGAAAGAATCGTGGGAGGAAGCTGGCAGTGATCTCCTGCCAACACCACGCGGTCTGCAAACGGCAACGGCACCCAGCAGGCAGGTTCGACACTTTGGCAGGCTTCGTCAATCACAAGCAGGTCGAACGCCTGGTCTTCTAACATGCTGAAATCAAAACTGCAGG
>JAKVBG010000101.1 GCA_022447605.1 Mariniblastus sp.
CTTTGCTGGCTGTCGGCATTGCCGGAGTCGCGGCATGGCAGTTGGAACGTGATTTCCTGCCACCGTTTAACGAGGGCTCAGCTCAAGTCAACGTGTTACTTCCCCCAGGCACTTCACTCCAAAAGTCGAATGAAATTACTGGAATCGTTGAGCAACGCCTCCAGGAAATCAGCGACATAGAAGGGCTCGTCCGAAAAACGGGAAGGGCCGAACTGGATGAACATGCCGAGGGCGTAAATGCCACTGAGATTATCGCCTCGTTGAATCCACATTCTCTCCGCAGCCGCCAGGAAATCCTCGATGACATTCGTGAGCACCTTGCCGATATTCCGGGAATTGGTGTTGCCGTTGAACAACCACTGGCCCATTTGATTTCCCACATGATTTCCGGTGTGAAAGCGCAGGTTGCCATCAAACTGTACGGTGATGATCTGAACGTACTGAGGCGTGAGGCCGAGAGGATGAAGGCCGCCATTGCAGACGTCACTGGCGTAAAGGATTTACAGATCGAACCCCAGGTTCTGATCCCGCAAATGCGAATCGACATTGATGGGTACCAACTCAAGCAGTACGGACTGACGCGGGGCGATATCACTGAGTTCATCGAAACTGCAATGAATGGCGAGGTTGTGTCTGAAGTACTCGAAGGCCAACGCAAATTCGACCTGCTCTTACGGATGGACGAACCGTATCGCGAGGACTTGGAAACACTCAAACGTCTTACCATCGATTTACCTGGTGGTGGGACTACGATGCTCGGATCCGTCGCGAATATCTATCCCGGCAGTGGTCCCAACACGATCAACCGCGAGCAAGTTCGCCGCCGGATCGTGCTGCAATGTAATGTGGGAAATCGAGGACTGGTCGACGTCGTCCAGGAGATTAAAGAGCGGCTTAAACCTATCGCCGCCTCCCTACCGGAAGGTTATTTTATCGAATACGGCGGGCAGTTTGAAAGTCAGCAGTCTGCCTCACGATTGATTGCGGTCCTGTTCTTGTTCTCGCTTGTCGGGATGTTCCTGGTACTCTACACGATGTTTCGCAGTGCGAATCTTGCGGTGCAAGTGATGGTCGCGTTGCCAACAGCCTTTATTGGTAGCGTGGCAGCGCTCACCCTGACCGGTCAAACATTAACCATTGCGGCGATGGTTGGGTTTATTTCGCTTTGCGGCATCGCATCTCGCAACGGAATTCTGTTGATTAACCACTACCTGCACCTGGTCCAGCACGAAGGCGAAGGCTGGCATCGTGACATGATCGTACGGGCAGGACAGGAACGCCTCGCACCAGTATTAATGACAGCCTTGACGTCTGGTATTGGTCTCGTGCCACTGGCAATGGCGGCTGGTGAACCTGGAAAAGAGATCCTCTATCCGGTAGCCACCGTGATCATTGGAGGATTGATCAGTTCTACGATCTTGGAATTTCTCGTACGGCCCGCCTTGTTTTGGAAATTCGGCATAAAGTCGGCTCAGCGTGTTACTGAAGAACAACGTCAGGAAGTGCCCCTGGTCGAGGAAGGCCAACAAACTTGAACGGTCTGAAACCAAAGGGTCTTACAACCTATAACCTAAAACATGTAGCTTTCGTGGAGTCACCTTTTTCGAGAGTTACACGTGGTATCATCACGAAACGGAGCGATGAATTTCAAGCCGCAGGATTTCAGCCACCCTTGACCAGACAGGCGTTATTGGCCGGGATTCATTATCTGTCGTCCCGTCGCTCGTAAAATCTTCCGCTCTCGCAAGTAAACCGCGCCAAGTTTACGATGGTGATCAGTGCGGCAGAATACATGGTGGAAGAAACTGACCTCCGCTGAAATGGCCGACGCTCTGCCGCTACTAGCTCCCCTTCTCAGGCAACGCTTGACTTTCCGCCTCTCTGCCGTCGCGCAAGCACTGGGTCGCCCAGTCGCCAAAATTCGAGTATCCTTTTTGTCGCCCTCTCCCATCATCATTCCCGCGTAAACACCCACCAGAGAATGGCTTTGACCATGCGAACCCTGTTTTGCTTTGCATTCGCAATGTTTTTCGGTCTGATTGGCTGCTCAGCAGCACCAGCCCCCCAGTCGGCAACGGTCGATCTTGCCCAAAAGTACCCCCAACAGTGGCCCGTCTACAGCCGCAGCGCAGGAGCAGCGAGGTTCTCTCCATTAACAAATATCGATCGCCAAAACGTCAACCAGTTGGAAGTCGCCTGGACCTTTCACACCGGCGAACTGGAACATGTTGCCGGAAGCAGTCTTGCCGAGGAACTCACCTTCGAATGTACACCGCTGGTTTTGGATGGCGTGATGTACCTTGTGACTGGCAGCAACCGTGCACTTGCAATTGATGCGGAGACGGGCAAGTTGGTCTGGTCCTATGACCCCGGGATCGATCTCAATGGAAATTACTCTGAAACAGCGGCCCGCGGATGCACCATCTGGGAACCTGCTGACGGCAATCCACATGGTCGCCGTAAACTTTTCTACGGAACTCTTGACGGACGGCTCATCGGACTCGACGCACAAACGGGAAAGCCGCTCGCAAAGTTTGGGAAAGCGGGAGAGGTGAACCTGCATCCCTCCGCAATGCCTGCCGGGCCCATTGCCCCAGATCAGACCATGGCCGCCATGAAGGAATATGAAACCGGCCAAAAAATTCCGAAAAAATCGCCAGCTGATTTTTCATCGATCGAAGCCTACAACAGTTGGGCCTTCGGTTCGCTGGTTGTCCCCCAAGTCACCTCACCACCGGTCGTCGTTGGTGATCTGATCGTCGTGGGAACTGCCATCGCCGACAATTTTAGCGTTGAAAACGGTCTCGGAATCGTGCAGGCCTTTAGTGTGCACGATGGCCATCCCGCCTGGTCGTGGGATCCGATACCGCGCCAGCCGGAGGATCCCGGCTATGCTACCTGGAGCCGACACGATGTGGGCGGAGCCAATGCGTGGCCTCCTCTTTCGGTAGACCCCCAGCGAAGCCTGATCTTCGTGCCCACTACCTCCGCAAGCCCCGACTACTACGGGGGTGATCGCCTGGGATGTAATGCATATTCCGATAGCCTGGTCGCACTTCACGCAAAGACTGGAAAACTGGCCTGGTCCTTTCAGATTGTCCGGCACGACCTCTGGGACTACGACACCCCACAGCAGCCGATGCTCTTCGACTTGGATCGTCACGGGGAAAAAATCCCGGCGGTCGCCATTGGAAGCAAGGTCGGACATTTGTTTGTGCTCGATCGGCGCACGGGAAAATCACTCTTCAAAAACGAAGAACGGGCCGTTCCACAAACCGACATCCCCGGCGAAGAAACGTGGCCTACCCAACTCTTCCCGGCCGAACTCCCGACCTTCGGCTTGCGTCAAGTAACAACCGAAGACGCCTGGGGCCGCACCCCTGAAGAACGCAAGGTCGCACAGGAGCGAATCGCCTCTCTGCGGTGGAGAGGTCTCTTCACTCCACCTTCGTTTCAAGGCAGCATCCAGGCACCGAGCAACGGCGGCGGTATGAACTGGGGCGGCATGGCCTATGACCCACACCGCCATCTCCTCATCACGCCGGCAACCCGTATCGCAGCTATCGTTTCACTCCAGCGCGCTGAAACAAAGCAATTGGAGTCCGACGAGGGAGGAGAACGCCTGGCTCGCGAGAAGCGACGTATGCTTGGAACTCCTTACATCATGACCCGCGACTACCTTTGGAATCGGGGTGATGGCACCTCAGAATTTGCAGCGCGGTACGGAGTGGCCCAACTCGTTCCCCAAACCCCACCCCCCTGGGGAACGCTCTCGGCCGTCGATCTGGAAACAGGGAAACTCGCCTGGAAAGTTCCACTTGGGAACATGATGCTGGCCGCTCCGGGAGAAACAGGCCACGGCGAAACATTGGGGTCCTTTAACTTTGGCGGTCCTATCGTCACCGCTGGGGGACTGGTCTTCATTGCCGGTACTGTCGATCCTTACTTCCGGGCCTACGATGTCGAAAGTGGCGCAAAACTCTGGGAGTTTCAACTACCCGCACCAGGAATCGCTTCTCCGATGACCTATGCCATCAATGGTCGCCAAACCGTAGTCATCGCCGCGGGCGGCCACGGTAAGCTCAAGACGCCCCTTTCAGATACGCTCGTCGCCTTCCGCCTGCCTACACCCCAGAACCTGGAGCAATCCAAAGAGTGAACCTGACAACTTGTACAGCGGTTCGATGATTTCCTGGGAAGTTCGGCTATTCTCTTGAGATACCCATCGACAAGTGCTTCTTTTTAAGATGCGCCGATTTGCACTTTCACATCGTTCGCCTGTGGCCTTCCCGGTGTACTACGCCCCTGATCAACATACCGCTTCAGTAGTGATATCAATTGCTCGACCACGTCCGGATGCTCGGAGGCCACGTTTGTCGACTCGGCAATATCACTTGCCAGGTCATAAAGTTGGATCGTGGGCAGGTTGGCTTTTCGTGCTTTGGCAGCCCTGGGTTCGCTCCATCCTCCTGAACCACTGCAAAGCAACAGTTTCCAATTGCCCCTGCGGATGGCAAAAGAACCATCGATCGAATGATGAACGGTGGCATCACGTAGGGGACCGGTTGCAGTTTGCTCAAACAATGGCACCATGCTGACCGAATCTTCTCCTGCATCGGCTGGCAACGTAAAACCGGTTATCTCTGCGACGGTTGCCAAAAGATCCGTGTGACATATCGTGTCACTGCACGAAGAGCCAACCTCGATCACTTTTGGCCAACGGGCGATGAAGGGGACTCGATGTCCTCCTTCGAAGAGATCCGCTTTGTGACCCCGGTAGACATGACTTGGATTGTGCCCATGTTCGACCAGAAATGGAAAATCAGCACTTGGTGTCGCGCCATTATCACTGGTCACTATGAAGAGCGTATTTTTCGCAAGGCCCCTCTTTTGCAAAGCATTCATTACCTCACCAACCGTCCAGTCGATCTGCATCACAAAATCGCCCCACTCGTTGAGTCCACTTTGGTTCTGAAATCGCTGCTGTGGAATGATGGGATTGTGCGGCGCGGTCAAGGGGAAATAAAGTAGAAAGGGATTGTCCGCAGTTTGTGCCTGGATGAACTCAACTGCTTTTTCTGTCAGCTTATCGAGTACTTCAATGTGTTTGAAATCATCACCAACAGGGCCACTTCGCCAATACTTCTTGCCAACCGACCCCGGCAAGATTTTGGTTGGAACCATCGTGACCCGATGATTTTTGATATACACATGCGGATGCATATCCAGCGAT
>JAKVBG010000102.1 GCA_022447605.1 Mariniblastus sp.
TTTTGCTCCCATAAGGATTCAGCAGCAGGGAGATTTTAGGCCGATTTAGTAACTCAAAATCCCGCCGGCGCTGCGGGAGGCCGTTGAGGCGGCAGCGATTTAATCACTGGTTCTTCTGCATCCATTCTCGACCCAGTTGCTCTCCCCCTGGACCCGCGCCTTTCACGCGAAAAAATACAACGGATAAGCCACCCATGAGGCTTTCAGCCTCCCGTGAGCAACAAGATTCTTTTCGGATAAGACCTCACTAAAACCCGATCTTCGCCCGGATCGTGCCGTGGTGCGCCGCGCCCACATCTTCGCGCAGGAACTGGCCGTTGTAATCGAGCAACAGCGAGACGTTGTCCCTGAGCTGCCAGGAGACGCCGCCGCCCAGATCGAGCCAGCCGTGGCCGGGATCGTGCTGGTTGCGGGTCAGGGTTGTCACGGCAAGGGTCGGCGAGGTGGCCTGGATGGTCTGGTCCTGGTCGAGGTGCTCGTGGCCGTAGCCGACTCGGAACTGCGGGCGCATCACCCCGTAGTTGGTTTCCAGGCAGGTGTTGAACTGCCAGCCCGCCGTGGTGATCAGCGAATCGAACTCCTGCTCGGCGAAGGTCGTGTTTGCGATCCCGGCGCCGGTCTCGGTGTAGCCGTCGAGGCTGCCGCCGGTCCAGGTGGCCGCGAACGCCGGGCCGTGGACGATCCTGCCGCCGTCGTGGCCGATGTTGTAGCCGAGGTTGAACGCCACCTGGTGGGTGTCGATGTCCGGGTTGGCCCGCGCCGTGCCGGTGGCGGTGTTGCGGTGGATGTCGGCCTCGTAGTTGCCGTAGCTGTACATCAGGTCGGCCCACAAGTTGCGCTTGAAGTAGCTGGCGTAGATCACCGCGGCATCGCCCTCGATGTCGGCCCCGCCGAGGTTCTGCGCGAAGTCGGTCTCGTTCCAGGTGTGGGTCCAGCCCGCGCCCAGCGCGAGGTGTTCGTTGAAGTGATACTCGAAGCCAAGGGTGGATGCCTGGGTGTCGGAATCGAGCGCCGGGTTGTCGCCCAGGCTGTCGAGCTCGAGCTGGCCGAAGTCGGCCGCGCCGAACAGCATCCAGTTGGAACCGAGGGCGAGGAAGCCGGGATCGACTGAGCATCCCGCGGGGCGGGTTACGGAAAGGAAAGGCTGGCTGTCGTCGATCACCGGGGCATCGAGTTCCCCGATGGCCGTCGCGCCGGCGCTGCTGTCGTGAGCTACACCGCCGAGGTTGATGGTATGGCTGACAGCCTTTTCCCGGCCCAGGCTGGTGAAGCGCGATGCGGAGACCTCGCGTCCCCGGAAGCTCCAGGAGCGGGAATTGACAGCCAGGGTATCGTCATCGAGCGGCACCCAGCGGCTCCGGCCGCGGAACAGGCGGCTGCTGAAATCGCGCAGGCCCGTGGTGTGGATGGAGGATGCGACCTGGCCGATGGCCTGGTTCATGGGAATGCCGGAAGTGAGCGCCTGGGTGAGCCAGAGTTCATCGTCCGTGGGCGCAAACACCCAAAAAACATCCCCCCCTCCGAGGTTGAGGCTAAAAGAGAAATCGGTTGGGGCTGCACCCAACAATGAAACTAGATCGTGGTTAGCAAAGGTAAGGGTTCCAGATAGCTCGGTCCCACTCACGTAATTTTCAGGGACAAAAAGGTTGTTGACGTTCCCGACCAACGCAAACGGGTCACCCGTGTTTTGATCCGCGGCGGAGGTGACCCCTCTCCCCCTACTGACACCTAGACTATACGTTGGAACCACATTTTGAAAAAACCAAACGTCCACATAGGGGATATTGAGGAAGCGGGCGCCGTCACCTGAGTTATTCGTCTCAATGATTACCTGCTGATTACCTCTCCTGATCATTACCTCTCTTGTTAAAATTCCGGGAGCCTCGAAACCACTAGTGTTGACAGATCCAGCATATTCAAAAACAACATCGTTTCCCACTTCGTAACCGTTGATGGTGATATCGGCGTAACTTACACGTCCGCTTACCAGGACGACGAGGAAGCAAAGGACCCCTAGTTCTACGCACTTTACCATTCCCATCCACTTCTTGGTGGTCCTGCTCATAAAGCCGGGAGCGGTTTTCTCCGGTGAGCCCGTTGCGTGGCGGCTCCCGGGAAAGTTTTGGTGTGGGCTCAGTAGGTTTACAGCCGCGCGAAAAAGTCGTGACTTCGGTTTCATGTTTCTTGTTCGTGTGTTCAGGCTTTTCCGTCTGAGAGCTTCTCCGCCCGGGAAAATCAAAAATTAGGAGAAACGCCCTGTCTAGGAAAGTAAAGGGTCTGCAAACTGGATGTGTTACTTACTGCTAGGAAATCGCTTTTTCAACCCCGCCGTTCTGTTACCGCGCATCGCCCCGGGTTGAATGCAGGGGGAGGAAGGGGTGGGAAAGCCTCATTAAGACAAACCTGACCGGAAAATTGTCCCGCCGTCAAGCATTTGCCCTTGTCTTCCAAGGATCAGTGGTGTGTCCGCCCCAGATTCGGCGAGCCGTGGGCATACCTCTGAGGCCCCGGCTCGATTTAGTGTCCGAAATCGCCGGGTGATTGTCCTCATGAGAATTTCGCCTTCTGTCAGTCCGCCCGATAAACCGGCCACTCGTCGGCGGGAAACGGGCTTGAGCATGTAGGCTGATAGGGTTCAATATGGAATAGGCCGTTTCGCTCTAATCCTGGCACTAGTCGCTATTACTTTTTTTCCTGGAAAGGCTTTGAAGCCTTCCAGGTCCAACAGGCCACCATCGAAGCCGGGAAGCACATTGCCCCACTGGTGGAATACCGGGAGCTATACGAAATCGGGAGGGAACGCGAAGTCAACGACGTGCTTCTCAAGACGGTGTCGGCAATGATCGAAGCAGACAACGCTGGAATAGACATCGCCGAAGTATTAAGGCGAACTGAGCGGATTAACAATACCCCGGTGAACTATTCCGATCTTCTTACCCGGTCGTTACTGCGAAATCTCAAGATTGCCCGCGAGCTGGAATTGGATACGCCGGATAACGTGGAGCGAATGAAAGCGGCGAGTTTTTCAACGGAATAAGCCAAAATCGGACAATCAATCAGCTTATCGGCCTCGCCAATTGCCCGCTGTTTCCGACGCAGCACCAATATCTGTGCTGCGGTTCAATGCACTCCAGAGTCGCCAAGTGACGAGTTTGGCGCTGAGCCTCAAAACTGTTTTGTCAGTTCGAAAGAGCCTAAGATGTTGGAAAATGCGTGGCTGCCATAGTGTTCAACAGTGGCTTTCGCCGACCAGCTGCTGTTATGGGGCGTGTGGGTAAAACCAAGACCAACAAAGCGGGAAACCGTGGGATCTTTGAACGAGGCAGCAAATTGTAGCGGCAGACCATTGATCGACACATTCACATCATCATCGCCAAGGTTGAACGTGCCGTCTACACCCGTCCAAACCTGTGCCTTGAAAATGCCGGTATCCGTTTCCTTTTCGACCGCAGTGAATTTCGCTTCCGCCCTCAATGACGCCACATGCACATTGCGGTCACTCACGTTCAGATTTGCCGCGGAACCGCTTTCGGAATAATCCTCCACATAAAGACCGGCATAATAGCCGCCTGCGCTGATCTGCGTGCGCTCGTTCAGCATGCGGCTGGCGGTGAGCGAAGAAGAGGTAAACAGGCCGTTGTAATCGGCGCGGGCCGTCTCCAGCCCACCGGGCACAAGATTGTTGGCCACTTCACGTTCCCAATCAAAGCTGGTGATGCCGAGCACCGAACTCATCGACACCAGGGTGCCGCCAAAATCCTTCGCCCCATACAACCCAGCAAACACCGACTGGGCATCAATCTCATGAGTGTCGTTGTCGACCCCAAGATGCGAATAGGATGCCCCGGCAAAACCACCATAGCTGGTGTCCGTTTTTAAGATACTGCGGCCAAAGACAAAGCCCCCATAATTCTGATCACCGCCGGTTGTCGCACCGGAACCGTCCTGCTCCTGCACACCGCCGAAACCAGACATCCACACCCGGCCCAATTCATCATCAGCCGATCCCATGGTTAAACCAGAGGTGGCGGTGCTGCTGTCACCATTGCCGCCACTGGCATCGATATCGCGAGGGATCTCGCTTCGCACGACCTGATGGATCGCACCGGAGGTTGTGTTGACGAAGGATTGCGACTGGGCAAAACCCGATGGATCGACTGTGTAAACGATCGTGTTAGGCACATCGTGGATGAACGGCACTTCGGAATCGACGTTTTCCAACGTGTCATCATAGTCGAGAAACAGATTAAGACCTGTGCCGATATTCAAAATGTCATCGGGGCTGCCAAAGAAAATTCCGCCTTCAAGCACAGATCCAGCCAGAAGATTGACAGTCGAACCGGTCATACTGTCGGTAATTTCAATCGCATTGAAACCCGCGGCAGCGCGAATGGTTCCCGCATTGGTGAGGATTTCATCGGAGCGATCAGGGCTGGTCAAGACAACGCCGTGGCTAGTCGTGCTCTCAATCAGGCCATAGTTGATCAGCTGGTTGGGATCAAAAAAGAACTCGGTGATTTCCTCGTGATCCATGATCATTTCCGCGGCAACAGCGTCCGGGCCATCATCTGGATAACTATTGGAAATATAAACGGCATCATCTGCAGTACTGCGTATACTGCCGTAATTGATGATTTTGTTGCCGTAGCCGCCCGACATGGAGGAATATAGGCCCCGGTTGACGGTACTCCAGATGTCGCCATAGTTGACGATGGTGTTTTGATATCCCCAGGTGCTGCTCAAATACATCCCTTGGCTGGCGGTGGACCATATCTGGCCGCCCTTGTGATTGGTGATACGAAAAAATGCGGATTGAAAGGAACTCAGATAAACCGCTTGGCTGCGGGTGCTCCAAAGTCGACCACCATCATAATTGTCTAGCGTGTAGCCATAGCCCTCACCGCTGGAAAAATAAATACCTTGGCTCGCTGCACTGGAAATGTCTCCGTAATTGTGGAGACTGCCCATCGTGCCGTTTGTTTCGCTGAAATACACACCTTGATAGCCGCTGGGGCCGGCGCTGAGAATTCCATAGTTTGTGACTGAATTGTTAACGCCATTCGTCTGACCAAAACGAACGCCTGATCTGTCATCGGATGTAATCTCTCCATGGTTTATAATATTCGTATTGGAACCGTTGGTTTTGATACCGTTTGCTTGTCCAGCGATCGTGCCATAATTCGTGATGTTTTGGTTGTCCGCTTCAGATCGCACACCTCTGCCGCCGG
>JAKVBG010000103.1 GCA_022447605.1 Mariniblastus sp.
GTGACATTCCCAGCGCCATCAGTGGCGCGGTCGCTGCTAATATGGGCACGGCAGGCACATTGGTGACCGGTGCGCTGGATAGCAGTGGCACGAATGGATGGACTGGTGAGATTGGTGAACTCATTGCTTATCCCACGGCTCTGGATGCCACCGAATTTCAGGCTGTCCAAAACTATTTAGCAACGAAATGGGATCTTGGGATGTCCCCGTCAACGGAAGGAACACTGCATTTCGGTCAACTCGGCGCCTTCAGCGTCGTACCGGAAAGGGCAGCGTATGATTTTTTGGACCTTAGCTTCGGCAAGGTCACTTACACCAACCCGCGCCCTGCGCTTGTTCCCGGCAAGACAAACATTCTTCTCATGTATCCCTTCGACAAGCCACGCGATCCACTGCCGCCAATCGAAACAGCAAGGGATCGCATTGACGCGATCATCGCCCAGCAAGACCTGGACGAACTCTACGGTGTCAGTCTCGGCGAGGAGCGAGGATTCTGGGCGGAATTCGATTACCTCAGTCAGTTGTACGACCACATCAAAATAAACTGGCCAGACTTGAGAGTGTTTCAGTGGCTAAGCCGACCGCTGACCCCACCAGCAACGCTCCAGGCGGACGGCTTCATCTACGACGATTACACCACGGACGTCGCCGCCTGGAAGAGCAAGATGGAGGCACACCTGGACACCGGCAAGGAATTGATTCCCGTCCTCTGGGCATCGCCACCCTCCCTGGGATTTGGGTCACCGCCTGACGTCTGGCTCGACGCGGCCAGACAAAAGGCTGCCTGGGCCGAGGAAAACGACTTGCCGATCATGCTCTTTGCGGTAAGTAGTCCTGGACCGAGCTTCAATAGCTGGTTCTCCGACCCGCTCGCCGAGCCCTGGCGGAACTGGGTGTTGACCGAACTGGCGTCCCCCGGGGAGCCGGTCCTCCCGGGCGACTATAACGGTAACGGCACTGTAGATGCTGCCGACTATGTCGTCTGGCGAGACAATCTGGGTGCCCCCGAAGGCACGCTGCTAAACGACATCGACGGCGGCGCGATTGACCAGGATCAGTACCACACCTGGCGGACGAATTTTGGCGCTACAGCCAGCAGCACGCTCGCGACATTTGAAGAATCCGCCGTGCCCGAGCCAGTGAGCGGAATCTTACTGATTGCTGCATCGTTTTCGGTCACGTGTTTCAGATCTCGTCGCATCTGGAACATTCCCAAACAGGCCCGGCCGTGAAACTCACCGCCTCCAAGAGCCGTAGCTGCGTGGGCAGGTCTGCAGCTCGGTTCGATTGGGAAAGACCGCGAAAGAATCAGGGTTGGCAAGGGCCACTCCCAAGAGGCTTGCGAGGATTCGTAAAGGGGCCAAGAATAAGGAGCTGAGATCGCTCCTTTCAGCCCCCAAAACAAATCCTTCTGCCGACGCCGCCATGACCTCCGAACTGCCCCTTTCCCAGAATCGCATTCGCGAGTTGATCCAGGTCTACCGGGATGGACTTTTAAATGACGTCCTTCCGTTCTGGATGAACCATGCTGTCGACGACCAATACGGCGGCATCATGACCTCGCTTGACCGCGACGGCACCATCATCGATACCGACAAGGGAGTTTGGCAACAGGGCCGCTTTGCCTGGCTACTGGGAGAATTGTACAACGATCCCCGACTGGCCAATCACCCCGAACGCGAACGATGGCTCGAGACCGCCGGGCAGACACTGGACTTTATTTCCACGCACTGTTTTGACTCCAGCGACGGGCGAATGTGGTTTCACGTCACGCGTGACGGAAGGCCCATACGAAAACGGCGTTATGCATTTAGCGAAAGCTTTGCTGCCATTGCCTATGGCGAATTCGCCCAGGCAACCGGGAAATCAGAGTACGCCCAGCAGGCCAAAAACTGTTTCTCCCGCTTTGTCGATCACAATTTAAACCCGGTCGGTACAGAACCAAAATTTACCGACGTGCGCCCCTCCCAGGGCATCGGGTTTCCGATGATTTCAATCGCCACGGCGCAACAACTGCGGGGATCGATTGATCTGGAAAATGCAGACGCGTTGATTGATCGCAGTGTCGAGTTGATTCGCACCACCTTCATGAAGGCCGATATTCGTTGCGTGATGGAAACGGTCGGTCCGGCCGGAGAAATGATTGACCATTTTGATGGTCGCACGCTGAACCCAGGGCACGCCATCGAGGGTGCCTGGTTCATGATGGAGGAAGGAAAATACCGTAGTGACCCGGGGTTGATCCAAACGGGCCTCGACATGCTCGACTGGATGTGGGAGCGGGGTTGGGATTCGCAACATGGCGGGCTCTGCTACTTTGTCGATGTCAAAGGCCTGCCTGTCCAGGAATACTGGCATGATATGAAATTCTGGTGGCCCCACAACGAATTGATCATTGCCACCCTGTTCGCCTACCAATTAACTGGCAAAAGCAAGTATGCCGAGCAGCATCAATTGGCACACGACTGGGCCTACCAACATTTTCCCGATCCTAAGCACGGGGAGTGGTACGGCTATTTGCATCGCGATGGGAGCCCGAGCAGCCACCTCAAAGGAAACCTCTGGAAAGGACCGTTTCATTTGCCGCGCATGCAACATGTCAGCTGGCAACTTCTGGAAGAGCTTTCTGACACTCCGGAAAACAACTGAGCTCACAACACCATGCTGCAACTGGCCAATTGGCCCAGCGCAAAGATCCGCTTTCGAAGCTGGTTTTATTTTGCGCCCTGCATCCAAAAATTAACTAGTCGATTTTGGGCGCAGCGGGAAAATCAAGTTCTGTTGCAAATACGTGGTTAAAGAGATTTGTGTAAGTCACCAACGCAATGAAAGCAATCGCTTCGGCGATCTGGCCATCCGTATATCCAGCTTCGCGCACCGACTCGATCTCGCCGTCGTCAACAAAACCATTAGTCTCAACAACGCGAAACACAAAACGAATTAACGCATCACGCTTTTTGTCACTCGATCCGCCTCGCCGGAACTCCAGGATCTGCTCGTCTTCAAGTCCCGCTTTTTTGGCCAGCATCGTGTGAGCTGACACGCAGTACTGACAGTCGTTTTTTTCGCTCAAGGAAAGATAGATCGCCTCGCGGTCTTCGCCTGCAAGCTCTCCACGGGCCAGCGCCGACGACAGACCTGTATAGGCCCGCAGTGCCGCGCCACTGTTTCCCATACCTTTAAAAATATTGATCACTTTACCGAGCTTTTTTTCAAACACCTCGTAAATCTCTTTCACGTCCCCGGTCGCCTGTTCCGGTTCAACAACGGTCAATCGTGGCATCGGTTTGCTCCTGTAAATTTCAGATTCAGTGGCATTGGAATCACATGCTTCTAGCAGGGCCCTTTTTAAACCAGGTTCCCTGTCGCGTCGAGTAGCGGTTATCAAAGAACCCTTTGTCCGCTAGAAATAAGAAGTGATGGAGCACACAAACAGTTTGTACCGGGCATAACGCCATCGACCAAAGATAACTTTCCGTTCGCCCTCAATAAAACGCACTGGCGCCAAATGATGATTGCACCCGCCCGCAGGAGAATCCAATGAGTATTGCCTTTGTCACCGGCTTGACCGGGTGTATCGGGTCGTCCACCACCGCCTACCTGCTCGACCACGGCATCGACCAGGTCGTTGGGTTTTCGCGCCACGAAGACTGGTCACGAATTCCAGAAGCTTACCAGGACCGGATCCGTTTTCTTGAAGGCGACATCGGCGACCTTCCCGCTGTCCAGCAGGCGCTGGAAACGAGCGGTGCAGACCGAATCATCCACCTGGCAGCCTTTCAGTCGCCTGACTGCCAGGCGAATCCGCTGCTTGGTTTTGATGTCAATGTCCAGGGAACGGCCAACCTGTTTCATGCTGCTGCCGGCATGAAAAAGCAGATTGAGCGATTTGTCTTTGCGAGTTCCGCTGCCGTGTATGGCCCTCGAGATCTCTATCCCGGGGAGGAAGTCGACGAATCGGGTGCCTACCTGCCACCGAATCTTTACGGCTACTGGAAAACGGCTGGGGAGGGCATGGCGCAAGCCTACCAGTTAGAAACCGGCGTGCCGACCGTCAGCCTCCGCCTGGCGACTACTTATGGACCAGGGCGGGACAAGGGGCTCACGTCAGCCCCTACCACGGCCCTCAAAGCAGCCTCCCTGGGATGTCCTTACGCCATGCCCTATCAGGGCCGCGAACACTATCACTTTGTCGACGACGTTGGTGCCGGTTTCGCCCAGGCCGCCACGGAACCCTTTGAAGGATATGGAGCCTTCAACCTGAGAGGAAAGACCTACCCGGTTAAAGATTTTTGCAATCTGCTAAGCGAAGTGTCTGGAGGGGAAATCTCGATTGCCGAAGATGCAACCCGGATGCCGTTCGTTTGTGACCTGAGTGAGTCGGCAATCGTAAAAACTTTCCCCGCCATGCCACGGACCCGGCTACGAGATGGGATCGAGCGTTCTCTAGACTGCTTTGGCCAAGCCATTTCCGAGGGTCACCTTACCAAATTGGATTTAAACTAAGCGTGGCAGGCGTCGGCAGGGGGGGCACCAATGGACGACCATGCTCAACACATAGCAGCCCCAAAGAAGCTGCGGGCAAACGTCCCCCTCAGCCATCCAGGATGCCACCGCAGCCATACCTGCCGTGCTCTTCAACCAGTTGTGAAAGCCGCTCAATGTTTTCAGGGCTGGTTCGCGGGGCAACCGAACACGCACTGCTGAGGATGTACCCTCCCCCCTGGCCAGCAACGTTGATCCGGTGCATCACCGCTTGCTCAACATCATCAACACTGCCTTGAAGCAGCGTGGTGACCGGGTCCAGGTTGCCTTTAATAAACGCTTTGCCCTTCAATTGTGCGACGGCCTGGTCAAGTTCAACGGTGCCCAGCGGAGGCGGGTCCAGGGTATCGATCCCGTTGGTACCCGAGGCCAACATCAAGTCCAACCGATCTCCAATCGCGCCGCAGGTATGGGTGTAAAACACAATATCATCGCTGGCTGCCTTCACAG
>JAKVBG010000104.1 GCA_022447605.1 Mariniblastus sp.
TCAATGAGCGACTCGATCGGAGGAAACCGTCTGTCGGGCTAAAAATTGACGAAAAATGAACGGACAAATCGTGGCCGCTGCCGGACGCCTGCCAGGTTCGTTTGAGGTCATCACAGCACTATGTCTCTTGCACGGTGGGGCCTCCTGCACTGTGAACTTGCTCATCTCCGGGCTGTTAAAGGGTTGCGTTACTCAGAGTAGGAAGCGACAAACGGAACCTTTGCCACTCTTTACAGGGAGCAAAACTTGCATGGAGCCAAACAGGCAAAAAGCGGTTGCGGGCATCTGGCAACCTTTGCCTGTGGGTTATCCATTGCCGTAGCAACGTCGCCGGTGGGTTAAAACAAGCGGAAATTTGCGGATCTGGCCACGACAGAATAAAATAGAAACAGAGTTTGGCCTGGGAGAAGTGTTGGCTTGAGAGAAGTTTCGAGACAGTTTCGAAAGAGGGGAAGGCAGTTTTGCGGTTGCGGCAAAACAGTACTGTCTGGCTGAAGCCACATGGCTGTCTGTCTGTGGGTCTGCGATGGCTTTTTGGGTCGTGGATTTTCCTGTTCTGCGCACTGCTTGGCGGGCAGACTTTTACCAACGTAACCTCTTCGGTTTTCTCCGGCAGTGGTCCGGGTAATGTCAAGGCGTCCTGGGGTGATTACAACAGCGATGGTTTTGTGGATCTGCACACCGACGGCGTTGTGTGGCGGAATTACGGTGGGAACAACTTCTACTCGGTCGCTTCAGGCGGCAACGCACCGGTCGGATCTGGTATCTGGGGCGATTACAACAACGATGGGTGGCTCGACCTTTTTTCCTTTAGCGGACGCAGGCTCTTTCGCAACGATTGGGGTAGTAGTGGAGGGACCGGTTTTACCGAGATCGCGTTGCCTCAACATGAATTCCCGCCGTCCCAAAATGCCCGCGGTGCAAGCTGGGGAGACCACGACAACGATGGTGATTTAGACCTCTACCAGGGCGGCTATGAAAGCCAGTCAAGCGGTTATTTTCCGGACACGATCATAAAGAACAATGGCGACGACAACTTCACCGTCACCTGGACCCAGCCGAACGATACGGTGGTGACCGCCGGACGTCCTCGCCCAGCCCGCGGAGTTACGTCGGCCGACTTCGATCGCGATGGGGATATCGATGTCTACGTTTCCAACTACCGGTTGGAACCCAACGGGCTGTATGTCAATGATGGGACCGGCAGTTTTAGTGACCAAGGTGCGGCCCTGGGAGTGGCGGGTGAACCGGGATCATCCTACCCGTATGGTCACACCATTGGCTCGGCCTGGGGAGACATGGATAACGATGGAGAACTCGACCTGTTTGTGGGGAATTTCCGCCACAGCTGGGGGGATGGCAGCCAGGACCATGCCAAGTTTTTGCGCAACTTGGGTGGGAGCCAGGACTATCGTTTTCAGCTGATGGACGAACTGGATGGCTCCGACTGGCAGGAGTCGTACGCTTCGCCCACTTTGGGCGATTATGACAACGACGGCGACCTGGATCTCTTCTTTACGACGGTTTATTCCGGGGACGCGCCACGTTTTTATCGCAACGACGGGAACTGGAATTTTACCAACCAGACCAACAGTGCCGGGCTCAGTGGGCTGGGGCGAACGTACCAGGCCGCTTTCGCCGATTACGACAATGACGGTGATTTAGATCTGCTCACCCGCGGCAAACTTTTCAGAAACAACGGTAACAGCAACCACTGGATCAAGCTGAAAATGGTTGGCGACGGGCAAACGATCACGCGCGATGCCGTGGGGGCCCAGGTACGCATTCAGCTCGGCGAGGAAACGCTTACGCGACAAGTTGAGTTTGGCACAGGCGAGGGCAACCAGAATGATCCCACGCTGCACTTCGGGCTTGGCAGCCATACAGGTACCGTCGACCTGACAATTGCCTGGCCTGGCGGTGGTGCCCAGCTCGTCTCAGGTTTAGCCGTCGACCAGTTGCACACTATCGACTTTGATCCAGAGGATATCGTAACACAATGGGTGGGAGACTCGAGCCGTTCCTGGCATGGGGCTGAAAACTGGGCGCCGGGTACCGTGCCCAACGGGAGTTTTGCTTCTGCCCTTTTGCCCGCTTCGTCCAGGAGTACGACAAACATTTCACTGGTGCAGCAAGCCACGATCGCAAGCCTCCAGATTGCCAGTTCCAACACTTATCGCGTCAGGGGAACCGGTTCGTTACAGATGGAATCGACCGATGGAATGGCCAGCATGGAAGTGTCCAGCGGTGATCACAGGATCGATACCGGGTTGGAACTGGTCGACGATGCCACCATCAATATCGCCACTGGTGCTTCGTTGAGTCTTGGCGGGACCACGAACCTGCAGGGCCGGACGGTCACCAAGGAGGGGGTAGGCACCCTTTACCTCGACGGCACCACCCAACTGGCCGGCAGCACGCTGAACATCGTTGCGGGTGCCGTTGGCGGCGAAGGAGAAATCGTCGGCGACCTCCAGATCGACAGCGGTGCCTTGGCCCCAGGACGCAAAGATACTGGCAGCTCGGTTTGCGACTTTTCGCGATCTTGTAACCAGATGGAGGTGCTCGGCAACTTTGAGCTGGGTGCCAATGGTACTTTGGCGGTTGAAATTGGTGGAGATTTGACCAGTCATTACGACCACCTTTCGGTGCGAGGCACGGCGGAACTCAATGGCTCGATAGAGATCGCGCTCACCGATGGTTACCAGGTAGAAGCCGGTCGACAGTTCATGGTCCTGTCTGCGGATGAGGTGATTCACAACAACGTTTCCCTCACAGGTCCTGCGGCCGATTTTTTCACCCTTCACTTCAACCCCAAGAGCGCCATTCTCCAAGCGGTTGTTCCTGTCTACCAGTGGTCCCTCACGACCGGTGGCGACTGGCATACCGATGGCAACTGGTCTTGGTCTGGGTTTCCCGATGGTTTGTTGACCGTGGAGTTGACCGGCGCAGTGACCCAGGTTGTGAATATTGAGGTCAACGCCCCAGTCACTTTTGCCCGGCTACAGATCGATGGTCCCAACTCGTACCAATTGAGGGGCACAGGAGAGATTCAATTGCCAGACACCACCGAAGGTGTGGTGATCGATGTGCTGGCCGGTGACCACCAATGGCAGATTCCCGCGACCGCAACAGGTGACACCACGTTCAACATTGGGGCAAACTCTCGGTTAACACTCGCCGAGTCGTTGGACTTCGACGGTGCCACGGTCACAAAACAAGGGGATGGAAGACTGCAGTTTGATGCGACCGCCACTGGCAGTGGTCAGCTTGACGTGATGGCAGGCACCGTCGGTGGCGATGGCGTGATCGGTGGCAGCCTGCACGTTACCGCCGGTGCCGTGGCGCCTGGTAGCGGGACTGGCGACCTTGAAGTTCGGGGCACGTTTACCATGGAAGCGGCCGCGACGCTGGAAATTGAAATTGCCAGCAATTTGTCGACCAACTACGACAGGCTGAACGTGACCGGCGAGGCCACTCTCGACGGAACCCTGAGTGTTGAGCTATTGGAAGGTTACCAACCGCCTGCCGGGACCAATTTCCTGGTTTTCACCGCCAGCGGATTGACCAACCACGGCCTGACCCTGGCCGGCCCCGATGCCAACAGCTTCAGCTTACTTGTCACCGGGACGAATCTGATTCTCAAGGCAATCAGTCCAGGTGATAGCGCGACGGTTCCCGAACCGGCCAGCCTGATGCTGCTGCTTATCACGGCGTTTGCCGCTAGCGGAAGTCGGCATCAAGCGGCCAGGGATTTATGGCGCCGTTTGTAGCCGGCCGGTGGGGTCGACCGGATCCACAACCATCACGACGCGCGGCGCAATTGCCTCGACCAGGTTTGGCAGGTCGTAATATTCCAGCGCGAACGGAACCACGTTGGTAAGCTGATTTTTTCCCGACGGTCTGCTCACCACATCAACCCAGGAGGTGACAGAACCAACCAGCTTCAGTTTGGCGATGGTTGGATCAAGGGCTGCCGCGTGCAGTGCGGCAGGCCCGGCGGCGCCCTCGCCAATCAATTCGATCGCAGCCGGGTCGACATCGTCACGCGACACCAGGAAACGAACGGCCGCGAGGATGTCTTCGGTCCGTTGGCCCAACAAGGGCCGTCCCAGGTTTTGGGCCAGCATGGCTGTTTCGTAATCGGTTCCGAAGTAACCACGCGAAAAGTCGGGTGCCGTGGCAGCCGTTTCGCCAAATCCGCGGACATCCATGCTCAAGACCATCTTGCCATTGGTGAGATGGTCACTCAGTGCAGCATGCCGAAAAATGTCCTCGCCGGTGGTCATGTCATCCGGTTTGCCTTTGCCGGAAACGTAAATCACGACGCCGCGACGGTCGGGGCTTTCGGCCATCGGCTTCATCAAAAGCGCAGGGACTGGGACTTCGCCTTCGCGCTCCAGGACCAGCTTTTCGATCGTAAAGAGGGTTCCGTTCTGGGCGGTGGAGTGGGCAATTCCGGTTGATGGATTGGTGCCATATCCCAACTGGACCTCATCTTCGGTCGGGACCATGCCGCGACTCGTGACCTGTGGCTGGTTGACCGGTAGGCGAATTCCAGCGAGCCGCTGAACTTCTGCGAGTGCCTCACGGGTAGATGCGTTGGTGCTCCAATGCGATTTGCGCGCCGTCTTGTAGGCGTCGGCCCGTTCACGGTTGAGCTCGTAAAGGCTCCTGCCCTTGAGTTCCCGCAGTACCTGTCCACCGGAGGTGCACTGGAGAGTTTTGGCAT
>JAKVBG010000105.1 GCA_022447605.1 Mariniblastus sp.
CTCACGACAACGGCGGAAGGTATGCCCGCTCCAATTATGCCGGTTGCTTTGGGAGTACGACGCAGGCCCCTACTGCCGATCCGTCGAGACACTATTCAGGCACGCAACCGCTGGATGCCAATTATGACGCCCAAGATATGGAAACCGACGGGGTGTTCCGCATTCAGGGAAGTCTTCACGGACGCAAGCTCAAAACTATCACCGATGGCACCTCACATACCGCAATGCTCAGCGAGGTTCTGGCCGGCCAGGTGGATGTCTTTCCAGGAGGGTCCGAGCCGGGTGCCAGGGGGGACTTGCGCGGTACGTGGGCCCACCTGTGGATGGGTACGGCCTCCTACACACACTGGCTCACGCCCAACGCCAGCGCCGGCGATGCAATCGCAGCAGTTTGGTGCATTCATCGGCCTGAGCATGGTATGCCATGCGATTCTCAAGCCCAAAAGGGTGGCCAGGAATACGCAGCGGCCCGCAGCCGTCATCCAGGTGGCGTGAACGTTGCGTTCGTCGATGGCCATGTCAAATTCCAACAAGACATCACCGATGTCTTGTTGTGGAGAGCACTTGCAACCTATGCCGGGGACGAGGTTCAGAGCGAGTAAGCTTCCAATTCTTTCCTGGGCAAGCTCCCCACAGATTGCGATTCCCTGTAGCAAGAGGGTTTTCCTACGACCATCGGTCAAACCGGAGAAAACAACGTAGTAACTTTCGTTGGCGACCGACCGCTCGATTAGTTTTGCGACGATGCTCCAGCGCGTTTGAAAACTCTTTGCGACACGCGCAGATGCCGGACGCGCAGAGGCCGGACCCGCAGATGGCGGGATTTTTATTTTTGAATCCGGCCAACTCGTGCCAAGCTTCCCGCCAGCATGGTGCCCAGCAGTAACGCCAGCGCGGTGGGTTCGGGAACGGCCGTACCAGCGCCGCTGCCGGAGGCCCCGATACCAAAATTTGTTTTCCAAATGGCGTAGTCGGCCAGGGTGTACTTGGTACCCAGTCCGTCTCGCCATAGGGTGTAATCGGCCGCGTCCACCATCCCATCAGCGTTGTAGTCACCTGGGCCAATCGTGGGCACATCGCCGGAAACGAAGGTTCCCCCATTGTTGAATTTAAACAAATCGCCCGTGCCACCCTCGAGGACCAGGTCGAGGTGATACCGCGATCCACCGTCAGGGACTAGGTTAACGGTTTCAACCAGGCCCGTATCGCGGCTGAGCCGCTGCAGGTTAAAAATACTGGTGCCACTGAAATCAAAATCAAGGCGGATTTTCTGGCTGGTCGCTGCCACCGTGCCGCTGGAATCGGGGTCGCTCAGTCCGTTGAGGACCATGAAGTACGTGTCGTCTTCGAAGCCCGAATTGGTGAATGCCGGGTGCAACGGTTTGTAGTAGCCGATCACCACGTCCCCCTCGTAGCCACTGTTTTTTGAGCCGAGGTTCGTTGCGGTAATGTCGGTGATATAAGGGTCTGCATCGGCGTTCCAGGTCACCACGCCCTCGGGTACCGGGTTGGTCAGACCTCCTGGGTGCCGGCCCATTTGCAGTCGTACGTCGGTGCTCAGCAGCCGAACGAGCGCCGGGCCCAGGTTCAGGCTTTGCCGGTTGGTTTCGGCAACTTGATAGAAGAGCGACGTCGGATTGTCGGTGCCCACTCCAGAAAACATCACCGCTTGCAGTTCGCCGCCGGGTACCGAATCGTAGAAGAAACTGTCGACCACCTTGAACCCAAATGCCCAGGCCGCAAAATCCTGGAGTCGGGCTTCGGAGTCGGAGACGGTATGTCCGCTACGGACAAATTTTTGGGTAAAGAGTCCGTTAGGAATCGGGCGGCTACCCGTGCCATCGTTGCCAGCCAGTCCCGCCTCGCGAAACAGGGAGAGGTTTTCATAGAGCAGCCACGGGCTGCCACCAACATTCCCCATGGCATTAGAAAAAGGATAGCTTTGATTCATAATCAGGTCGGGTTTGGCCTGTTGCATAAAGTTCCGCATTTCAATTACCGACATCCCGACATCCGTGTTGAGCAAGATATTGGGATACTTTTCGTGCAGGAACGAAAATATTTCCGCCGTGTAAGTGATTTCATCGGGGTCGGTCAGGTCCTGTTCGTCCCGGATTTGGTAACGAATCATGTCCGACACATGCGCCATTTCATGATCGAACAGGTCGTGGTCGAGATAAAACTCCTGGTGGTGCATGCTGCGACCCCAGGGTATGCCCTCCAGACCTGCGGGTAGTTCTGCAAAGGTTGGATACGGGTGGTAATGCAAGTCAATCGTGGTGAAATTCGACTGGTTCCAACGGTCCAGGTCGAACCCGTTTTGAACAGGATGGGCCAGGGCTTGCAGCTGCAGGCCGCGTTCCACAAGGACCCGGTGACCGCGGTCCAAAACCTGCGCCGGTGCGGCTGAGGTTGCGATCAAGAAAACCAGTGCTGTTAAGGTAAACGCCCACCGATAACCAGCCACACCCACGAGTACTGTTTTGCGAGGTTGCCATCGGTGGCGATCGTTAAGTGTGGTTTGCCCACAGCAGACAGGACTTGTGCTGTTCCGACGTCGGACCAAAGTCAGTGCAAACAGCATGGCGGTCAGCAGCGCCGCAGAGGCTGGCTCCGGAACGGTGGAACTCAACGTACTAAGCACATTTTGCCCAGTTTCCAATCGCCAAAGAGAGTACTGGGTATCCGATCCGGTTTCTGGACTTAATCCGCTACCGTCAGCCTCGCCAATGCGGCCAATGATGAATTCCCAATCGGCAGTGGTCGTAAACGCACTGCGGGCGATCGGTCCAACTTCACGCACCCCATCGACGTACAACGAGATCATGTCATCGGTATGGTCGGTATTTCCGGCAGCGTCCAGGACGATTTGGTACGTGTGGAACCCGCTGCGGGGGTCGACCGTGCCGAGTTGGAGATAGCTGGCCAACGGCAGGTCAGCCTGACTGTAATACGCCCCGGCGCCTTCGCTACCATAATCACCGCCGTCGAATAATTGAATCCCAAAGGAATTATGGCCATCGGCGACATAGATGGCCGATTCATTGCCCCGGTCTGCCGCGTTCAGCTTGGCGGTTACCGTGGCAGTCCACCCAGCCGGATCGTCAAACGCGGCCGGTAATCCATCAGGATCAGGATGCGTGTTCCCGGTAACCCGGTAGAATCCAGAGTTGGCGTTATCGACCATTTGCCAGTTTGCCGGCGTGCCCGGGCCGACACTGCCGCCAGGGTTGGTATTACCGTCACTCCAACCCTCAGAAATCGGATTCGTACTCCCGATGTGTTCGATGAAGACTTCGGTTGGTCCGCTTTCCACCACCGAGATCGTGCCGTCGACAAACAGATGGGAGGTATCCCACCACATGTTTGGCCCCGGTGAACCGGTGATGACATCAAAACCACCACGGGCCGAGGCAAAGTTGAAAATGTCGAACGTATCACCCGGGCTGGGAGTGAAACCCATCGAGATCTCCAGCGACCCATCAAGAATGTCCAAATTGCCGGTCACGTCGAGCACGTCGTGCTGTGTGCCAGGAGTGAGGCCGTTGATATCGATCTGAAGCTTAGGTGTATAGATCGGAAGATCTCGTCCGGTGGATCCCTGCGAGTAGTGGCCTGAGACCTTCAGTGCACCAGGGCTGCCAGAGCCTGGGTTGACGGTACTACCGATATTGGTCAGATATCCGTCAACCGTACCGTTGCCCCCCAAGGTACCCCGGTTCACGACAATCCCACCCCCGACGGGGCTACTGGCTTTGGGCAAAGTGCCGTTGACGACCATCGTGCCGTTGCCCAGCTTCGTCATAAACTTGTTGTTCAGCTTCAGCCCGTTGTCAAATGTCAGGCTGCTGCCGGTCGCCACGTTTGCAATCGTACTGGAAGCAAGGTTCACCGCTGCGTCGATTTCATGCGCCCCTTCACTGACGTCGATTCTGGCATTGGTGTGCGCGCGCGCCTCTAATTCCACACTGCTCGGGCCAGCGATCGTGTAGGTGTGAGGGCTTTCGAAATCAAGTCTTCGGACCGTCACTGGAGAAGTGACCGATACCGTCTGCGGGCTGCTAATCGCCGATGCAAACCGGGCAATCGACGTTTTTGTGTTTGGCGCCACCGGGGTGGCGGTCAGATCGTTGCGCGGGGTCCAGTTGTACGGACTGTTCCAACTACTCGAGCTATTTCTGTTCCATTCTAAATCAAGGACCAGCTTCTCCAGAACAATGTTATCGACCGACAAAGAGGGATTGTCGCGCTGGACAATACTGATCACGTTGGGAGTCAATTCAGCGCCCAATTCATGCGGTTGCTTCCACTGGGTCAGTGGCGTTGCCATGGTTTCTGTGGAGCCGCTGGCGTCGGTCAGGCTGCCCATAATGGTGAGCGTGCTCAAGTCGATTTCAATCACTCCCCGAACCACCTGGTCCCGCGGATTGTTTGCGAATCGCATCACGTTTGGGGCACCAACTCCCCTGGCATCGAACAGCCACTGGCCGGTATCCATATAGAAAAAAGCGCCGGAACGATGGTCGGGTAGCCCTGAGGGGCTCATGTTCCGATTTCCCACGCCGAAGGCATTGTCGGTGGTGTACA
>JAKVBG010000106.1 GCA_022447605.1 Mariniblastus sp.
ATCGTAATGACGTGTGGTATTCTGAGGATGGAAAAAATTGGGACCAGCTGCCCGGCACACCCTGGAGCCTGCGCCACGCGTGTGGTGTGCATGTCCACCGCGACGCGCTGTTTCTGGCAGCTGGAAGTGCAATTACCATCTCGGCCGAGCAGGCTGAGCTGAGCAAGCACGATTTTACGCACCGCGTAGAGTCTGCGTGGCGGCCGGGGGATGTGTGGCGGCTGGACCGCACCGCGACTGTCGGGTGAGAGTGAGGATACCGCGCAGGGCATCCGCTGCAGGTTTGCGGCTTATGAAAAGAGCGGCTCTTTCGAAAAAAAGTAGCCCTCCCCAAAAGATAGCCCCTCAAAAAATTAGCCTCTCAAAAAAGGTTGGCCTCTTCCGAAAAAGAGTCCGCCCAGGCTCATCGCAGCCAGCAGCAGCGTAGCCGGTTCGGGAATGATCGTCAAATTATTAGCAGAATAGGCACTGCGGGTCCCTTCCAGGTAGGCCTGCAGCCCGGATTCGTCGAAACCCCACTGCGAGACGGTTTGGCCATCATGTAGTACGGTGTCATGACTGAAAGTGGCGTTGTCCAACAGCGACTCAGCCAGGTTTGTACGGATCAGGTCCGTGTTGGTCAGGTTCGCGCCGGTCAGGGTCGCGCCGGGCAGGTCGACGCTGTCCAAGTCCGCGCCGGTCAGGTTCGCGCCGGACAGGTTGGCGCCGGTCAGGTACGCTTGGCGCAGGTTCGTGTTGGTCAGGTTCGCGCCGATCAGGTTTGCGTTGGTCAGGTCCACCATGTACAGGCTCGCGTCGGTCAGGTTCGCGTCGGTCAGGAACGCGCCGGACAGATCCGCGTAGTACAGGGTCGCGCCGGTCAGGTTCGCACCGGTTAGGTTCGCGTCGGCGAGGTTCATCTCGCTAAAATCGCGACCCGTCAGGTCGATGCCGGCCATGTTAATTCCGGCGATATTTACGCCGTAGATGCTCGCGGCCTCTAGGAGTTGCGCCACTGCGATGTTTGAGCCCGCAAGGTTCGCATGATTCAGGTTTGCGCCGGACAGGGTAGCGCCGGTCAAAATCGCGCTGGCCAGGTTTGCATTGGCCAAGTTTGCGCCGGCGAGGTTGGCTTCTGGCCCAATCAAATACCCGCCTGTGAGTTGCCAGTTGGTGGGCAGGGCGGTGGGACTGCGAACAATTCCTCCTGAGGTGACGCCGGTCAGGGTCGCGCCGGTCAGGTTCGCGTCCCTCAGGTCCGCGTTGGTCAAAGTCGCATCAGTCAGGTTGGCGCCGGTCAGGTACGCTTGTTCCAGGTCCGTGTTGGTCAGGTTCGCGCCGATCAGGTTTGCGTTGGTCAGGTCCACCATGTACAGGCTCGCGCCGGTCAGGTTCGCGTCGGTCAGGAACGCGCCGGGCAAATCCGCGTAGTACAGGCCTGCGCCGGTCAGGTTCGCACCGGTCAGGTTCGCGCCGGCGAGGTTCGCAAAGTCCAGGATCGCGCCGGCTTTCAGGTTATTCCCACTATAGGGATGCGTGCTGCCGGAAGTGTCCAGGATGGGATCAACGATGGTCCCATTCGTTTTTTTATAGCTGGCCGCTTGGGCCATAGAACCAACCAGCAACGTCACGGCAAAAACGAGTAAAGCAAACCTGCACATTAGCTGTCTCCTGGAACAAAATAGTTGACGGATAAAGATTCGAAATATAAATGGTGCATCAACGCTGAACCCGTAATGGCAACAGGGCCAGGCCGATAAGGATCAGTATGAAAGACGTGGGTTCGGGAATTACACTCAGTGTGCCACTGGAGGAGAGTGTCCATCCCTCGGGGGCTGCGACGCTGGAGAACCAACTGCTGGCCGTGCCACCGGCGAGGTCAATCAGTTGGAACGTATCGGTCAGGTCGGGCGCGAAGTTGTCAAAGGTGATTTGCGCCGTACCGGCCAGCGCCACCGTGCCAAGCAAAATCAGCCGGTCGAACTGGCTGGGGTCGGTGCCGGTGATTTCAAACGTGGTGGTGGCCGAGTCCGAGATTGCCACATCCTCCAGCGTAATCACACCCGGGCTGCTACCGATGTCGAGGTTGCCAAACAGAGTCGCGCCGGAGATTGTGCCCGAACCGGAAACATCGCCATAGAGTTGGGGGCCCGTCGCATCGCCGACGATCGTGCCGCTGGCGCCCAGGTCCACATCACCAAACAACCGGCCGTAGCCGCTGATGTTGGTTACATTCCCACTCGACAAGTCGTTGTACGCCGTCCAGGGGGGGCTTTCGATTAGACTGGTGGAGCCGTCGGTCTTTTGATACGTGGCGGCACTGGCTGCAGGCGCCGTCAGGGCGGTCAAAAACAGCGGAGCGGTCAAAAACAGCGGAGCGGTTAAGAAAAAAAATGTGGCCGGCATCGACCATGGCCGTTGCCTGCAAAAACCCAGTCGTATTTTCCAAAACATTAGCGGTCCTCTTGGCGATTTCTAAGCGGGGCGGGAGTGGGGTGACGCAAGCCGATTCTAATGCGCCAAGATGCAAATAGCTATAGAAAACATGGGTTTTCTATGGTGTTGCGCAGCGGTACAGTAGCGACGTTCCCACGTGAGAAAGCAACTGCTGCCGGCGCGGTATTCGCTGGTGAGGTCGCGCACTGAGTTCACTAAGCGAGCAACATGAGTCACCGTTCTTCCCAGTCCACTACCACCATCGCCACGAGTTGCGACTTGCGCAAGGTCAACGTTTTCTGGCCACTGCCATGACCGCCAGGCCTAGTAGGGCCAGCAGCATCGTAGCCGGTTCGGGCACGGGAAGGCCCGTTGGCGTGGGCACGAAGTCAATGCCTTCCATGTCGTTGAATCCGACTCCACCAAGATCCGTGAATCCGTCCGAGTCGGTGTTCAGGTCGAACAGGCTGTTGGATTCATCACTGAAGGCAATCAACTTGTGGTTCTGGAAATCCCAGCCGAGCGCTTCGATTCGGTGATCGTCGCCCGTGTTGTTGAGAACCTCAATCGATTGCAGGGCCGGCACGGTGCCCGACCGGTCGAACGTTGCCCGGTGCAAAATGTCGTCGTTGCCGCTTTCGCCTCCATCGTCATCGATCAAGTACAAATTACCCTGGTCGTCGAACTGAATGTCTTCAATGTCGTCGGTACCATCCAGCGAGGTTGCAATTTCGGTGACGACTGCCGTTACCGGATCGATCACGACCAGGTCGTCGCGGCTGCCATTCTCAATCACGCCAAAGAGAAGGCCACTAATGGGGTCAAAGTCCAGCCCGTTGATCGGGTCGTCGTCGACGTCCGAGAGGGCACCAACCGACTCGATGACATTGTAGCCGCCCGATGCGGCAGCATCGTCCTGGTGAACTGCCTCGGTGCCATCGAAATTAAAGATCCGCAGGGAGTACAGGTGATGACTGGAGAAGGTGCCACCGCCATCGAAGCCAATCGGGCTGTTGCCAACCATATAGGCAATCCCCCGGTGACTGAGGGTAAACGATTCGATATCGGTGAACTCGTCAGAGTCGTCCGGATCGGTATCGGGCAGCGGGCGAATGGTGCCGCCATCGTTGATAGACAGCCGGCCGTAGTCGGTGACGACCGGTGTAGAGTTGTAGTGCTCTACTTTGACGAGGTGGCCCGTGTCTTCGTCGGTACCCCACATGATCGGCAGGTCGGCAAAAGCGGTTGCTCCCATCAGCGAGAGCAGGGAGCCTAAAACCAGACTGCACCCTGTGCGCCATGGCAACTGCCTGGAAAAACCAGGCACGATTTTCGAAAACATTAGCGGTCCTCTTGGCGATTTCTAAGTGGGGCGCCTCAGGTGGCGTAAGTCCATTTTAAGACACCAAGATACCAAACTCCAGGTAATTTATGCGTTTTTTGCGGTATTGCGCAGCGGCAGAGTTCCAGTGCCTCGACGTGCCAAAAAAACCTTTGTACCAGCCGTTTTACAACAGGTGGCAAGCCGCCACATCGGTCTAGGTGCGAGAAGGGGTTACCGGTTAGTTTACCAGCAATGGTGTGGGGGCCCTGGGTCATGATCGGGGGGCCCCGCAGCATCGGGAGGCCAAGCAGCGGCCGATTCTGGCCGGTTGGGACGCAAAGGTAATTCGAGTTTGCTGGTGTGGTGCAGGCCTGAAAAAAAGACCCTGTTGCTGCCGGCGAGTCCAGTTGAGTGAGGATGGTTATGCGATTTTTGAAGCGGCTTATTGAGGATTCGGACACGACTGCCGGAAGAGCCTTTGATGCATTTATCCAGGCGCTGATCATTGTCTCACTGTTGACCTATGCCTTTGACACGCTGCCACATCTTTCGGCCTGTTGGGAGTTCATTTTGCGGGTTATTGAACTGTTTTGTGTCG
>JAKVBG010000107.1 GCA_022447605.1 Mariniblastus sp.
AAAGGCAATCGTGCCTTGCTGCTCCTCGTCACTCTCGTTGCGCAGTCGCACTTCGAAAACGGCGCCGGGCACACTAGAGCCTTTTGCGTCTCCCGGCAAGAACGGCGACCAGGCGCGCAAGCCCACACTGACGGGAGCGGTGGTCTCATACTCGATGTCCACCACGGGATAGTGGCCGAAGTAGTGAATCTGATCGGCGACCCCCACGCCCTCGATGGCGGGAACCGTCACGTTCCAGACTTTGCTCTGATCGGGCCCGATACCGCAACCTTTCACGAGACCACCGTCGACGATCTTGCGCGTCGACAAAACCCACGCGTCATCCCCCACCGCGATCCCGAGAAAGGGCGCAAAGGAGCCTGGCTTGCGTGGATAGCCGCGCGGGTTGGCATACCCCTGAGTCAGCGTGTAGTCGCTGAAGATCGTCGAGAAACCGAACACGCCCGCAGCGTCGATATCGATGCACCCCGTACTCAGACCACCCAGAGGCATACCGCAACACGGAGGTTTCTCCGAACGATAGATCACTCCTGTTACTGGCTGCGAGAAACCGTCAGACTGAAACTCGACCCACCTGGCAGTCGGGAGATCTGTGGGAAAGAGCTTCGGAGGTGCGCTCCCCGCAATCTGTGTACCTGACAGAAACGCCAGAACCGTCAACGAAACGATCACAGTACTCGAACGTTCTCGGAATGGATAACGCACCATGTTCTCGGTTTCCTCTCCACTTGACCACTTCCGGTTTCGATGGCCACTAATGAATTCTTGCCCAGGTGGAAAATAGCTCGGATTCGAAATCCGGTCGCAAAAAGTTAGAGATATTATCGGCGGGCCTATCATAATACCAATCCAGCGAAAAACACAACGACCAGGCGATCGGGCAATCCCTGGAGACACCGAGAATACTCACCTTTTGGAGTCACGAAATGATTCAGGTTTTGCGCCGCAACCGCTTCCAACTTTTTGTTCTAGGCCAACTAGTTTCGGCGGTTTGTTTTTTCTCTGAATCCACGGCGCAGAAACCCAGGCCAAGCAGGCCAGCAGGGCCAGCAGCAGGCCGCCTGGTTCTGGGACCCGGCTTGCCTCAGACCCACTGGCAACGGATTGGCCAAACTGGTCCTTCCACAGCAGGTAGTCGGCCTCGACTACCGTTGCCGCCCCCGAACCGTTGCCACCCAGGACCGCAGCGCCCAAGCCCAAATTGTCCTGCCACAGGTTATAGTCAGCCGCATCGACCATCCCGTCGGTGTTGAAATCGCCCGCTAGACCCAAAACGGGCTCTCGGGCGATCAGCAGCGAATTGGCAGCAACATCTTCGAGGACCTGCACAATTCCACTGGCAGGCCACTCGATCGTAACCCGGTCGACTGTCCCTTCAAATTCGCCCAGACCAAAGTGGGCGATGCGCTCGTTCTGCCCCAAAAAGTTGCTCCCCGCGGTGACTTCGTGGTACAGAAAGTCACCGGGTGCCGCCTCGTCAGGCACCACCGTGATTTGCGCGCCAATCCCATCGGCGTTGCTTTGGGTGCCGACAGTTTTTATGCGGAGCCAGTCGTTGCTGTTCCCCCCATCGTTGCGATAGAGAACCGGTTGGCCCGCATTGTTCACAATAAACAGGTCAAGGTCTCCGTCGTTGTCGTAGTCGAACGTCAGCAAGCCTTTACCCGAACTGACATCGGTCACGCCGATGTCGGTTGCCACATCGATAAACACGCCATCACGGTTTTCCCAGAACCGGGTCGGATCATCTTCAAAGATCGCTTCGATGGTCACTCCCTCGTAATCAACACCGTTGGTGTGCGTCAGATCGAGGTCACCGTCATTGTCATAATCCAGGAAGGTGGCTCCCCACCCCCAGCCGCCCTCGCGGACACCCGCGCTGTCAGTCACGTCATCGAACGTGCGATCGCCGTTGTTTTGGTAAAACCGATTGCCCGTGTCACCCCAACCGCAGTATTGCAGTCCGCCGCAGGCACCACCTTCCTCGTACACCGACGAAACAAACCAGTCCAGGTCACCGTCGCCATCGTAGTCTCCGATTGCCGAGCCCATGCCGTTTTCGTCCGTGCCGACTCCGGCAGAAGCGGTACCATTGGTAAAAGTCCCATCGCCGTTGTTCCAAAACAGCCGACTGCCCTCAAAATCGCCGGCGACGACCAGATCGACATGGCCATCGCGATCCATGTCGATAAAGCTTGGCGCAAACGCATACGAAACACCGTGAGGATGTCCGTGACTCACATCGACCCCCGCGGCCTGGGTCACATCTATAAAGTTCCCCGGTGCCGCCGCGCCACGATTGCGGAGCAGGCGCGAATTACCAAAACCAGAGTCCGTATACCATTCGGTGGTGAACAGGTCCAGATAGCCGTCGCGATCGTAATCGCCGAAGGTGGAACTGAATCCCTGCGGGAACGGCTGCACCGTGAGATCCGCGCCGCGGGCCACTCCTTCTTCGGTGAAACTGCTGTCTCCATTGTTGATATACAGATGATAACGAAGCGATGGGTCATGCAAGGTCGTCACATACAGGTCCAAGTCGCCATCGTTGTCCACATCTCCCCAAGTCGCACCGTTGGTACTCATGGAACGGTTGAATCCGGCCGAGGCACTGACATCCTGAAACGTGCCGTTACCCAGGTTGCGATAGAGGATGTCGGTATTGTTCAGCCGGGTTACGAATAGATCAGCCCAACCGTCGCCATCGAAATCGCCGGCCGCCGCGCCGCCGGACATATAGAGGATCAGGTCACTATCGGTCAGGGGCAATTGCCACTGCGTGTAACTGACACCGGCCGCCACGGTCACGTCGGTAAAGCTCACGGCACAGCACCGCTGCGCGAGGCCGCATAACAGGGCCGCCGTAAAGACGGTGCAAAATATTGCTGGACGCCTCTGATTCAAACGACCCTCTCTGACCTCAAGGTGCGGATTCCTGATGGCCCGCAAGATAAACGCTGCCTATCAACTGGACATAGCAAGCCCCCTGCCGCAGCCTGGCAGCCTCTTTGATTTTACACACTGGCCGTTACTTTCACAAAATTCTTCTGTGTTCAACTGCACGCTGCAATACACAATGGCCTCGCCGGCCAAATGCAGTTCGCCCCCAGGGGAACTACAGAGAAACTTTTCACCTGGGTACTTCAACGGCACCTTGTGCCTCAAGCGTCTGCTGCTGAACCGAATACCATCGACCCATGCAATACCGCTTCAAGCCTTCTGGGGCCAAAACAGGGAACTGGAAGTTTTTGACACTGCTAGCGATGTCCTGTACACTCACCTGCGTCTCTTGTGTATACTCGCCGTTGACCGGTTCAATGCCGTCGATAACGCGAGCCATACTTTGAAGGTGTCGTATTTTGGCGGAACGATGTCTTACTTGGCCGGGCACCTGCGGGTCCCCGCGGTCGCCAGCTTTTGTTGTTGGAAACAGCGCGACCAACCAACAACCGCTTGGTATCCCCTGGGGATCAAATTTCATGTTCACTCTTTGTCGACAACTTGGTGACGGGAACAGGGCCGGGCCACGAGCCATGGGGTGCCTCAAGTCTTCTCGTGACTCCAGGGGTGGTTTCACACTCGTCGAGCTACTGGTTGTGATCGCGATCATTGGCATCCTGATCGCGCTGTTGCTGCCTGCAGTACAGGCCGCCCGCGAGTCGGCCAGACGGACCAAGTGCATCAATAAAATACGTCAACTTGAATTGGCGGTGATGAACTTTGCCTCGACTCGCGGCGATAAACTGCCTGACTCTCTCAAGAATTACCCACCGGGTCCTTCCGATAAGCCAAAACGGCCCTATCCGCTGCATGTGGCAATTATGCCGTACGTCGAGAACGAGCAGATCCAGAATTACCAGGCGCAAGCCGTCACGTTGGACTGGATCAATTTTGACCTGTTCATCTGTCCTAGCGATCCATCACAAGACCTTATACCGGCAGATACTTTTTCGATCACAACCTACCTCTCGAACGGCGTGTTATTCGACAAAAATTCAAAACTCTCCAGGGTCACCGATGGTACGTCCAAGACGATTGCGTTCACAGAGAGCTACGCGCGAACCCAGATAACACAGGGCACAAACTCAAAAGTTTTTGCCTCGAAGTATTCTGTCAACAGCGGCCTGAACGCCGCCACGTTTGCGCATCCGGACAACCCCCCCACCCTGTCGATCACCCAGACTATAGGCCGTTACAACCGCCCTGCCTCATCGTCGGAGGGCGGTTGGAGCGCAAATTACAACGCGCAAGGCATCAACGCCCTGAACGACGTTGTCGCCAATCCACCGATTCAGGCCACCCCCCCTGTCCAGGAGGCCGACACAACGCGGCTACAAAGCATTCATCCGGGCGTCCTTAATATTGCCATGCTCGACGGCAGTATCCGATCGCTGTCGGATTCCGTGGACCCGGTGGTGTTTTGGTCTGCCGTAACACCCGCTGGTGGCGAATCCACCCCCCTTCCATAATGATCCTGTTCCGAGAGGTTTTCATGCGTTTTTGCTGCATCTTCTGGGTT